>JBBSUN010000056.1:0-19938 GCA_038234335.1 Mycobacteriales bacterium
CAGACCCCGAAGACGTCGAGGCGCGCCCGCACCGCGGCCAGCGCCCCGGAGGCGGCGAAGGCGACCACACCGATGAGCTCGAGGGTGGTCAGCAGCACCGGGTGAGGGTAGAGCGAGTCAGGGGTGTGAACGAAACCTCGCCTCCTGGGTCCAGGAATCACGCACGAGCTACAGCGCCACGTACTTGACCTCGAGGTACTCGTCGATGCCCTCGGCGCCGCCCTCGCGGCCGAAGCCGGAGGCCTTGATCCCGCCGAACGGGGCGGCGACGTCGCTGACCACGCCACGGTTGACGCCCACGATCCCGGCCTCCAGCGCCTGCGCGACCCGGAAGGCCCGGTCGAGGTCGCGGGTGAAGAAGTACGCGGCCAGGCCGTACTCGGTGCGGTTGGCCGCGGCGACGCCCTCGTCCTCGGTGGTGAAGGTGGTGATCGGGGCGACGGGGCCGAAGACCTCCTCGGTGAGGATCCGGGCGTCGGCGGGCACGTCGCCGAGCACGGTGGGGGTGAAGAAGGTGCCCGGGCGATCCGGGGCGGACCCGCCGCACAGCACGGTCGCCCCCTTCGCCACCGCGTCGTCGACGAGCTCGGTGCAGGTGGCCACCTGGGCGGTGTTGATGAGCGGGCCGACGTCGGTGCCGTCCTCGGAACCACGGCCCAGCTGCAGGGCGCGCATCCGGGACACCAGCTTCTCGGTGAACTCGGCCGCCACGCCGTCCTGCACGTGGAAGCGGTTGGCCGCGGTGCACGCCTCACCGCCGTTGCGCATCTTGGCGAGCATCGCGCCCTCCACCGCGGCGTCGACGTCGGCGTCGTCGAAGACCACGAACGGGGCGTTGCCGCCGAGCTCCATCGAGGTGCGCAGCAGGCCCGCCGCCGAGGCCTCGACCAGCCCGCGGCCCACCGCGGTGGAGCCGGTGAAGGTGAGCTTGCGCAGCCGTGGGTCGGCGATGATCGGCTCGGTCACCGCGGCGGCCGAGGTGGTGGTGAGCACGCTCAGCACGCCCTCGGGCAGGCCGGCCTCGGCGAAGATCCCGGCCAGGGCGAGCATGGTCAGCGGCGTCTGCGCGGCCGGCTTGACGATCATGGTGCAGCCCGCGGCGAAGGCCGGGCCCAGCTTGCGGGTGCCCATGGCCAGCGGGAAGTTCCACGGGGTGATGGCCAGGCACGGTCCGACGGGCTGGGTCATCGTGAGGATCCGACCCGTGCCGCCGGGCGAGAGGGTGTGCCGGCCGTTCATCCGCACGGCCTCCTCGGCGAACCAGCGCAGGAACTCCGAGCCGTAGGTGATCTCGCCCCGGCTCTCCGCGATCGCCTTGCCCATCTCCAGGGTCATGAGCAGGGCGAGGTCGTCGGCCCGCTCGACGACGAGCGCCCACGCCCCGCGCAGGATCTCGCTGCGCTCGCGGGGGGCGGTGGCGGCCCAGCCGGCCTGGGCCCCGGCGGCGGCGTCCATCGCCAACCGGGCGTCGGCGGCGGTGGCGTCGGCGATCTCGGCGATCGTCTCGCCGGTGGAGGGGTCGGTGACGGCGAAGGTGGCGCCGTCGCTCGCCTCGACCTGCTCGCCCCCGATCCACAGCCGGGTGCCGACGGCGGCGACGACGTCCTGCTCGTGCTGGCTGAGGCTGGACATGCGGGGCTCCTTCTCGTGGGCGGACGCCGGGGACCGGACGGCTCCCGCCCACCCTGCTCCCCCGCCCCGGCACCCGGCCACCCGGACCGGGTGCCCCTACGCTGCACCGGTGACGGACCCCCCCGGCGTGCCCCCCGACGTCCTGGTGGCGATCCCGGCGTTCGGCCTGCCCGAGCTCACCGACGCGGTCCTGGCCGACCTCCTGCGCGACCCGCTCCCGGCGGGGACCCGCGTGGTCGTGGTCGACAACGGGGGCGACTACACGCTCGCGGTCCCGGACGAGCGGGTGCGGGTGCACCGGCCGGGAGCGAACCTGCGCTGGATCGGGGCGAGCAACTGGGCGCTGCGCACGGCGATCGCGGAGGGGGTGGGAGTGGTGGTGGTGCTGAACAACGACACCCGCCTCTCGCCGGACTTCCTGACCCACCTGGTGGCTCCGCTGGCCCACCCCGGGAACGACGACGTCGCGATGGTGTCGGCCTGCTACGACGACTTCTGGCTGCACCAGCGGGCGCGCGCGATCCCCGCCACCGCCGCGGAGTACGTCCCCCTCGACCGGGTCCGCGAGGTCCCGTTCTGCGACGGCACCGCGCTCGCCCTGTCGGTCCCCCGGATCGCCGAGATCGGGGTGCTCGACGACGTGGCGTTCCCGCACCACGGGTACGGCTCCGACCTCGACCTCGCGGTGCGGGCTCACGCCGCCGGGCTGCGCTGCCTGGTCACCGAGGGCGCCTACGTGGCGCACCTGCGCCGCCGGACGATGCACGCCGTGGGACGCACCTCGGAGGAGAACCGCGCCGAGATCCTCACCGGCCTGGACGCCAAGTGGGGTGCGCACTGGCGCACCCGGGTCGGGCTCGGGCCGGGTGCGTTCCCCGCGCACAACACCGGCAGCGCGGCAGACTGGTACGCGTGAGCGGGCGGGTCCTCTACGCGAGCTTCGCCACCGGTCGCCACAGCGGCGGGGTGCACGTGCACACCCAGCACGTGGCCCTGCTGCGCGCCGCCGGACGTGACGCCCGGCTGTGGCTGCCGGCCGCGGACCGGCCCGGGTGGATCGGCGCCGACGTGCCCGTGGTGCACGGACCCACCACCGACCTGGGTGCCGACGACCTGCTGGTGCTGCCGGAGGTGCCGGTCGTCCCCGGGCGGGACCCCGCGCCGGGTGGCCGGACGGTGATCTTCAACCAGAACCACTTCTACACGTTCGCGGCCTGGTCCGGGGGTGGGGCCTACCCGGGCTGGGAGCGCGCCCCGGCGCTGTGGTGCGTCTCGACGGAGAGCCGCGACGTGCTCGCCGCGGTGCACCCCGGGCTGGGGGTCCACCTGGTGCCGAACCCCGTCGACGGGGCGCTGTTCACGCCCGGGAGGCCGGGCCCGCCGCGGGTGGCGTGGTTCCCGCGCAAACGACCCCGGGAGGCGGGGCTGCTGCACGAGCTGCTGCGCCGCGACGAGCGGCTGGCCGGGGTGGAGCTCGTCGAGCTCGTGGACCGCCCGCGGTCCGAGGTGGCGGCGGTGCTGGGTGCGAGCACGGTGTTCGTCGCGCTCTCCCACAGCGAGAGCTTCGGGCTGCCGGTGGCCGAGGCGCTCGCGTCGGGCTGCCTGGTCGCCGGCTACGACGGGGGCGGCGGGCACGAGCTGTTCGACGCCCCCGGTGCCTGGGCCGTGCCCGCGCAGCGTCCGCTGCTGCTGCGCGAGCGGGTGGTGGACCTGGTGCGGCGCGCCCCCGGGCTGGCCGACGTGCGGGCCGCGAACCGGGCGTGGGTGCTGCAGCGGTACGCCGCCGAGCGCACCGGGGCGGCCCTGCTCACCGCCGTGGACGCTGCGCTCGACCGGCCGGGCGCAGCCACCACGGCCACCCACCCGGCGGCGTGGCTGGACGAGCTGCCCCCGGGCTGGACCGCCTGGGCGTAGGCCGGGAGGCGGCGATCAGCAGTCGCTGGTCAGTACGCCCCGGTGACCACGTTGACCAGCTCCTCGCCGGCCACGTGCCGCTCCAGCTGGGCGCGGACCAGGGCGAACGCCCGGGGGCCGGAGGCGCTCACGGAACCGGCGGCGTGCGGGGTGATGATCGTGCCCGGGGTGCTCCACAGCGGGTGGCCGTCGGGCAGCGGCTCCGGGTCGACCACGTCCAGGCCCGCGCGCAGCCGGCCGGCGGTCAGCTCGGCGACCAGGGCGTCGGTGTCGACGATCGCGCCGCGGGCCACGTTCACCAGCAGGGCGCCGTCCGCCATCGCGGCCAGGAACTCCGCGTCGACCATGCCCTCGGTGGCCGGGGTGAGGGGCAGCGTCAGCACGACCACGTCGGCGTCGGGCAGCAGCGCGGGCAGCTCGTCGGTGGCGTGCACCCCGTCGCGGGCGGTGTGGGCCACCAGCACCGGCGTGGCGTCGAACGCGCGCAGCCGGGTGGCCGTCTGCTCCCCGAGGTCGCCCGCGCCGACGACCAGCACCGTCTTGTCCCGCAGGTCGTCGGCCTGGACCAGGTCCCAGCGGCCCTCGCGCTGGGCGTCGAGGAAGTGCGGCAGCCGGCGCTGGGCGGCCAGGACCAGCAGCAGCACCAGCTCGGCCACCGCGCTGCCGTGCACCCCGCGGGCGTCGCACAGGGTGACCCCGTCGGGGATGGCGTCGACGACGTCCTCCACCCCGGCGCTGAGCAGCTGCACCACCTGCAGCTGCGGCATCGCCGCCAGCTTGCGGTCCAGGTCGCTGGAGTCCTCGACCTGCGGCACCCAGACGGTGGTGCGCTCCAGACCGTCGGGCCGGGGGTCCTCGCCGTTCCAGGCGATCACCTCGACGCCGTCGGGCACCTCCCCGAGCATCTCGATCGCGTTCTCGTCCGGCACGCACACCACGGTCATCCACCCACGGTAGGACGGGCGCCGCGCGGCCCGCCGGGCGGGCCCCGCCGAGGTCGCGCCCGGGAACGGTCACGGTGCGGTCACGATCGTTCCGGGCACCCCCCGCGGCCCCGGACCCGTCGGTGCAGGTCAGATCGTTGCGTCGGGTCACGAACCGGCGCCCACCCGTTCTCGGTCATTGCCAACGCACTACCAGCCGTTCACTCTGTGCTTCCAGACGTTCACCCTCGTGGGTGAAGGTTGCCCCGGCCACCCGCACCTGCGGGGGGCACACGCGCCCGGGGCGGGCGCGCGGGACCAGGCGCCGGCGGGCGCGGACGAGAGGAGCCCGTGGTGGGCACGTGGAACAACAGGGCTCGAGGTGTGGTCGTCACGACCGCCACCCTCGCGCTGGTCACCGGGGTGACCGTGGGGGTGCCGGTCACGGCCTCCGCCGCGGTCGTCGCGGACGCCGACCTCGTCATCAACGAGGTCTACGGCGGGGGCGGCAACAGCGGCGCCACCTACACCAACGACTTCGTCGAGCTCTACAACAAGGGCACCGACGCCATCGACCTCTCGAGCTACGCGATCCAGTACGCGAGCTCGGGCGGCACCAGCTACCAGGTGACGACCTTGTCCGGGTCGCTGCCCGGGGGCCAGCACTACCTGGTCCAGGAGGCGCAGGGCAACGGCGGCACCACGGCCCCGCCCACCCCCAACGCCACCGGCACCATCGCGATGAGCGGCTCCAACGGCAAGGTCGCGCTCACCAGCACCCCCACCGCCCTCAGCGGCGTCGTCGACCCCGCCACCGACGCCGCGGTGGTCGACTACGTCGGCTACGGCAGCGCCAGCGTCTTCGCCGGCTCCGGCCCCGCACCCGGGCTGAGCAGCACCACCTCCGACAACCGCACCGACTTCGCGAGCACGGCAGACAACGCGGCCGACTTCACCACCGCCGCACCCACCCCCACCGCGGGCGTCCTGGGCGACACCCCGCCCGGTGACGGCGGCGGGGGGACCGACGCCGGTGAGCAGACCATCGCGGCCATCCAAGGCACGACCGACACCTCGCCGTTCGTCGGGCAGCAGGTCACCACCACCGGTGTGGTCACCGCCGCGTACCCCGCGGGCGAGGACAGCCTCAACGGCTTCACCATCCAGACCGGCGGTACCGGCGGGCCCCTGGACGTCGCCGCCGCGACGGCGTCCGACGGCCTCTTCGTCTACGCCCCCGACGGGTTCACCGCCGCCGTCGGCGACTCCGTCTCCGTCACCGGGGGGGTCACCGAGTTCTTCGGCCTCACCGAGCTGACCCCGACCGACGGCGGCGTCACCACGCTGGACACCCCGCTGGCCGCGGTCACCCCCACCACCACCGCCACCTGGCCGGCCACCGACGCCCTGCGCGAGTCGCTGGAGTCGATGCTGTACGCGCCCGGCACCTTCACCGTCACCGACTCCTTCACCGGGCTGTTCAACAGCTCCGGCGCCGGGTTCGGCGAGGTCGGGCTGGCCGCGGGCGAGCGGCCCCTGCGCCAGCCCACCGACGTGGCCGACGCCCAGGACGCGGCCGCGGTCGCCGTCGTGGTCGCCGACAACGCCGCCCGTGCGGTCACCCTGGACGACGGCTCGGCCCAGCGCTTCGGCCAGAACGCGCCCGGCACCACCCCGTACCTCTCCCAGACCGACCCGGTGCGCGTCGGCTCGACCGTCGACTTCCCGGCGCCGGTCGTCGTCAGCTACGGCAACGGCGGCTTCAAGCTCGAGCCGACCGCCGTCGTCACCGCGAGCACCCCCGAGGCGCAGCGGCCGAGCTTCTCCGACACCCGCGAGGCCGCCCCGAAGGCCGTCGGCGGGGACCTCAGCATCGCCTCGTTCAACGTCCTGAACTACTTCACCACCCTGGGCACCGACCGCCCGGACTGCTCGGCCTACACCGACCGCGACGGCAACCCCGTCACGGTGAACCGGTGCTCCGAGCCGAACGGACCGCGCGGGGCGTGGGGCGCGGCGGACCTGCAGCGCCAGCAGGACAAGATCGTCAAGGCCGTCAACGCGAACGACGCCTCCGTCACCGGGCTCATGGAGATCGAGAACTCGGCCGTGCTCGGCGACCCCGCCGACACCGCGGTCTCGACCCTGGTGGCCGCCCTGAACGCGGACGCCGGCCGGGAGAAGTGGGCGTTCGTCGCGTCCTCGGCCGAGCTCCCGCCGACGTCGGAGATGGACGTGATCAGCAACGCGATCATCTACCAGCCGGCGCTGGTGACCCCCCGCGGTGACGCCCACGCGCTGGGCACGCTCAGCAGCGCGGGCCAGGCCTTCGACAACGCCCGCGAGCCGATCGCGCAGACCTTCGTCCCGGCCGACGGCGGCGCGCCGTTCCTCGCCGTGGTGAACCACTTCAAGAGCAAGGGCTCGGGGACCGACGACGGCACCGGGCAGGGCAACGCCAACCCCGACCGCATCGCCCAGGCCAAGGCCCTCGCAGCGTGGGTGCCGGGCATCCAGGCAGACGAGTCGGTCCAGGACACGTTCCTGCTGGGCGACTTCAACTCCTACACCCAGGAGGACCCGCTGCAGGAGCTCTCCGCCGCGGGGTACGCCAACCTCGGTGACCCCAGCGACACCAGCTACTCCTTCAGCGGCCTGTCCGGCTCGCTGGACCACGTGCTGGCCAACGCCTCGGCCCAGGCCCGCGTGACCGGCTCGGACGTGTGGAACATCAACTCACCGGAGTCGATCGCCCTCGAGTACAGCCGGGTCAACTCCACGCCCACGAGCTTCTACCGGGCCGACCCGTACGCGGCGAGCGACCACGACCCCGTCAAGGTCGGCTTCACCGCGGGTGCCACCGCCAGCCCCACCGCGACGATCAACCTGCTCGACGTCAACGACTTCCACGGCCGCATCGACAACAACACCGTGAAGTTCGCGGGCACGATCGAGGGGCTGCGCGCCACCGCCGGCCCGGACAGCAGCCTGCTCCTCTCCGCCGGGGACAACGTCGGGGCGTCGCTGTACGCGTCGTCCTCCGCGCTCGACGCCGACGGCAACCCCGACCCGGACCGGTCGACCCTGGACGTGCTCAACGCCCTGGGCACGGACGCCTCCGCCATCGGCAACCACGAGCTCGACCGCGGCACCGCGGACCTGCAGGGCCGGATCACCGACGAGGCGGACTTCCCGTACCTCGCGGCGAACATCTACGCCGCCGGCACCACCACGCCGGTGTTCCCGACGTACGCGACGTTCGTGAAGGACGGCGTGACCGTGGGGGTCATCGGGGCGATCACCCAGGAGACGTCCACCCTGGTGAGCCCGTCGGGCATCGACGGGCTGACCTTCGGCGACCCCACCGATGCGGTGAACCGGGTGGCCGACCAGCTCACCGACGGCGACCCCGCCAACGGTGAGGCCGACGTCCTCGTCGCGTCGCTTCACGAGGGGGCCTCGGAGGGCACGCCGGCGGGCGCGACCCTGGACTCCGAGATCGCCGAGGGCGGGGCGTTCGCGAAGATCGCGACGCAGACCTCGCCGGCGGTGGCGGCCATCTTCACCGGCCACACCCACAAGGAGTACGTCTTCGACGCGCCCGTCGCGGGCACCGACCGGACCCGACCGATCGTCCAGACGGGCTCCTACGGCGCCAACGTCGGGCAGGTCGTCCTCACCGTCGACCGGGCCACCGGTGCCGTCGACTCCTACACCGCCCGCAACGTCCCCCGGGTCACCACGGCCGACGCCGACCTGGTGGCGCAGTACCCGCGGGTGGCGCAGGTCCAGCAGATCACCGACGCCGCGCTCGCAGCGGCCGCGGTGACCGGGGCCGTCCCGGTCGGGACGATCACCGCCGACATCACCCGGGCGTTCGGCAACGGCGCCTACACCGGCGGCACCTACACGCTGCCCACCGGCACGGCCGGCGCCGAGGACCGTTCCGAGGAGTCGACCGTCGGCCACCTGGTGGCCGACGCGGTGCGCGAGGCGAGCATCCCGTCGGGCGAGGTGCCGGACATCGGGATCACCAACCCCGGTGGCCTGCGCTCGGACCTGCGCTTCGCGGGCAGCACGGGCCCCGACGCCGACACCAACGGCGACGGGGTCGTCACCACGGCCGAGGCGGTCGCGGTGCAGCCCTTCGCCAACAGCCTCTTCCTGCTCACCCTCACCGGTGCCCAGCTGAAGACGGTCCTCGAGCAGCAGGACCAGCCGGCCGGCGCCAGCCGTCCGTACCTGGCCCTGGGGCTCTCGGACAACGTGACCTACACCTACGACCGCACCCGTGCCGTGGGCTCGCGGATCACGTCGATCACGGTCGACGGGAAGGCCGTCGTCGCCGGCGACAGCTTCCGGGTGGCGACCAACTCCTTCCTCGCCTCCGGCGGAGACAACTTCACCGAGCTCGCCAACGGCACCGACCCGACGGACACCGGTCTCATCGACCTGGACGTGTTCACCGCGGCGATCGCCAAGGGCAGCCCGGTCTCCCCGAGCTTCGCCAAGAGCGGCGCGTCGGTGACGGGTCTCTCGGCACAGGAGCAGTCCCCGACCGCCGGGGACACGATCACCCTCGACGTCTCCGACCTCGGGCTCACCAGCCTCGGGTCACCCGAGGTGACCAGCGTCGTGGCGTCGGTGGGTGACCAGGTCCTGGGGAGCTTCCCGGTCACCGCCAGCACCGGGGCCCCCGGAGCCGGCACCACCCAGACCGGTACGGCCTCGGTCAGCGTCACGGTTCCCGCGGGCCTGTCCGGCGCGCAGGTGCTGACGCTGTCCGCGGCCGGCGGCACCTCGGTGCGCATCCCGCTCACCGTGACCGCGGCGGCCCCGAAGACCGCCGACCTGGCCCTGACCGCGAGCCTGCCGTCGCAGACCGCCGGCGACAAGGTCACCTTCACGGTCACGAACAAGGGCCCGGCGACGTCGGTGCCCAAGACCGTGCGGGTCGACGTGTACAGCAACGGGTCGCTGCGGATCATCGACGGCGGCGGCGGGAAGGTCTCCGGGCGCACGGTGGTCATCCCGGTGCCGGCACTGGCTGTCGGTGCCGCTGCGACCACCACGATCACGCTCGCCAAGCGCGGCCGGGTAGGACTCGGTGTCGTGATCGGGTACATCACCGACTCGGAGAGGGACCCGGTCCGGGCGAACAACGCCGCGCTGACGTTCGCCTACGTCCGGTAGGCGCACCCGCACCACCCAGCACCACCCGAGCGCCCCGCGGCCACCAGGTCGCGGGGCGCCCGGCGTTCCGGAGGCTCGGGGGCGCGGCCGGCGCCCGCTCACCCCGCGGCGTGGTGCGCGGCCAGCGCGGCGAAGCCGGCGTCCAGGCTCACCCGCGGCGTCCAGCCCAGGGCCGCCCGGGTGCGGCGCTGGTCGAACCAGTGCGCGGTGGAGAGCTGCTCGGCGAGGAAGCGGGTCAGCGGCGGGGTGTCACGACGGTCGAGCACCGACCACACCCCCTCGACCGCGCCGCCGAGCGCCCGGGCGAGCACGGGCGGCACGTGCCGGGTGGGGGCCGGGACCCCGGCGGCCACGCAGAGCCGGCCGAGGATCTCCCCCACCGGCCGCGGCTCGCCGTTGCTGACCACGAGCGCCTCGCCGTGCACCCGGTCGGGCGCACAGACGTCCAGCGCCGCGAGCAGGGCGTCGACGGCGTTGTCCACGCACGTGGTGTCGATGAGCGCGGCCCCGGTGCCGATCACGGGCAGGCGTCCGGCACGGGCGCGCTCGACGATGCGGCCGACGAGCTGGGTGTCGCCCGGGCCCCACACCAGGTGCGGCCGCACGGCGAGCACGGCGAGGTCCGCGGAGTCCGCAGCCAGGACGGCCTGCTCGGCGAGGGCCTTGGAGCGGGCGTAGGCGCCCCGGGCCGTGGCCGGGTCGGCGGGGCCGGCGCCCGCGCCGACCAGCGAGCGACCGGCGTGGGCGACCGACGGCGAGCTGACGTGGACGAGCCGGGCCACCCCGCGCTGCCGGCACGCGCGCACCACCGCGTGGGTGCCGTGCACGTTGGCGCGCGCGTACTCCGCCCAGGGCCCGACCACGTCGACCTTCGCGGCCAGGTGCACCACGGCCTCGCAGCCGGCGGCCGCGGCCGCGACCACACCCGGGTCGGCGACGTCGCCGAGCAGCTCGCGGGTGTCGAGGCCGGACGGGCGTCGCTGGAGCACCGTCACCGCGTCGCCGCGGGCCAGCAGCGCCCGCCCCACCGCGGCGCCGAGCATCCCGGAGGCACCCGTCACGAGCACCTTCACGCGCGGGGCCTCACGCGCTGGGTCTCACGCGCTGGGCCTCACGCGCGGCCGCCCGCGAGCACCCCGGAGGCCCAGTCGCCGAGCGCCGCCCGGTCCACCTTCGAGCTGTGCCGGATGTCGACAGGCAGGGCGGTGCGCTGCAGCACCGCGGCCACCGCGACCCCGGCCACCCCGCGCACCCGCTCGGTGAGCGCGGCCGGGGCGAGCACCGGGCCCTCCCGGGCGAGGACGACGACCACCTGCTGGGTGCCCACCGGGCCCACACCGACGACGGCCGCGGCGTCGCCGAGCGTGGCCACCCGCTGCTCGACCCCCACGGGCGTGACCACGCCGTCCGGGGTGCTCACCACGTGCCCGGTGCGCCCGGCCACCCAGAGGCGACCGTCCGCGTCCAGGTGGCCCACGTCGCCGGTGCGGTGCCAGCCGGCGTCGCGCGAGGCGGCCCGCTCGGTGGCCCACAGCGCGTCGTAGCGGTCCTTCACGTGCTCGGCGCGCACGCAGATCTCCCCCACCACGCCCGGCTCGGAGGTCAGCGCGCCGTCGGCCACCCCCAGCGCGTCCAGCGGGCTCACCGTCACCTCGACCCCGGCCAGGGGCGCCCCGACGCACACCCCGTCCCCGGCGCCCGCGGCGTCGATCCCGGCCAGCGAGACGTCGGTGACGGGCAGGCACTCCGTCATGCCGTACGGGGTGTGGCACTGCGCGAGCGGCAGCACGGCGGCGAGGGCGCGCAGCACGTCGGCCGGGACCGGTGCCCCTGCCGAGACGAGCAGCCGCACGGTGCCCAGCGCGCCGGCCCCGGCGGCGTCGAGCTCGCCGGCGGTGGCGAGCACGGTGCGCAGCGCGGCCGGGGCGGCGAACACCACGGTCGCGTCGATGGCGGCGGCGGCATCGGCGAGGATCGGGGCCGTGAGGGTGGCCGGCTTGGTCACGTCGATGGCGGGGACCGCGGTGCTGACCCCCAGCGCCGGCCCGAGGATGGCGAACGGGGCGAACGCGGCGACGAAGCGGTCGGCGTCGGTGAGCCCGTACAGCTCCCGCACCAGCGCCACCTGGGCGCGGACCTGGCGGTGGCGGTACACCACGCCCTTGGCCGGACCGGTGGCCCCGGAGGTGAACAGCACCGCGGCCTCCATCGCCGCGGTCACCTCGGGCAGCGCGGTGGCGGAGCTCGCGACGGGCAGCGCGGCCGTGCTGAACCGGGTCCCGGGCACGCGGACGGCGCGGGCGGCGAGCAGCCCCAGCCGGGTGCCGATGACGTGGTCGACCGAGGCGCTCCGCAGCGCCCCACCCATGGCCCGCACGCCGAGGCCCTTGTCGGCCACCACGATCACCGCACCGGCCCGCCACACGGCGTAGACGGCGACGGTGAGCTCGATCGACGGGGGCACCAGCAGCGCGACGCGGTCCCCGGGTCGCACCCCGGCGCCGGCGAGCCCGCGGGCCAGGTCGTCCACCCGGCCGTGCAGCTGGGCCCAGCTCACGGTCCGGCCGCCCACCTCGACCACGGCGGGGGTGTCGTCGTGCATGCGCTCGTCCAGTCGGGCCCACACCTGCGGGGCCTCCCGCGCGTCCTCCGGCGCTTCCACCTCCGCGTCCAGGCTGGGCTCCCGGACTCGCTCGCCCAACGACGCCACGAAGTCGACGACCACGTCGGCGTAGCCGGGAGCGTCCTCGGTGACCAGGTGGGAGGCGTGCGGGTAGCGGTGCACCCGGACGTCGGGCAGCCGGTCGGTGATGTCGCGCAGGTGCTCCTCGAGGAAGACCGGGTCGCGCGGGCCCCAGATCACCAGCGCGGGCACGTCCAGGGTGCGCATGCCGTCGCCGATCACGTCCAGCGCCGGGCGCGAGGGGTGCCCGTCGGCGAAGGGGATGTCGGCCACGAACCCGCCGACCGCCGCGCGCCGCGACGGGGTGCCGTACGGCTCGGCGAGGGCGTCCCGGACGTCCCGGTCGAGCCGCGGCCGGCTCAGGGCCGTCGTGCCCCGCACGAACGCCGGGGTGCGCACGCAGGCGTTCTCCCCGACCAGCGGCACGTGGGCGGCGCGGATGAGCCAGGGACCGTTGCCGGGCGGCGGCTGGCTGACCGCGGTGTTGGTCAGCACGATCCCGCGCAGCTGCTCGCGGTGGGCGTGCGCCCAGCCCATCGAGAGGATGCCGCCCCAGTCGTGCGCGACGGTCACCACCGGTCCGGTCACCCCGGCACCGGTGACCCCCAGCGCGTCGGTGAGCCGGCCCAGGTCCTCGACCCGCTGGGCCAGGGTGCGGGCCACGTCGAGGCGCTCGGAGTGGCCCATCCCGAGGTGGTCCGGCGCCACGACCCGCCAGCCCGCGGGGGCCGCGGCGAGCAGGCCCCGCCACAGGTAGCTCCACGTCGGGTTCCCGTGCAGGCAGAGCAGCGTCCCCACCGGGTTCTCGACCTGGTTGTCGAGCACGTGGAACGTGCGCTCGACGCCGTCGGCGTCCACGACGGGCACCAGGCGCGACCACGCCGGGTCGAGCCCGGGCAGTCCCGCGGGGGGCAGGTCGGCCGGGGCAGGGGTGTAGCGGATCACCAGACGATCTCGGAGACCGACGAGTTCAGCCCGGAGCCGATGCCCAGCAGCAGGACCCGGTCGCCGTCGCGCAGCGAGTCGACCTCGCCGGCCAGGGTGAACGGGATCGCGGCGGGGCCGATGTTGCCGCGGCTGGGGAAGCTCAGCGGCACCCGCTCCGGATCGAGCCCGAGGGTGCGGCTGATCTCGCGGGTGTGCACCACGGAGACCTGGTGGATGATGTAGCGCGCGATCGGCTCGACGCCCTCGCCCCGCCAGCCCCACGCGTCGGCGCTCTCCTCCCACATGGCCCCGCTCAGGTCCAGCCCGGCCGTCATGAGGCCGGTGCTGTCGGTGCGCATGTCGTCCATGTCGCCGACGCACAGCTCGTGGTGGTCGCTGCCCGCCCGGGTGACCCCACCCAGGAAGCGGTGGCCCTCGGGGTGGGCGTCGGCCCGACCGAGCACCATCGCCGCCGCCCCGGACCCCAGGGTCATCGAGGCGAACTGGGCGAACACGTGCGCGGCGTCGGAGGTGCCCTCGTTGAGCCGGGCGATCGTCGCCTCCTGGATCCCCCGCGCGTCCTCGCCGTTGACCACGAGCGCGTACTCGATCTGGCCGCTCTCGATCATCGCCGCGGCGAGCTGCATGCCGTTGACGAAGCCCAGGCACGCGTTGGTGACGTCGAAGTTCTGGCAGCTCGACGGCAGCCCCAGGGCGTGGTGGATACCCACCGCCGTCGACGGCTCCAGGTGCGCGCGGCTGACGGAGGTGTTCACCATCAGCCCGATGCGACTGGAGTCGATCCCGGCCTCGGCCAGCGCCTTGGCCCCCGCGGTGGCGGCACCGTCGGCGAAGGTGGTGCCCTCGTTCCACCAGCGTCGCTCCTCGATGCCGGCGAGGCGCTGCATCATCCCGGGGCGCAGCCCCACCCGCTCGTAGGTCGCCGCGAGCTGCTCGTCGATGCTGGCGGAGGTCACCACGTGGGGAGCGTCGATGGCGCAGACGCTGAGGATCGTGGTGTTGGCGAAGCGGTGCGTGGCGTTGCCGTTCATCGGGTCCCTTCGGCGGCAGCGGGGGCGGCGCTGCACGGAACTCACGAGTGTGCCCGCGTACTCCGAGCAACAGGAACTCCGAGGACCAGGAGCTCCGGGCACCTGGAGCGCCGAGCGGCAGGAGCGCCGACCTGCGGCCCGCGCGGCTACCGTCCACGGTCGTGGACCCGACCCTCACCGACGACGACGTCGCCTTCTCCGGGGTGGCGGGCCGCCGGGAGCTGCTGCGCACGGGGCGGGTCACCGCGGTGGAGCTGCTGGCGGCGAGCCGGCGCCGGATCGCCGAGCTGGACCCGCAGCTGGGCGCCTTCCGACGGTTGCTGCCCAGCGCGCACGACGAGGCTGCGGCCGCTGACGTGGCGCTGGCCCGCGGGGACGACCGGCCCCTGCTCGGGGTGCCCGTCGCCGTGAAGGACTCGATCGCCGTGACGGGGCACCCTGCCTCGATGGGCACCCGCAGCCCCCAGCCCGCGGCCACGGCCGACGCGGAGGTGGTGCGCCGCCTGCGGGCCGCCGGCGCCGTGGTGGTGGGCACCACCAACCTGCCCGAGCTCGCGCTGTGGCCGTTCACGGAGTCCGCCTCGTTCGGGCAGACCCGCAACCCGTGGTCGCCGGCACACACCCCCGGCGGGTCCTCGGGCGGGTCGGCCGCGGCAGTGGCCTCGGGGATGGTGGCCGCCGCGCACGCCTCGGACAGTGGCGGCTCGATCCGGGGGCCGGCCGCGTGCTGCGCCCTGGTCGGCCTCAAGCCGGGGGTGGGCCTGGTCGACCTCGCCCCGGACACCGAGCACTGGCACGGGCTGTCCTCGGCGGGCTGCCTCACCCGGACCGTGGCCGACACCGCGACGGTGCTGTCGGTGCTGACCGGGACCGACCTCGACGTGCGCGATCCCGGTGCGCTGCGGGTGGCGTGGTCGACGGCGGCCGCCGTGCCGCAGTCGGTGCACCCCGACGTCCTGGGCGCGCTGCGCGCCACCGTGCACGCACTCGCGGCGCTCGGGCACCAGGTGGTCGAGGCCGACCCGTCCTTCGCCGGGGTGCAGGAGTCGTTCCTGCTCCGCTACGCCCGTGGGGTCGCCGACGACCTCGACCGCCTCGTCGACCCGTCGGTGACCGAGCGGCGCACCCGGGTGGTGGCCGCGGTGGGACGCCGGGTGCCGGACCGGGCCCTGGCCCGTGCGCACCGGCGCGGGCGGGGGGCGGCGGCCCGCCTGGCGGTGCTCCCCGGCGGGGCGGACGTGCTGCTCACCCCGGTGACGGCCGCGCCCCCGGCCGCGGTGGGCTCGCTCACCGGGCTCCGGACGATCGCCCTGGCGGCCCGCCGGGTGCCGTTCACCCCGGTGTGGAACGTGACCGGGCAACCGGCGCTGAGCGTCCCCGCCGGCTGGACCGCCGACGGTCTGCCACTGGCGGTGCAGCTGGTGGGGGCGCCGGGCACCGAAGCCCTGCTGCTCTCGGTGGCCGCCCAGCTGGAGGTGGCGACGGGGTGGCCGCGGCGACGCCCGCCCGTCGGCCGGGACGGACCGGCGCGGCGGGCGGACCGGCCGCCGCTACCGTCACCGCCATGACCCTGGGACCACGGGTGCCCGAGCTCGCGGCGCTGGAGCTGCTCGTGGCCGTGGCCCGGACGGGCAGCATCGCGGCCGCGGCGCGCGAGGTGGGCACCACCCAGCAGGCGGCGTCGGCCCGGCTGGCCGGGGTGGAGGCCCTCACCGGGGTGTCGCTGTTGCGGCGCACCGCGCGGGGCAGCACCCCCACCGACGGCGGCACGCTCGTCCTCGCGTGGGCCACCCGGGTGCTCGAGGCCGCGGCCGAGCTCGACGCGGGGCTCGCGACGCTGCGCGGGGACGCCCGGACACGGCTGCGGGTCAGCGCCAGCCTGACCGTGGCCGAGCACCTGCTCCCGGTGTGGCTCGTGCAGCTCGCGGGCCGGGGCGGCGCGACGGGCGTCGCCGCCGAGGTGGAGCTGCGCGCGACGAGCTCGGAGAACGTCCTCGACGACGTGCGCACCGGGGCGTGCGAGCTGGGCTTCGTGGAGTCACCCGGGGTGCCGCGCGGGGTGCGCCACCGGGTGGTGGCGCGCGACGAGCTGGTCGTCGTGGTGCGCCGGGACCACCCGTGGGCGCGCCGGCGCCGGCCGGTCACCCCGGCGGAGCTGGCGGCGACCGCGCTGGTGAGCCGCGAGCAGGGATCGGGCACCCGGGACGCGCTGCACCGGGCGCTGGCCGCCGTCGACCTGGTGCCCGCCGCGCCCGCCCTCGTGCTGTCGACCACCGCGGCGGTGCGCGGGGCCGTCCGGGCGGGGGCGGGCCCGGCCGTGCTCAGCACGCTGGGGGTGCGCGACGACGTCGCCGGCGGCGCGCTGACGGCCGTCGCGGTCGCCGGGCTCGACCTGGGCCGGGCGCTGCGGGCGGTGTGGCTGGGGGCGGCGCAGCCGCCGGCGGGACCGGCGCGCGACCTCGTGGCGCACGCGGTCGCGCACCCGGTCAGGCACAAGCTGAGCCTGTAGCACCACAGGGCGGAGGGGGCTGGGCCGGGCCTCCGGCACCGCGCACGATGACCTCATGACCACGATCACGACGCTCCGCACCGGCATCAGCTCTCCCGGGGTGGGAACGCACGCGCTGGCCCGGCGCGGGGTGTGGACGCAGCTGGAGCGTCCGGGTCAGCTGCTGGAGAACATCACCCCCAACTGGTTCGCCTCGGTGATGGGCACCGGCATCGTCGCCAACGCCGCGGCCACCCTGCCCTGGCAGCCGCCGGGTCTGCGCGGCTTCGCGACCGTGGTGTGGGTCGTCGCCGCCACCGCCCTCGTGGCGCTGTCGGTCGCCTTCGGCCTGCACTGGCGCCACCACCGCGGGAACGCCCGTGCCCACGCCGCCCACCCCGTGATGAGCCAGTTCTACGGGGCACCGCCCATGGCCATGCTCACCGTCGGTGCCGGCGCCCAGCTCGTCGGGCACAGCCTCCTCGGCACCGGCCCCGCCCTGGTGGTGTTCGCGGTGCTCTGGAGCGCCGGCACCGCCACCGGCCTGGCCACCAGCCTGTGGGTGCCCTACCGGATGATCACCCGCCACCCCAAGGAGACCGCCACCGCTCTGCCCGCCTGGCTCATGCCGATCGTCCCGCCCATGGTCTCCGCCTCCACCGGCGCCCTGCTGCTGCCCCACGTCCCCGCCGGACAGGCCCGGCTGACCCTGCTGCTGGGTTGCTACGCCATGTTCGGGCTCAGCCTGGTCATCGGGATGATCACCATGACGCTCATCTACTCCCACCTCGTCCACGGCGGCATGCCCGCGGTCAACGCCGGCCCCACCGTGTGGATCACCCTCGGCATGATCGGCCAGTCCATCACCGCCGTGAACCTCCTCGGCGCCGAAGGCGGACTCGTCTTCACCGGCGGCCAGGCCTCCCTCGCCACCGGCCTGCACGCCTTCGGCCTCGTCTACGGCGTCGCCATGGGCGGCTTCGGGGTGCTGTTCTTCAGCCTCGCCGCCCTGCTCACCGTCCACGCCATCCGCGCCGGCCTCGGGTTCAGCCTCACCTGGTGGAGCTTCACCTTCCCCGTGGGCACCTGCGTCACCGGCGCCACCGCCCTGGGCACCACGGCCGGCTCCACCGTCGTCCACGGCCTGGCAATCTTGCTGTACGTGGTCCTGCTCGGCGCCTGGGGCACCGTCGCGGTCAACACCCTGCACCGCAGCCGCACCGGCCAGGTCTTCCTGCCCGCCTGAGAACCGCCCCACCCGACCACCCGGAGGACGACGTGACCCGCACCCGGCCCAGCACCCTGCAGCACCTCGGCTACGCGGTCGGTCGCCGGCTGCCGGACACCCAGCGCGACTGGGTGCGCCACGACCTCACCTCCCGCCACCACGCCGTGCGCGAGGTCCTGCGCACCGAGCTGCTCTACACCCCGGTCTTCGTGGTGTTCCTGCTCTTCCCCGGACCGCTGTGGCTGCGGGGGCTGATGGTCCTGCTCGGGCTGCTGCTGAGCACCTTCTACGCCGTGGCCTTCCTCGAGCAGAACCGGCACCGACGCCTCGAGCAGCACGGCCTGCCCACCGACCTGGTCAGCGACCACGACCAGCGGGCCCAGGAGCGGGCTCGCACCGCCTACGAGCGGACCTATCGCAGCTGAACCGCCGCCAGGACCGCCACCCCGCCCGGGTGGGGTGCCTGAGGGTGATCACCAGCGCGAGCCGCGGCAGGTGCGCGAGCAGCGCAGCCCGTCGACGTCCGCGACGCGAACGGGCACGCGAACCCGGGCAGCTCGTGTGCGGCCCCCGGGGCACCGTCTCGGCCGACCCCCGGCACCGCAGCCGCACCGGCCAGGTCTTCCTGCTCGCCCGGGCTCAGGGCTCCCGCGGTGGGCGCAGCGCCCCGCTCGTGCCGCTGTCGCCGACCCCGAGGGTCTGCAGGGCGATCTCGGCGAGGCCGCGCTCGTCGGGGTGCGCGAGGCGCGCGACGACCTCGGCGATCGGCACCCACGCCACCTCGGTGACCTCGTGGTCGGCGTCGGAGAGGTCGCCGTCGACGTAGCGCAGCAGGAAGTGGTGCACCGTCTTGTGCACGGTGCGTCCCTCGGCGGTGAACCAGAACGAGACCGAGCCCAGCGGGGCCATCACCCGACCCTGGACCCCGGTCTCCTCCTCGACCTCGCGCTCCGCCGTCTGGACCAGCGTCTCGCCCGGCTCGACGTGCCCCTTGGGCAGCGACCAGCCCAGCCGGCCCCGGCGGTCGGTCCGTCCGATGAGCGTCGCCTCCAGGTGCTCGTCCGGGCCCCGGACCACGAGCCCACCCGCCGACGTCTCCCGGGCCCCGGCGCGCCCACGCTCGCCCGTCCCGGCCACGGTCGCCGGTCGGTGGCGGGCACGGCGGCCCCGACCACGACGAGGGTCGCTGTTGCCGGTCACGGCTGCAGGGCCACCGTCGCCGTGCCGCCACCCCAGCCGTTCACCGAGTCCCGCGCCTCGACGACGACGCTGCCGACGCCGGTGGCGAGCTGCACCCCGCTGACGGTGCGGGTGAACGGCTGCTCGTCGGCGTGGTCGTGGGTCAGCTCCGTCTCCCCGTAGACGGTGCCGTCCTCGTTGCGCACCCGGATGGCGTCGGCGTAGCGCTCCGGAGTGTCGTAGGGCGAGCTCACGGTCACCGCGAAGTCGGTGGTGCCGTCGTCGACGCTCTCGAAGCTCGCGGAGGTGACGTCGGGGAAGCGCTGGCCGGCCTGGTCGCCGACGGCCGCGCCCGCGCTGCTCGACGGTGCCGTCGTGTCGGTGACCCCGGTGGCGGCCGACGGTGCGGCCGTGGACGTGCAACCGGTCACGGTCAGGATGGTCGTGACGAGCAGGAGGGCGGGACGGGAGACGGACACACCCCACCTTCGCACGGGCGTCGTCCACCGTCACCTCAACCGGTGCGGGCGCGGTGCAGCGTCCTCCCGAGGGCGACGGTGTCGCGGATCGCGTCGTGCACGGTGTTGCGGACCGGGGTGCGGTGAGGGTCGACGTGCGGTGGGGGGATGAACCAGGGCACGCCGTCGCGCTGGGTGATGGACCAGGCGCCGTGGTGGATCTCGGTGTGGTGGGGCTGGCAGAGCAGGACACCGTGGTCG
>JBBSUN010000057.1:0-19434 GCA_038234335.1 Mycobacteriales bacterium
GTTACGCTGCTTCACCTGGAGGGTGCTCCTTCTTCGTGGTCAGACAGGACCGTCGCAAGCCCTATCTTCCCAGGTCAGGGGCACCCTCCAGCCCAGCAACACCCTCGATCAACAGCTCACCCGTGAAAGCCCCGGGCTAGGCCCACTGTCGATCCTTCCCCCGTCAAAGTGGACCCGATGATGCACCATGGACACCCAGGCGGTAGGCAAATGCTTCTGAGGGAGGTCGCCGGACGGGGCGTCAGGGGTAGATCTTCGTCCGGCCCTCCCACAGGTTTGGCGCCGCCGCCGTCGGCTGCCCCCCCGGGGTCGGCCGGTCGACGGCCCAGGGATCCCCGGGGACTCCCGCCGCGTCGGACCCGACATCTACTGGTCCAACGCCACCGACCACCCCACGCTGGCCGAGCTCGCCGACCTGGCCCGGGCCGACGCCGAGCACGGTCGTTGGCAGGAGGTCCGGATGCGCGAGCGCCTGACGGCCTGCGAAACGGGCTTCGACGCGGTGACAGCCACTCGCTTACGACGGAGCGCTACCGGCGGGGCTGCGTGACGCTGGTCCAGTCGGCACCGTCGAACCATCGCTCGAGGGTGGGGTCGTTCTGGTCGGCGTAGAAACCGGGGGGTGGCCCCTGGCGCACGGGCTGCGCCACCGGTGCGGCGGCCTGCTGCTGGAAGGAGGAGGCATGCATGGCTGCCTGCTGCCGCAAGACCTCTGTCTGCGCCTTGGCCTGCTTCGCGCCCTTCTTGGCGGCGGTGCGTGCACCCCGGGTGTACGCAGCCGTCCGCTCCTTGTCAGAGCGAAAGTCCACCAGCCCGACGGTCATCATCGACATTGACTTGCGGATCATGCCCATGCTTGCTCCCCACCTGTGCCGCGCCGAATGCGCGGGCCCTTGACCTCAGCATGACCGACTGCGCTCTATCTGCGGAACCCAACGGGTAGCGCACGAGCGGTGGTCTCGGCCGTGAGGCGGGCTCCAGGCGATCGTGAGCACCGGGAAGCCGTCGAAGGCCCACCCGACGGAGTACCTGGACCGCCCGATGCCGGTGCTGGTGGATCTAGGCGCACTGTTCTCACTACCGGTGTTCCACGAGGGTCAGTCGGTGGAGGAAGGTCTGCAGCTCCGACACACCTACTCATCGGTTCGGGGTTCAAGTCCCTGACGGCGTACCACGGTCACCTCGACCTCATCCAGGTTTCGCAGCAGGGGATCTTTTTCTGGCTCTCCGGTCGTTCCCGTGGGTGCCTGTTGAGTGGTTGAACGTGCAACACGCCGTCCCTGCTTAGGTTCTGGGTGTCGAAGTCCAGCACCACAGAGCGGGGAACGGCGTGCGCAACGCCAAGGTATGGGCAGGTGTGCTTGGTGTCGAGACCTCGACGGTGATCGAGGGTGTCGAGTTCGAGGACGAGGACGAGTCCGTGGTGGTCTCGATCCGTCCTCGTAAGGGTGCGACACGGCGGTGCGGACAGTGTCAGCGGCGCTGCCCACGCTATGACCACGGCGAAGGACGACGGCGCTGGCGGGGCCCGGACGTGGGCCTGCTGCGGAGCTTCGTGGAGGCCGACGCACCGCGGGTCACCTGCCCCACGCACGGGGTCGTGGTGGCGTCGGTGCCGTGGGCCCGGCACGGCTCCCGGCACACGAGCGTGTTCGAGGACACCGTCGCGTGGATGGCGACCCGCACCTCGAAGTCGACGTTGGAGGTGCTGCTGCGGATCGCGTGGCGGACCGTCGGAGCCATCGTGGCCCGGGTCGTGGACGAGGGCGTCGCCGCGCGGGACCCACTCGAGGGCCTGGTCCGGATCGGGATCGATGAGATCAGCTACAAGAAGGGCCACCGTTACATCACGATCGTCGTCGACCACGACACCGGACGCCTGGTCTGGGCCGCACCCGGCCGGGACCGCAAAACCCTCCACGCATTCTTCGCCGCGTTGGGTGAGAGTCGCTGCGCAGCCGTCACTCACGTCTCCGCCGACGCCGCCCGGTGGATCGCCCAGGAGGTCGCTGCGCACTGCCCCAACGCGATCCGGTGCGCCGATGCGTTCCACATCGTCGCGTGGGCCGGCGACGCCCTGGACCAGGTCCGGCGCGACACCTGGAACGCCGCCCGCAAGGGCGGGATGAGCGTGCACTCCCGCGACCTCAAGGGCGCCCGCTACGCGCTGTGGAAGAACCCGGAGAACCTCACGGACCGGCAACAGACCAAGCTCGCCGGGGTCGCGAAGGTCAACCACCGGCTGTTCCGGGCCTACCTGCTCAAGGAGCAACTCCGGGAGGTCTTCGCCCTCAAGGGCGAGGAAGGCAAGCAGCTGCTGGACTCCTGGCTCGGCTGGGCCCAACGCTGCCGGATCCCAAGCTTCGTCGAGCTCGGCCGACGGATCAGCACCCACCGCCAGGCCATCGACGCCACGCTGGACCACCGACTGTCCAACGGCCTGGTCGAGAGCACGAACACCAAGATCCGCCTCCTCACCCGGATCGCCTTCGGGTTCAAGAGCCCCGAGGCCATGATCGCCCTCGCCATGCTCAACCTCGGCGGCTACTGCCCACCCCTACCCGGCCGTCACACCGCGTGAATCGACCCACGGAACCAACAGGAGAGCCCTTTTTCTTCCCCTGGGCTCGTCTCCTCGAGGCGCGGCCGCTCGATGCCTCTGTCGACTTGAGCTTCGACTACCGAGACGCGATCGCGCAGTCCGCGCACGGCCCGGAGCTCGTGCTCGCACGGAGTAGATCGAACGTGCGCCACCGCCGCCAGGTGCGTGCTGGCGCCGACGTCCCGGTGACGACCGGCCGATGCTCAACTCAAGGCAAAGATCATCCCCGTTCTTGGGCAAGACGCTTTATGGTGCGCTCTCCAGCGCGCGCCCGGGGGGCGCACCAGCGCGATCACGCTCGAAGGAGCTCGTGTGTACCCGAACCAGCCGCCCGTCGCACTGCCCACCGCCCCGCCGGCCCGCCCGTGGTACCGGAAGAAGCGCGTGCTCATCCCAGCTGGTTTGCTCGCGCTGGTCGTGGCGATCGGAAGTCTCGGCTCGACCGAGAACGGCACGGCCACCGCGGCCAGCGCTCCCACCTCAACCGCCGCGCCCGCGTCGTCCGCCCCCACCACCGCGTCGATCACCACGACGTCTCGGGCTCCGAGCGCCGAAGAAGTGGCGGCGCAGGCCGAGGCAGACCGGGTGGCGACCGCCCAGTCCGTGGCCGCAGAGGCATCGGCGGCGGCGCAGGCGGCTGCGGACGCTGAGGCCGCTGCGCAGGCATCGGCCGCAGCAGAGGCGAAAGCGGCTGCGGACGCTGAGGCAGCCGCGCAGGCATCGGCCGCAGCGGAGGCGGAGCGGGTCGCGAACGAGGGCACGGTGTCCCAGCAGAACGCGCGCAAGAAGGCTTCGAGCTACCTGGAGTTCACCGCCTTCTCCCGCTCGGGCCTCGTCGAGCAGCTCAGCTTCGAGGGTTTCGACGCGGAGGACGCGGAGTGGGGGGTGGCGCACCTCGACGTCGACTACGACGAGCAGGCCGCGTTGAAGGGGAAGTCGTACCTCGAGTTCTCCTCGTTCTCCCGGTCCGGGCTCATCGAGCAGCTGGAGTTCGAGGGTTTCACCTCGGAGCAGGCGGCGTACGGGGCGACGCAGAACGGCCTCTGACGGCGGGGGCCACAGCATCGCAGTCCGTCAGGGTGCTGACCAACGACGACGGGGTGCCGTCCTCCGCCGTCAGTCACGTCCGCGTCGGCGCTCTCCCGCTCTCCCCTCCGACGACGTCGGTCCCGACCACCCGCAGCCGCCCGGTGACCAGCAGGACGAGCGCACCGGCGGCCAGCACCGCGCCGGCCAGCGACAGCACGGCCGGGTCGGTCACCCGCAGCGCGCCCGCGCCCAGCAGCGCGCCCCCGCCGATGCCGATGTTGAACGTCGTGTTCACCACGGCCGGTCCGGCGTCGGGTGAGCGGGGGGCAGCCCGCAGCCCCGCGGTCTGGAGCAGCGTCGGGAGCGTGCCGAAGGCCGCCCCCCACACGACGACCGTGGCGACGGTGGCCCACGTCGGGGCGCCGAGCACCCCCAGCAGGCCCAGCACCAGGAGGACAGCGGTGAGCACGGCCACGGTCCCGGTCAGCGCGCGGGGCAGGTGGTGGGTGACGACAGCACCCGCGAGCACGGTCCCCAGCACCCCGAGCAGGCCGTAGCCCAGCAGCACCAGGGGCACCCCCGCGGCGGACACCCCGGCCTCGACCAGCAGCGGGGTGACGTAGGTGAACACCGCGTTGTGCCCGAGGGTGATGATGACGACCAGTGCCGCCACGGCCAGCACGGGGCCCTGACGGGCCGCGGTGAGCACGGAGCCCGCGGCGCCGGGAGCGGCCGTGGTCACGGCGGGCACCACCACCACGACGAGGGCGGCGAGCACCAGCAGCAGCAGCGCCACGAGGACGAACGACCACCGCCAGCCGACGGCGACCCCCAGCGCCGTGCCCAGCGGGACCCCCAGGGCAAGGGCCAGGGTGACTCCTGCGCTGACGGCGGCGACGGCGCGGCCGGCGTGCCCGGCGCCGACCATCGCGGTGGCGGCACTGAAGACGACGGAGAAGAACGCGGCGTGCGCGCCGCCGGCCACCACGCGGGCCACCAGGGCGACGACGAAGGTGCTGGTGGACGCGAGCACGAGGTTGGTGACGGCGTAGACGACGAGCAGCGCGGCCAGCACCCGTCGCCGGGGCAGGTGGGCCAGCACGGCGGTGAGCGGGATGGAGCCCAGCACGACCACCGCGGCGTAGGCGGAGACCAGCAGCCCCGCGGCCGAGGTCCCCACCCCCAGGCCCGCACCGATCTGCGGCAGCAGGCCGATCGGGAGCACCTCGGTGGTGATGGCCAGGAACGCGGCCGATGCGACGACGACGAGCCCCGCCCAGCCCGGGCGCGTCACGTCCCCGGCGCCGTCGCGCGTGGGCGGCCGGTCAGTCGCGACGACGGACGAGCACCACGACGACGACGAGGATCCCCACGCCGACGAGCGCGGCCTGCACCTTGGCCTCCGACAGTGCCGAGCTGGCCGTGATCTTGGCCTTCTCGAGGAGGTTCTTGGGGTGCACGCGCGTCGCGAGCTCGTCGAGGGTGCTGGCCAGCTGGTCGCGGGCCTGCTCGATGTCGCGCTCGATGCCTTCGGTGCCCGCCACGTGTTCCTCCATCAGCTCGGGTGCCCGGGTCACCGGACAACCTGGTTCGCGCACAACCTAGTGCAGGTAGCGTCCCGGTCCGTGACCGACGAGACCGGAACCGGCCCCCGCCCCGTCCCGGGACCCGTCGTGGGTGACGACGCACCGGAGCTGATCCTGCCCGACGCGGACGGCGCCCCGGTGTCGCTGGCCAGCTACCGGGGGCGCTCCGTCGTCGTCTACTTCTACCCGGCCGCCGGCACCCCGGGGTGCACCACGCAGGCGTGCGACTTCCGCGACCGCCTCGCCCAGCTCAACGACGCCGGGCTCGACGTCCTGGGGGTCTCCCCCGACCCCCCGGCCGTGCTCGCCCGCTTCCGCGACGAGCAGGGGCTGACCTTCCCGCTGCTGAGCGACCCCGGGAAGACCACCATGACGGCGTGGGGGGCGTTCGGGGAGAAGCAGCTCTACGGCAGGACCGTGACCGGGGTGATCCGCTCCACCTTCGTGGTCGACGCCGAGGGAAAGATCACCACTGCCCGCCGCAACGTCAGGGCGACCGGGCACGTGGCCAAGCTGGTCCGGGACCTCGCGCTGTAGCCGCACCACCCATCCGGGGCCGTAGCCCAACGGCAGAGGCACGCGGTTTAGGTCCGCGCCAGTGAGGGTTCGACTCCCTCCGGCCCCACTCCCCGTCTCCGCACCCGCTGCACCAATGACACGCGGTAGTAGCCTCGTGGGTGTGGGAGAGCAGGAGCAGCACCGGCGGCGCGGGGCCCTCGTCGTGCTCGCCGTCCTCGCCCCGATCGGCTGTCTCGCCCTCGGGTGGTGGCAGTGGGAGCGCTTCTCGTCCTCGTCGGGGGGCTTCCAGAACCTCGGCTACGCCTTCCAGTGGCCGCTGTTCGCGGTGTTCTGCGTCTACGCCTACCGCCGGTTCGTCCTGCTCGAGGCCAACCGTGACGACGACGCCCAGCTCCCCAGCCCGACGACGACAGATCCTGCGGTGGTCGACCTGCTGCCCGCCCGCCCGGCCGCGGCGCGCAGCGAGCAGGGTGGCGAGCTCGGCCAGTACAACGCGTACCTGGCCTCGCTCGCCGCGGAGCCGGCCCCGACCCCGAACCGCCCCGACGAGAGCACCAGGAGCCCCCGATGAGCAGCGCCCCGCAGATGGCGAAGACCAGCGGCACGGAGCTGTCGCCGCGGGTCGCCTCGGCCCTCCTGCGCTACCGGGTGCTCGCGTACACGACCGGCGTGCTGCTGGTCTGCCTGACCGTCGCGGTGATCCTGAAGTACACCGTGGGCGACGGCGGGGCCACCGCCCTCATCGGTATCGCGCACGGCTGGATCTACGTCGTGTACCTGCTCGTGAGCCTCGACCTCGCGGTGAAGGCGCGGTGGCGGCCGCTGCCGACCCTGCTGGTGCTGCTGGCCGGCACCGTGCCGCTCATGTCGTTCGTCGCCGAGCACCGCGTGAGCCAGCGCGTCCGCGCGCAGCGGCCGCTCTAGCGGGCGAGCTCGCGCAGCACCGGCACCAGCTGGGCCAGCGCCCGGCCGCGGTGGCTGGCCGCGTCCTTCGCCGCCGCCGTCATGTCCGCGGCGCTGCCGGTCTCCCCGTCGGGCAGGAACACCGGGTCGTAGCCGAAGCCGCCTGCACCCGACGGGGCCCGCGCGACCCGTCCGGGCCAGCGGCCCAGCACCACGTGCTCCCCCACCTCGGGCACGACCAGCGCGGCGGCACTGACGAAGGCCGCTCCCCGCCGGTCGTCGGGCACGTCGCCCAGCTGGGCCAGCAGCAGGGCGGTGTTCGCGTCGTCGTCGCCGTGCACGCCCGACCACCGCGCCGAGAGCACCCCGGGCATCCCGTTCAGGGCGTCCACCTCGATGCCCGAGTCGTCGGCCAGGCAGGCCAGACCGGTGGCCGCCGCCCCGTCGTGGGCCTTCGCCAGGGCGTTGCCCTCGAAGTCCGGGGCGGTCTCCGGGGCCTCGTCGTAGGGCGCGACGTCGTCGAGCCCGACGAGCTCCACCCCGGTGACCTGGGCGGCCGCGAGGATGCGCTCCAGCTCGGCGAGCTTGTTGCGGTTGCGGCTGGCGACGAGGAGCTTCACCGCGTGCCGACGGGCGCCGGGGCGGGCAGCTCGCCCGGATAGGGGGTGGAGAGCACCTCGGCCTGCATCGCCGTGAGCTGCGCGCAGCCGGCCAGCGCCATCTCGAGCATCGTGTCCAGGGTGGACTTCGGGAACGTCGCCCCCTCCCCGGTGCCCTGGATCTCGACGAAGGTGCCGGCGTCGGTGGCGACGACGTTCATGTCGACCTCGGCCCGGGAGTCCTCGGAGTAGGGCAGGTCGAGGCGGACCCGGCCGTCGACGACGCCGACGCTGACCGCGGCGATCGAGCACGAGAGCGGGGACGGGTCGGCCAGGGCACCACGGGCCCCCAGCCAGGTGACGGCGTCGGCCAGGGCGACGTAGGCCCCGGTGATCGCGGCGGTGCGGGTGCCGCCGTCGGCCTGCAGCACGTCGCAGTCGATGGCGATGGTGTTCTCCCCGATCGCGGCCAGGTCGATGCACGCCCGCAGCGAGCGACCGACGAGGCGGCTGATCTCCTGGGTGCGCCCGCCGACCTTGCCCTTGACCGACTCGCGACCGCTGCGCTCGTGGGTGGCCGCGGGCAGCATCGCGTACTCGGCGGTCACCCAGCCCAGCCCGGAACCCTTGCGCCAGCGGGGAACCCCCTCGGTGACGCTCGCGGTGCACATCACCCGGGTCTTGCCGAACTCCACGAGCACGGAGCCCGCCGGGTGGTCGGTGAAGCCGCGGGTGAGGCGAACCTCGCGGAGCTGGTCGTCGGCTCTGCCGTCTGCTCGGGGGGACACGGAGCCGACCTTACTGGCGCACCGGTTCCCGGACCGGTGCGCGGAGGACCGCTCAGCTCCGTGCGGGCGCGGCGCCGGAGGCCGTGACCTCGAGCTGCTCGTCGGCGCGCACCGCGTGGACCTCGCCCGCGAAGACGGCGGCCGCCTCGGCGACGACCGCGTCCACCGAGGTCCACGGGGGGACGTGGGTGAGCAGGAGACGTCCGACCCCGGCGTCGCGCGCGAGCTCACCGGCCTGGGTGCCGGAGAGGTGCACCCCCACCGGGAGGTCGGGCGCGTGGGTCCACGACGCCTCCGCCAGCAGCACGTCGGCTCCCCGGGCGAGCTCGGTCACGGCCGTGCCGGGTCCGGTGTCGCCGGTGTAGACGAGCACCGCACCGTCCGCGTCGGTGACGCGCATCCCGTAGGCCTCGCACGGGTGGTCCACCCGGGAGACCTGCACCCGCAGCGCGCCGAGCACCACCGTCTCCCCCGGCACCCAGGGCCGCACGTCGAGCACGTCGGTCACGTCGTCGACCTCGCCTCCGGTCTCGGCCGAGGCCGCCCCGAGCCGCAGCGCCGCGTCGGCGGGGGCGTGGACGGGGGTCCTCCCGATCCGCGCCCGCGGGTGGTAGCGCCGCCAGACCAGCAACCCGGTGACGTCGAGGCAGTGGTCGGCGTGCAGGTGGCTCAGCAGGATCGTCGCGTCGGCGGGATCGACGTGGCGCTGCAGCGCGCCCAGCGTGCCGCCGCCCAGGTCGAGCACCACCGGCGGCGCCCCGGGCGTGGTGAGCAGGTAGCCCGACGCCGGCGAGGCCGGGCCCGCCACGCTGCCCGAGCACCCCAGCACCGTCAGCCTCATGGTGCCGATGCTGCCACCCACCCCCGTCAGGACCGGACGGGACCGACCACGGTCGGGCCGGGCCCGAGGAAGCGCCGGCTGAGCCGGGCGAAGGGCTCCGGGTCGCCGGTGGCGAGGAGCTGCCGCACCGGGGGGACGCCCCCGGCCGGTCGCAGCAGGTCGTGGGCGGTGAGCACGTCGACGAGGTCCCGTGCGGTCTCCGTCGCACTCGAGACGAGGGTGACCCCGTCGCCCAGCACGAGCGCCAGGACGTCGGCCAGCAACGGGTAGTGCGTGCAGCCGAGCACCACGGTGTCGACGTCGGCGGCCTGCAGCGGCTCCAGGTAGGCCTGGGCCAGCCCGAGCACCTGGCGGCCGTTGGTGAGCCCGCGCTCCACGAAGTCGACGAAGCGGGGGCAGGCGGCCGAGGTCAGGGCGACGGACGACCCGGCGAACGCGTCGTCGTACGCGCCCGAGGCCACCGTGCCCTCCGTCGCGAGCACCCCGACACGGCCGGTGGCGGTGGCGGCGACCGCGGCCCGCACGGCCGGGGAGATCACCTCGACGACGGGGATCCGGTAGCGGTCGCGGGCCTCGTGCAGGCACGCCGCGGTGGCGGTGTTGCAGGCGATCACCAGGGCCTTGACCCCCCGCTCGACGAGGTCGTCGGCGACGGCCAGGGCGTGGGCGCGGACCTGCTCCACGGGCAGCGGGCCGTACGGGGCGTGCGCGGTGTCGCCCACGTAGAGCAGTGACTCCTCGGGCAGCCGGTCCAGGACGGCCCGGGCCACCGTGAGGCCGCCGACGCCGGAGTCGAAGACGCCGACGGGGGCGTCGCGGCTCACGTCAGCTGCGGGGTCCGGGCGCCGCGTCCCAGCACCACGGCCGCGCCGAGACCGCCGAGCGCCCCGAACAGGTGCCCCTGCCAGGAGATGCCGGGGGCCCCGGGCAGCACGCCCCACAGCACCGAGCCGTACACGGCCAGCAGCACGACCCCGACGAGCACCTGGCGCACGTCGCGCGCCACGATGCCGCGCAGCAACAGGTAGGCGAGCCAGCCGAAGACCAGCACCGACGCCCCGAGGTGGTTCCCGTCGCCCGGGGCGAGGAGCCACACGCCGGCCCCGGCCACCACCCAGACGACGGCAGTCACCGCGAGCGCGCGTGCCACGCCCCCCATGAGCAGCACGAAGCCGAGCACCAGCAGCGGCACCGTGTTGCCCGCGAGGTGACCGAACCCGTTGTGCAGCAGCGGGGCCAGCACGATCCCCCGGAGGCCCTCCGTGCTGCGGGGACGCACCCCCGCCTCGAAGAACGCCCCGTCGAACAGGCCACCGGTGATCGTGTCGAGGATCTCCAGCACCCACAGCAGGGCCACGAAGCCGAACGAGACCAGCAGTGCGACCTGCCAGCGGGGGCGGGTGGTCGGGTCAGCGGACGCGGTCACGATCTCCAGGATACGGACCCCGGACGAGCTCAGCTCAGCGCGGAGGGCAGCACGTCGGCGTAGGCGGGCACCCCGGCGACAGCGGTGGCCGCCAGCACCCCGGCGCCGATGGCGCGGGCCACGCAGTCCGCGGCCGCCGCCGTGATCGCGTCCAGGCCGGCCACGTCGGTGCTGCCCGTCCCGGTGGCCAGCGCGAAGAAGGTGTCCCCGTCGAGCATCGAGTGGGCCGGGCGCACCGCGCGGGCGAGGCCGTCGTGGGCGACGACAGCCACCCGCCGGCACTGCGCCTTGGTCAGCCCGGCGCTCGTCGCGACGACGCCGATGGTGGTGTTCAACCGCGCCGACGCGTCCTGCAGGGCGCCGAACGCAGCCAGCTCGGCGGGGTCGGGCGCGCGCAGCCCGTCGGCCCCCCAGAGCAGGCCGGTCCGTGGGTCGACCACGGAGCCGGCCGGGTTCACCGCGACGAGCGCACCGACGACCGTCCCGTCGCCCAGCACGGCGCTCGCCGTCCCCACCCCGCCGGCCAGCACCCCGGCCCGCGCGCCCGTTCCCGCGCCCACGCTGCCCTGGGCCACGTCCACCCCCGCCGCGTCGCAGGCCGCGCGCCCGAACGCGGCGTCCGGGGTCCGCACGGGAACCGGGCCGTGGAGGTCGAACAGCACCGCGCCGGGCACGATCGGGACCACCAGACCGGGCCCCACCGGGAAACCGTGACCGCGCTCGGCCAGCCAGCCCACCACCCCGTCGGCCGCGGCGAGGCCGAAGGCGCTGCCCCCGGTGAGCAGCACCGCCTGCACCCGCTGCACGAGGTGGGACGGGTCGAGCAGGTCGGTCTCCCGGGTGCCGGGGCCGCCCCCGCGCACGTCCACCCCGCCGGTCGCACCACCGCCCTCGGCGTCGACGGCGAGCACCACGGTGGTCCCGGTCGCCCAGCCGTCGTCGAGGCGCTGGTGGTGCCCCACCCGGATGCCGGGCACGTCGGTGATCGCGTCCCTCGGCCCGGGTGCAGGCCCGGACCCGGGTGCGGTCACGGCAGCAGGGCCTGGACCAGCGAGTCCTGCACCCAGGTCATCCAGTGGTAGACCCCGAGGTGCCCGGAGCGCGGGTCGTCCGCGGGGAGCTCCTCGGGGGTGTCCGCGTCGATCTCCAGGACCACCCCGAGCGACAGGCGCACGTCGTTGATCGCGACCAGCCAGTCGTCGGCCTCCTCCGGGGTGAGGGTGATCCGCCCGCCGTCGGGGGGGCAGGTGCGCAGCAACGTGCCGGCGGCGGCGCGCTTGGCGGCGATCACCCCGGGCTCGTGCAGGCTGCGCAGCGCGGCGGCCGAGTCCTCGTCGGCCCCGCCGTGCACGTCCCCGCGGTCCTCGTCACCGCCGTCGGGGCCCAGGTCGAAGCGGTGGAAGTCCGGCAGCAGCCGCGCGGTCGTGGCGTCCTCGGGCGGGGTGGAGTGCCCGGTGCGGACCCCGGTCATCGCGGCCAGCTCGTCCTGGGGCGCCGACTCGTCACGCTCGCCGAGCATCTCGTCGATGGAGCCGACCATGCCGCGCAGCACCGCGGCCTCCTGCGCCTCCATCTGCGAGCGCAGGCGGGGGCCGGTCAGCGACGACTTCCGGGTCCAGGGCTGCACGGTGCTCCTCTCGCTGATCCTCGGCACGATGGTCCTCGGCGCGCGGGTCAGTCCTGCTGGACGGTGGCCCACAGCCCGGCGGCCTGGAGGCGCTTGGCGTCGCCCTCCATCTTCTCCCGGGCGCCGGAGGTGACGGTGGCGCGGCCCTGCGTGTGCACCTGCATCATCAGCTCCGTGGCCCTGGCCTTGTCGAAGCCGAACAGCTTCTGCAGGACGTAGGTGACGTAGTGCATGAGGTTGACCGGGTCGTCCCAGACGACGGTGACCCACGGGCGGGCCGTCCCGGTGTCCCGCTCCACCTCGGCGGCCGCGGCCGCGGCGGTGTCGGTGCCCGGGGCGGGCTCGACCTCCAGCGGTGCAGCCATGGGCACCACCGTAGCGGCTCGTAGGGTCTGCGAGCGTGACCCCACCTGCGCCGAGGCCGACGAGCACCGCGCTGCTCACCGACTCCTACGAGCTGACCATGCTGTCCGCGGCGCTGCAGGCCGGGACGGCGCAGCGCCGCTGCACCTTCGAGGTGTTCGCCCGCTCGCTGCCGCACGGGCGCCGCTACGGGGTGGTCGCGGGCACCGCCCGCCTGCTGGAGCGGCTGCAGCACTTCACCTTCGGTGACGACGAGCTGGCGGCGCTGCCGGCCGAGCTCGACGACGTGACGCGGGAGTGGCTGCGTGGGTACCGCTTCGCCGGCGACGTGGAGGGCTACCCGGAGGGCGAGCTGTACTTCCCCGGGTCGCCGGTGCTCAGCGTCCGCGGCAGCTTCGCCGAGTGCGTGCTGCTGGAGACCCTCGTGCTCTCGATCCTCAACCACGACAGTGCCATCGCCTCCGCCGCCTCGCGGATGGTCACCGCGGCGGCGGGGCGGCGGCTGATCGAGATGGGCTCGCGGCGCACCCACGAGGAGGCGGCCGTCGCCTGCGCCCGGGCGGCCTACCTCGCCGGGTTCGACGCGACCAGCAACCTGGAGGCCGGACGACGTCACGGGGTGCCCACCTCCGGGACCAGCGCGCACTCGTTCACCCTGCTGCACACCGGCGTCGACGGTCCCGACGAGGCGGCCGCGTTCCGCGCCCAGGTCGACGCGCTCGGGGTGGGCACCACCCTGCTGGTGGACACCTACGACATCTCCCGCGGCATCGCGACCGCGATCGAGGTGGCGGGCACCGGGCTCGGCGCGGTGCGCATCGACTCCGGGGACCTCGGGGTCATGGCGGAGCAGGCCCGGGCCCAGCTGGACTCGCTGGGGGCCACCGGGACCCGGGTCGTGCTCTCGGGCGACCTCGACGAGCACTCCATCGCCGGGCTGCGCGCCGAGCCGGTGGACGCCTACGGCGTGGGCACCTCGCTGGTCACCGGGTCCGGGGCGCCCACGGCCGGGATGGTCTACAAGCTCGTCGAGGTCGACGGGGTGCCCGTCGCCAAGCGCAGCAGCCACAAGGAGTCCCGCGGTGGGGCCAAGCGGGCGCTGCGGCAGGCCCGCGACACCGGCACCGTCGTCGCCGAGGTGGTGCACCCCGCGGACGCGCCGCCCGAGCTCGGACCGCACGACCGCACGCTGGTGGTGCCCATGGTCGAGGCCGGCGCCCTGCGCACCGACCTGCCGACGCTCGCGCAGTCCCGCGCGCACCTGGCGACGACCCTGGTCACCCTGCCCTGGGAGGGCCTCACGCTCTCCCGCGGCGAACCCGCCATCCCCACCGTGTTCCTCGACGCGCCGGGCCAGGGAGCCTGATGCCGCGCGCACTGGTCGTCGTCGACGTGCAGCTCGACTTCTGCGAGGGCGGCTCGCTCGCCGTCGCCGGGGGGGCTGCGGTGGCCGCGGCGATCACCCGACACGTCGCCACCCACGACTACCCGTACGTCGTCGCCACCCGGGACCACCACGTCGATCCCGGGGCCCACTTCAGCGACACCCCCGACTTCGCGACGTCGTGGCCCCCGCACTGCCGGGTCGGCACCCCGGGCGCCTCGTTCCACCCCGACCTGGAGCTACCGGACCTCGTCCCGGTGTTCGACAAGGGCGCGCACGCCGCGGCGTACTCCGGCTTCGAGGCCCGCGACCGCGACGGACGCGGGCTCGCGGCGTGGCTGCGCGAGCGGGGCGTCACCGAGCTCGACGTGGTCGGCATCGCCACCGACCACTGCGTGCGGGCCACTGCGCTGGACGCCGCGGCCGAGGGCTTCGCGACGACGGTGCTGCTCGAGCTCACCGCGGGCGTGGCCCCGGAGAGCACCGCCCGTGCCCTCGACGAGCTGCGCGCAGCCGGGGTCACCCTCGTCGGCGAACCCCGGTGACCGACCCCCTCCCCGCGGTCCCCGCGCTGCTCGCCTCGGCGGTCAGCGCACTGGGCGGCACCGAGCGCACGGGGCAGGTCACCATGGCCTCGGCCGTCGCACACGCGTTGGACACCGGCGAGCACCTGGCCGTGCAGGCCGGGACGGGCACCGGCAAGTCGCTGGCCTACCTGGTCCCGGCGATCCGGCACGCCGTCTCCTCCGGGAAGACCGTCGTCGTCTCCACCGCGACCATCGCCCTGCAGCGCCAGCTCGTCGACCGCGACCTGCCCCGGCTGGCCGAGGCCCTGGCGCCCTCGCTGCCCCGGGAGCCGGAGTTCGCGATCCTCAAGGGCCGCCGCAACTACCTGTGCCTGCACCGCCTCGCCGCGGGAGCGCCCGCCGATCCCGACGAGGCGCTGTTCGACCCGTTCGCCGTGAGCAAGCTGGGCCGCGAGGTGCAGCGGCTGCACGCGTGGGCGGAGAAGACCCCCGACGGCGACCGCGACGGGCTGGTCCCCGGGGTCAGCGAGCAGGCCTGGCGGCAGGTCAGCGTGAGCGCGCGGGAGTGCCTGGGGGTGGCCCGCTGCCCCGTGGGGCAGGACTGCCACGCCGAGCAGGCCCGGGCGCGCGCAGCGAAGGTCGACGTGGTGGTCACCAACCACGCCCTGCTCGCCATCGACGCGATCGAGGGCATCCCGCTGCTGCCCGAGCACGACGTCGTCGTCGTCGACGAGGCCCACGAGCTGGTGGACCGGGTCACCGCCGTCGCCACCTCCGAGCTCTCCGGGGCCGCCGTCACCGCCGCGTCCCGACGGGCCACCAAGCTGGCCGACGACCGCGACGTCGACCGCCTCGCCGAGGCCGCCGACGGGCTGACCCTGGCGCTGACGGAGGCCCCGGTGGGCCGCTGGGAGCGGGTTCCCGAGGGCATGGACCTGCCGCTGGAGGCCGTGCGGGACGCTGCCGCGGCGCTGCGGCAGTCCATCGGGCCGGTGAAGCCGGGGCAGCACGGGGGCGACCCCGAGGGGGCGGCCGCCCGCACCGCCGCGCTGGCCCTGATCGACGACGTGACGAAGACGGCGGACAAGGTCCTCGCCGCCTTCGACGAGCCCGACCCGGCGAAGCGTCGCAACGTGGTGTGGCTGGAGGACTCCGAGCGGCGGGGACTGCTCCTGCACGTGGCGCCGCTCTCGGTGGGGGGGCTGCTGCGGGCCAGCCTGTTCGCCGAGTCGACCGTGGTGCTGACCTCGGCGACGCTCTCGCTCGGCGGCAGCTTCGACGCCCTGGCCCGGCAGTGGGGGCTCCCCGCCGAGGTCCCGTTCACCCCGGCGAGCACGGCGAGCGCCGGCACCCGCAACGCCTCGGGCAAGGACCCGGCCGGGACGATCCGCTGGTCCAGCCTCGACGTCGGCTCGCCGTTCTCCCACGCCGGCTCCGGGATCCTCTACGTGGCCGCGCACCTGCCCCCGCCCGGGCGGGACGGGCTCGTGGAGTCCTACCTCGCCGAGATCGAGGGGCTGGTGGGCGCCGCGGGTGGGCGCACCCTGGGGCTGTTCTCCTCCATGCGCGCGGCCAAGGCGGCCGCCGAGGCCATGCGGACCCGGCTGGACACACCCGTGCTGTGCCAGGGTGACGACGCGACGGGCCAGCTGGTGGAGCGGTTCGCGGCCGACGAGGCGACGTCGTTGTTCGGGACGCTCTCGCTGTGGCAGGGGGTGGACGTGCCCGGGCGGTCGCTGTCGCTGGTCATCCTCGACCGCATCCCCTTCCCCCGGCCCGACGACCCGCTGCTCGTGGCCCGGCAGAAGGCGGTGGAGAGCGCCGGGGGCAACGGGTTCCTGTCGGTGGCCGCGAACCACGCGGCGCTGCTGCTCGCCCAGGGGGTGGGCCGGCTGCTGCGCGGGGTCGACGACCGCGGGGTGGTCGCGGTGCTCGACCCGCGGCTGGTCACCGCCCGCTACGGCGGCTACCTGCGGGCCTCGCTGCCCCCGTTCTGGCCGACCAGCGACCCCGAGGTGGTCCGCGCCGCGCTGCGACGGCTCACCACCTGACCTGCTCGCTACCCCCCGGTTGGTCGCGGGTGCAGACCGTCCGGGCCCGCGTCGGTGGTACCTGCAGCCCCCCCCGTCAGGGCCAGCGGGTGACGACGGTGACGCTGCCGGGGGCGACCTCGGTGTAGCCGGCGTCGCGGACGACCACCGCCCCGGGTCGCGACCGCTCGGCGGCGAAGCGCCGGCGCCCGGCCTCGCGGACCGCACAGGCCCAGCCCGCGGCGCGCCACATGTCCAGCTGCGCGGGCGTGAGGGAGGCAGCCAGCAGCATGGTGGCGTGACCGACCTGGGCGGCGGCCTTGCCCACGGTCATCTCCAGGCCCGCGTCCACCCAGAGCACGGGCACCCCGGGCGGCGGCGCACCGGGGTCGTCGGCCGCCAGCTCGGTCCCGCTGATCTGCAGCCGGCGCACCTGCGGGTCCAGATCACCCACGGCGCCGGGCACGAGCGCCCGGGCCCGGGCACCGTCGACCTCCACCGTGACCCCGGGCAGGCCCGCCACCGCCGCCCAGTGCGCGCCCCGTGCCCGCCGGGTCACCTTGCGGATCCGGCCCGAGCACCAGTCGAGCACCGCCTCGTGCCACTCGCCCCCGACCTCCGACCGCGCATCGGTGCACACCCCGAGCGCCGCGGCCGCCGCTGCGGCGAGCAGGGCCGACCGGGCGGGTGGATCGGCCTTCTCCAGGTGCAGCACCACCGGCATGGCCAGCACCAGCGCGGGGTCGTCCGGGTCGGGCCGCCCGCGCGGGTCGCGGACCGCGTCGAGCACGCTCACGGGATGGGCACCCGCCGTCCCGTCCCGTCGCGGGCGTCGGCGGCCTCCACCTCGTCGCGGGTCACCCCGAGGATGAACAGCACCGCATCGAGGTAGGGGTGCGAGATCGCGGCGTCAGCCACCTCGCGCAGCGCGGGCTTGGCGTTGAACGCGATGCCGAGTCCCGCGGCGGCGAGCATGTCGATGTCGTTGGCGCCGTCACCCACGGCCACGGTCTGCTCCATCGGCACCCCGACCTGGGTGGCGAACCGGCGCAGCGCCACGGCCTTGGCCGCTCGGTCGACGACCTCGCCGACCACCCGTCCGGTGAGCACGCCGTCGACGATCTCCAGGGTGTTCGCGGCCACGAAGTCGAGCTGCAGCTCGTGGGCCAGCGGCTCGATGACCTGGGTGAAGCCGCCGGAGACCACGCCGCAGTGGAAGCCGAGGCGGCGCAGGGTGCGCAGGGTGGTGCGGGCCCCGGCGGTGAGCTCGAGGCCCGCGGCGACGTCGTCGACCACCGATGCCGGCAGCCCGGCCAGGGTCGCGACCCGCTGGTGCAGGCTGTCGGTGAAGTCGAGCTCGCCGCGCATGGCGGCGGCGGTGACCTCGGCGACCGCCTCCCCCTGCCCGGCCCGCTCGGCGAGCATCTCGATCACCTCGCCCTGCACGAGCGTGGAGTCGACGTCGAGCACGATGAGCCGCTTGGCGCGGCGTGCGAGACCGGCGCGCTCGACGGCGACGTCGACGTCCTGCTCGGCCGCCACGGCGGCGAGCGCGGCCCGCAGCGCGGCGTCGTCCCCGCTGTCGTCGCTGGCGCTGGTGACCTGCAGCTCGAGCCCGGTGACGGGGTAGTCCGCGACCCCCCGGATGCTCTCGATGTTGGCGCCCCGGGTGGCGAGCTCCCCAGCGAGCGCGGCCAGGGCGCGGGCGGTCACCGGGCGGCCGAGGACGACGACGGCGTGCGTCGGCGACGCCCGCGGACCGGTGGTGGGGTCGATCTCCACGTCGACGTCCATCTGCAGGTCGGCCATGGAGGCGGCGACGGCCCCCCGCAGCGCGCCGGCGTCGCCGGGGCAGCGGACGAGGACCCCCAGGGTGAGGCGGCCCCGGATGACCACCTGCTCGGTGTCGCGGATCTCGACGTCGTGCTCGGTGAGCACCGCGAACAGCGCGGACGTGACCCCGGGGCGGTCACGGCCGGTGACGGTGACGAGCACCGGGGTGGATTCGGCCGGGGGGCGGGGAGCAGTCACCGCGGGAGTTCTCCTGGTCGTCGCTCGGGTGGGGTCCCAGTGCACCACGGACCCCCGCCGCGGTTGCGACGGGGGTCCGCGTGGTGGAGCGGGTGGCGACTAGTGCGAGCGCGGGTCGCTGCCGCTGGTGGAGTTGGGCTCGAGGATGTTGGTGATGTTCTCCGCGACCGACCCGGTGTGGGCGGCCGACCCGGTGTGGGACTCCAGGCGCATCCGCTCGGCCATGTGCGGGTAGTGCAGCTCGAACGCGGGGCGCTCGGAGCGGATGCGGGGCAGCTCGAGGAAGTTGTGGCGCGGCGGCGGGCAGCTGGTGGCCCACTCCAGGGAGTTGCCGTAGCCCCACGGGTCGTCGACGGTGACGACCTCGCCGTAGCGGTAGGACTTGAAGACGTTCCAGATGAACGGCAGCGTCGAGGCGCCCAGGACGAACGAGCCGATGGTGGAGATCGTGTTCAGGGTGGTGAACCCGTCGATGGGCAGGTAGTCGGCGTAGCGGCGCGGCATGCCCTCGTTGCCCAGCCAGTGCTGCACCAGGAACGTGGAGTGGAAGCCCACGAAGGTCAGCCAGAAGTGGTACTTGCCGAGGGTCTCGTCCATCATCCGGCCGGTCATCTTGGGGAACCAGAAGTAGATGCCCGCGTAGGTGGCGAAGACGATGGTCCCGAACAGCACGTAGTGGAAGTGCGCGACCACGAAGTAGCTGTCGGAGACGGCGAAGTCGATCGGCGGGCTGGCCAGCAGCACCCCGGTCAGACCACCGAACAGGAAGGTGATGAGGAAGCCGATCGCGAACAGCATCGGCGTCTCGAAGGTGAGCTGACCCTTCCACATCGTGCCGATCCAGTTGAAGAACTTCACCCCGGTGGGGATGGCGATGAGGAACGTCATGAAGGAGAAGAACGGCAGCAGCACCGCGCCGGTGGCGTACATGTGGTGCGCCCACACCGCGACCGACAGCGCACCGATGGCCAGGGTGGCGTAGACCAGGCCCGTGTAGCCGAAGCAGGGCTTGCGGCTGAACACCGGGAAGATCTCGGTGACGATCCCGAAGTACGGCAGCGCCACGATGTAGACCTCGGGGTGGCCGAAGAACAAGAACAGGTGCTGCCACAGGATGACCCCACCGTTGGCCGGGTCGAACACGTGCGCACCCAGGTGACGGTCGGCCAGGAGCCCGAA
>JBBSUN010000058.1:0-18474 GCA_038234335.1 Mycobacteriales bacterium
CCATGAGCCCGATCGCCGGGTTGTCGGCCTGGATGAGCACGATCGCCCGGGTGGCGACGTGGGCGAGGTAGGCCTGGGAGTCGGGTGACTCGGTGTCGTCCTCGCCGAGGGAGTCGGCCTCGGAGTAGTAGGTGCCGTCGATGACCCAGCTGCGCACGATGGTGCCGGCGACGGGGCTGTGCCAGCGGTGGTAGTTCGTGGCGCTGAGGAAGGCCTGGTAGACGGTGCCACCGGCGAACTGCGGGGCCGTCTGGTCGTGGTCGAGCAGGTCGTGCAGGGAGTAGGGCTGGCCCTTGAGCCAGAACTCGTCGTGCAGGGACACGTCGGTGCGCAGCCCGAACGGGGTGGACTCGCAGGCGCTGACGATGACGGCGTCGTCGTCGGGTGCGGCGACGGGGCGGGCACCGTCGACGAAGGCGCGGGTGAAGAAGTCGTTCCAGGAGGTGAAGCCCCAGTGCTCGTCGTCGGGGTCGTGCTGGTACTGGTGCATCCCGACGTCGGCGACCGCCTCGTCGCTCTTCCAGCCGCGGGGGGAGTCGTTGAGGACGTAGAGCGAGGCGGGGGTGTTGAGGAACTCGCACCACTCCCGCAGGATCGCCTGCAGCGCTGCGTTGACGCGGCTGTCCCGGTACGCGGCGTACCCCGCGGGGGTGCCCATGGACCAGTCCAGGACCGCACCCATCGGCAGGGTGACGTTCTCGGTGCCGTACTCCGGGGCGACGTCGAGCACCCCGTCGATCAGGGCCAGCAGGTGGTCGACGTCGCGGACGTGGCGCTGGGTGTAGCTGCGCCCCTGCGGGACCTGCTCGACCATCCGGCGGACCAACATGCCGACCACGGGGTCGGTGTCGATGAGGTCCTTGAACGCGGCCACCGAGGGCCGCAGCTCCCGCGCCCCGCGGCCGTCCACCCGCTCCACGTGCTCGCTCAGCCACCGTTCCAGCTGTTCCTGCTCGGGCGGGAACCAGCCCGCCAAACCTCGAACGTCGTGCCCGGTCGTCGTCATGGTCCGAACCTAGGGGCCGGCGGCGCGGACGGACAAGGCAACCGCACCGGCCGAGGGTTGGCGCCGGGGAACCACCGTCCGCGCACGGCGACGACGGCCCGGGGCACTCAGTCCCGTCCGGAGATCAGGGTGGCGATGTCGGGCAGGCTGCGGTTGAGGGTGGTGCTGGCGTGGCGGAGCTCGGCGTAGGCGTCCTCGGCGGTGATGCCGCGCCGGGCCATGAGCAGCCCGATGGCGATGCCGACCTCGCGGTGGGACTCCCGCACCCGGTCGGGGTGCACGGTGTCGTCACCGAGGAGCTGGGTGAGCAGGGCCAGCGAGCAGTACGCGGCGAGGATCGTGGCGGTGGCCGCGTCGGTGGTGTCGAAGGCGTGCGGAAAGCTCGAGTACAGGTTGAGCGCCGCGGTGTGACGGTCGGCGAGGTAGAGGCGGCAGGCCAGGATGCTGCGCACCGGGGTCTCTGCGGTCACCCGGCGCCCCAGCTCGGGCCAGCTGGTGTCGGCGTCGAGGTCGTGGGCGATGACCACCGAGCTGGTGTGCAGGGCGTCGAAGGCCGGTCCGCGACCCACCTCGGCGGCGATGCGGTCGACCCGGGAGGCGGTGGAGCTGGTGGCCGCCTCGGTGCGCAGCACTCCGTCGCTGACCACGGTGACCGCCGCGTGCTCGGCCGACTCGACGGCGTGGGTGGCCACGGTGACGAGCCGGTCGGTCGTGAGCATCGAGGTCTCCGCGTCGTAGAGGACCTCGACGAGGTCCACGAACTCGTGGGCCAGCAGGGCCAGGCCTTGCGGCGCCGACCCGCTCCCGGTCGCGGTGCCCTCGGTGTCGACGGCCATCAGGCTCCTCCAGCTCGCTCGGGGTGGACCGCGGTGGCGGCTGCGCACAGCACAGCACAGCTCGCGGTCGACCTTGCCCCGACGACGACGCGGACCCGTCAGCGCAGCGGGATCTGCTCGGCCAGGTCACCGAGCGCAGCGACCGCACGCCGGCGCTTGCCCGGGGGCAGTGCGTCGAGCACCGACCGCAGGTCGGCCAGCCGGGCGCGGTTGACGGCGTCGAGGGTGTCCTGGCCCCGGTGCGACAGGCTCAGGCGCAGCTCGTTGCCCGGTCCGGCGTCGCGGTCCAGCAGCCCGTCGCGGACCAGGCGCTGGCACAACCGGCTCGCCGAGGGGTTGCTGGCGCTGATCGCGACCGCGACCGCACCCAGGCTGAGCCCGCCCGGCACGGAACCGATCACGGTCAAGGTGCGCACCTGGGTGGGACTCAGGGGCGGGTCCGAGCGCGCCCCGGCCTGGATGGTCGTCGTCACGCAGGCCGCGATCAGCGCCAGCACCGCCGCATCACCGACCTCACCCGGATCACTCGTGTCGCCACCTCCCCCGGTCACCGCGACGGGTTCACCGCCCTGCCTTGCCATGATCACGCTCCCTACGGTACAAGTTGTCGCACAGCAACTCAATGTTGCTCGACAACAATTCGGACACAACCGCGGGAAGGGACACGATGACCGCGACACAGGTGCTCGCCGCGAGCCCGCAGGGGCCCACGACCGAGCTCACGGGAACCTCGGAGTTCGTCCGGTGGCAGTACGAGCTCATCCTGTACGGGCTGGTGGTGGCGTTCTTCGCGCTGTTCGCCGCCGGGGTGTACGGGATCGCCACCCGCAACGAGGTGTCCAGGAAGTACCGGCCGGCTGCGATGGCCAGCACCCTGATCTGCTGGGTCGCGTCGCTGGCGTACCTGGCGCTGCTGGTCACGTGGCTGACCAAGTTCACCGCCAACGCCGAGGGCACCCGGTACGCCCCGGACGCGGGCACCATCGTCACCGGGCTGCGGTACGCCGACTGGACGGTGACGGTGCCGCTGCTGACCGTGGAGCTGCTCGCGGTGTGCGTGGTGGCCCGGGACAAGGTCCGCAACCTGCGGTTCACCACAATGGCCGCCGGGTTCCTCATGATCGTCACCGGGCTGTTCGGGGTCCTCGCAATCGGGCAGTCCTCCGCCTCGACCGCCGAGCTGCTCATCTGGGGTGCGGTGTCCTCGGTGTTCTTCGTCGCCCTCTACCCGCTGCTGCTGCGCCCGGTCGCCGCAACCCGGGCCGCGATCGGGACGGAGGCGGGCACCAGCCTGCGCAACGCCGCGATCCTGCTGCTGGCCGTGTTCGGGGTGTACCCGATCGTCTTCCTCATCCCGCTGTGGGCCGGGGACAACTCCCCGGGCTGGGCCACCACCATCCAGCTCGCGTTCACCACCGCCGACATCGCCGCCAAGGTCGGCTTCGGCATGATCATCCACAAGGTCGCGAAGCTGCGCACCGCCGAGGACGCCGCCACCGAGGCCGGCCGGCTCGCCGACGAATTCCCCGCCGAGGTGTGGATCTCCGGGGAGCTCATGAGCCTGCCCGGCCAGCCCGCGCCGGAGCTGCTCGGTGCCACCCGCTCCCCGGGAACCCGAGCCGGCACGACCGGGGGCGGGGAGCACGAACGGCGGTGACCCTCGCTCGGTGCGACCGCGGCGGGCCGTCACGCCCCGCCGCGGTCGGCCGTCCGCAACGCCCGCGCTGCCCCGTCCCCGAGTGAGAGGCGATGACTCCCGTGAAGCTGCTCGACCCGGTCCTGAACGATCTCACCCCGCAGCACCTCGCGCTGTTCTGGCGCTACCAGGTCGTGCGCACCCTGGTCGACTTCGGGGCCGCCGTGTGTTTCGTCATCGGCAGCGCGTTCTTCTTCTTCACCTCGACCACCCTGGCCGCGGACTGGCTGTTCCTCATCGGGTCTGTCCTGTTCGCGGCGAAGCCCACGATCGACGTCGTCCGTTCGGCGCACCTGCGGAGGCTCCCCGGTCAGGCCGACACCCCGGTGTGAACTCCTGGCCGGCGCCGTGGGGCTCGGCCCCCCGCCGGTGTGCGGACGTCGTCCTCGGGTCGTCGACGTCAGTTGCCGGGCTCTTCTCCGCTGCCGGTTGCTCACGCGCCGCGAGCACGTCTGAGTTTCCATCGGCGATGGCCTCCGCAACGGCCACGGGCAGCACCGGCAGGCCCTCACCTACCTGACCGCGACGAAAGCCAGCTGAGGACAGACGGGAACCCTTCTCAGCCGAGGACAACACAAGTGCAACTGCGCGCTGCACCTCGCCAACATCCTCAGATCCCTGCTCGACACCGCAGGCTTCTGGAACCGTCTACACCCTCATTCGATGAGCAGGTTTTCCACGGTGCAGCGGTGATGCCCCGCAGGGGGCGGTGACCCGCGTGGCCGACGACGGGTGGGGCGTCACCTTCCAGCCGCAGGGTCACCCACATGCTGAAGAGTGTGCGCTCACGACCTCCGCCTGCGCTCGCTTTTTTCGCGTCCTGGCGGGTGAGGCTCTTGCAGAACCCGAACCAGAGGCGAGGCCATCAATCCCGCTGCCGCGCAACTTCTATCGATGCAGGTGCGCTGCACCGTCCTCCTCCGGCGACCGGTCAGCGATCCGGTCGTGGGACGCGTACTTCGTCGCGATGAGCAGTACCCCCCCTCCGGTTGGTCAGGCGATGGCTTCGAAGTGCAGTCGGAGTCCGAGGGCGTGGGAGACCTTGACGACGGTGGCGAGACTGGGGTTGCCGTCGGCTGACAGGGCCTTGTAGAGCCCCTCACGGCTCATGCCTGCCTGACGGGCGATCTGGCTGAAGTTCCGTGAACGCGCGATCGACCCCAGTGCTCGGGCGATGACTGTGGGGTCGTCGTCGGCTTCGTCGATGATCGCCTCCAGATAGGCAGCGACGTCCTCGACGGTGTTGAGGTAGCTGGCTGCGTCGAAGGCGGTGAACGTCTCGTCGTCGGTGGTCATCGGTCTTCTCCTTGGGTGCGGTGCCAGTTCTGGGCGATCCCGTGTGCGGTCCTGATGTCCGCGGCCTGGGTCGACTTGTCGCCGCCGGTGAGCAGCAGGATGAGCTGGTCGCCGGAGCGGAGGAAGTAGATCCGGTGTCCGGGGCCGTGGTCGATCCGGAGTTCCGAGATCCCGGGGCCGACCGGTTTGCTGTCTCCGGGGTTTCCTGCGGCCAGCCGGTCGACCCGCACGAGCACTCGCGCTGCCGCTCGACGATCGTGCAGCTTGCGCAACCACCGGTCGAAGGTCGCCGATGTTCAAGACCTCGGCCACGTGCCAACTGTAGTTCACACTCCGGTGGGCGGCAATCCCTCACCCACGGCTTTCGTCGTCATCGTCGGCCTCCGGACAGATGACGTCGAGCCTCGTGTCGGGCGGTTCACGAGCGACCGGTCGGCGATCCCCTGCGGGCAAGGTGCCCGCCACGGTGTCGACACTTTCGGCGCACCGCAAGCGGTTGGTCATGCGGGACGTCAACGCTGGGGGCGTCTTCGGGCTGGCGGCGACGCCATGCTGGGTCACGCCGGGTACCCGCGGGCCTGGGCGCCGTGCCTGGTTCAGCTCAGGAGGAGCCTGAGGCCGATGCCGAAGAGCGCGAGGCCACCGAGGATCTCGACCTTGGAGCCGAACCAGGTGCCGAGCCGGGTGCCGAACAGGTAGCCGGCCACGCTGGTGGCGAAGGTGACGACACCGATGACGACGACGGAGACCAGCAGCGGCAGGGCCACGAGGCTCAGCGACACCCCGACCACGAGGGCGTCGATGCTGGTGGCCACGGCCAGCAGCAGCAGGGTGCGGGTCGGCAGGATGTCGTGCCCGTCGTCTTCGTCATCACCAGCGATGAGCGCGACCCGGATCATGTTGAGGCCGACGAGGGCGAGCAGGACGAACGCGATCAGGCCGTCGACGCTGGAGGCAGCGTCCTTGAACGCGTTCCCCGCGAGGTAGCCGAGCAGGGGCATTCCCGCCTGGAAGCCGCCGAAGAACAGGCCGACCTTGAGGGCGTCACGCCACCGGGCGTGGCCCACCCTCACCCCACCTGCGATGCTCACCGCCAGTGCGTCCAGGGCCAAGCTGATGGCGATCACGACGACGCTGAGAAGAGAGCTCACGGGGACGGGGGTCCTTCCTGCTGAGCCGCAGGAGGACGCGCACATGCCGCCTCGACCTGCGGCAGACGGGGGTCTGACACGGGTCGAGGGTCTCGCTACCCACGTGACGTGGGCCCGGGCACCGGGAACCCCGCAGGGTTCCGGTATGTCGACGCACCGGCGGGGAGCTACTCCCCCTCAACGATGAACACCATACGAGACGCACTCGCGTGTTCACCATCGGAGCGGACCTCACGCTGTCCGGCGCAGGACGGTGGTGGGCGGCACTGGCTGGCACTTCGACCGACGTCGTGACGTGTACCCGACCGTGAGCAGCACGCCTCACTCCCGTCACCGACTGGCAGGGGCTGCATGAGGGCGAGGTCCGAGGGCACGCAACAACCTCGTGCACGATCTCGTGCAAGACCGGGGTGTTTGCCGCGGTGTGCCGTGCGTGAGCCTGCTCCCGGGTGTGTCAGCGGTGCTGGGCCGTGGGCCGCCACGCTGTGGTGCGCGGGCGGTCCGCCCCTGCGGGGTGCTCCACCACGGAGGGCCAGGCGCCCGTGCGGAGCAGTCGCAGCCCGTTGAGGCACACCACCACGGTGGAGGCCTCGTGCCCGGCGACGCCGAGGGGCAGGGGCAGGGTGCCGAGCAGGTCCCAGGTGACCAGGGCGACGATGACGGTCCCGGCGAGCACGAGGTTTTGGGTGACCACCCGCTGGGCCTGGCCCGCGAGCTCGACGACAGCGGGTACCCCGCTCAGCTCCGGACGCAGCACGACCACGTCGGCGGCGGCGATGCTGAGGGCACTGCCGCGGGCGCCCATGGCCACGCCCACCTCGGCGGTGGCCAGGGCGGGGGCGTCGTTGACCCCGTCGCCCAGGGCCAGCACCCGCAGTCCCTGCGCCTGCAGCTGCTCCACCGCGGCGGTCTTGTCCTGCGGCAGCAGCCCGGCGCGGACGTCGGTGATGCCCACGGCCTTGGCGACCGGGGTGGCTGCGGCGGCGCTGTCCCCGGTGAGCAGCACCGGTGCGCAGCCGGTCAGCTCGGTCAGGCGCCCGACCGCTGCTGCGGCGTCGGCCCGCACGGCATCGGAGATGCCGAGCACGCCGACGGCCTCGTCGTCGACGGTGACCACGACCGCGGTGCGTCCCTGGGCGCGCTGGGTGGCGACCTCGTCGGCAACCCTGTCGGGCTCGGCGTGCAGGGCCGCCGGGTCGAGCACGGCGACCGTCGTGCCGTCGGCGCTGCCGGTGACCCCGCGGCCCGGCAGCGCCCGCACGTCGGTGGCCGCCCGCACCGCCAGGCCCTGGTCTCGCGCGGCGGTGGTGACGGCTTCGGCCAGGGGGTGCTCGCTGCCGAGCTCGACCGCCGCGGCCAGCGCCAGCACCTCCTCGCCGGTGCGGTGGCCCAGGGCCACGACCTGCTCCACCTGCGGGGCGCCCTGGGTGAGGGTGCCGGTCTTGTCGGTGACCACGGTGTCCACCCCGGCCAGGGCCTCGACGACGCGGGCGTCCTTGACCAGCACCCCGTGGCGTCCCGCGGTGGCCACCGCAGCCAGCAGCGGCGGCATGGTGGCGAGCACGATCGCGCACGGCGAGGCCACGATCATGAACGTCATCGCGCGCAACAGGGTGGGTTCGATCCCGGCCCCCAGGGCCAGTGGCAGCCCGATCAGGGCCAGGGTGGCCACGACCACGCCGGTGGAGTAGCGCTGCTCCACGGTCTCGATCCGGAGCTGCCGGTGGGCCTTGGTCGCCACCGCCTCCTCGACCTGGGTCGAGACCCGGGCCAGCACCGACTCGGCGGCAGCCGTGCTCACCCGTACCCGCAGCGCCCCGGTGCCGTTGAGGGTGCCGGCGAGCACCCGGTCGCCGACGGTGCGCCGGCGGGGCAGCGGCTCACCGGTGAGGCTGGACTCGTCGACCTCGCTCTCGCCCTCCTCGACCGTCCCGTCGGCGGGCACCCGCTCCCCGGGCAGCACCAGCACCGTGTCCTGCGCGGTGACCTCGGCGGCCGGGACGTCGACGGTGTCCCCGGTGGGCAGCACCCGCCGCGCCCGCTCGGGGGCGATGTCGAGCAGGCGCCGGACGCTGGCCTCGGTGCGCGCGGTGAGCACCGCCTCCAGCGCACCGGAGGTGGCGAAGATGACGATGAGCAGCCCACCGTCGAGCACCTGCCCGATCGCTGCGGCACCGAGGGCGGCCACCGTCATCAGCAGATCCACGTCCAGCCGCCGCTCGCGCAGCGCCCGCAGGCCCTCCAGGGTGGGCTCCCACCCCCCGGCGAGGTAGCACGAGACGAACAGGGCACCGGAGAGCCAGCCCGGGCCGTTGAGCAGCAGGGCGGCGCCGGCCAGCAGGAAGGCGAGCAGCGAGGCGGCGGCCCAGCGGACCTCGGACACGCGCAGGAAACCGATCGACCAGGAGGGGAGGAACATGCGTGGCAGCGTACCTGCGCACGCGTGAAGGTTCGCACGTGCGCAGGCTCTAGGCTGATCTCGTGCACTCCGACATCGACAGCTTCGCGATGCCGCACGAGGAGCAGGTCCACCTCGCCGCGGAGTCGCTGCGCATGCTCGCCGACCCCACCAGGATCAAGATCCTGTGGGCGCTGCTGCAGGGCGAGTCCACCGTGGCCTGCCTGGCCGAGCTGGCCGGCACCTCCCCGACAGCAGTGAGCCAGCACCTGGCCAAGCTGCGCCTCGCCGGGCTGGTCACCGGGCGACGCGAGGGCACCTACGTGCACTACTCCGCGACCGACGACCACGTCCAGCGGCTGCTCAGCGAGGCGCTGTTCCATGCCCGCACCCCGGACGCGGCGGCCGCACCCTGAGTTTCGCTGCCCCGTCGTGGGAGTAGATGCGCCGTCGGTCAACAGCTCCCGGTCTCCCGTGCGACACCCCCTGCTCGGCTGCCGCGACGACCTCGCGTCCCAGCCTCGGCCGCTCACCGATCGCTCCACTGACGTCAGCTGGTGTGGACCGCCTCGCCGAACCGGGCGTCGTGCTGGTGGCGGGTCGGCCGTGCGTGGTCTCTTGGCGCTGGCGTTCCTCCCGCCCCGTGCCGGTCAGACCCGGTGACCGAACCAACCAGAAGCCGCTCGGCATCGCGCGCGCGGAGCACAGAGGTGCGTGCTCAGCGCACCAGCACGGCCTTGCCGTGGGTGCGGCGGGTGGCCAGACGCCCCAGCAGCTCGGGCAGCGCGTCGAACGGGTGCTCCTCGCCGACCACGGGTGAGATCAGCGCACGGGCGGAGAGGTCCACCAGCGCCTCGTGCCACTGCTGCACCAGCCCCGGCGCCTCGGTGCGGTAGCGGGCCCAGTGCACCCCGATCACGGAGTAGCCCTTCACCAGCACGTGGTTGGCGGGGACGTCGGGGATGCGTCCGGAGGCGAAACCGATGACGAGCAGCCGCCCCTCGAAGGCGACCACCCGGCGGACGGCGTCGAAGGTGTCACCCCCGGCGGGGTCGAAGGCCACGTCCACCCCACGTCCGCCGGTCAGCGCGCGCACCCGTTCGACCAGGTCGCCGGCGTCGTGGTCGAGCACGTGGTGGGCGCCGAGCTCGCGCGCGCGGGCGCACTTCTCCGGTCCACCGGCGGTGGCGATGACCGTGGCCCCGGCGGCCAGCCCGAGCTGCACCGCGGCGGTGCCGGTGCCCCCGAGCGCCGCGGTGACGAGCAGGGTCTCCCCCGCGCGCAGGCGGGCCCGGTGGTGCAGTGCGCACCACCCCGTCTGGTACGTCACGAAGAACCCGGCAGCCTGCGCGGCGGACATGCCCTCGGGCCACGCGTAGGTGGAGCCGGCCGGGAGCACCGTCCGCTCGGCGAACCCACCCCGGGGTGGGTTCGGCTGGCCGATCACCCGGTCCCCCACCGCGAAGGCCGTCCCGCCACCGGTGGCGACCACGGTGCCCGCCACCTCGATGCCCGGGGTGAACGGCAGCGGGGGCCGCTCCTGGTACTCGCCGCGGCAGACCAGCACGTCGGCGAAGTTCGCCGCCGCGGCCGCCACCTCGACGACGATCTCCCCCGGCCCGGCGAGCGGGTCGGGCACCTCGTCCAACCGCAGGACGTCGACCGGTTCGCCGAGGGTGTGCACCCGCCAGGCGCGCACGGTCAGGAACCCGGGTGCAAGGCACCCCTCGGAGGGGGCTGTGAGGTTCCACCGCCTCGCGCCCCGGGCACGTTGCGGAAGCGGAACGGCTCGCTCTCCCGGCCCGGCTGCACGTACCAGCACTCGCCGGTGGAGCTCGCGGCGAGCACGAGCTCGAGGGCGTCGACGACGTCGTCCGCGGTGAGCAGCGGGAACTCGGCGGCGACGAAGGCCTCGCGGGAGTCCTTGATCAGCGGGGTGTCGGCGAATCCGGGACACAGCGCGTTGACCCGGACGCCGCTGTCGGCCAGCTGGGCCCCGACGGCCCTGACGTAGCCGACCACGGCGTGCTTGGTCAGCGTGTAGACGGGGTCCTCCGGGATCGGGACCAGCCCGGCCAGCGACGCGGTGGCGATGACGTCGCCCCCACCCGCGCGGCGCAGGGCCGGCACGGCCGCGCACGTGCCGTAGACGACGGCGTCGAGGTTGACCCGCCGCACGGCCCGGTAGCGCTGCAGGTCCAGCAGGTCGTCGCTCGCGAGCTGCCCGCCCACCGTGCCGGCGTTGAGGAAGGCGAGGTCGAGGCGCCCGAAGCGCTCCTCGGTCTCGAACACCGCCCGGGTGGAGACGTCGGCGTCGGTGACGTCGCCGACGATGGCGAGGCCGTCGACCTCCTGGGCCACGGCGGTCACGGTCTCGGTGTCGCGGTCGAGCAGGGCCACCTTGGCCCCCTGCGCGGCGAAGCGACGGGCGGCGGCCGCGCCGAAGCCCGAGCCTCCCCCGGTGATGAGGACGACTCGTCCCGCGTTCGAACCGGTGTCTGTGCTCATGGTGATCCCTCTCAGCAGCTCAGCAGGAAGTGCTCCAGGACGCGCACCCCGAAGGTGAGCGAGTCCACGGGCACGCGTTCGTCGACACCGTGGAACATCGCGGCGAAGTCGAGCTCGGCGGGCAGGCGCAGCGGGGCGAAGCCGAAGCACCGGATGCCCAGCTTGGCGAACGCCTTCGCGTCGGTGCCCCCGGAGAGCATGTAGGGCACCGCCCGGCCGTCGGCGTCGTGGGCCAGGATCGAGGCCTTCATCGCCTCGACGAGGTCGCCGTCGAAGGTGGTCTCGTAGGCCTCGAGCTGGGTCACCCACTCGCGCTCCACGTCCGGGCCCAGCAGCTCGTCGACCTCGCGCTCGAAGGCGGCCATCCGCCCGGGCAGGACGCGGCAGTCGATGACGGCCTCCGCGGTCTGCGGGATCACGTTGGCTTTGTAGCCGGCGTTCAGCATCGTGGGGTTCGCGGTGTCGCGCAGCGTCGCCCCGATGATGCGGCTGATCGTGCCCAGCTTCTCCAGGGTGCCGTCGATGTCGGGCGAGGCGGTGTCCAGGTCGAGACCGGTCTCCTCCGACACCGCGGCCAGGAACGAGGTCACCGACTCGGTGTCCACCGTGGGGAACGTGTGGTTGCCCAGCCGGGCCACGGCGCCGGCGAGCGCGGTGACGGCGTTGTCGGCGTGCAGGAAGCTGCCGTGCCCGGCGCGGGCCTTGGCGCGCAGCCGCATCCAGGCGATGCCCTTCTCGGCGGTCTCCACCAGGTACAGCCGCGCGTCGGAGCCGTCGCGGCGGCCGACGGTGAGGGAGAACCCGCCCACCTCGCCGACGGCCTCGGTGACGCCGGTGAACAGCTCGGGGCGGTGCTCGACCAGCCAGTGCGAGCCCCACGCGCCGCCGGCCTCCTCGTCGGCGAGGAAGGCGAAGACCAGGTCACGCGGCGGGACCACGCCCTCGGCCTTGAGCTGGCGGGCCACGGCGAGCGTCATGCCGACCATGTCCTTCATGTCGACCGCGCCCCGACCCCACACGTAGCCGTCCGCCACCGCCCCGGAGAACGGGTGCACCGACCAGTCCGACGGCTCGGCGGGGACCACGTCGAGGTGGCCGTGCACGAGCAGCGCGCCCCGGGAGCTGTCCGCACCCTCCAGGCGGCAGAACACGTTCACCCGCCCGGGCATCCCCGACTCGACGACCGTGGTCTCGTAGCCCACCTCCTCGAGCCGGGCCACGACCCAGTCGGCCGCCTCGGCCTCCCCGACCGTGGTGGCAGGGTCGCCGGTGTTGGTCGTGTCGATGCGGATGAGCTGGCTGACGAGGTCGACGACCTCGCGCTCGGCCCGGGACTGCTCGTCTGCTGCCACCGGGTGTTCCTACCACCGACCGCCGGTTTGGGAGGTGGCTCAGCCCTCGGCTACGCTCGGCGAGCACACCAACCCTTGTCCGGGTGGCGGAATGGCAGACGCGCTAGCTTGAGGTGCTAGTGCCCTTTAACGGGCGTGGGGGTTCAAGTCCCCCTCCGGACACCACTGCTCCGTGATGCTTGCTGCTGACGAATGCCTGGGCGGGGCCCACTCGCTCCTGCCACGGGGAACTGGTCGTCGGAAGGCGTCCACGCCATCAGCGAGGGGTCGGCGCTCTGACGATGGCCCAGGGGCTCGGTGGTGAGGACGTCCTCTGGCCCCGTGCCGTGGGGCTGGTCGGGGTGAGGTGCGCCGGATCTGGTTGGTGGTGCCGGCATGCTTCGACCGTGCCCCGTTGGTGGTGGGCGGCCGGCCCGGGGCGCGGGACGGCCACGGGTGCCGGCACTGATGCGACGCTGCCGGTCTGCCGGCAACACCTGGAGCCGGCGCGGAACCATTCGTGCGGACCAACGAGACCGTCCCGCGAGGGGCCCGTCACGGAGAATCCCTCGGGGCAGGGCTGCGGGATACTTCAAGCGCCGCGGGGGTCCGGGATCGGGGTGTGGCGAAGCGGGTTCGGCTTGCGGGACGGGCATCTGGACGACCTCGGTGCGGCAACTCAGCGAGCCTGAGCTGATTGTTGTGTCGGTTTGTCGGGGGTTGCCGACGGGGTCATCTACCGAGCCGGGCCTGTCGTTCGTACCAGGCTGCGCACAGTACAAGCCACATCGCGACAACCAGGGAAACAATTTGCCCGACCCGCTCGTCGCTACCAGACCGGAATGACGCCCGAACCAGAGCGGAGATCGGGACGAGCACCAAGATAGCTAGGCCCCGCAAAATGATGAACTCTTTGCGCTGCCAGCCCGACATGTTCGCAGACTCCTCCATCAGAGACCTCCCGGGTCTACGTCTGAAGGTGAAGACAGCATATCGGTCCTTCGCCGGTCAACCATCGGCGATCGCCCACCAGGCACCGACCGCCCATCGATCAGCTCAGAATTCCGACATCTTGTCCCAGCCGTCGCGGTCCGCGGCGTCGATGTAGAGGATGTCCGGGCGCTCGGCGATGTATTGCTTTGCGTCGCCGTCGACCCCGTGCTGGAAGTGTTCCGAGTTGACGTGCGCCTCACCGGCCGCGGCGTCGTCGAAGGCCTCGATCGTCAGGATCGTGTCGGGGTCGTCGACGCTGCGGAAGTGCTCGTACCACTTGTTGCCTGGCTCGGCGCGGGTCGCGTCGGTGTATGCCTGGCTCGCCGCGAGGTAGGCGTCCGCGGTGCCGGGCTTGAGCTTCTTCTTGACGGTGATGTAGATCAAGGCTCTCCTCATTCGGGGTGGGGGTAGCAGCGTCACCGGTCTGGGTTTCCGGTGGGCGACGTGCCCAGTTCGGCACTCTCGCACGGTGGGCAGGTTTTCACCTAGATGGCATCGTGTGTCCACCTCGACCCGTCTCGCGAAACCCGGGCTTCGCCCAGAAGCCGCCGCGACGCACGGTTCCAGCCTGGACACGTGCCCACAGCGTCGCATCGGTCACCCGTTCACGGTCTGCATGGCGATCCCCTGCGAGACGGCCGCCTGCGCGCGGCCGAACCTCGCCAGGGGAGCCAGCGGAGCGTCGGTAGGCGTTCCGCGCACGGAACGCAGGAGGTTGCGGTCACAGCGTCGGCTGACGACGCTCCACTGGGTGACGACGCGTGGAACCGTTCGCTTCTGGCTCGACGACGAGGGCTATGGCGTCATCGATTCGGCGGAGACGCCGGGCGGGTGCTGGGCCCACTTCAGCGCGGTGGCGGTTGCCGGCGTTGCGCTTCTCAAGGCGGGCCACGAAGTCGTCCTGGAGTGGGAGTCCGCCGAACAGGACGGCTACGCGTACCGCGCGGTGCGTACGTGGCCAGCCGATCAACAGCCCGTAGATCGCCTGGTCGAGACGGACGGCACCGGCGTGTACTGCAGCACTCTGACGATCACCTACGACCGCCACGGCACCGAGGACGGCACCCAGTAGCCCATGGCGGAGCGCTTCGGCGGTCGCGGTCCACCCCCGCCGTGGCGCGCAAGTCCTGCCCGGTGTTGGCCGATACTGACGCGGTGCAGCCGCAGCGCGATGAGGAGCCTGACGCGCGGCGGGCTACGCAGAACCGGGGGTCCCTGGTTCGCGACGCCCGAGCTGAGGCCCGTCGACGACGTCGCATGGTGGGCCTGGTCGACCTGTTCGGTCCGCTGGGCCGGCTGGTGCACCGGACCGGTGATGTCGTCCGCGAGATGGTCGGCGAGATCGCCGGCGAGCTGCTCATCGGCGGGCTGTGCGTCGCCGCGTCCGTCGGCGTGGTTGCACTGTCGGTCTGGGGCTGGTCTCACTCTCGGGTGGGCACCGCCGGGGTGTGGGTCGCGGTCGCGGTGTTCCTCGCCTACGGGGTCCGTGTGTTGTGGCTGTCCGATCGCGCTGACCGCAAGCCCCTCTACCGGGGTCGCATCGCGGCCGCCGCTGCCACGACGGCCGGGGTCGTGGCGCTGTGGCTCACCTACGTCGTGCAGTTCGCTCCGTCGGCGCTTCCTTGACCGGCTGCGTTGATGTGGCGATGCCGGTCCGCCTGAGTCGGTGGGTCCTGGCGCCGTTGCACATGGCACACCGACGAAGGATCGGCGATCGGGGAGCGGGATGCCCCGCCGCAAGCATGGCCGGGGTCATCCCCGACGACCGTTGAGGCCACACCAATTCCGGGGGTTCTCGCTGTGCCGCCGGAGCCACTCCGGGAGAGCACCTTCTCTGTCGTGTCGTTGGGCCGCACGCTTCGCGAGCACCACCCAACGCACCACGACGACACCCACCACGAGGAGTCCCCCGGGTACCGCGACGACGATGGCCCCCACCGTGAACGCGAGCCCCGGGACCCCCCAGACGAGACCTACCAGGGCGAACAGTCCGCCCAGAACCAAACTGGCTGTGCGCCGACAAGCGTGGCCACGAGGGGCTCAAGACCGGCGGGCGTCGTATCAGTACATCGCTCTGTGTATCGTTACGTGTCGTGGAGACCGCGACGCACTTCGAGGTGCTGACCCGTTTCGGGCACGCCTTGGCCGATCCGACGAGGACCCGGCTGCTGCTGGCGCTGCGGGAGGGTCCGGGGTACCCGTCGGAGCTGGCCGAGCTGCTGGGGGTGTCCCGACAAGGTCTGTCGAACCACCTGAGCTGCCTTCGGGGCTGCGGGTTGGTGGTGGCCGAGCAGGAAGGCCGGCGGGTGCGCTACGAGCTCGCCGACCCATCTCTCGCCCACGCCCTCGGTGAACTGCTGGCCGTCGTGCTCGCCGTCAACCCGACGACTTGCGCCGCCGCGGCGAGCGAGGGGTGCTGCTGATGGCCACCGTGGCGGCCCGGCTGGGCCCGGCCCGGCGGGACGTGCTGGTGCGTCGGATCCGTTTGCTGGTGGCCGCGACGATCGCCTACAACGTCGTCGAGGCCGTCGTCGCCTTGGCCGCCGGCGCGGCAGCGTCCTCGTCGGCGCTGGTCGGGTTCGGGTTGGACTCCGTCGTCGAGGTGTCCTCCGCCGCGGCGGTGGCGTGGCAGTTCTCCACCGCCGACCACGAGCTGCGGCAGGACCGTGAGCGCCGCGCCCTGCGGCTCATCGCGTGCTCGTTCTTCGTGCTGGCCGCGTTCGTCACCGTCGACGCCGCACGCACCCTGCTCGGTGGGGCCGAGGCGGCGCCGTCCACGGTCGGGATCGTGCTCGCGGCGGTGTCGCTGGCGGTCATGCCGTTGCTGTCAGCAGCCCAGCGTCGCACTGGGCGCGCGCTGGGCTCGGCGTCCGCGGTGGCGGACTCGAAGCAGACCTTGTTGTGCACCTACCTGTCCGGGGTGCTGCTCGTCGGGCTCGTGGCGAACACGACGCTCGGGTGGTCCTGGGCCGACCCGGTCGCCGCCCTGGTCATCGCAGCCATCGCGGTGAAGGAGGGTCGTGCCGCCTGGCGTGGAGACAGCTGCTGCGCCCCGAACGCCGCCGCCCTGCTCGACGACGACGGATGCGAGGGCACCTGCAGCTGCTGCACACACTGACGGCCCCAGAAGCCGCCGGCTCCTCACGCAGGACCAAGTGGGTCTCGAAGACCGATCGGTGACCGGGCAGCAAGGCCCTGAGGCGGAGAGGGCTGACGAGTCGACATGACCACCGTGCTGCGGCTTTGGGGGTTGCCGCGTCCTCAACCCGGGGGGGTGTCATCGGGTGTTCAGCTCGTCTCGAGGACCTTGCGCAGGTGGACGTCGGCGCTCCCGGCGCGGGGGATTCCCTCGGTGCGCCCGGTCTCGATGTAACCGTGCCGCTCGTAGAACCCTGGCGCCTGGAACGTGAAGGACGACACCACCACCTGCTCGCACCCCCGGGAGCGGGCCTCGGTCTCCGCGGCGTCAAGCAGCCGGGCACCCCATCCCGCGGCGCGGGCGTCTTCGCGCACCCAGACCATGCTGATCCCGCAGCACGTGCCCCAGGTCCACCCGCTCAGCCCGGCGACCAGCCGCCCGTCAGCGCCGGCGACTCGCACGGTCAACTGCCGCTGGTCCCGGTCCCCGGTGGCGTGCACGTTGAACGCGTCCAGCCCGTCGCTGAGCTGGGTGTCAAGGTCCGGGTCGGCTCCACCGACGGTCAGGGCTGCTGCTGCATCGGTCACCCGCCCAGGTTCGCAGGGCGCAGCCGGCCGGGGATCGGTGACCCCACCGTGGGCGGGCCGTGCTGGTGGACGTGGACCCGTCGGACTTCCTCGAGGCGGTGCTCACCAGCGAGGCGAACCGGGTGGTGCTGGAGCGGACACCGCCTCTCAGGGTCTCGGACTGGTGGCTGACAGGGTGCGGTGTTCCCAGCGGTGTGGAACCGAAGGGACGGCCGCGACCCGGACGCCGGGGTGCTCGACCGTGACCTGTTCTCCTTCGACCCCTCCGACCTGTCCTGGGAGGCCGAGAACGCTGTCATCCGGCGGGCCGCGGCACTGGTCGTTGACCTGCCGTCGCCGGTGCAGGGTGCCCGCGGACGGTGTCCCACCGCTGGAAGGCCCGAGTCAGGGTCGTTTGCACCAGGTCCTCGGCGGTGTGGACGTCCCCGGCGGTCAGCAGCACCGCCTGGCCCAGCAGGGCACTCCGGTGGGCCAGCACGAACCCCCGGAACGACCCCACCGCGCTCTCGTCGTGCTCGTGCACCTCGCGCTCCCTCCGTCACCCCCCTGACGCAGCCGGACCCACACCGGTTGCACGGTCATTGCGGTGGACGGTCATTGCGGTGGACGGTTACTGCGACTCAGGCGGTGACCCAGGGCGTGGTGAGGGCCTGCACGGCGGATCCGTCGACGTCGACGAGCTTGGTGGCCACGAAGTCCCGCGCCCAGTCCGAGGTCTGCACCCGGAACGCCGGGTCGTCGGCGGCCAACAGGGCGGTGATCGTGTCGGCGACACCGCTGGCAGGTTGGGCGCTGCCGGCGAACTGGCCGGTGACCCTGGCCAGGTAGGCACCCAGCGCGGGGGCGTAGGGCCCGGCGGCGGTGAGCATGGCTTCCGGGTCGAGACCGGCGTTGGTCACGAACTCGCTGGCCACCGCACCCGGCTCGACGACGCTGACCCGCACCCCGGTGCTGGCCGCGACCGGCGCGAGGGCTTCCATGAAGCCTTCGACGGCGAACTTGGCGGCGCAGTAGGCCTCGTTGAACGGCTGCCCGACGACCCCGCCGACGCTGCTGACGGTGACCAGGCGCCCGCGGCTCGCCCGCAGGTGCGGCATCGCCGCCCGGGTCAGCGCGAGGACGCCGAAGAAGTTGACCTCCAGGCAGGCGCGGACCTCGGCGAGGTCGTCGGTCTCGACGGTGCCCACGTGAGCGGCCCCGGCGTTGTTGACCACGGCGTCCAGGCCACCGTGGGCGTCGACCACCTCGCGGACGCAGCGCTCCACCGACGCCGCGTCGGTGACGTCCAGGGACCGGACGTCGAGGGTGACCCCGGCCTGCTCCGCCGCGGCGCGCAGGGCGGTGGCCCGGGAGGGGTCCCGGAGGGTGGCCACGGTCGTCCAGCCCGCGGTCGCGGTGGCCACGGCGGTGGCCAGCCCGATCCCGGACGAGGTCCCGGTGATCAGGACGGTGCCCTTGGGGGTGGTCGGTGGGGTCATGGTGGCTCCCGTGCTCGAGGGGTGGGTGGTCAGCGACGCCGGCGGTGCACGGCGA
>JBBSUN010000059.1:0-17210 GCA_038234335.1 Mycobacteriales bacterium
GCCAGAACTGGAAGCACCGCAAGGTGTGCAGGTGACTGGTACTAATAGGCCGAGGACTTACCCACAACAGGTAAGAAGATTGTCACGCGTCCACTGTGCGGTATCTGAGACAACGCACCCCACCGCCTCCCGGTGCACCCTTTGTGGTGTGGCTGGGTGTGGTGTGGGCACTGTTTCACCGTTTTTCGGTGGTCATAGCGGAGGGGAAACGCCCGGTCCCATTCCGACCCCGGAAGCTAAGCCCCCCCGCGCCGATGGTACTGCCCCCGCCTGGGGGTGGGAGAGTAGGTCACCGCCGAAATTTACTGTCCGGGAAGGCCCCGACCCCACCTTGGTGGGTTCGGGGCCTTTCTGCGTTTGCGGACCAACGACCAACCCGGGGGCGAGCACGACCGTGCCGGTCCAGGGTGCGCGCGTGAGAGCATTGGCCCCCGTGGAGCACTCACGGAACGCCCCCGTCGCCGACACGTCACACCGGACCCGGTCCAAGGCCGACGAGCCCGAGCTCAGCGACGACGTGCGAGCCGCCGATCTCGACCCGGAGGTCCGTCGTGACCTGCGGGGCCTGGACAAGACCAACGCCGACCGAGTGGCGTGCCACCTGGTCATGGCCGGCGCGCTGGTGGACGACGATCCCCAGCTGGCGCTCCGGCACGCGCGCGCGGCGCGCGACCGGGCGGCGCGCATCGGAGCGGTGCGCGAGGCCGTCGGGATCACGGCCTACCACGCGGGGGAGTGGGCCGAGGCGATCTCCGAGCTCCGGGCAGCCCGCCGCATGGTCGGTGGGCCAGGACTGGTGGCGGTGCTCGCCGACTGCGAGCGTGCGCTCGGTCGGCCCGAGCGCGCCATCGAGCTGGGCCGCAGCCCGGAGGCGCGGCAGCTCGAGTCCGACGAGGCCACCGAGCTGCGCATCGTCGTCGCCGGGGCGCGCCGCGACCTTGGCCAGCTCGACGCCGCGATCGTGATGCTCCAGACTTCCGAGCTGGATTCCGCCCGCCGCGACCCGACCTCGGCGCGGCTGTTCTACGCGTACGCGGACTGTCTCGCCGAGGCCGGCCGCACCCTGGAGGCCCGTGAGTGGTTCGGCCACTGCCTGGAGGCCGACCCCGACGGGGAGACCGACGTGGAGGAGCGGCTGGCCGAGCTGGGCGGGGACCTCGCGTGAGCGCCGTCCGCACCGAGCATGATGCGCTGCTGCTGGACCTTGACGGCACGGTGTACCACGGCAGCCGTGCGGTGCCCGGGGCTGCCGACGTGCTGCGCGACAGCGCCGAGACCCTGCTGTACGTCACCAACAACGCGAGCAAGAGCCCGTCCGAGGTGGCGCTGCACCTGCAGGAGCTGGGATTCGCCGCGGACGAGGACGCCGTCGTCACCAGCTCGCAGGCCGCCGCGAGCGTGCTGTCGGCTCGGCTCGAGCCCGGGGCGACCGTGCTCGTGGTGGGGACGGCTGCCCTGGTCGAGCAGGTGGAGGCCAGGGGCCTTCAGGTGGTCCCGGACGCGGCGGCGCAGCCGGACGCGGTCGTGCACGGCCACTCGCCCGACACCGGGTGGCGCCAGCTCGCCGAGGCCACGGTCGCGATCCGGAACGGCGCACTGTGGGTGGCGACCAACGTCGACCCGACCCTGCCCAGCGAACGCGGCCTGCTCCCGGGCAACGGCTCGATGGTCGGGGTGGTGCGCATCGCGTCCGGGGTCGAGCCGGTGGTCGCGGGCAAGCCCGAGCGGCCGATCATGGACGACGCGATCGCCCGCATCGGGTGCACGCGGCCCCTCGTCGTCGGCGACCGGCTCGACACCGACATCCAGGGTGCCCGCGCCGTCGGGGCTCGCTCGCTGCTCGTCCTCACCGGGGTCAGCACCGCGCTGGACCTGCTCAACGCCGCGGCCGAGCAGCGACCGGACCTCGTGGCGCCGGACCTGGCTGGTCTCGACCGCCCCTCGTCCGAGCTGACCCTCGGGGAGGCGGTGGACGGCTGCGACGTGCAGGTCGAGGACGGCCTGCTCGTCGTCCACGGCGGCACCGACCCGTTGTCAGCGCTGCGGGCGGCAGTGCACCACGCGTGGAGCGTCGAGGCTCCGGGAGGAGGCTGGCGGGGTGTGCGCAGCGACGGTGACGTCGGCCGGGCCCTCGACGCCTGGGGCGGATCGCCCGTCTCCTGATCCGATAGCGTGGGAACCGATGAACACCCCGGTTCCCGGTCCGCCGGGTGAGGACCCCGACGCCGTGCGTGCCGCCGTCGACGCCGCACTCGGTGACGATCTGGACGAGGTCGGTGCGGCCCGGCTGGACGCCGCGGACCTCGCGGAGCACGCCGGGTCGCTGGACGCCCTGCACCGTCGGCTCGCGGCCGCGCTCGACACGCTCGACCGGGTCTGAGGTGGCCCGGCGCGCCCGCGTGGACGCCGAGCTCGTGCGGCGTGGGCTGGCCCGGTCGCGCGAGCACGCCGTCGAGCTCATCGGGCAGGGCCGGGTCCTGGTGAACGGCTGGGCGGCGACCAAGCCGGCGAGCACCGTCGAGGCAGGGACCCCGCTGCGCGTCACCGAGGTCGAGGACGAGCCCCGCTGGGCCTCCCGGGGCGCGCACAAGCTCGTCGGTGCGCTCGAGGCGTTCGGTGACGTGGTGGTCGAGGGCACCCGGTGCCTGGACGCCGGCGCCTCCACCGGGGGCTTCACCGACGTGCTGCTCACCCGCGGGGCCAAGGAGGTCGTCGCCGTGGACGTGGGCTACGGACAGCTCGTGTGGCGTCTGCAGTCCGACGAGCGGGTCCACGTGCACGACCGCACCAACGCCCGTGCGATCGATGCGGACGCCGTCGGCGGTCCGGTGGACCTCGTGGTCTCCGACCTCTCGTTCATCTCGCTGCGCCTCGTCGTCCCCGCGCTCGCCGCGTGCACCCGCGAGGGCGGGCACCTCGTGCCCATGGTGAAGCCCCAGTTCGAGGTGGGCAAGGAGCGGGTGGGCGCCGGGGGCGTGGTCCGCGACCCGGCCCTGCGCGCGGAGGCCGTCGAGCAGGTGGCGGCGACCGCGGCCACCCACGGCCTGGTCACCCGGGGTGCGGTGGCCAGCCCGCTGCCCGGACCGTCGGGCAACGTGGAGTTCTTCCTGCACCTGGTGCGCGACCCCGCGGCCGCGCAGGCGCAAGATGCGCAGGAGGTCGCGGCGATGGTGGCCGCGGCCGTCGCGGACGGACCCCAGTGACACCCACCCCAGTGACACCCACCCCGGTCGGAGGAGCACGGTGAGCGAGCGCGAGGTGCTGCTGGTCGTGCACACCGGGCGGGCGGAGAACGCCGAGCCCGCCAAGCGGGTCGCCGCCCGGCTCACCGAGGCCGGCATCGGCCTCCGGGTCCTGGTCGAGGAGACCGCCGACCTCGCCCTGCCCAGCGTCCTCGGGGCGCACCCGGTGGACGCCAGCGTGGACGCCGCCACCGGGGCCGAGCTCGTGCTGGTCCTCGGCGGCGACGGGACCCTGCTGCGGGCCGCCGAGCTGGCTCGCCCCGCCCGCGTCCCCGTGCTCGGGATCAACCTGGGGCGGGTGGGGTTCCTCGCCGAGGCCGACCCCGACGACCTGGAGGCCGTGCTGGACGCCGTGGTGGCGACCGACTACCGCGTCGAGGAGCGCATGACGCTGGACGCCGTGGTCCTCGAGGGGGAGCGGGAGATCGGGCGGACCTGGGCGCTGAACGAGGCGAGCGTGGAGAAGGGCACCCGCGGCGGCATCCTGGAGGTGGTGCTGGAGGTCGACGGGCGGCCGCTCTCGGGCTTCGGCTGCGACGGGGTGCTGGTGGCCACGCCCACCGGCTCCACCGCGTACGCGTTCTCCGCCGGCGGCCCGGTCATGTGGCCCGACACCGCGGCGCTGCTCGTGGTGCCCAGCAACGCCCACGCGCTGTTCGCCGGCCCGCTCGTGGTCAGCCCGCACTCCACCGTCGCCGTCGAGGTCGACGCGGGCGGGGCCGACGCCGTCCTCTCCTGCGACAGCCGCCGCCTGCTGCCCGTGCCCGCCGGGGCGCGGGTCGAGGTGGTGTGCGGGTCGCTGCCGCTGCGCCTGGTGCGCTTCGACACCCAGCACTTCACCGACCGCCTCGTGACGAAGTTCAACCTGCCCGTGCAGGGCTGGCGCGGCCGCCGCCACCGCAGCTGACCCCGCCCGGACCAGCCACCCCCCGGCCGCGGGGGCCGGACTAGGGTCTCCTCCCGTGCTGGCCGAGATGAGGATCCGTGGTCTCGGCGTCATCGCCGAGGCGGCCGTGGAGCTCGGCGGCGGGCTGACCGTGCTCACCGGGGAGACCGGGGCCGGCAAGACGATGGTCGTGACCGGGCTGCACCTGCTCAGCGGGGCCCGCGCCGACGCCTCCCGGGTGCGCACCGACGCCCCGCGCGCCGTGGTCGAGGGGCGCTTCGCCCTGGACGGTCCGGCCGGGGTGGTCGCCGCCGCCGTGGTCGAGGCCGCCGGCGCCGAGGCGGACGAGGACGGCAGCGTCATCGCGGTGCGCACCGTCGGCGCCGACGGTCGCAGCCGCGCGCACCTGGGCGGGCGCAGCGTGCCCGCCGGCACCCTCGCCGAGTTCACCGCCCCGCTGCTGGCCGTGCACGGCCAGAACGACCAGCTCCGGCTGCTCCGCCCCGCCGAGCAGCGGGCCGCGCTGGACCGCAGCGCCCCCACCGTGGCCCCGCTGCTGGCCCGCTACACCGAGCTGCACCGTGGGTGGACCACCGCCGTCGCCGACCTCGCCGAGCGGACGTCGCGCTCGGTGGAGCTGGCCCGCGAGGCCGCCGCGCTGCGGGCCGGGCTCGCCGAGGTGGAGCAGGCCGACCCGCACCCCGGCGAGGACGTCGAGCTGCAGCGCACCGTCGCCCGGCTGTCCGACCTCGACGCGCTGCGCGGCGGAGCCCTGGCCGCCCAGGTCGCGCTGACCGGGGACGAGCTCACCGGGGACGGGGGAGCCCTCGAGCGGGTCGCGCAGGCCCGCACCCAGCTGCGCACCGTCGACGACGACGTGCTCGCCGCCCAGGGCGCGCGGCTGGAGGAGGTGGCCGCGATCCTCGCCGACGTGGGCGCGGACCTCTCCGGCTACCTGGCCGGGCTGCCCGAGGACACCGCCGCCCTCGACGCCGTGCTCACCCGCCAGGCCGAGCTGAAGACGCTGGTGCGTGCGCACGCCGTCGACGTCGACGGGGTCCTGGCGTGGGCCGAGCAGGCCCGCGCCCGGCTGGGCGAGGTCGACGTCTCCGGCGACGCCCTGGCCGAGCTGGCGCGCCGCCGCGACGAGCTGGCCGGGCAGCTGGGCGCCGCCGCGACGGCCCTCACCGCGGCCCGGCGGAAGGCCGCGACCGCGTTGGGCGCCGCGGTGAGCACCGAGCTCGCCGGGCTCGCGATGGGGCGGGCCCGGCTCGTCGTCACCGTCACCGGCCAGCCGGCCGCCGAGGGCGACCCGGCCGCGCTGCGCGTCGGGCGGGCCACCCTGCACGCGGGGCGCCACGGCACCGACGTCGTCGAGCTGGCCCTGCAGGCCCACGACGGCGCGCCCGCCCTGTCCATCGGGCGCACCGCGTCCGGCGGCGAGCTCTCCCGGGTCATGCTGGCCCTCGAGGTCGTCCTCGCCGGCGCCGACACCACCGGAACCCTGGTCTTCGACGAGGTCGACGCCGGGGTCGGGGGCCGGGCCGCGGTGGAGATCGGCCGTCGTCTCGCCCGTCTCGCCCGCACCCACCAGGTGATCGTCGTCACCCACCTGCCGCAGGTCGCCGCCTACGCCGACACCCACCTCCTCGTGGACAAGCAGGTCGTCGACACGCAGGTGGAGACCTCCGCGGAGCGGGGCACGGCCACGTTCAGCGGGGTCCACCGCCTCGACGACACCGAGCGGGTGGCCGAGCTGGCCCGGATGCTCGCCGGCCTCGACGACACCGCCACCGGCCGCGCGCACGCCGAGGAGCTGCTCGCGACGGCCACCGCGGACCGCACGGGCTGACCCTGCGGACCCCCGAGCGCCGCGCAGCGCTCGGCGCGCCTCCCGGGGGGGTGCCGGTGCGGCCCGCACCATGGTCGTCATGAGGATGCCCGCCCTGCTCTCGCGCAACCAGCCGACGCTGCCCGGTGCCAGCGGCGTCGCCCGCATCGACCGCGACACCTCGCGGCTGCTGCGCCGGATCGGGCACGGCGACGTGGTCGTGCTGGACCAGATGGACCTGGACCGCGCCACGGCCGACGCCCTGGTCACCGCCGAGGTCGCGGCCGTGGTGAACGCCGCCCCGTCCATCTCCGGGCGCTACCCCAACCTGGGCCCCGAGATCCTCGTCGGCGCGGGCATCCCGCTGGTCGACGCGGTCGGCAGCGAGGTGTTCCGCCTGGTCAAGGACGGCACCAAGCTGCGCGTCGAAGGGGCCACGGTCTGGGCCGGGGACCGCGAGGTCGTCCGCGGGGCCGAGCAGTCCCCGGAGTCGGTGGCCGACGCGATGGTGGAGGCGAAGATCGGCCTCGTCGACCACCTGGAGGCATTCTCCGGCAACACCGTCGAGTTCATCCGCAAGGAGAGCCCGCTGCTGCTCGACGGTGTCGGCGTGCCCGACGTGGACGTCGTCATGCGCGACCGACACGTCGTCGTCGTCTCCGGGGGATCCGGGCACGCCGCCGAGCTCAAGGCGCTGAAGCCGTTCATCAAGGAGTACCGCCCCGTCCTCATCGGGGTCGACGCCGGCGCCGACACGCTGCGCAAGCAGGGCTACACCCCCGCCCTCATCGTGGGCGAGCCCGACGACATGGAGGCCGACACCCTGAAGTGCGGGGCCCAGGTGGTGCTGCCCGCGCACGCCGACGGCTACGCCAAGGGTCTCGAGCGCATCCAGGACCTCGGCGTCGGGGCGATCACCTTCCCCGCCTCCGGCTCCGCCGAGGACCTCGCGCTGCTGCTCGCCGACCACCACGGCGCCTCGCTCATCGTCACCGCGGGCTCGGCCGCGACCCTGGACGAGTTCCTCGACCGCGGCCGCCGCGACTCCAACCCCTCGACCTTCCTCACCCGGCTCAAGGTCGGCCCCACGCTGGTGGACGCCAAGGCCGTGGCCACGCTGTACCGCAGCCGCGTCTCCGGCGGGGCCGTCGCGCTGCTGGTGATCGCCGCGCTCGTCGCCATCGGGGTGGCGCTGCTGGTCTCCGGCGCCGGGACCGTGTACCTCGACCGCGCCCTGGACCTGTGGCGCTCGTTCCTCGACTGGGCCGGAGGCCTCTTCTCGTGATCCCCCTGCGTCACCACGTCATCTCGATCGCGGCCGTGTTCCTGGCCCTCGCGCTCGGGGTGGTGCTGGGCTCGACGTCGCTGTCGGAGGGTCTGCTCTCGGGCCTGCGCTCCGACAACGCCGGTCTCAGCTCCGAGAACACCGACCTGCAGGCCGAGAACAACCAGCTGCGCTCCCAGCTCGACTCGGCCGACGGGTTCGACACCGCGGTCGCGCCGCTGGCGCTGCGCGGCGCCCTCGCGAAGCGCAGCGTCGTCGTCATCAGCACCTCGACGGCCGACTCCGCGGTGCGCGACTCGATCGTCACCCTCGTCGGCGCGGCCGGGGCCACGGTGACCGGGCAGGTGTCGCTGACCGACGTCTTCGTCAACCCCGCCAACGCCGAGGAGCTGCGCTCCACCGTCACCAACGTCATCCCCGCGGGCGTGCAGCTGCCGACGGGCACGGTGGACGCGGGCAGCCTCGCGGGCAGCCTGCTCGGCTCGGTGCTGCTGCTGAACAAGGACACCGCCCAGCCGCAGAGCACCCCCGCCGAGCTCGGCGTGGCCCTCAAGGCGCTCCAGGCGGGCGGGTTCGTGGGGCAGGGTGACGGCGGGGCGGCCGCCGCCGTGGCTCCCGCGCAGCTCGCGATCGTCCTCACCGGTGGTGCGGTCACCGGGGACGGTGCCGGCGACCGGGCCGCGTCGGTGGCCCGCTTCGCCGCGTCGATGGACCGGGCCGGGGCCGGTGCGGTGCTCGCCGGGACCAGCGGCTCGGCCGAGGGCAACGGGGCCGTGGGCGTGGCCCGGGCCGACAACGACATCACCGCGGCGCTGAGCACCGTGGACGACGTCGACACCGTGGCCGGGCAGATCACCACCGTGCTCGCCCTGCAGGAGCAGCTCGACGGCCGCTCGGGTCGCTACGGCACGGCCAGCTCGGCCCAGGGTGTCACCGTCACCGCGCCGCAGGGCGGCACCGCCACCGCGCCGCAGGGCGGCTGAGCGACCGTCCCGAGGTGTGTCCGCTGTTAGGGTGGCCTCCCGTGGGTCATGCGTGACCCGAGCCCTTCTGGAAGCACTCGGACCTCACGGGAGAACCCTTTGCAGCAGTCCCGCCCGGCCACCAAGCACGTCTTCGTCACCGGCGGCGTCGCGTCGTCGCTCGGCAAGGGGCTCACCGCCTCCAGCCTCGGCCAGCTGCTCACCGCGCGCGGCCTGCGGGTGACGATGCAGAAGCTCGACCCGTACCTCAACGTGGACCCCGGGACGATGAACCCGTTCCAGCACGGCGAGGTGTTCGTCACCGAGGACGGCGCGGAGACCGACCTCGACGTCGGCCACTACGAGCGCTTCCTCGACCGGGACCTGCCGAGCTGGGCCAACGTGACCACCGGGCAGGTGTACTCGACCGTCATCGCCAAGGAGCGGCGCGGGGAGTACCTGGGCGACACGGTGCAGGTCATCCCGCACATCACCGACGAGATCCGCGCCCGGATCCTGGCCATGGACGCCCCGGACCTGCAGGGCCTGGAGCCCGACGTGGTCATCACCGAGGTCGGCGGCACCGTGGGCGACATCGAGAGCCTGCCGTTCCTGGAGGCCGCCCGGCAGGTGCGCCACGAGGTGGGCCGCGACAACGTCTTCTTCCTGCACGTCTCGCTGGTGCCCTACCTGGCGCCCTCGGGCGAGCTGAAGACCAAGCCCACCCAGCACTCGGTGGCCTCGCTGCGCAACATCGGCATCCAGCCCGACGCGCTGGTCCTGCGCGCGGACCGCGACGTGCCCGACGCGCTGAAGCGCAAGATCGCCCTGATGTGCGACGTGGACGTCGACGGCGTCATCTCCACCCCGGACGCCCCCTCGATCTACGACATCCCCAAGGTGCTGCACGGCGAGGGCCTCGACGCCTTCGTGGTGCGCCGCCTCGGGCTGCCGTTCCGCGACGTCGACTGGACGGTGTGGGGCGACCTGCTGCGGCGCGTGCACCACCCGCAGGAGCACGTGCGGATCGCGATCGTCGGCAAGTACGTGGACCTGCCGGACGCCTACCTCTCGGTCACCGAGGCGGTGCGCGCGGGCGGGTTCGCCCACGAGGCCAAGGTCGAGATCGTCTGGGTGCCGTCGGACTCGTGCGAGAGCGAGGCCGGGGCGGGCGCGGCACTCAGGGGCGTGGACGGCGTGCTCGTGCCGGGCGGCTTCGGCATCCGCGGCATCGAGGGCAAGCTCGGGGCGCTGCGGCACGCGCGCGAGCGCGGCATCCCCACCCTGGGGCTGTGCCTGGGCCTGCAGTGCATGGTCATCGAGGCCGCGCGCAACCTCGGCGGCCTCACCGGTGCCAGCTCCACGGAGTTCGACCCCGAGACCCCGCACCCCGTGGTCTCCACGATGGCCGAGCAGGTCGCGGCCGTCTCCGGCGAGGCCGACCTCGGCGGCACCATGCGCCTGGGCGCCTACCCGGCGACGCTGACCCCGGGCTCGGTCACCGCGGCCGCGTACGGCACCACCGACGTCTCCGAGCGCCACCGGCACCGCTACGAGGTGAACAACGCCTACCGCGACCGCCTCGCCGCGGCCGGGCTCGTCGTCAGCGGCACCTCGCCGGACGGGGCGCTCGTGGAGTTCGTGGAGCTGCCCGCCGAGGTGCACCCGTTCTACGTGGCTACCCAGGCGCACCCCGAGCTGAAGAGCCGCCCCACCCGGCCGCACCCGCTGTTCGCGGCGTTCGTCCGCGCGGCCATCGACTACGAGTCCGCGGAGCGGCTGCCCGTCGCGGTGTCCCGCCGGGAGAGCGCCCCCGTCTCGTGAGCTCCCACGGCTTCGGCGTCGTCGGCACGGAGCTGCTGCACCAGGGCGCGATCCTGGCTCTTCGGGTGGACCGGGTGACGATGCCGGGTGGACGGGTGGCGCGCCGGGAGGTCGTCGAGAAGCGGGCGGCCGCGGCCGTGGTGGCGCTGGACCCGCAGGACCGGGTGCTGCTGCTGCGCCAGTACCGCCATCCCGTGGCCACCAGGCTGCTCGAGCTGCCGGCAGGGATGCTCGACGTGCCCGGGGAGGCCCCGCTGGCCACCGCGCAGCGCGAGCTGGCCGAGGAGGCCGGGCTGGCCGCGCAGGCGTGGTCGGTGCTGGTCGACGTGAGCAGCTCGCCCGGGTTCACCGACGAGTCGGTGCGGGTGTTCCTGGCCACCGGGCTCTCGCAGGTGACCGCCGGGACCGGGGCCGACGACGAGGAGGCGGAGATGACGAGCGAGTGGGTGCCGCTGGACGAGGCCGTGGCCCAGGTGCTCGCCGGGGTGATCGTGGACGGCTCCACCTCCGCGGGCCTGCTGGCCCTGGCCGCGCACCGCAGCCGCGGGGTGGCGCTGCGCCCGGCCGACGCGCCGTGGCCCAGCCGACCGGTGGCCTTCGAGCAGCGGTAGGTCCGGTGCACGGGCGGGCGGGGCCACCGAGCGGGGGCGTGGTGCGGCGTGGGACCCGGGCGCACCGGGCCCGTGCCCCTACCGTCGAGGGGTGACCAACCGGGCGCTCGAGGGGCAGGTGCAGACCTACCTCGACCACCTGGCCGTCGAGCGGGGTACCGCCCGCAACACCCTGGACTCCTACCGGCGGGACCTGCGCCGCTACACCGCCCACCTGCACGGGCGGGGCGTCCACGAGCTCGTGGCGGCCACGGAGGCGGACGTGCAGTCCTTCGTCGTCGCCCTGCAGCTGGGCGATCCCGAGCAGGGCGTCGCCCCCCTGGCCCGCAGCTCGGCCGCACGTGCCCTGGTCGCCGCGCGGGGCCTGCACCGCTTCGCCCTGCTGGAGGGCCTCACCGCCGTCGACGTCGCCCACCTGGTGCGCCCGCCGAGCGCGCCGCGCCGGCTGCCCAAGGCCCTGACCGTCCACGACGTGCTGGCCCTGCTGGAGGCGGCGGGGTGCGCGCCGGGTGCCGACGCCGCGACGAGCGGTCCGCGGGAGCTCCGGGACCGGGCCCTGCTGGAGGTGCTCTACTCCACCGGCGCCCGCATCTCCGAGGCCGTCGGCCTGGACATCGATGCCGTCGACGTGTCCACCCGCTCGGTGCTGCTGGACGGCAAGGGCGGCAAGCAGCGCCTGGTCCCCATCGGTCGCCCGGCGCTGGCGGCGCTGGACGCGTGGCTGGTGCGCGGGCGTCCGGCGCTGCTCACCCGGGGTACCCCGGCGGTGTTCCTCACCGCCCGCGGGGGCCGGCTCTCGCGGCAGAGCGCCTGGCAGGTGCTGGCCCGGGCGGGCGAGCGGGCGGGTCTCACCGCGGCCGTCTCCCCGCACACCCTGCGGCACTCCTTCGCCACCCACCTGCTCGACGGTGGTGCCGACGTCCGGGTGGTCCAGGAGCTCCTCGGCCACGCCTCGGTGACGACGACGCAGGTGTACACGCTGGTCACGGTCGACTCCCTGCGCGAGGTGTGGGCCGGTGCGCACCCCCGGGCCCGCTGAGCCCCTGGTCCCGCTGAGCCCCTAGTCTCGACCCTGGGACCGAGCACCGGCTCGACGCCCCGCGCACCCCTCTGGAGGACCCCGACCGTGACACCGCCGCCGTCCGACGCGGGCACCCAGGGCACCCTCGAGGGTCTGCCCGCACCGGTGGTGCCCACCACGGCCGATGGTCTCGGTCCCACGGGGCGCCCGGTGCGCCCGGTGCCGGAGCCGACGCCGCTGACCAGCCACGGACCCGCACGGGTCATCGCCATGTGCAACCAGAAGGGGGGCGTCGGCAAGACCACGTCGACGATCAACCTGGGGGCGGCGCTGGCCGAGGCGGGACGACGGGTGCTGCTGGTCGACCTCGACCCGCAGGGCGCGCTCTCGGCCGGGCTCGGGGTGGCCCACCACGACCTCGACCGCACCGTCTACAACCTGCTCGTGGAGCGGGGCACCTCCATCGACGACGTGCTCATGCGCACCAACATGGACGGGGTGGACCTGCTGCCCAGCAACATCGACCTCTCGGCCGCGGAGATCCAGCTGGTCAGCGAGGTCGGCCGCGAGCAGACCCTCGGCCGGATCCTGCACCCGGTGCTCGACCGCTACGACTACGTGCTCGTCGACTGCCAGCCCTCGCTCGGCCTGCTGACGGTGAACGCGCTGGCCTGCGCCGACGGGGTCATCATCCCGATGGAGTGCGAGTACTTCAGCCTGCGCGGGCTGGCGCTGCTCAACGACACCCTGGAGAAGGTGCGTGACCGGCTCAACCCGCGCCTGGTGCTCGCGGGGATCCTCGTCACCATGTTCGACTCCCGCACCCTGCACGCCCGCGACGTCATGTCCCGGGTGGTGGAGGTCTTCGGCGACACCGTCTACGACACGGTGATCAACCGGACGGTGAAGTTCCCGGAGACGTCGGTGGCGGGGGAGTCGATCATCACCTGGGCGCCGCGCTCGCCGGGCGCGCAGGCCTACCGGGCGCTCGCGCGCGAGGTCATCGCCCGCTGATGACGGGCGCGGTCGTCGACGAGGCGGTGGTGGAGGGCGCGGTGGTGGAGGGCGCGGTGGTGGCGCCGAACGGTCGACACACCGGGTTCCCGGTGCGGCTGCGCAACTTCACCGGCCCGTTCGACCTGCTGCTGCAGCTCATCAGCTCGCGGCGCCTGGACGTCACCGAGGTGGCCCTGCACCAGGTCACCGACGACTTCCTCGCCCACGTGAGGCTGCTCCCGCAGGGCCCGGGGGCGGGGAACAGCCTGGACGAGACGACGGAGTTCCTGGTCGTCGCGGCGACCCTGCTCGACCTCAAGGCCGCGCGGCTGCTGCCGGCCGGCGAGGTGGACGATGCGGAGGACCTGGCCCTGCTGGAGGCCCGCGACCTCATCTTCGCCCGGCTCCTGCAGTACCGGGCCTACCAGCAGGTGACGGCGCTGTTCACCGAGCTCGAGGCCGGGGCCCTGCGTCGCTTCCCGCGCTCGGTGGCCCTGGAGGCGCGCTTCGCCGCGCTGCTGCCCGAGGTGCTGCTCGGGGTGGACGCGGCCCGGTTCGCGGAGGTCGCGGCTGCGGTGTTCGCCCCCGCGCCCCCGCCGCCCACGGTCAGCCTGGCCCACCTGCACGCCCCCCGCGTCTCCATCGCGGAGCAGGCCGAGGTGGTGGCGGGGAGGCTGCGGGCGGCGGGGGACTGGGTGGGGTTCACCGCGCTGGTCGCCGACTGCGAAGGCCCCGGGCTGGTCGTCGCCCGGTTCCTGGCCCTGCTCGAGCTGTACCGCCGGGCGGCCGTCACCTTCGACCAGCCCGACCCGCTGGGTGAGCTGCGGGTGCGCTGGGCGGCCGAGCAGGCGGTCGCCGCGGTGAGCGACGAGGAGTGGCGGTGACCGGCTGGCTCGACGGCACGGGTCTCAGTGGCACCGATCTGACCGGCACCGAGCTGGAGAACGCCCTCGAGGCGATGGTCCTCGTCGTCGACACCCCGGTCAGCGAGGCGACCCTGGCGGCGGTGCTCGAGCTGCCCACCGGCCAGGTGCGGGCGGCGCTGGAGCGGCTGCGCGAGGGCTACGACGCCCGGGGGGCCGGCATCGACCTGCGGGAGGTGGGCGAGGGGTGGCGGATGGTGACCCGCGACGTGCACGCCCCGCACGTGGAGAAGCTCCTCACCGAGGGGGTCCGCAGCCGCCTGACCAGGGCCGCGTTGGAGACCTTGGCCGTGGTGGCCTACCGTCAACCGGTCACCCGTGCCCGCATCGCGGCGGTGCGGGGCGTGAACGTCGACGGTGTGGTGCGCACGCTGCTGGCGCGCGGCCTGCTCGCCGAGTCGGGCACGGACCCCGAGACGCACGCCACGCGGTACGCGACGACCGAGCTGTTCCTGGAGCGCCTGGGTCTCGCCTCGCTCGCGGAGCTGCCCCCGCTGGCCCCGCTGCTGCCCGAGGTGGACCTGATCGACGCCGAGCTGAACCCCTGATCCTGACGAGTGAGAAAGATGGACGTGCCCTCGAACGAGAAGTCCGGCAAGCCGGCCCGCAAGACCGTCGCCGGCAAGCGCTTCCGGGCCTCCGAGCAGGCCCGTCGTGATGCCCAGAAGGCCGACCGGCAGAAGGCTCGCGCGCGGGCGGAGGGCCAGGCGGCGGCGAAGGCCGTCGCGAAGCAGGCCACCCCCGCGGTCCGCCCGGACCGGGACTGGCGGACCAAGCCCGTCACCGCGCCCACCAGCGACGGCAGTGGTGGCGGGAGCGACGACGAGCAGGGCGTCCGCCTGCAGAAGGTGCTCGCCCAGGCCGGCGTCGCCTCCCGCCGGGTCTCCGAGGAGCTGATCGAGCAGGGCCGGGTCACCGTCGACGGCGACGTGGTCCGCTCCCAGGGCCTGCGCGTGGACCCGGACACGGCGGTCATCACCGTCGACGGCGACCGCGTGGTGCTGTCGGAGACGCTGGTGCACCTGGCGCTGAACAAGCCCAAGGGCATGCACTCGACCATGCACGACGAGCTCAACCGCCCCTGCGTCGGCGACCTGGTGGCGGAGCGGGTCGCGGCCGGGCAGCGGCTGTTCCACGTCGGCCGTCTCGACGCCGACACCGAGGGTCTGCTCATCATCACCAACGACGGCGACCTCGCCCACCGGCTCATGCACCCCTCCTTCGAGGTGCCCAAGACCTACCTGGCCACCATCGACGCCCCCGTCCCGCGCGACCTCGGCAAGCGCCTGCGCGCCGGGATCGAGCTCGAGGACGGCCCCGTCTCCGTCGACCACTTCAGCGTCGTCGACGTGTGGGAGGGCGACGCCCTGGTCAAGCTGGTGCTGCACGAGGGCCGCAAGCACGTGGTGCGCCGGCTCCTGGAGGAGGTGGGCCACCCGGTGCGCAAGCTCGTGCGCACCGACATCGGCTCGCTCAAGCTCGGCCAGCAGCGCGCCGGCTCCATCCGGGTGCTGAACCGTGGCGAGGTCGCCGGGCTGTACGCGGCGGTGGACCTGTGAGCGCGGCCGACCGTCGTCTCGTCGTCGCGGTGGACGGCCCGTCGGGCACCGGCAAGTCGACGTCGGCCCGGCGGCTCGCCGACGCCCTGGCGGCCGGGTACCTCGACACCGGGGCCATGTACCGGGTGGCGACGCTGCACGTGCTGCGCGCCGGGGTCGATCCCACCGACTCCGCGGCCGTCGCGGCCGTCACCGAGGCGCTGCCGCTGATCCTGGGCACCGATCCGCGGGCCGAGCGGGTGACCCTGGACGGTGACGACGTGCGCACCGAGATCCGCGGGGCCGCCGTCACCTCCGCGGTGTCGGCCGTCTCCGCGGTCCCCGTGGTGCGCGAGCGCCTCGTCGCCCGCCAGCGCGAGATCGTGGCCGAGCTGGGTCGAGTGGTCGTGGAGGGCCGGGACATCGGCACCGTGGTGCTGCCCGAGGCCGACGTGAAGATCTACCTGACCGCGTCGGCGCAGCTGCGCGCCCGGCGCCGTGCTGGCCAGAGCGGGGCCGGCCAGAGCGGGGCCGACTACGAGGCGGTGCTCGCCGACGTGCAGCGCCGCGACCACCTCGACTCCACCCGGGTCAGCTCCCCGCTGCGTGCGGCGGACGACGCGGTGGTCGTCGACAACTCCGAGCTCGACCTCGATGCGACCGTGGCGCGGCTGCACGAGCTGGTGCACGAGATGCAGGGAGCCCGCGCGTGAGCGAGAACATGAACGACACCGTCTCCGGGGACGGCACCTGGCTGGACGAGTCCGACTGGGACGCCACCGCGGCCGACCTGCTCGGCGAGGACGACGCGCTCGACGAGGTGGTCCCGGTGGTCGCCGTCGTCGGGCGCCCCAACGTCGGCAAGTCGACGCTGGTCAACCGGATCATCGGCCGCCGCGAGGCCGTGGTCCAGGACGTGCCCGGGGTGACCCGCGACCGCGTCTCCTACGACGCCAACTGGGCCGGGCGCCGCTTCACCGTGCAGGACACCGGCGGCTGGGAGCCCGACGCCCGCGGCCTGCAGAAGGCCGTGGCCGCGCAGGCCGCGCTGGCCATGCAGCAGGCCGACGTGGTGCTGCTGGTGGTCGACGCCGTCGTCGGGGCCACCGCCACCGACATCGCCGTGGCCCGGGTGCTGCAGCGCGGCAAGGTCCCCGTGATCCTCGCCGCGAACAAGGTCGACGACGCCCGCACCGAGGCCGAGGCCGCCGCGCTGTGGTCGCTGGGGCTGGGCCAGCCGCACTCGGTCAGCGCCACCCACGGCCGCGGCACCGGGGACCTGCTCGACGAGATCCTCGAGGCCATGCCCACCGTGCCGCGGGAGCGCGACGAGCCCGGCGGCGGTCCGCGCCGGGTGGCGCTGGTCGGCAAGCCCAACGTGGGCAAGTCCAGCCTGATCAACCGTCTCTCCGGCGACGAGCGCGCCGTGGTGCACGACGTCGCGGGGACCACGGTCGACCCGGTGGACTCCCTCGTCGAGCTGGGCGGGCAGGTGTGGCGCTTCGTCGACACCGCCGGGCTGCGCAAGCGGGTCAGCCACGCCACCGGCGCCGAGTTCTACGCCTCGCTGCGCACCCGCTCCACCATCGAGGCCGCCGAGGTCGCGGTGCTGCTCATCGACGCCCACGAGGTGATCAGCGAGCAGGACCTGCGGGTGCTGAGCATGGTCGCCGACGCCGGCCGCGCGCTCGTGCTCGCGTTCAACAAGTGGGACCTCGTCGACGAGGACCGCCGCTACCAGCTGGAGAAGGAGATCGACCGCGACCTGGCCCGGGTGCCGTGGGCGCAGCGGGTGAACATCTCCGCGCACACCGGCCGGGCCGTGCAGAAGCTGGTGCCCGCGCTGAACACCGCGCTGGCCTCGTGGGACAAGCGGGTCCCGACGGGGCAGCTGAACTCCTGGCTCACCGAGGTGGTCGCTGCGACCCCGCCGCCGATGCGCGGGGGCCGGCTGCCCCGGGTGCTGTTCGTGACCCAGGCCACCACCCGTCCGCCCACGTTCGTGCTGTTCACGACGGGGTTCCTCGAGGCCGGCTACCGCCGGTTCCTCGAGCGCAAGCTGCGGGAGTCCTTCGACTTCACCGGCTCCCC
>JBBSUN010000060.1:0-17205 GCA_038234335.1 Mycobacteriales bacterium
CCTGGTACGACGTACCCGCGGTCTGCGCCGACGCCACCCCCGGCAGCAGACCGATCACACCGATCGCCGCCACCGGCGCCAACATCTTCAGGGACTTCCTCATCGAAGAGCTCCTTCTCTGGTCCACCCGACGAGTGCGGACGCACGACGTCTGTTCATGTCTACGTTGCCGGCTCCCGGACGGTTCGCACCGGGATGCGGTCAGTGCCGCCGACGGGCGCGCAGGCCCGCGTCGATCTCGTCCAGCGCCGAGCCGAGGGCCACCCTCGGGGTCCAGCCCCAGCCTTGGGCCCGGTCGGTGACGATCCGGCCGGTCCAGGCGTCACCGTCGTCCCAGACCGGGTCGACCCCGACCGCCCCGGCGACCGTGCCCACGTAGTCCCGCATGGTCGCCGGGCCGGAGGCGACGTTCACCGCGACGCACTCCCCCGCCACCGGGCCGTGGTCCGCGTCGGCGGCGTCGGCGACCTCGCCGGTCGCCACCATCGCGATGATCTCCGCGAGGTCGTCGACGTGCACCCAGGGCCAGGTCTGCTCCGGCTTCGCGTGCCGGGCCGACTCGTCGTCGGCCATCATCTTCGGACGCAGCGTGTTCCACACCGACGAGTCCGCCGCACCGAGGATGGCGGGCGGGCGCAGCAGCACGCGGGTGATGCCGGTGACGTCGGCCAGCGCGACCTCGGTGTCCCGCTTGGTGAGCGGGTAGTCGCCCGCGTCATCACCGACGAGCCCGGCGTGCTCGTCGATGTCACCCGCGCTCGGGGCCCGGTCGTAGACGGCGGCGGTGGAGACGTGGACCAGGCGGGTGACCCCCGCGGCGACCGCGGCGCGGGTGATCGCGGCGGTGCCCGCCACGCCGATCTCGTGCTGGGTCGCCCGGTCGGCGGCCATCGGGTGGACCGTGGTCACGAGGGCGTCGGCACCCGCCAGCGCGGGCCCGGCGACGCCCGCGTCGGTGAACTCCCCCACGACCTCCTGCACCCCGGCCGGCGCGGTGCCCGCCCGTCGGACGATGGCCCGCACGGTCGCGCCCCGGGCGAGCAGGGTGGTGCAGACGGCGGACCCGACGAGGCCGTTGGCCCCGGTGACGACGACGGTGCTGGGGGTGCTCATGGCTCCACGGTGCCACGGCGGGGATCAGCCGCGCGACCGCACCCGCGCCACCGCCCGGACCCCGCCGTCGACGGTGAAGTACACGTGGCCGTCGGAGACGACGAGCTCCAGGGTCTCGCCGGGCAGGACCGGTGCGGCGTGCTCCAGCACGGCCTCCACCTCCCGAGCGGACCCACCGTCGGACCCGCCGGGCAGCACCTGCTGCAGCGCCGACCAGCAGGCCGCGTTGTTCACGTGCCCCATCCAGTCGAGGTCGGTGACGCGCAGCGGGAACGGCGTCCCCACCGGGGCGTCACCGCTCGGACGGGCGGGCAGCAGCCGGCGCCAGCGCAGCGGTTCGGGGGCCGCGGAGACGGCGAAGATCCCGACCATGTGGGGGCTCAGCGCGGCGGGTCGGCCCGTCGTCGGGTCGACGTTGACCCAGAAGCCCTCGACCTCGACGCGGGCGCCGGCCGCGGAGCCGATCGTGGTGCGCTTGGCGCACCAGCGCGGCCCGATGCCCGAGCACCAGGTGCTGATCTCCACGGGCTCGTGGAACACCGGGAGCCGGTGGGCGACGATCACCGTCCGCCGCAGCACCCACGCCTCGTGGTCGCCGTCCTCCGCGGCGTCGTGCAGGTCGTCGTAGGCGATGTCCTGGGCGTAGCGGGCCACCCCGTCCAGCCGCAGCACCCGGGCCGCGTCCGCGTCCCCGGAGCGCACCCGGCGGTGCTGGGTGGTCAGCCGACCGCGGCCCGGGTGGGCGGGCAGCACGAGCTCGGGCGCTGCGGTGTCGTCCACAGCCGCTGATCCTGCCCTGCGGACCGGCCCCGCCCCGGCCGGGGCGGGCAGGATGGGGTGGTGCACGAGATGAGCGTCGTCGAGTTCGAGGCCGAGGTGTCCCGCGTGCTCCAGGGGCTGCCCCACGAGCTGTCCGAGCAGATCGCCAACGTCGGGTTCGAGGTGGAGGACGGCGACGACCCGAACCTGCTCGGGCTGTACCGCGGGGTGTCGCTGGACCGCCGCGGCCAGACCTACGCCGGCGCGCTGCCCGACCTCATCACCATCTACCGGCTGCCGATCCTGGCTCGCTGCGACAGCGCCGAGGACGTCCGCCACCGGGTGGAGGTGGTGGTCAAGCACGAGGTGGGCCACTACTTCGGCCTCGACGACGACCGGCTCCGCGAGCTCGGCTGGGCCTGACGCGGCGGCCGCACCCGGTGGCGTCGGTCACCGGGACGACTGACCGACCGGCCCGGCCCGGCCCGGTGCCCACGGCCGCTCCACGCGCAGACGTGGTGCTGCGCAACGCGCTTCGCCACTCGCGCGAGGCGAGGGGCGCCAGGCGGTGCCACGCCGGGTCGGCCGTCCGACCACACGCGTCCTGCGCGCCGTTCCCGACCACGGCCACCCCGCTGCTACCGTTGTGAAGTGGTTCCCCGTCCACACCCCCCGGTGGGCGGGGACCTTTCACGTCCGGCCGCGCACGGAGCGGGCGTCGTGGGTGCCACGATGGGACCATGACCCCCGCCACGCCGACCGACGTCACCACCACCGACGCGTGGGCGGCCCTGCTCGCGCACCACGACGAGGTCGGCGGGATGCACCTGCGCCAGATCTTCGACGCGGACCCGGACCGTGGGCGCGAGCTCGTCGTCGACGCGGCCGAGCTGCACGTCGACTACGCCAAGCAGCGGGTCACCCGGGAGACCCTGCGCCTGCTATTGGAGCTCGCGCGGGCGGTCGACGTCGAGGGGATGCGCGACGCCATGTTCGCCGGCGAGCACATCAACACCAGCGAGGACCGCGCCGTCCTGCACACCGCGCTGCGCCTGCCCCGGGAGGCCGACCTCGTCGTCGACGGCCAGGACGTGGTCGCCGACGTCCACGAGGTCCTCGACGCGATGACGGCGTTCACCGAGCGCCTGCGCTCCGGCGAGTGGACCGGCGCCACCGGGCAGCGCATCGCGACCGTGGTGAACATCGGCATCGGCGGCTCCGACCTCGGCCCGGTGATGGTCCACCAGGCGCTGCGCCACTACTGCGACGGCCCCGCCGTCCGGTTCGTGTCCAACGTGGACCCGGCCGACCTCGTCGCGACGCTGGCCGACCTCGACCCGGCGACGACGCTGTTCGTCGTCGCGTCCAAGACCTTCGGCACCCTGGAGACCCTGACCAACGCCACCGCCGCCAAGCGCTGGGTCACCGACGCCCTCGGGGACGACGGAGTGGTCGCCCAGCACTTCGTGGCCGTGAGCACCAACGCGGAGAAGGTCTCCGCCTTCGGCATCGACCCGGCCAACATGTTCGGGTTCTGGGACTGGGTGGGCGGGCGGTACTCCGTCGACTCCGCCATCGGGCTCGCGGTGATGTGCGCGGTCGGCGCGGACGCGTTCGGCGAGCTGCTCGACGGGTTCCACCAGCTGGACACCCACTTCCGCACCGCCCCGCTCGCGGAGAACGCCCCGGTGGTCATGGGCCTGCTCGGGGTGTGGAGCGCGAGCTTCGCCGGGGCCGACGCCAAGGCCGTGCTGCCCTACGCCAACGACCTCTCCCGCTTCGCCGCCTACCTGCAGCAGCTGACCATGGAGAGCAACGGCAAGTCGGTCCGCCGCGACGGGTCCCCGGTGAGCACCCCGACCGGCGAGGTCTACTGGGGCGAGCCGGGCACCAACGGCCAGCACGCGTTCTACCAGCTGCTGCACCAGGGGACCCGCCTCGTGCCGGCGGACTTCCTGGGCTTCACCGAGCCGCTCGAGGACCTGCCCACCCTGGACGGGACGGGGAGCATGCACGACCTGCTCATGAGCAACTTCTTCGCCCAGACCAAGGTGCTGGCCTTCGGGAAGACCCTCGAGGAGATCCTCGCCGAGGGCACGCCCGCCGACGTGGCCCCGCACAAGGTGATGCCCGGCAACCGACCGACCACGTCGATCCTGGCCCCGCGGCTCACCCCGTCGGTGGTGGGTCAGCTGGTGGCGCTCTACGAGCACGTGGTGTTCGTCCAGGGCGTCGTCTGGGGCATCGACAGCTTCGACCAGTGGGGCGTGGAGCTGGGCAAGACCCAGGCCCAGGAGCTCACCCCGGTGCTCACCGAGGAGGCCGCGCCGGCGCCGCAGGACGACTCGTCCACCGACGCCCTGGTCCGCTGGTACCGGGCCGGCCGGGGCCGCGCCGTCTGAGCGCCCCCGACCTCCCGCGGGTCAGACCGTGGCGCGGTCGCGGTGCAGGCGCCGGTGGACGACCCCGGCGACCACCCGCCAGCCGAGGAGGAACACTCCGAGCACCAGCAGGGTCACGATCACGAACGACACCTCGGTGCCCTGGTTGCTCACGGCGCGCAGCACCATCCCGACGATCACCGCGCAGAGCCAGGTGCCGACGCCCTCGGGCCAGGTGCGCATCGGGTGGACCCACACCCGCACGACGAGCCAGCCGACGGCGGTCCCCACGAGGAAGGGCCACGCCGTGCTCGCCAGGCCCGCGATCGCGGAGGACTCCTCGTGGCTGCGCCGCCCGACCAGGACGAACACCAGGACGAGGGCCACGTCGATGACCAGCGTCTGCACCGTGCGCTTCACGCACCCCACGGTAGCGGGCACCGCACCCGGGTCAGAGCTGCACGCCCCGGGTGAGGGCACCGTCCACGACGAGGTTCGTGCCGGTGGTGAAGCTGGAGCGGGGGCTGGCCAGGAACACCACGGCGTCCGCGACCTCGCGCGGGGTGGCCATCCGACCGGTCGGGTTCAGCGCCAGCGCGGTCGCGAAGAAGTCCGGGTCGTCGCGCTCGAGGGTCGCCCACACCCCGCCCGGGAAGTAGGTGTTGCCCGGGGAGACGCTGTTGGCGCGCACCGTCCCGGCCAGCTCGTGCGCCAGGCCCTGCGTGTAGTGCACGAGCGCGGCCTTCACCGCCCCGTAGGCGCCGGCGGCGAAGTCGATCTCCCGTCCGGAGACGCTGGCCACGGTGACCACGGCACCGACCCCGCTGGCGACGAGGTGCTCGCGCGCCGCCTCGACCAGCCGCACGGTGCCGAGCAGGTCGACCTCGAAGCTGCTGCGCCAGCTGGCCTCACCCGGTCCGATGGCGAGCGCGCTCACGTTGCCGACCACGACGTCCACGCCACCCAGCTCGGTCGCCGCCGCCCCCACCCACGCGGCCAGGGCGTTGCCGTCCCCGACGTCGAGGGCGCTGCCGTGCGCTCCCGTCTCCTGCGCCGCCCGGGCGACCCCGTCGGCGTCACGGGCGCAGAACGCCACCCGCGCGCCCTCGGCGACGAACGTCTCGACGACCGCCCGCCCGATCCCCTTGGTCCCGCCGGTGACGAGCACCCGGCGTCCGTCCAGCTCCAGGTCCACGGTGGTCCTTCTTCCTCTAGGTGAGCGCCGCGGCGAGCGAGCGCAGGTGGGCGTGCAGGCCGTCGTAGGCCTGCGCGGGGGGCAGCAGCCGCTTCGGCGCCTTCACCGCGGCGGAGAAGTTGGCGTCCACGACGTTGGCGATCGGGGCCCGGGTGATCTGGCTGAGCAGCTGGTAGGCGTCGAGGTCGTGCAGGCCGTACAGCTCGGTGCACCACACGACGAGCTCGCGCTGCGCGATCCGCCAGGCGTCCTCCAGCGGGCGCGACGAGCCGATGACCGTCCAGTGCTCGTCGTCCTCCAGGCGCGGCCAGGCCGGCGCGGGGCTGGCTCCGGCCTTCACCAGCTCGACGATGATCGTGGAGTCCATGGCGCCCTCGACGGCGGTGCCGCACGCTTCGCCCTCCCCCTGGCGGTAGTGGCCGTCGCCGATCGAGAACAGCGCTCCCGGCACGTTGACCTGCAGGTACAGGGTGGCTCCGGCCCTGAGCTCGGGGGTGTCCATGTTGCCGCCGAAGCGGTCGGGCACCAGGGACGTGCGCACCTCGCCGGCCGCGGGCGCCACCCCGACGGTGCCGAGCATCGGCTCCAGCGGCAGCGCCACCTGCAGGTCGGAGAACCGGGCGTCGAAGGTGACCGTCCGCGCCGCCCGGTCGAGGGCGTAGATCCAGGTGGTGTCGGCCAGCGGGTCCTGCAGGAACGCGGTCCGGTCGGTGCTGGTCAGCCCGCCGAAGAACGGCATGACGGCGGAGGCGCCCCAGTCCCGGGCCGGCTGCAGGTCCACGACGTGCAGCGCCAGGGTGTCGCCCGGCTCCGCGCCCTCGACGAAGAACGGGCCCGTCTGCGGGTTGACGTGCGTCAGGTCCACCCGCTCGGAGGAGCGGTGGTCCGGCGAGCTCAGCGTGCCGCCGAAGGCGTCGTCGCTCCACAGCCGCAGCGCGGTGCCGGGCCGCACGCGCAGCAGCGGCTCGACACCGCCGAACGTCCACGCGTACTGCTCCCGGGTGGGCGTGAGCTCGACGACGTCCATCGCCGGATCATGCCGGGATCAGGCCGCGCTGAACACCCAGCCACGCAGGGCGAAGAACTTGGCGACGCCGATCGCGCCGGTGAGGGCGAGGACGACGCCGATCTCCAGGGCCGACGACGCGTCGGGCAGGAGGGTGTTGATCCCCGCGACGGCGATGCTGGTGGCCACGAGCGCGATCGCAGCCAGGCCTCCGCTCTCCAGCTGGGCGGCGAACCACCCGGTGCGGTCCGCGGCGTGGAAGGTCAGGCGCCGGTGCAGCTCGTTGGCCACCACTGTGCTGGCGACCATGGCGACCACGTTGGCGGCCAGGTCGCCCAGGCCGCCGAGGACCAGGTACAGCCCGCTGTAGAGCACCGACGTGGTCACCCCGACGACGACGAACCGCACGAACTGGCTGCGGGGGGTGTCCCCCAGCAGGTCGCAGTCCTCGAGCACGGTGGTCATCGGAACCCCTCGTCACGTGGTTGCGCCACGCAACCTGTTCCTCATCGAACACCCCGGGTGCGGGTTTGTTCCAGCCCCGGCGCCGGGACGTGACCGCGGGCACACTCGCGGCTGTGTCTCCCGCCGACCACCCGCCCGTGCCCCCGACCTTCCCGCCCGGCTTCTTCGACCGGGCCGACCCCACCCCCGACGACGAGTTCTACGTGCCCCTGCGCCTGGTGACCCACCTCGACGACACCGCGATCGGCGCGGTGCGGGCGCTCTACGCCGAGCTCGGGGTGGGCGCGCAGAGCCGGGTGCTGGACCTCATGTCGTCCTGGGTGTCGCACCTGCCCGGCCCGGTCGCCGAGCTGGTGGCGCTGGGGATGAACCGCGCCGAGCTCGACGCCAACCCGGCCGCCACCGACCGCGTGGTGCACGACCTCAACGTCGACCCGGCGCTGCCGTTCGCCGACGCCCGCTTCGAGGTGGTGACGTGCTGCGTGTCGGTGGACTACCTGACCCGCCCGGTCGAGGTGCTCGCCGAGGTCGCGCGGGTGCTGGCGCCCGGTGGAGTGGTCGCGCTGACCTTCAGCAACCGCTGCTTCCCGACGAAGGCCGTCGCCGGCTGGCTCGCCAACGACGACGACGGGCGGTGCGCGATCGTCGCCGCCTACCTGGAGGCGGCGGGCGGGTTCGGCGCGCCGCAGGTGTCGCTGCGGACTCCAGCCGGCCGTGGGGACCCGCTGTACGCCGTGGTGGCGCGCACGCCCGGGCGGCCCGACCCGACCGGAGCACCCGCACGGGGCTAGCGTGACCCGCACCACTCCCGGAGGTGCCCGTGCGGATCGCCCTGTTCGCCACCTGCCTGGCCGACGCCCTGTTCCCGGAGTCCGCCAAGGCCACCGTGCTGCTGCTGGAGCGCCTCGGTCACGACGTCGTCTTCCCCGACGGGCAGACCTGCTGCGGCCAGATGCACGTCAACACCGGCTACCTCGACGAGGCGCTGCCCCTGGTCCGCCGCCACGTGGAGGTCTTCGCCGACTACGAGGTGGCCGTCGCCCCGTCCGGCTCGTGCGTGGGCAGCGTCCGCCACCAGCACGCGATGGTCGCCCGCCGGGCCGGGGACGCTCGTCTCGCCGAGCGGGCCGAGGCGGTCGCGGCGCGCACCTACGAGCTCAGCGAGCTGCTCGTGGACGTCCTCGGGGTCACCGACGTGGGCGCGCACTACCCGCACCGGGTCACCTACCACCCCACCTGCCACAGCCTGCGGATGCTGCGGGTGGGTGACAAGCCGTTGCAGCTGCTCCGGGCGGTGCGCGGCATCAACCTGGTCGAGCTGCCCGCCGCCGACGTGTGCTGCGGGTTCGGCGGCACCTTCGCGGTGAAGAACGCCGACACCTCGACAGCCATGCTCGCCGACAAGATGGCCAACATCCTCACCACGAGGGCGGAGGTGTGCACGGCCGGCGACTCCTCGTGCCTCATGCACATCGGGGGCGGGCTGGGCCGGCTGCGCACCGGCGTGCGCACGGTGCACCTGGCGGAGATCCTCGCGTCGACGGAGGCTGGGACGACGGGCACGAGCGTGAACACCCCGTCGGTGGCCTCGGACGCCTCCGGGGACGCCCCCACCACTCTGGCGGTCGCGCCGTGAGCCCGGTCCCGCTCGGCATGCCGGTGCACGCCCCCGCCGGGGTCGGGCACCTGCGCGGCACCCGCTCCTTTCCCGAGGCCGCCCGTGGTGAGCTCGCCAACACCCAGCTCCGTCGCAACCTGGGTGCGGCGACGGCCACGATCCGGGCCAAGCGGCAGGCCGTGGTCGACGAGGTGGACGACTGGGAGCAGCTCCGCGAGGCCGGCAGCGCGCTGAAGGCCGACGTCATGGCCCGCCTGCCCGAGCTGCTGGTGCAGCTGGAGGAGCAGGTGACCGCTCGGGGCGGCACCGTGCACTGGGCCCGCGACGCGGCCGAGGCCAACCGCATCGTGGTCGAGCTGGTGCGGGCCACCGGGGCCGACGAGGTGGTGAAGGTCAAGTCCATGGCCACCCAGGAGATCGGGCTCAACGAGGCCCTGGAGGCCGAGGGCATCGCCGCCTGGGAGACCGACCTCGCCGAGCTCATCGTGCAGCTCGACGACGACATGCCCAGCCACATCCTGGTCCCGGCGATCCACCGCAACCGGGCCGAGATCCGGGAGATCTTCCTGCGGGAGATGCCCGACGTGGACCCGGGCCTGACCGACGAGCCGCGGGTGCTGGCGATGGCCGCGCGGGAGCACCTGCGCCGGAAGTTCCTCTCCGCCCGGGTCGGGATCAGCGGGGCCAACTTCGCCGTCGCCGACACCGGGACGCTGAGCGTGGTGGAGAGCGAGGGCAACGGACGGATGTGCCTGACCCTGCCGCAGACGTTGATCACCGTGATGGGCATCGAGAAGCTGGTGCCCACCTTCGCCGACCTCGAGGTGTTCCTGCAGCTGCTGCCGCGCTCCTCGACGGGCGAGCGGATGAACCCGTACACGTCGATGTGGACCGGGGTCACCGAAGGCGATGGGCCGCAAGCCTTCCACCTGGTGCTGCTGGACAACGGCCGCACCGCCGTCCTCGCCGATGAGGTGGGCCGCTCCGCGCTGCACTGCATCCGCTGCTCGGCCTGCCTCAACGTGTGCCCGGTGTACGAGCGCACCGGCGGGCACGCCTACGGCTCGGTGTACCCGGGACCGATCGGCGCGGTGCTGAGCCCGCAGCTGACCGGGGTGGACGGCCACGGTGTCCTCGGGAAGAAGGACCCCAACGGCTCGCTGCCCTTCGCCTCCAGCCTGTGCGGGGCGTGCTTCGACGCCTGCCCGGTGCGGATCAACATCCCCGAGCTGCTGGTGCACCTGCGGGCCAAGGGGGTCGATGCCGACCGCGGCGGGATCCCGTCGATGCAGGACCTGGCCATGAAGGCAGCCGGCTGGGCGATGAGCTCGCCCGGCCGTTTCGCCGCGGCGGAGAAGGCCGTGGGGCTCAGCCGGCTCGTCGGCAAGGGCCGCGCGCTGCCGTGGCCCGCCTCGCCCTGGACCGCCTCGCGCGACCTGCCACCACCCCCGGCGGAGACGTTCCGCCAGTGGTGGGCCCGGGAGCGCGGGTGAGCGCCCGCGAGGAGGTGCTGGCCCGCGTCCGCGCCGCGCTGGACGGCTCCCCCGCCCCCGCGCCGGTCCCCCGCGAGTACGCCACCACCGGAACGCACCCCGATCCGGTGGCCCTGTTCGCCGAGCGCGTCGACGACTACCGGGCCCGGGTGCACCGGGTGTGCCCCGACGAGGTGGCCGCCACCATCGCCGGGCTCGTGGCGGGCGAGCGCGTCGTCGTCCCCGCCGGCCTTCCCGACGGCTGGGTGCCCGACGGGGTGGTCGACACCGGCTTCAGCGCCCCCGAGCTCGACGGCTTCGACGCCGTGGTCACCGGGGCCGCGGTCGGCATCGCGGTGACCGGGACCATCGTGCTCGACGCGGGCCCCGACCAGGGGCGGCGTGCGCTGACCCTCGTGCCCGACCACCACGTGTGCGTGGTGCGCGCCGAGCAGGTCGTCGAGACCGTGCCGCAGGCCCTGGCGCGCCTGGAGCCCACCCGTCCGCTCACCTTCATCAGCGGGCCGAGCGCGACCAGCGACATCGAGCTGCAACGGGTGGAGGGCGTCCACGGGCCCCGGATCCTCGACGTGGTGCTGCTCAGCCCGCAGTGACCGAGCCGGCGACCCCGCCGCTGACCTCGGTGATCACCCCCGCCACCCCGGTCACCCGCCCGTCGGCGTCGCGCAGCGGGAACGTCGTCGACGAGTAGGTCCGCAGCACGCCGTCGGGTGTCGTGTGCTGCTCGGTGACGACCTGCGGGCCGGCGTTGCGCGCGACGGCGAGGTCGTGGAGACGGTGGGCCTGCGCCTGCTCCGGCGGGAACACCTCGTCGTGGCGGCGACCGAGCAGCCCTCCGGGCACCTCCACCAGCGCGTCGAGGGCCGGGTTCGCGCAGAGGCAGCAGCTGCAGGTCACCGCGCTCGGTGTCGGTGAGCGTCCGGACGCGGTGGTCGAGGACGCACAGGGTGCCGAGGACGTGACCGCCCCGACCCACCAGGGGCGCACCGGCGTAGAAGCGGAACCACGGGGGGCCCGTCACGGCGGCGTTGTCGGCGAACCGGGGGTCGAGCCGGGCGAAGGCCGGGTCGGGGGCGGTGTCCAGCACCGCGTAGGTGGCCAGCGCGACGAGGTCGTCGAAGCCGTCCTCGCGGTCCGTGTCGAGGATCGCGCAGGACGCCCGCTCGCGCAGCCGGGCGTCCTCGACGTCCTCCGGCAGGCGGCTCGTCAGCGGGAGCGGCACCGCGGCGCAGTCCACGAGCACGTCAGGTTCCTCCCGGGGCCGCGACGCCGGCGTGCGCCGTCACCGGTGGGCATCGGCACCCCGACCGGTGGCCATGAGCCCGCTCGACGCGTGCTCAGCGGTCGGCGGGCACCTCGCACTCGGGACCCGGGCTCGGCTGGCCGGCGGGGGCCTCCCCGAGCGGTCGGTGCTGGCAGGTGCAGCCACGGGCGGCGCCGCGGAGCTCCCGGCGGGCGTCGTCGCAGGCCCCCGGCGGGTGCGGCTGGCGGCACGGTCGACAGATGGGCACGCGCGCACTCCTGGAGCAGGTCAGCCGAGCAGGAACCTGGCGCGGGCGGGCGGCAGGTTGGCCAGCACGATGCGCGAGCGCAGCCCGCGGCGGGCGTGCAGCTGGGCCAGCAGCCGCTCCACCTCCGCGTGCCGGCGGGCGCTCGCGGGGGTGGAGGTCAACCGTCGCAGCGGCAGCGTCCCCACGTAGGCGAAGTAGCCGAGCACGCCGCCGGGGGCCAGCAGGCCGAGCAGCTGGTCCATGACCGCGCCGACCACCTCCGGCGGGAGGTTGGTCAGCGGCACCCCGCACACGATCGCGTCGTAGGGCCCGGTCAGGTCCACCTCCTGGACGAGCGCCTCGTGCACGCGGACGGTCGGGACGGCGCCGACGACGAGCTCGCGGATCCTGCGGGCGAAGGTGGCGTTGACCTCGACGACGTCGAGCTCGTCGTCGGCGCCCAGCCGGGCCAGCAGCTCGGTGGTGCACACCCCGGTGCCCGGGCCCACCTCCAGCACCCGCACCGCCCGGCCGCGCGGGACGGTGAGCGGGTGCACGATGGCGCGGGCCAGCACCCGGCTGCTGGGGGCCACGGCCCCGACGGCGGGCAACGAGCGCACCGACTCGCGCAGGAACGACCACCGGTCGGACGCGGTCCGGCGAGTTGTCATCCACCCATGCTCCCAGGGCGTGGCGACGCCGGTCGCACCCGGGTCGGCGGCGCGGAGCGCTGGCACACTGGTCAGGTGAGTCCTGCCGCCCCCCGCACCGGCCCCGCACCGGTGCCCGCGCGACCGGTGCCGTGGCGGTCCGGTCCCCTGGACCCGGTGGAGCTGGCCACCGCCGGGGTGTTGGGCGGGGTCACCCTGGTGCTCGCCGTGATCGGCGTGATCGTCCCGATCGCCGGCATCCTGCAGACCCTCGCCGCCGTGCCGCTGGCCCTGGTCGCCCACCGGCACCGCCCGCGCGCCCTGGTCGCCGCCGCCGTGGCCGCCTCCGTCGTCGGGTTCCTCGTGGCCGGGACCGCGCCGATCAACGTGATCGTGGTGGCCGCGGTGGTCGGCGGGATCCTCGGCGACGTGCTGCGCCGGGGCCGCGGGCCGATCACCGCCGCGCTCGCGATGGTCCCCGCCGTCGTCGTCCTGGCCGGGCTGTCGGTCGGGCTGCTGCTGGTGTTCGCCAACCTGCGCGAGCTGACGCTGGAGACCATCCGCAACAGCGCCCACGGGGTAGGGACCCTGCTGGGGCCCACGGTGGGCGCCCAGCTCGACGCGGTCACCGGTTCCCTGGTCGACAGCTGGTGGTGGACGGTGAGCGGCTCCGTCCTGCTGGTGGTCTCGTTCAACGCGCTGGTCACCTGGCTCGCGCTCGGCGCGGTCCTCTCCCGGGTGCCGCGCCTGCCGCTGGGCACCGGGTTCGCCGAGCCCGACGACGGCACCGCGCCGGCCCCGGTGCCGGTGGCCCTCCAGGCGGCGGGGCTGCGCTACCCCGGGGCCCGCCGCGACGCGCTGACCGCGGTGGACCTGCAGCTGGAGCGGCCCGAGCTGGTGGCCGTGGTGGGGCACAACGGCTCCGGCAAGTCGACCGTGGTGCGGCTGCTCGCCGGCGTCGCCCCCACCCGCGGTCAGGTGGTGCGCCCCGGGGCAGCCGGGCTGGGGCGCCCCGGGGGCACCGCGCTGGTCTCGCAGCGCCCGGAGAGCCAGGTGCTGGGCGCCCGGGTGCGCGACGACGTGGTGTGGGGCCTGCCGCACGGGGTCGAGGTCGACGTCGAGGGGCTGCTGGGGGCGGTCGGCCTGGCCGGTCTCGGCGCGCGCTCGACCACCGCGCTCTCCGGCGGACAGCTGCAGCGCCTGGCCATCGCCGCGGCCCTGGCCCGCCGGCCCGCGCTGCTGCTCTCGGACGAGTCGACGGCGATGGTGGACCCCCAGGGCCGCGTCGAGCTGGTGGGGCTGCTCGCCGCGCTGCCCGCCCGCACCGGCACCACCGTGGTCCACGTGACCCACCGCGCCGCCGACGCCGAGATCGCCGACCGCGTCGTCGCCGTGCACGACGGCCGCGCCACCGAGCTGCAGCGCACCGGCGCACCGCCCGCCCCTGAACCCGACCCCGTCGCGCCGCGCCCTCCGTCGGGGCCGCCCCTGGTACAGCTGCGCGGGGTGGGCCACGTCTACGACGCGGGGACCCCGTGGGCGCACCGCGCGCTGGGCGGCGAGGGCGGCGAGGGTGCCGTGGACCTCGACCTGGCGCGGGGCGAGGCGCTGCTGCTCGTCGGCGGCAACGGCTCCGGCAAGTCGACCCTCGCCTGGATCCTCGGCGGGCTGCTGCGCCCCAGCGAGGGCACCGCCACGATCGGCGGCGCGCCCCTGCACACCCGGCGCGGGGCGGCCGCGGCCGGGGTCACGGTCGCCTTCCAGCACGCCCGGCTGCAGGTGCAGCGGCCCACGGTCGGGGAGGACGTGGCCGCCGCGGGCCGTCTCGCCGGCGGCGGTGGTGACCCGGCCGTCTCCGCCGCGCTGCGCACCGTGGGGCTCGACCCCTCGCTGGCCTCGGCCGGCACCGACGCCCTCAGCGGCGGTCAGCTGCGGCGGGTGGCCCTGGCCGGGCTGCTCGTCGGCAAGCCCGACGTGCTGGTCCTCGACGAGCCGCTGGCCGGGCTGGACGCGCCGAGCCGGGTTGCGGTGGCGGAGGTGCTCACCGGCCTGCGCGACCGCGGGGTGAGCATCGTCGTCGTCACCCACGACCTGGTCGAGCTCGCCCCGGTGTGCCACCGGGTGGTGCACGTGCGGCACGGCCGGCTCGAGCCGGGGGACCTCCGACGGGACCCGGTGCTGCGGTGACCACGATCCTGCGCGAGGTCCCCCGCGACAGCCCCGTGCACCGGCTGTGGGCCGGGACCAAGATGCTCTGCGTGACCGCCCTGGCCGTGACGCTCTCGCTGGTGACCAGCTGGACGGCCATCGGTCTGGTGAGCCTGTACGTGGTGGTCGCCGCGGCGCTGGGCCGGGTGCCGCCGACGGCCCTGCCCCGGCCCCGGCCGTGGTTCCTCGGCCTGGTCCTCGTGGCCTGGCTGTTCTCGGTGCCGTCCGGTGGGAGCCCCGAGGTGGCGCTGGGCCCGGTCACCGTGGGGTTCGGCTCGGTGCTGCTGGCCGTCCAGCTCACCGCGCTGGCCGTGGTCCTCGTCGTGGCCGCGCTGCTGCTGGGGGCCACGACGCCGCTGGCCGACGTCGCGCCCGCCGCCGCCCGCCTCGCCGCCCCGCTGCGCCTGGTCCGGGCGCCGGTGGACGAGTGGGCCGCCGCGATCGCGCTGTGCGTGCGGGCCTTCCCGCTGCTCGCCGACGACTTCCGCGGGCTCGCCGCGGCGCGGCGGCTGCGGCGCGGACCCGGCCGGCGCACCCAGAACGAGGTGCTCGAGGAGGTCGTCGACCTCATGGTCACCGGCCTGGCCGTGGCGACCCGGCGGGCCGGGGAGATGGGCGAGGCGATCACCGCCCGCGGCGGCACCGGCCACGCGCTCCGGGTGAGCGCGGGTGGGCGCCGGTTCGGGGTCGGCGACGTCCTCGCGCTGGTGCTCACCGCCGCCTGGTGCACCGGGGTCGTCCTGCTCGGCTGAGCGGAGCAACCGCCCCGGCCCGGTGCGCCCCCCTAGGCTCACCCGAGTGAGCACCGCCACCCGACCGACCGAGACCGTCACCGACGAGCGCATGACTCGCCTGCGCGTCTACAACGGCGTCATGGCGGTGCTGCACGCCGCCCAGGCCGTCGCCGTGCTGGTGCTCGGCAACGCCTTCGCGCTGCCCGTCACCGCCCAGTACCTGAACGGCCCGCCGGGCAGCGGGATCGGCGAGCCGGTCGAGCTGTACAGCTTCCGCATCGCGTGGGCGGTGGCGATCTTCCTCGGCATCTCCGCCGTGTCGCACCTCGTCCTGGCCACCGTCGGCTTCACCCGGTACGCGGCCAACATGCGCCGCGGCCGCAACACGGTGCGCTGGGTGGAGTACTCGATCAGCGCGTCGGTGATGATCGTCCTCATCGCCCAGGTCACGGGCATCAGCGACGTGGCCGCGCTGCTGGCCGTCTTCGGGGTCAACGCCTCGATGATCCTGTTCGGCTGGCTGCAGGAGAAGTACCACTCTCCCGGCGACGGTGGCTGGCTGCCGTTCCTGTTCGGCACCATCGTCGGGCTGGTGCCCTGGGTGGCCGTCGTCCTCTACGTCGCCTCCCCGGCCAACCCGTCCGACGCCGCTCCCCCCGCCTTCGTCTACGGGATCATCGTCAGCCTGTTCGTGTTCTTCATGAGCTTCGCGGTGAACCAGCTGCTGCAGTACAAGCAGGTCGGCCCGTGGCGCCGCTACACCTTCGGGGAGGCCGCCTACGTGCTGCTGAGCCTGGTCGCCAAGTCGATCCTGGCCTGGCAGATCTTCGCCAACACGCTCATCGGCTGACGCGCCCGTCCCGCTGGCCGGCCGACTCGGCCAGGACGGCTTCCTCCGGCAGCGACGGGACCTCGGCGACGGCCTGCTCGTCGGCGTCGCGGCCGGTGCTGACGGCGTGGGTCTCCTCGGCGTCGGCGGCGTCGAGGTCCCGGTGCACCGTCGTCACGACGAGCGCGCCGGCGAGGACGACCACGGCCGCGAGCAGGTACGGCACGTGGACGTTGATGCCCTCGGCGAGCTTGCCGGCGGCGAAGGGGGCGAGCCCGCCGCCGAAGAAGCGGACGAAGCCGTAGGTGGCCGAGGCGACCGGGCGGGGGACGGGCGAGATCGACATGACCGCGGTCGTCACCAACGTGTTGTTGATGCCCACGAAGGCCCCGGAGACGATGACGGCGGCGATGACGACGGTCGCGCTGTTCGCCCACACCCCGATGACGGCGAGCACCGCGGCGACCGCGGTGAGGTTGCCGTAGAGGGTCTTGGCGGTGCCCAGGGTGTTCCTCAGCCACGGGGCGACGACGACGGAGAAGCCGGCCACGAGCAGGCCCCAGGCGAAGAAGACGAACCCGAGCGCGATGGCCTGCAGGTGCATGAGGAACGGGGCGTAGCCGAGGATGGTGAAGAAGCCCCAGTTGTAGAGCAGCCCGACGACGCTGGTGCTGCGCAGCGCGCGGTGGCGCAGGGCCCGCAGCGGCTCCAGCACCGACGAGCGCTGCGCGGGCCTCGGTGTGGACGGCACCAGGGTCGCCGACGCCACCAGGGCCAGGAACATGAGCACCGCGACGCCGTAGAACGGGCCGTGGACGCTGACGTTGCCGAGCACACCGCCCAGCAGCGGACCGGTGGCGATACCCACCCCCAGCGCGGTCTCGTAGAGGATGATCGCCCCGCCGAACCCGCCGCTGGCGGAGCCGACAATGACGGCCAGGGAGGTCGCGATGAACAGCGCGTTGCCCAGGCCCCAGCCGGCGCGGTACCCGACGATGCCGTCGATGCTGCTCGACGTCCCGGCGAGCGCCGCGAACACCACGATGATGCCGAGGCCGACCACGAGGGTCCGCTTGGCGCCGAGGATGCTCGCCACCCACCCGGTGATGAGCATGGCGAACGCGGTGACGACGAGGTAGCTGGTGAACAGCAGCGTCACCTGGCTCGGCGTCGCGTCGAGCTTCTCCGAGAGCGCCGGCAGGATCGGGTCGACGAGGCCGATGCCCATGAACGAGATGACGCAGGCGAACGCGACCGCCCAGAC
>JBBSUN010000061.1:0-16880 GCA_038234335.1 Mycobacteriales bacterium
ACCACGGCCTCCACCACCCGGTTGGCGTGGGCGGTGCGGTGGCCCTCGAGGGCGGCGGCCAGGTGCGGGCTCGCCCCCCGCGAGTCCGCCGGGGTGCCGGAGCGGTACTTCCCGGTGAGCACGCCCCGGGCCAGCGGCACCACGGCCAGCAGGCCCATCCCGTGGTGGGTGGCGGCGGGCAGCAGCTCGTCCTCGACGCCCCGGGCGAGCAGCGAGTACTCCGCCTGCACCGCCACCAGACCCGTGTCCCGGGCCGCGGCCGCGGCCGTCGCCACCTGCCAGCCGAGGTGACCGCGCAGCCCGGCGTACCGGGCCCGGCCGGTGCGGACGGCGTGCTCCAGGGTGTGCACGACCTCGGCGACCGGGGTGGCCGGGTCCCACCCGCCGACCTGCCAGAGGTCGAGGTGGTCGGTGCCCAGCTCGGCCAGCGTCGCGTCGAGCTGGGCCAGCAGGGTGGTGCGCGAGGTGTCCACCGCGCTGCCCGAGCACCCGGAGAGGACCAGGGCCGAGCGGGGCACCAGGTCCCCGACCAGGCCGGCGAGGACGGTCTGGGCGGCGCCGTCGGTGTAGGCGGGGGAGGTGTCGACGAGCGTGCCGCCGGCGTCGACGAAGGCCACCAGCTGGGCGGCGGCCTCGTCGGCGTCGGTGTCCCGCCCCCAGGTGTAGGTGCCGAGGCCGGTGCGGGAGACGCGCAGGCCGCCGGCCCCGACGACGCGCTGGGCCACGGGCGGGTCGCCGAGCGTGCTGTTCTCCACGGACGACGACGCTAGGGGCCCGGCGCGGGACGGCCCGGCAGGCTCGCCGCGCCCGTTAGGTTGGGACCATGCGACTCGGGTTCAACATGGGCTACTGGGGAGCGGGCAGGGACGCCGCCAACCTGGAGCTGGCGATCGAGGCCGAGCGGCTGGGCTACGCGGTGGTGTGGGCGGCGGAGGCCTACGGCTCCGACGCACCCACCGTGCTCTCGTGGGTGGCTGCGCAGACCTCCACGATCGACATCGGCAGCGCCATCCTGCAGATCCCGGCCCGCACCCCGGCCATGACGGCGATGACCGCCGCCACCCTGGACACCCTCAGCGGCGGCCGCTTCCGCCTCGGCCTGGGCGTGTCCGGGCCGCAGGTCTCCGAGGGCTGGCACGGCGTGCGCTTCGACAAGCCGCTCGGGCGCACCCGCGAGTACGTCTCGGTGGTGCGCCAGGCGCTGAGCCGGGAGAAGGTCCGCTTCGACGGCGAGCACTACACGTTGCCGCTGCCCGACGGCCCCGGCAAGGCGCTGCAGCTCACCGTGCACGGCGCGCGGCCGGACCTGCCGATCTACCTCGCCTCCATCGGCCCGAAGAACCTCGAGCTCACCGGGGAGGTCGCCGACGGCTGGCTCGGTCTGTTCGTCACCCCCGACACCCTCGTCGAGCAGCTCGCGCTGATCGGGAAGGGCCGCGAGAAGGTGGGCAGGACCCTCGAGGGGTTCGACGTGGTCCCCACCGCGCCGCTGGTTCCCGGAGACGACTGGAAGACCTGCGCGGACGCGGTCCGGCCGTACTGCGCCCTCTACATCGGCGGCATGGGCAGCCGGGACAAGAACTTCTACAACGCGCAGGCCACCCGGATGGGCTTCGGCGAGGCCGCGGCGACCGTGCAGGAGGAGTACCTGGCCCGCCGCTACGACGCCGCCATGGCCGCGCTCCCGCTGGAGCTGCTCGACGCCACCGCGCTGCTCGGCCCCGTGCCCCGCATCGCCGACCGCATGCAGGCCCTCGCCGGCGCCGGCGTCACCACCCTGACCGTCTCCGTCATGCCCGGGGTCGACGGGATCGCGGCGCTGCGGGCCGGCGCCGAGGCCCTCGGCCGCGCCGGGGTGGGTTCGTGACCGGTGCCGCCATGACGTGGTTCCAGGCGGTCGTCCTCGGGCTCGTGCAGGGGCTCACCGAGTTCCTGCCCGTCTCCTCCTCGGCCCACCTGCGCATCGTCTCCGGCGTCTTCTTCTCCGGCGACGCCGGGGCGTCGTTCACCGCCGTCACCCAGCTGGGCACCGAGGCGGCCGTGCTCGTGTTCTTCTGGCGCGACATCGTCCGCATCATCACGGCCTGGGTCCGGGGCCTGTTCGACCGCTCCGCCCGTGGGTTCGACTACCGCATGGGCTGGTACGTCATCATCGGCACCATCCCGGTGGGGGTGCTGGGGCTGCTGTTCACCGACCAGATCCGCTCCGGGGCCCGCAACCTGGTGCTCATCGGGACCACGCTGATCCTGTTCGCGCTGGTCCTCGCCGCGGCCGAGCGGTTCAGCCGTCAACGCCGCCGGATCGAGGAGCTGACCCTGCGCGACGGCATCGGGATGGGCCTCGCGCAGTCCCTGGCCCTGGTCCCCGGGGTCTCCCGCTCCGGCGGCACCATCTCCGCCGGGCTCGCGCTGGGGCTGACCCGCGAGGCGGCGGCCCGCTACTCGTTCCTGCTCGCCATCCCGGCGGTCCTGGCCTCCGGGATCTTCAGCCTGCCCGACGCCATCAACCCGACCGACCTCGGCTCGACCAACCTGCAGGCCAGCGGGGCCCAGATCTTCGTCGCCACGCTCATCGCCTTCGCCGTCGGCTACGCCGCCATCGCGGGGCTGCTGCGCTACGTCGTGCACCACACCATCTACGTCTTCGTCTGGTACCGGATCGCCCTGGGAGCGGTGGTGCTGGTGCTGGTCGCCACGACGGGGCTGACCGCCACCTAGGCTCGCGGCCATGACGGTTCTCCTGCTGCGCCACGGTCGCTCCACCGCCAACACCGCGGGGGTCCTGGCCGGGCGCTCGGCGGGCGTGGAGCTCGACGAGAAGGGCCGCGAGCAGGCCGAGAAGATCGTCGTCCGACTGGCCGAGCTGCCCGTCGTCGCGATCGTCGCCTCGCCGATGACCCGGTGCCAGCAGACCGTGGCGCCGCTGGCCGCGGCCCGGGCGCTCGCCCCGCTGACCGAGGACCGTCTCGCCGAGGTCGACTACGGGGCGTGGACGGGCAGGGCGATCAAGGACCTGCTCAAGGAGCCGCTGTGGTCGGTGGTGCAGCAGCACCCCTCGGCCGCGGTGTTCCCGGACGGGGAAGGCCTGGCCGCGGTGCAGCTGCGGGCGGTGGCCGCGGTCCGCGAGCACGACGCGCAGCTGGCGACCGAGCACGGCCACGACGTCCTCTGGGTCGCGTGCACGCACGGCGACGTCATCAAGTCGATCCTCGCCGACGCCCTCGGCTGCCACCTGGACACGTTCCAGCGCATCGTGGCCGACCCGTGCTCGGTCAGCGCCGTCCGGTACTCCCCGACCCGGCCGTTCGTGCTGCGGACCAACGACAACGGGGGCGACCTCACCGGGGTGGTGCCGCCCCCGCCGGCCAAGCGCCGTCGGAAGAAGTCCGCCGACGGGACGGTTGCACCGCAGGAGCCCGACCGCGGGTCGTCCGACGCGGTGATCGGAGGCAGCTCCGGCGCCTGAGCGCACCGGCGCGCCCGGATCGGACGTCCGCGCACCCACCCCGCCGCTCGCCCCTGCGTCCCTGGACGCCGTCGCCTAACCTCGGAGGCACCATGTCACGAGTGATCCACGTCTTCCGGACCCCGGACCGGTTCATCGCCGGCACCGTCGGGGAGCCCGGCGACCGCGCGTTCTACCTGCAGGCCGTGCAGGAGGCCCGCGTGGTCAGCGTCCTGCTGGAGAAGCAGCAGGTGCAGGTGCTCGCCGAGCGCGTCAGCGCCCTGCTCGAGGAGGTCGCCCGCCGCTTCGGCGCCGACGTGGGCTCCGAGACCGAGGACGTCGGCGACCTGCAGCCGCTGACCACGCCGGTCGAGGAGGAGTTCCGCGTCGGCACCATGGGTCTGGGCTGGGACTCCGAGGCCGCCGCCGTCGTCGTCGAGCTGCTCGCGGCCACCGACGGCGAGGTCGACGAGTCGGTGGTCCTGGACGACACCGACGAGGGCCCCGACGCCGTCCGGGTGTTCCTCTCCCCGGGCCAGGCGCGCGAGTTCTCCGCCCGCTCGGGACGGGTGCTCTCGGCCGGTCGGCTGCCCTGCCCGCTGTGCGACCAGGCGCTGGACCCGGCCGGGCACGTGTGCGTGCGCACCAACGGCTACCGACGGGGCGTGGGCATCTCGCCCAGCGCCGTCGAGCCGGACGAGGACTGACCCGGGCGTGGGCGACCTGGCGGGCACCCTGGAGCTGCTGCGCGCGGGCACCCTGGAGGTGACCGGACGCATCACCTCGGCCAGCAACGCCACGCTGCTGTGCACCGTCGAGCTCGACGGGGTGCAGGGTGCGTGCGTCTACAAGCCGGTCGTGGGCGAGCGGCCGCTGTGGGACTTCCCCGACGGCACCCTCGCCGGGCGCGAGGTGGGCTCCTACCTGGTCAGCGAGGCCACCGGGTGGGGCGTCATCCCGCCGACGGTGCTGCGCCAGGGCCCCTATGGCACCGGCATGGTGCAGCTGTGGGTGGACACCCCCGGGGCGACGCTGGCCGAGCTGGAGGACACCGCCGAGGTGGACGGGGAGGTGGAACCCGAGCTGGAGCAGGAGGCGCTGGACCTCATCGACCTGTGCGCCCCCGCATCGGTGCCCACGGGCTGGCGCTCGGTGCTCCGCGCGCACGACTACGGCGGCGACGTGGTGGTCCTGGCCCACGCCGACGACGCCCGGTTGCGCCGGATGGCGGTGCTGGACTGCGTGATCAACAACGCCGACCGCAAGGGCGGACACGTGCTGGCCGGCACCGACGGGCAGGTGTACGGGGTGGACCACGGCATCTGCCTGCACGCGGAGAACAAGCTGCGCACGGTGCTCTGGGGCTGGACGGGGGAGCCGCTGGGCGACGAGGCCACCGAGGTGCTCAGCCGCCTGGCCGCCGAGCTCGAGGGGGGGCTGGGGGAGTCGCTGGAGGAGCACCTGACGCTGCGCGAGGTCGACGCCTGCCGTCGCCGGGTGCGCCGTCTCCTGGCCCGCCCGAGCATGCCCGGACCCCAGGGGGACCGGATGATCCCCTGGCCCGCCTTCTGAGCGCCCGCCGGACCGCACCCCGCGGTGCGGGAGCCTGACTGGTGGCGGGGCTGCGGACGGGGACGGCCGCCGGCCGCTGGGTGCTGCTGGCCACGATCCTGGGCTCCGGGGTGGCCAGCCTCGACGCCACCGTGGTCAACGTCGCCCTGGAGACCATCGGCCGCGACCTCGACGCCGGGTTCTCCGGGCTGCAGTGGACCCTGAACGGCTACACCCTCACGCTGGCGGCGCTCATCCTGCTCGGCGGCTCCCTGGGCGACCGGTACGGACGGCGCCGGATCTTCCTCGTCGGCCTGGTCTGGTTCGCGTCCGCGTCCCTGCTCTGCGGGCTCGCGTGGAACATCGAGGTCCTGGTGGGCGCGCGGGCCCTGCAGGGGGTGGGAGGTGCGCTGCTCACCCCGGGCAGCCTGTCCCTGATCTCGGCGAGCTTCGACCCCCGCGACCGGGGTGCCGCCGTCGGCGCGTGGTCCGGGCTCGGCGGGGTGGCCGGGGCCCTGGGTCCGTTCGTCGGGGGGTGGCTGGTCGCCGACGTCAGCTGGCGCGCGGTGTTCCTCATCAACCTGCCGCTCGCCGCGGTGGTCGCCTGGGTGACGGTGCGCCACGTCCCCGAGAGCCGCGACCCCGGTCCGCAGCCCGCGCTGGACCTGGGTGGGGCGGCGCTGGCCGCGCTCGGGCTGGCCGGGATCACCTACGGCGTGATCGGGGCCTCGTGGTCCGCGGCGCTCGGTGGCCTCGCGGTGATGGTGGTGTTCCTGCTCGTGGAGCGGCGCAGCGCCCACCCGCTGGTGCCGCTGGAGCTGTTCACCTCCCGGCTGTTCGTGGCCGCGAACCTGGTGACCCTGGTCGTGTACGCGGCCATCAGCAGCGTGTTCTTCCTGCTCGTGCTGCAGCTGCAGGTGGTCAGCGGCTACTCACCGCTCGCAGCCGGTGCCGCCGCGCTCCCGGTGACCGTGCTCATGCTGCTGCTCTCCGCGCGGGCCGGCCGGGTCGCGCAGCGCACCGGGCCCCGGCTGCCGCTCACCCTCGGTCCGCTGGTCGCCGCGGTCGGGCTGCTGCTCGTGCTCCGGGTGGGTGCCGGAGCCGCCTACGGGACCGACGTGCTCCCCGCGGTCGTCGTGTTCGGCCTCGGACTCTCGATCCTGGTCGCCCCGCTCACCGCGACCGTGCTCGGGGCGGCGCCGGACCACCTGGCCGGCACCGCGTCCGGGGTCAACAACGCGGTCGCCCGAACCGCGGGGCTCCTCGCGGTGGCGGCGCTGCCCGTGCTGTCCGGGCTCACCGGGGACGCCTACACCCGGGCCTCGGTGTTCGGTCCGGGCTTCCGGGTGGCGATGTCGATCGCCGCGGGGCTGCTGGTGGCGGGTGCCGTTGTCGCCGCGGTCCTGGTGCGGACACCGCCGGGCACGGCCCCGGGTCCGGTTCCGGTCCCACCGGTGACCGGCCCCTCGTCGACACCCACCCACCCGGGGACGATCGAGCGCTGACTTCCCGCACGCCGGGTCGCGACTGCGCTCACCGCGAGGGGTGTGCGCGGACATCGGCTCGGCGGTGGCAGGACGGGGGTTCGGCGGCGGCACAACCCCCGCGGCCCCTCACCTGCCCGCATCCGCACGCGGCCCGCTTTCCGTCGTCGCACACCGGGTGCCCGCCGCGCACACCACCAAGGATGTGCGCAGCGGGCGACGGATGTGCGGACACGGTGGGCCCCGCATCCACACCAACGGCGCGTTCTGGGCCTCCGGGTCAGGCCCGGCCGACGACGGGGTTGAGCGCGCTCTGCGCGAGCGCCCCGGGCTCGGTGTCGGGCAGGAACTCCTGCCACGTGCCGCTGACCATCGTCGGGGCAGCGACCACGCGGGTGCCGTCGGCGAAGTAGGTCGTCGCGAGCGCCCGTCGGGGCTGGGTGGTGCGGTTCGGCCCGGCGGTGTGGAAGCACAGCGACGAGTGGAAGCTGACCTCGCCCACGGAGTACGGGGAGTCGGTGACCGCGACCCCGGAGGTGCCGAAGCGCTGGCTCACGGCCACGTCGTAGGTGGTGCCGACCTTGTCGAACTCCAGGTCGGAGAGCACCTCCCGCAGCTCGGTGCCGTGGGCGAAGCTCAGCGGACCCATCTCGGCGGGGATCGCCGACATCGGCATCCACGCCGTGAGCACCTGGTGGGAGTCGAGCGGGAAGTGCTCGTCGTCGTGGTGCCAGGGGGTGCGCCCGCACGCGGGTTCCTTGCTCAGCGCGTTGTCGTGGTAGATCCGGACCGCGTCCTCGCCGAGCAGGCGCGCGGCGATCCCGCCGACGCGTGGTGACGTGGCGACGGACTCCATCAGCTCGTCGTGGCGCCACATCTGCTCCAGGGCCAGGAAGCGGCCGGAGGTGTCGGTGCCGTGCTCGTCGACGAGCAGCGTCGCGAGGCGCTCGGCGAGGCGGCGGACCACCGCGGGGCTCAGCACCTCGGGCAGCTTGACGAAGGCGTTGGCCCGGAACGCGGTCACGGCCTCGTCGGGCACGGCGTAGGGCTGGGCGAGGAACGCGGCCACCTCGTCGTCGGTCGCGGCCGGGACGTCGGGCAGGCCCGGCCCGTCCACGAGGGGTCCGGCGGCCTCCGGGTTCGCGGCCAGGGTGACGTACCAGTCCCACCACTGCTGGTCGTCACCCGCCCAGGGGGCGTCGATCCCGCCGTCCCGGTTGGCCTCGGGAAGCTTGTCGTTGGTCTCTACAGCCACAGCAGCACCGCCTCGTGCTCGAAGGTCCAGGTTCCGTCCTGCTCGCACTGCGCCAGGTACGCACCCAGCACCGGTGCCGCCTCCATCTCGTCGAGGCCCACCGTGTCGTCGAACGCGCAGCGCTGCAGGAAGCCCTGCGCCACCGCCCGTTCCGTCGTCGAGGTCGTGTAGTGCACCCGCTCCTCGCGGACGTCGGCGCCGGCCGCCACCAGCGCGTCGCGCACCTGCTCGCCGGTGGTGAACGGCTCCACGTCGGCGGCGGCGGGGATGCCGAGCCGGTAGGCGTCGTAGAAGGCCAAGTAGTGCGAGGAGGCGCTGGCCTGGGCCACGAAGCCCAGACCACCCGGCGCCAGCGCCGCGACGAAGCGCTCGGCGGCCACGCCCAGCTCGCCCAGCGGCAGCGCGTAGAGCGCGTGCGTGGCCCACACGACGTCGTAGGTCAGGTCCTCGGGAAGGTCCTGCAGGGTGGTCACGAGCTCGCGGCCCGGGGTGAACGGGGCGGCCAGCGCGGCCTTGGCCTCGGCCACGGAGAAGGCCGACGGGTCGAGCAGGTCGTAGGCGAGCGACGGCTGTGGCGGCAAAGCGGCGTGCGTGCGCAGCGCGGTGGGGAACTTGCCGCTGCCGCAAGCGACGTCGAGCAGGGTCTTCCTGCCCCGCAACAGCTCCGGCCAGTCCGCGGCGAGCGCGAGCTGGCGGTAGTCCTCCGTCGCCAGGGCGTAGAACGCCTCCATCTCGGCGCGGCCGGCCTCGCTCCAGTGGGCGAGGCTGCGATCTGCGGTGCCCTGGGCGGACGTCACGTGGGGGGTTCCTCCTGCGGCTCGTGGATCGTGCTCGTGGACGGCGGTCCGGCGACGGCGCCCGGGCGGACCGGGAGCACTCGTGGTTGCCTTGGTGACCCTACGACGACGGGGCAACCGCTGCCGTCGGCCGACGACGAGGAGCCCACGGTGGCCCTGCTCGACCAGCACGTCTCCCGGGAGCTCGACGGCGACACCTACGCCCGGGGGCACGGCCTCTTCGAGGCCCGCTCCGACCAGCGTGAGCTCATCCAGCGGTGGCTGGAGGCCCGGTTGGCGCTCCGGTCGGCGGCCCCGGCGCTGTCGGTGCTGGCGGTGGGCTGCGGCGACGGCAGCCTCGACGCCCCCGTCGCGGAGCGCGCCTGCGCCGCAGCGGCTCCGGGTGCGGTTCGGCGCTGGACCGGGGTCGACCCGCACCCGCCCAGCGTGGCCGCCTTCGCGCGGCGGCTGGGGGCCCTGCAGGCCCCGTGCCTGCAGGTGACGGGGAATGCCTGCACCTTCGCGGAGCTGCCGGGCGGGGAGCGCCACGACGTGGTGACCTTCGTCCACTCGCTGTACTACGTCGGTGACGTGGCCGTGGCCCTGCGCGACGCGGTGCACCGGCTCGCCCCCGGTGGTGAGCTGCTCGTGGTGCACGCGCCTCTCGGCGCGCTGAACCAGCTCGCCGCCCGGCACGCGCCCGTGGTCGACGGCCACGCCCAGTCGTTCAGCGAGGCCGTCGCCGTCGAGCTGGCGCAGCTCGACGTGGCGGTCGAGCAGACCGAGCTGGCCGCCACCGTCGACCTCACCGGCGCCGCCGGCGCCGATCCGGCCCTCCTCGGGTTCACCGTGCAGGCCACCCTCGACGACGACGCCCGGGCCGAGGTGCTCGCCGAGCTCGACCTGATCTCCGACGACGGACCTGGCCTGCGCGTGCCCCACCCGGTGACCGCGTTCGTCTGCACCCCCCGCTGAGGGCCTGGAAGCTGTCGGTCCCCGGGTGCACGATGATCGGCATGAGCCACACCTGCGCCGTCGTCCCCCCTTACCTGCTGGCGCACCTGGCGGCGTCCGGTGAGCGTCCCGGGCTCCGCTCCGCGTCGTCGGTCGCGGACCACGCGGCCCGCACCCTCGCCCACGACGAGGACATGCGGGCGCACCGCGGGGCGCGCGCGCCGAGCCCGGACGGCAGCACCGACGGGCTGGCTCGTACCATCGCCACCGCGGCCGGCACCGAGACGCTGCCGGGGCAGACGGTGCGCACCGAGGACGGTCCGGCCACCGGGGACCCGGCCGCGGACGAGGCGTACGCGGGCCTGGGCGAGACCGACGCCTTGTACCGCCAGGTGTTCGGGCGGGCCGGCCTGGACGGCGCGAACCTGCCCCTGCTGGCCACGGTGCACTACGGCGCGGCCTACGACAACGCCTTCTGGAACGGCGAGCAGATGGTGTTCGGCGACGGGGACGGGGAGGTCTTCGGTCGCTTCACCGCCTCGGTCACGGTCATCGGCCACGAGCTCACCCACGGCTTCACCCAGCTCACCGCGGGCCTGGCCTACCAGGGCCAGTCCGGGGCCCTGAACGAGAGCGTGTCCGACGTGTTCGGCGCGCTCGTCGAGCAGCACGCGCTGGCCCAGACCGCGGACAGGGCGAGCTGGCTGATCGGTCAGGGCCTGTTCACCCCGGCCGTCCAGGGCCGGGCCCTGCGGGACATGGCGGCCCCGGGCACCGCCTACGACGACGACGTCCTGGGCCGCGACCCGCAGCCGGCGACCATGGCGGGCTACGTGCAGACCACCGACGACAACGGCGGGGTCCACCTGAACTCGGGCATCCCCAACCACGCCTTCCAGCTCGCGGCGGTGGCGCTGGGCGGGCACAGCTGGGAGCGGGCCGGACAGGTGTGGTTCGACGTGATGACCGGCGGCACCCTCGCACCGGACGTCGACTTCGCCGGCTTCGCGGCGGCGACCGTCACGGCCGCCACCACGAGGTACGGCACGGGGTCCGACGTCGCGGGTGCGGTGGCGCAGGGGTGGGCGCAGGTCGGGGTGGGCGCGCCGTGACCGGGCGGATCGAGGTCACCCGCAGCGGCGGGTTCGCCGGGATCACCCGCCGGGCGGTCGTGGAGGACCCGGACGAGGAGGCCGGGCGGCGGTGGACGTCGCTGGTCCGGCAGGCCGAGGACGTGGCGGAGCCGAACGTCCGCGACGGGTTCACCTGGAGCATCCGGGTGGCGCTGGTGCAGGTCGAGGCCGTCGAGGTGGTGCTGACCGACGCCGCGCTCGCGGGACCGCTGCGCGAGCTGGCCGAGACGGCGCTGCGCGAGGGCCGGGGGGACGGCGCCGGCCGGGCCACGTAGCGCGCTCGGCACCACGCTCGTAGCGTTGGTGGGGTGACGAGTGCCCTGCAGTCCCCGACCACCTCCGCCCCCGACGACCTGCCCGCCACGGTGGGTGCTCTGCGCGCGAGCGACCACGTGCAGCGCAGCGTGAAGGACGAGATCCGCCACAACCTGCTGACCCGCCTCCGCGCGGGGGAGGACCCCTGGCCGGGGATGGTCGGCTTCGAGGACACGGTGCTGCCGCAGGTCGAGCGCGCGCTGCTCGCCGGGCACGACATCGTCCTGCTCGGCGAGCGCGGGCAGGGCAAGACCCGGCTGCTGCGCACCATGGTCGGCCTGCTCGACGAGTGGACGCCCGTCATCTCCGGCTCCGAGCTGGGCGAGCACCCCTACGAGCCGATCACCCCGGGCTCGCGGGCCGCGGCGGCCTCGCACGGCGACGAGCTGCGGGTCTCGTGGCGCCACCGCAGCGAGCGCTACGCGGAGAAGCTGGCCACCCCGGACACCTCCATCGGCGACCTCATCGGCGACGTGGATCCGGTCAAGGTCGCCGAGGGCCGCAGCCTGGGTGACCCGGAGACCATCCACTACGGCCTCGTCCCGCGCAGCCACCGCGGCATCATCACCATCAACGAGCTGCCCGACCTCGCCGAGCGCATCCAGGTGGGTCTGCTGAACGTGATGGAGGAGAAGGACATCCAGATCCGCGGCTACGTGGTGCGGCTGCCGCTGGACGTGCTCGTGGTGGCCAGCGCCAACCCCGAGGACTACACCAACCGGGGCCGCATCATCACCCCGCTGAAGGACCGCTTCGGCGCCGAGGTCCGGACGCACTACCCCCTCGAGCTCGACGACGAGGTCGCGGTCGTCGAGCAGGAGGCCGACCTGGTCGCCACCGTTCCCGAGCACCTGCTGGAGATCGTCGCCCGCTTCACCCGCCTGCTGCGCGAGTCGTCCTCGGTCGACCAGCGCTCCGGCGTCTCCGCCCGGTTCTCCGTCGCCGCCGCCGAGACCGTGGCCGCCGCGGCCCTGCGTCGCTCGGCGGTGCTGGGGGAGGAGACCGCGGTGGCCCGCATCGTCGACCTCGCCACGATCGTCGACGTGCTCCGCGGCAAGCTCGAGTTCGAGTCGGGCGAGGAGGGTCGTGAGCAGGAGGTCCTGGAGCACCTCCTGCGCCGGGCCACCGCCGACACCGCCCGGGCCCACCTCGGTGGGGTCGACCTCGCGGCCATCGTCGCCGCCGTCGAGGGCGGGGCCGCCGTGGTCACCGGGGACACCATCACCGCGGCCGACCTGCTGGCGTCGCTGCCGGCGACCCCGGCGTGGGACAGCGTGCACGCCCGCCTGGAGGCCGACACCCCCGGTGAGCAGGCGGCCGCCGCCGAGCTGGCGCTGGAGGGGCTCTACCTGGCCCGCCGGATCGCCAAGGACGACGACGACGCCGGCAACACCGTCTACTCGAAGTGAGGGGCTCAGCAGTGGGAGGTTCGGCATGAGGCGTCGCTACGCCTACGGGGCGTTCCACGGCGGCCCCGACCCGCTCGCCGCGCCGGTCGACCTGCGCTCCGCGCTGGACGCGATCGGCGAGGACGTCATGGGGGGCACCTCGCCGCGCTCGGCGCTGCGGGAGCTGCTGCGCCGCGGCACCGAGGGCCAGCGCGGCCTCGACCAGCTGGCGGCGAAGGCCAACAAGCGCCGGCGGGAGCTGCTGAAGAAGAACAACCTCGACGGCACCCTGCAGGAGGTCCGGGCGCTGCTGGACGAGGCGGTCCTCGCCGAGCGCAAGGAGCTCGCCCGGGCCCTGGACGACGACGCCCGCTTCGCCGAGATGCAGCTGGAGCAGCGGAGCCCGTCCGTCTCGGAGGCCGTCCGGGAGCTCGCCGAGTACTCCTGGCGCAGCCCCGAGGCCAAGGCGAGCTACGACAAGATCGCCGACCTGATGGGTCGGGAGATGCTCGAGGAGCGCTTCCAGGGCATGAAGCAGGCCATGGAGGGCGCCACCGACGCCGACCGCGAGCGCATCACCGACATGCTGAAGGACCTCAACTCCCTGCTCGCCGCACACGCCCGCGGTGAGGACCCGGCCGACGTCCAGGAGCAGCTCGAGCAGTTCCTGGCCGAGCACGGCGAGTTCTTCCCCGAGCAGCCGTCCACCGTCGAGGAGCTGATGGACTCCCTGGCCCAGCGGGCGGCGGCGGCGCAGCGGATGCGGAACTCGATGACCCCGGAGCAGCGGGCCGAGCTGGACGCGCTGGCCCAGCAGGCCTTCGGCTCCCCGGAGCTCGCGGAGCAGCTCGCCGAGCTCGACGGGATGCTGCAGGCCGCGCGCCCGGGCGAGGACTGGGCCGGCGGGGAGGACTTCCGCGGCCGCAACGGGATGGGCGTGGGGGAGGCCACGCAGGCGATGGCGGACCTCGGCGAGCTCGACCAGCTCGTCGAGCAGCTCAGCCAGGCCTACCCCGGCGCGCGGATGGAGGACGTGGACCTCGACGCGCTCGAGCGCCAGCTCGGACCGCAGTCCGCCGTGGACGCCCGCGCGCTCACCGAGCTGGAGCGGGAGCTGGCCCGGCAGGGTTACCTCGACCGCGCCCCGGACGGAACGTGGCGGCTCTCCCCGAAGGCCATGCGCCGCCTCGGGGAGTCGGCGCTGCGCGACGTGGCCGAGCAGATCAGCTCCCGGACGGGTGCGCGCGAGACTCGCCGGGCCGGGGCCGCGGGGGAGCCCACCGGGGCCAGCCGCGCGTGGGAGTTCGGCGACTCCGAGCCCTGGGACGTGCCCCGCACCCTGAACAACGCGGTGCTGAGGTCGTCAGGGGCAGGCCCGGCAGGGAGCGGCGGCCCGCTGCGGATGCAGGTCGACGACGTGGAGGTGGTGGAGACCGAGCAGCGCAGCCGGGCCAGCGTCGCCCTGCTGGTGGACACCTCGTGGTCGATGGTGGCCGAGGGGCGCTGGCTGCCGATGAAGCGGACGGCGCTGGCGCTGCACCAGCTCGTGAGCACCCGCTTCCGTGGGGACGCGCTGACGCTCATCGGGTTCGGCCGCCACGCCCAGACGCTGACGCAGGAGGAGCTGATCTCCCTGGACGGCGCGTACGAGCAGGGCACGAACCTGCACCACGCGCTGCTGCTGGCCGGGCGACACCTGCGCCGCCACCCCGGGACCCAGCCGGTGGTGCTGGTGGTGACCGACGGGGAGCCGACCGCGCACCTGGAGCCCGACGGGCACGCCGTGTTCGACTACCCGCCGCGCCCGGAGACCCTGGGCCTCACCGTCCGCGAGCTCGATGCGATCGCCCGCCTCGGCGCGCAGGTGACGATCTTCCGCCTCGGTGACGAGCCGCGGCTGGAGCGGGTGGTGGACGACCTGGCCCGCCGCGTCGGGGGCCGGGTGGTGGCGCCGGACCTGGACGGGCTGGGCGCTGCGGTGGTCGGGGACTACGTGCGGACCCGCCGCCGCGCCGGCTGAGCCCGATCTGCGCACTTTTCAGGGGCTCCCGGGTCACCTCGACCCCGGAAGGTGCGCAGATCGGGGCGTCCGACCGGTTCAGGCGGACGGCGCCGGATCCCAGGCGTCGCCCCAGGCCAGGTCCCGGGCCGCGCGGTACACCGGTCCGTGCCGCTTGCTCACGATCTCGGTGCGCAGCCCGTCGTCGCGAGTGCACAGCTCGAGCTCGACGAGGCCCTTGCGGATCCGGGGGTGGCGCACCACCCGGGCGTCGGCGGGCCGGGCGGGCTCGCGCACCGCCACGAGGTAGGCGTACTTCTCGTCCTCGAAGCCCAGGGTGGCCCCCTTGGCGCGGCGGTGCTCCACGCTGCGCTCCAGCCGCTCGGCGAAGTGGCACCAGTCCTTCGTGCCCACCATGGGGCAGGCGTCGGCGTGCGGGCAGGGAGCGAGCACGTGCCACCCGGCGCCCAGCACCTGCACCCGCGCCGCGAGCACCCGCTCGTGCCCGGCCACCGACCCGGGCTCCACGAGGACCAGCACCTGCGCCGCCGCGGCCACGAGCCGCTCGACCAGCCGCGCGCGGACCCCCGGGGCCAGCTCGCCCAGCAGGTAGGACGCGGTGACGAGGTCGGCCGTCGGGAGGTCGGTGTTGCCCACCTCGGCCGCGGTCCACGTCGTCGACGCGACCGAGGCGGGCCCCGTCGACGCCAGCTCGGCGCCCAGGCGCAGCACCGCGGGCACCTGCTCGGTCACCTCGTGCCGCTCCAGCGACGGCCACACCTGGGCCGCCGCCCACACCGCCGAACCCGTCCCACCGCCGACGTCCAGGTGCGAGGTCGGCGCCAGCGACGGCGCGAGCCGTGCGGCCTCACCGAGCACCGCGCGGACCGCGGCGTACGTCGCGGGCATCCGGTAGGTGGCGTAGGCCGCGGCGTCGAGGTCGCAGGTCAGCAGGGGCGCCTCGGCAGGGGTGCCGAGCTGGTATCGCTGCACCAGCCGGGCCGTGGTCTCCTGCAGTGCGGGCCCCGGATGACGGGTCGAGGTGGCAGCGAGGGCAGCCCGCAGCGGGGCAGGGAGCTCGTGCATCCTCACGCCCGCAGGATCTCGACCAGCGCCCGGCGCAGCGCGGTCGGGTCGGACACGACGGAGGTGAGCACGGCGTCGGAGTGCTCGGCCGCCACGACCTGGGCGTGCACGGCCCGGCCGGCGGCGGTCGTGGTGACCACCACCCGCCGCTCGTCGGCGGAGTCGGTGCTGCGCTCGACGAAGCCACCGCGGACCAGCTTCTCCACGGTGCGGCTCATCGTCTGGTCGGTCACGCGGCAGGCCTGGGCGAGCCGGCGCTGCGGGAGAGCCCCGGCGCCCAGGCAGTGCAGACCGATGAGACCGGCGTGGGTGAGGCCGTGCTCGCGCAGCAGCCCCTCCCAGGATCGTTCGACCGCGCGCGCCGCCGCGGACAGGAGCCGACCCGTCGGCCAGTCGTGCACGTCCTCGACCACCTGGAACCCCTCCGACTTGCGCTTGCTCAGCATGCTGAACATCATGTCCTGGCACTGAATCTAGTTCACCAGCATCGTGTCAGTCCCACCTGTGCGTCCCACGTCCGTCCACGCCCAACCACCGGAGCCCGTCATGAGCCTGTTCTCCCACCGGCGGCTGCACTGGATCCTGCCCGCCCTGCTCATCGTCGTGTGGTTGGGGGTCGGCAGCTTCGGTGGACCGTTCGCGGGCAAGCTGGGCGAGGTCCAGTCCAACGACAGCGCCTCGTTCCTGCCCGCGTCGGCCGAGGCCACCCAGGTGGCAAAGCTGCAGAAGCAGTTCTCCAGCACGGACAACATTCCCGCCGTGGTCATCGCCGAGCGTTCCGAGGGGATCACGCAGGCCGACCGGGCGTTCCTCGCCCAGGTCACCGGTTCACTCGAGGGCACGAGGGGTTTCGGTGGCGCAGCCAGTCCGGTGATCCCGTCGAAGGACGGAAGGGCGTTGGAGGTGATCGTGTCCGTCAACGGCGCGGTCGACCCGGGGGTGACGGTCAAGAACCTGCGCGACGACCTGGCGAGCGCAACCCCGGAGGGCCTCTCGGTGCTGGTGGGCGGACCGGGCGGTCAGATCGCCGACCTCACGGCGGCGTTCGGCGGGATCGACGGGATCCTGCTCCTGGTGGCGGGACTCGTGGTCATCGTCATCCTCGTCGTGGTCTACCGCAGCCCACTCCTGCCCTTGCTCGTGGTCCTCTCGGCGGTGTTCGCGCTCGGGCTCGCGAGCCTGGTGATCTACCTGCTCGCCGACAACAACGTGCTGGTCCTCAACGGGCAGAGTCAAGGGATCCTGTTCATCCTCGTGTTCGGCGCGGCCACGGACTACGCGCTGCTGCTGGTGTCCCGCTTCCGGGAACAGCTGCGGGACACCCCCGACAAGTTTGACGCCCTGTGGCAGGCCTGGCGGGCGACGGTGGAGCCGATCGTGGCCTCGGGCGGCACCGTCATCCTCGGCGTGCTGTGCCTGTTGTTCTCCGACCTCAACTCCAACCGGGGCCTCGGCCCGGTCGCTGCCATCGGCATCGGCTGCTCGCTGCTGGCC
>JBBSUN010000062.1:0-16029 GCA_038234335.1 Mycobacteriales bacterium
CCGACGAGTCAGGATGACGGTCCCAGCCGCTGTTTGGTGTCCCCAGCGGGTCCGCGGCCGACCCGCTGGGTAAGAGCCCTCTAGTCGATGCCAGGGTCCGGGGCGAGGGCACACCCGGTCTGACAGAGTCGCTACTCGCTCAGGCGGCGAGGGCGAACTCGCGCTGACTGGAGTCGGCGCTTATATGTTTGCAGTGACGCTTGTGGTGGTCTCCTGCCTGCACCAGCACGCTTCCCCTGGATCAACGTACGGAGTCGAAACCGATCACCCCCGTGCGCTCCCGGCGCTTGCTCCCGGGACGACCACTGTAACCCGCGCCGGCCCCGGGTTCATCCCGGTTGCGGCCACGGCTCAGCCGGCCACCGCGATGAGGGCCACCGCGGCGGCGGCCAGCGCCATGCCCGCTTGCTGCACGCGTCGGGTCCGCTCCCCCAGCAGCACCGCGGCCAGCGCGACCGTGGCGGCCGGGTAGAGCGCGGTGATGACGGCGACCAGCGAGAGCAGCCCGCCCTGCACCGCGTAGAGGAAGGCGGTGTTGGCGACGACGTCGAGCACCCCGGCGAGCAGGGCGAGGCGCAGGGCCACCCCGCCGGGGGGACGGCGCTGGCCCAGGGCCACCGCGGCGGCCAGGACGACGATCGTGGCCCCGACCCGCGAGGCCAGCAGCGGCCACAGCCCGGTCCCGGTGTCCACCCGGTCCAGGAGCACGAAGTAGGCGGCGAAGGCCACGCCCGAGCCCACGGTGAGCAGCGCGACCCGCCGGGTGAACGCGGTGCTCTCCGCCTCCTCCCGGCTGACCAGCAGCACCGCGAGCACGGCCAGCACCGCGCCGCCCAGGGCCCACGGCCCCGGCCGCTCCCCCATCGCCACCCCGGCGAGCAGCGGCAGCCCGGCCACCAGCACCGCGGTCATCGGGGAGACCACGCTCATCGGTCCCGCGGCCAGTGCCAGGTAGAACCACCAGACGGCCAGCCCGGCCACCGCCCCGGCCGCCAGGCCCCACACCAGTGACGACGCGCTCACCGTCCCGCCCACGAACGGCGCCAGGACGGCGACGACCAGCACCGACAGCGGGTAGCTGACCAGCACCACGCGCAGGGCGGCCACTCGCCGTGCCGCCACCCCACCCACGAAGTCGCTCACCCCGTACCCGGCCGCCGCCAGCAGCGCCAGCAGCAGGGCGCTCACCCGGCGAGCAGCCGGGTCGGCGCCTCGTGCAGGACCGAACGCAGGAACGCGCTCCCCAGACGGTCGTCGGCCGCGGCCCAGCTGGCGATCGCGCGGAGCTGCGCGGCGTACTCGTAGGGGATGTTGGGGAAGTCGGTGCCCAGCACCACCCGGTCGCTCACGTCGACCAGCCGTGCGGCCCAGTCGGCGGGCAGCGGGCAGATCTGCTCGGTGAACGGGGTCCCCACCATGGTGGTGTCCAGGTGCACCCGCTCGAACCGCGCCACCAGCTCCAGTGCCCGGTCGTACTCGGGCATCCCGGCGTGGGCCAGCACCGCGGTCAGGCGGGGGTGGCGGGTGAGGACCTCGCCGAACACGTCGAGCCCGGTGAAGGCACCGGGGATCGGGCCGTGGCCGCAGTGCACCACCACCGGCACGCCGGCGTCGGCGAGCAACCCCCAGGCGGCGTCCAGCACGGGATCCCGCGGGTCGAACCCCCCGACCTGGACGTGCACCTTGACCACCCGCGCCCCGGCGGTGAGCGCAGCTCCGAGGTAGTCGGTCACCCCGGGCTCGGCGAACAGGGTGGCGGTGGGGACGGCGCCGGGCGTGCGCGCACCGAACTCGAGCGCCCACTCGGTCAGCCACGCGGCCATGCCCGGCTTGTGCGGGTAGACCAGGGGCGCGAACGTCACCACTCCCACCTCGCGCAGCACCGCGAGGCGCTCGGGCTCGGGCAGGCGGTAGCGCACGGGCCACTCGGTCCCGTAGTGCTCCCCGGCGTGGGCGAAGTAGTCCCACACCTTGGCCATGACCCGCTCGGGCAGGAAGTGGGTGTGCAGGTCGACGAGCCCGGGGACGCCCAGGTCGCGGACCCACCCGGCCACGGCCGCGTCGTCCGCCGGCCCGGCCTCGAGGTGCCCCGAGCTCACCCCCGCATGCCCTTGACCCGGCGACCCAGCTCGCGGGTCACCTCGCGCTCGGTGTCGCGCCGCGCGAGGTCCTGGCGCTTGTCGTGGGCCTGCTTGCCCTTGCCCAGGCCCAGCTCGACCTTGACGTAGCCGTTCTGGAAGTACAGCGAGAGCGGCACCAGCGTGAGGCTGCCCTCGCGGGTCTTGCCGATGAGGCGCTCGATCTCGCTGGCGTGCAGCAGCAGCTTGCGGGTCCGCCGGGGGGCGTGGTTGGTCCAGCTGCCCTGGGTGTACTCCGGGATGTGCAGCCCGCGCAGCCACACCTCGCCGTTGTCGACCGTGGCGAAGGCGTCGACGATCGAGACCTTGCCGTCGCGCAGGCTCTTGACCTCGGTGCCCACCAGCACCATCCCCGCCTCGTAGACGTCGAGGATGGTGTAGTTGTGCCGCGCCTTGCGGTTGGTCGCGACGGCCTTGCGGCCCTTGTCCCGCATGGTGGCTCCTCCCCTGCTACTGGCGGACGTACAGACGCAGCGTGACGTACGCGGTGACCGCCGCCAGCCCCACCCCGACGACGGCCAGCACCGGCGAGACCAGCAGCACGTCGCTCGTGGTGACCTGGCCGATGATGTTGGACTGGTACAGGTCGCGGAGCACGTCGTCGAGGAACGCGGTCTTGGCCACGACGAGGCCGCCGATGGCCAGCCCCGAGCCGATCACGCCGGCGACCACCGCCTCCAGCAGGAACGGCAGCTGGGTGTACCAGCGGGTGGCCCCGACCAGCCGCATGATCCCGACCTCCGTGCGCCGGGTGTAGGCGGCCACCTGGATCATGTTGGAGATCAGCAGCAGGGCCGCGAAGGCCTGCAGCACGGCGATGGCGAAGGCCGCGTTGCGCACGCCGCCCAGCACGGAGAACAGCCGCTGCACCAGGTCCGCCTGGTCGACGACCTTGTCGACGCCCGGCTTGGTGCCGAAGTCCTGGTTGATGATCTTGAAGCGCGTCGGGTCGCTCAGCTTCACCCGGAACGACGCGGGCAGGGCCTCCGGGCGGGCCAGCTGCACCAGCTCGGGCTGGTTGGCGAAGACCTCCTTGAAGCGCGCGTAGGCGTCGTCACGGCTCTCGTAGCTCACCGACTCCACGCCCGGGGTGTTCTGGAGCTCGGTCTGCAGCGTCGAGCAGATGGCCTCGGTGCAGCCGACGTCGTTGGTGGAGATGTCGTTGGTGAGGTAGACCGCCACCTCGACGCGGTCGAAGTAGATCTGCTCGGTCTTGTTCGTCATCTGGACCACGAGCAGGCCACCACCGAGCAGGCCGAGGGAGATGGCCGTGGTGATGATCATCGCGATGGTCATGGTGATGTTCCGGCGCAGGCCGGTGATGACCTCGCTGAGCACGAAGCTGGCACGCATGGGTTTCGAAGTCCTCCGGGTGGGACGGGACCCGCCTGGCGGCGGGGGCTCGCCGGTGGTGTGGGCGGGGGCGGGCGGGAGCTAGCGCCCCACCCCGTAGACGCCCCGGGCCTCGTCGCGCACGACCTTGCCGAGGTTGAGCTCGACGACGCGGCGGCGCATCGAGTCGACGATGTGGTTGTCGTGGGTGGCCATGAGCACCGTGGTGCCGGTGCGGTTGATCCGCTCCAGCAGCAGCATGATGTCCTGGCTGGTGTCGGGGTCGAGGTTGCCGGTGGGCTCGTCGGCCAGCAGCAGCAGCGGCCGGTTCACGAACGCACGGGCGATCGCGACCCGCTGCTGCTCGCCACCGGAGAGCTCGGTGGGCAGCCGCTCGGCCTTGCCGGAGAGCCCGACGAGGTCGAGCACCTCGGGGACGACCTTCTTGATGGTGCTGCGCGGCTTGCCGATGACCTCGAGGGCGAAGGCGATGTTGTCGGCGACGCTCTTCTGCTGCAGCAGGCGGAAGTCCTGGAACACGCAGCCGACCCGCTGGCGGAGCTTGGGCACCGAGCGCGCCCGCATCTTGTTCACGTGGTAGCTGGCCACGTGGACGTCACCCGAGGTGGGGGTCTCCTCGCGGAGCAGCAGGTTCAGGAAGGTCGACTTGCCGGAGCCCGACGCCCCGATCAGGAACACGAACTCCCCCTTGTCGACCGCCACGCTCACGCCGTCCAGCGCGGGACGGGTGGACGTCTTGTACGACTTGGAGACGTTCTCGAGGCTGATCACAGGGGTTGACTGTACCGCGCTGCACACCGCGCTCCCGGGACCGCGTTCCCGGGGGCTGCAGCGGGGGGCTACTCCGCCCCGTCCTGGCGGCGCCAGCGGATGCCCGCCTCGAGGAAGCCGTCGAGGTCGCCGTCGAGGACCCGGGAGGGGTCACCGACCTCGTGCTCGGTGCGCAGGTCCTTCACCATCTGGTACGGGTGCAGCACGTAGGAGCGCATCTGGTTGCCCCAGGAGCTGCCGCCGTCGCCCTTGAGGGCGTCCATCGCCGCCCGCTCCTCGCGCCGCTTGACCTCCAGCAGCTTGGCCTGCAGCACCTTCATCGCCGCCACCTTGTTCTGCAGCTGGCTCTTCTCGTTCTGGCAGGTCACCACGATGCCGGTGGGCACGTGGGTCAGCCGGACCGCGGAGTCGGTCGTGTTGACGCTCTGACCACCGGGGCCCGACGAGCGGTACACGTCGACGCGCAGGTCGTTCTCGTCGACGTCGATGTGGTCGGTGGTCTCCACCACCGGCAGCACCTCCACCCCGGCGAACGACGTCTGGCGCCGACCCTGGTTGTCGAACGGGCTGATGCGGACCAGCCGGTGGGTGCCCATCTCCACCGAGAGGGTCCCGTAGGCGTAGGGCGCCTTCACCGCGAAGGTCGCGCTCTTGAGCCCGGCCTCCTCGGCGTAGGAGGTGTCGTAGACCTCGGTGGGGTAGCCGTGGCGCTCGGCCCAGCGCAGGTACATCCGCAGCAGCATCTCCGCGAAGTCGGCCGCGTCCACCCCGCCGGCCTCGGAGCGGATGGTGACCAGCGCGTCGCGCTCGTCGAACTCGCCGTTGAGCAGGGTGCGGACCTCCATCGCGGCCACGTCGACGCGGAGCGCCGCCCGCTCCCCGTCGGCGTCGGCGGTGGCGGACTCCGCCTCGGCCCCCTCCTCCCCCTCGGCCAGCTCGTAGAGCAGCGGGAGGTCGTCCAGGCGCTGGCGCAGCCCCCGCACCCGGCGCAGGTCGGCGGTGGAGTGCGCGAGCTGGCTGGTGACCTGCTGGGCCTGCTCCTGGTCGTCCCACAGGTCGGGTGAGGCCGCCTGCTGCTCCAGCTCGTCGACCCGGCGCGCGAGCTCGTCGACGTCGATCACGGCCTCGACCGTGCGCATCGTGGTGTCGAGCTCGGCGAGATCGGCGGTGACGTCGGGGTGCACGGGCCCGGAGGTTACCGGCCCGGGAGCGCCCGCACCCTCAGGCTGCGGTGGCCGCCACCTTCTCGACGGCCCGCGCCAGCGCCCGCAGGTGGGCCACGGCCACCTCCGCCGCCGCCCGCGGGCCCACCCCCTCGGCCTCGCGGACCGCGGACCGGGCGGTGACCAGCTCATCGGCCAGGGTGGCGGCGGCACGGGAGCACAGCGCGCGGCGGTCGGGCTCGGTCAGCGTCTCGGCGTGGGCCAGGCGCAGCAGCAGCACGCTGCGCACCCCGTCGGCGGCACCGGAGCCCGCCCCCTGGGCCAGCCAGGCCGCGAACGCGCGGCGCCCGGCCGCGGAGACGGTGTACTGCTGGCTCGCCCGCACGCCGCGACGCCCCAGGCGCACCAGGCCCCGCTCGAGCAGGACCGGCAGCTCGCGGTACACCTGGCTGCGGGTGAGGCTGAAGTACCCGCCGTGGCGCAGCTGGGCCGCGTGGACGAGGTCACCTCCGGTCGCAGGCCCGTCGCGCAGCAGGCCGAGCAGGGCCGCGGCGGTCGGGTTGACTCCGGCGGCGGGCACGGCGGACACGGTGCCACCCCGACCGCCGGGACCGGGCACGGGGTCGGGTCGGGGGTCGGGCACGGAGCCGGTCGGAGGGAGGTGTGCGCCCCGGCGCGCCTCGATCGTTCGGACGCACAATGATGTGTCATCCTCGTGACGCGGAGTGCGACCCAGTTCACACTCCCGGAACAACGGTGGGGCATCGTCATCGTCCGGGCGCACCGGAACGGTGGGTCCAGATCCCCGGGACCGGACCCACGAGGCCCGCCCCCGGTCGGAACAGAATGAGGTGGGTGTGACCGGCTTCCTGCTCAAGCGGCTCGTGAACTACGTGGTGCTGCTCATCGTGGCCACGTTCCTCGCCTTCCAGCTCGCCTCGCTGTCGTTCAACCCGCTGGCCTCGCTGGAGCAGCGCAGCCCGCGTCCGCCCCAGGCGACCCTGGACGCCAAGGCGGCCGAGCTGCGCCTGGGCGACCCGGCGCCGGTCCGCTACGTGGCGTGGCTGGGCGACGTGGTGCTGCACGGCGACTTCGGCCAGACCGTGACCGACCAGCCGATCACCAGCGAGCTCGGCCGCCGCATCGGCGTGAGCCTGCGGCTGCTGCTCATCGGCTCCATCGTCGGCACGATCATCGGCGTCGTCGTCGGGGTGGCGGCGGCCATCCGGCAGTACAAGCTGAGCGACTACCTCGCCACGCTGTTCTCGTTCCTCATCCTGAGCGCCCCGGTGTTCGCGATCGCCATCCTGCTGAAGTACGGCGCCGTGCTGCTCAACGACGCGACCGGCAAGCAGATCTTCCTCTACACCGGTGAGGCGTCGTTCGGGTTCACCGGCGGCTTCTTCGCCCAGGTCGTCGACCGGCTGCAGCACCTCGTGCTGCCCACGCTGTCGCTGGCCATGATCCAGATCGCCTACTACAGCCGCTACCAGCGCAGCACCATGCTCGACGTGCTCGGCAGCGACTTCCTGCGCACCGCCCAGTCCAAGGGCCTCACCCGGCGCAAGGCGCTGTTCAAGCACGGCCTGCGCACCGCGCTCATCCCGATGGCCACGCTGTTCGCGTTCGGCTTCGGCACCCTCGTCGTCGGCGCCACCTTCACCGAGACCATCTTCGGCTGGCAGGGCATGGGCGACTGGCTGGTCCGGGGCATCCGGACGCAGGACACCAACATCACCGCCACCGTCACCATGTTCACCGGCGTCGCGATCCTGGTCTCGGGCTTCCTCTCCGACATCCTGTACGCCGCCCTCGACCCGCGCGTGCGGGTCGGCTGAGGAAGGGTCCGACCATGGCTGCACCCACCCGCCCCCAGGGGGCCCGCGACAGTGGTTCCGGTTCTGGCTCCGGGGACGACGAGCACCGCACCGCGGGCACCGCCGGCGGCCGGATGGACGTGAACCCGACCCCGGTGGCCGAGGAGCAGGACTACGTCGCCCTGACCCGGGGACAGCTGGTCCGGCGCCGGTTCCTGCGCAGCAAGCTGGCCATGGGCGGGGTGACCACCCTGGTCCTGCTGTACGCGCTCGCCTTCCTCGGTCCGTACGTCATCCCGTTCGACTACACCTACATCGACTACACGGCCCTGCTCTCACCACCGTCGCCCGAGCACTGGTTCGGCACCACGCAGATCGGCCAGGACGTGCTCGCACTGACCCTGCGCGGGCTGCAGAAGTCGCTCACCATCGGCCTGCTGGTGGCGCTGGGCTCCACGAGCATCGCCGCCCTGGTCGGCTCGATGGCCGGCTACTTCGGCGGCTGGACCGACAAGACCCTCATGTGGATCGTCGACCTGCTGCTGGTGCTGCCCAGCTTCCTCATCATCGCCATCGTCAGCCCGGCACTGCAGGGCAAGTCGTGGCTGTTCCTCGTCGTCCTGCTGGTGGCGTTCCAGTGGCTCATCACCTCCCGCATCGTGCGCGGGCTGACGCTGAGCCTCAAGGAGCGGGAGTTCGTGCTGGCCGCCCGGTACATGGGCGCCCCGGCCCGCAAGATCATCGTCAGCCACATCCTGCCCAACATGGCCTCGCTGCTCATCATCGACGGCACCCTCACCGTGGGCATCGCGATCATCAGCGAGACCTCGCTGAGCTTCTTCGGCTTCGGCGTGCAGCGCCCGGACGTGTCGCTGGGCACCCTCATCGCCGACGGCACGGGCTCGGCACTCACCTACCCGTGGCTGTTCGCCTTCGCCCTCGGCTTCCTCGTGCTCACCGTCCTCGCCGCGAACTTCGCCGGCGACGGCCTGCGGGACGCGCTGGACCCCAACGCCCAGAAGGGTCGTGCCAAGTGACCACCGTGCAGGACCCCCGCACCCACGCACAGGGCGGCGACACCGGCGGCCAGCGAGACCCGGACGCCCCCGTGCTGGAGGTCATCGACCTGGCCGTGAGCTTCCCGGCCGAGGAGGGTCGCGTCACCGCCGTCCGCGGCATCAGCTACACCGTGAGCCCGGGCGAGGTGCTCGCGATCGTGGGCGAGTCCGGCTCCGGCAAGTCCGTCTCGTCGATGGCCGTGATGGGGCTGCTGCCCCCGCAGGCGCGGGTGACCGGCTCCGTGCGCTACCGGGGCCGCGAGCTGCTCGGCCTGGGCGACAAGGAGATGTCCAAGGTCCGCGGCAAGAACATCGCCATGGTCTTCCAGGACCCGCTCTCCGCGCTCACGCCGGTGTACACCGTCGGCGACCAGGTCGCCGAGGCCCTGCTGGTGCACGGGAAGATGTCGAAGAAGGCGGCGGCGGCGCAGGCGATCGAGCTGCTGGACCTGGTGGGCATCCCCAACGCCGGCGAGCGCTCCACCTCGTTCCCCCACGAGTTCTCCGGCGGGATGCGCCAGCGCGTGGTGATCGCGATCGCGATCGCGAACGACCCCGACCTCATCATCGCCGACGAGCCCACCACGGCCCTCGACGTGACCGTGCAGGCCCAGGTGCTGGAGGCGCTGAAGAAGGCCCAGGAGGTCACCGGCGCCGGGATCGTGATGATCACCCACGATCTCGGTGTGGTCGCCGGCTTCGCCGACCGCGTGATGGTGATGTACGCCGGGCGCGCGGTGGAGACCGCGCCGGTGGACGAGCTCTACGCCCACCCCCGCATGCCGTACACCCTGGGCCTGCTGGGCTCGGTGCCCAAGCTCGACGCCGGACCCAAGCAGCCGCTGGTGCCGATCGAGGGCAACCCGCCGGTGATGGTGAACCTCGCCCCGGGCTGCCCCTTCGCCCCCCGGTGCCCGCTGGCCATCGACGAGTGCCGGGCCGACGAGCCCGCGCTGCGCGAGGTCGCCGACCACCACAGCGCGGCCTGCATCCGCTCCGACGAGCTCATCGACGTGGGCACCGACGCCGCGGCGGTCTTCGACGTCACGGCGCTGGAGGGCTCCCCGCTCTCGGAGGTCCCCCGTGACGAGCGCACCGAGGTGCTGCGGGTGACCGAGCTGGTGAAGACCTTCGCGGTGAGCAAGGGCGTGGTCCGACGCCGCCGCGTGGGCAGCGTGCACGCCGTCGACGGGGTCAGCTTCGACCTGCGCGAGGGCGAGACCCTGGGCGTGGTCGGCGAGTCGGGCTGCGGCAAGTCCACGACCCTGCTGCAGATCCTCGACCTGGTGCCGCCGGAGTCGGGCTCCATCGAGGTGCTGGGCCGGCAGGTGGGCGAGCTGAGCCGCAAGGAGCGCTACTCGACGCGCCGTGACGTGGCGGTCGTGTTCCAGGACCCGATGGCCTCGCTCGACCCGCGGCTGCCGATCAGCGACATCATCGCCGAGCCGATGAAGATCCACGGCGTGGACCCGGAGAAGATCCGCACCCGGGTGCCCGAGCTGCTGGAGCTGGTGGGGATGCGGCGCGAGCAGGGTGCCCGCTACCCCAACGAGTTCTCCGGCGGCCAGCGCCAGCGGGTCGGCATCGCGCGTGCGCTCGCGCTCGACCCCAAGCTGGTGGTGCTCGACGAGCCGGTCTCCGCGCTGGACGTCTCCATCCAGGCCGGCGTGATCAACCTGCTCGACGACCTCAAGGCCAAGCTCAACCTCTCCTACCTCTTCGTGGCCCACGACCTGTCGGTGGTGCGCCACATCGCCGACCGGGTGGCGGTCATGTACCTGGGCAAGGTGGTGGAGATCGGCGACGTGGAGACGGTGTTCGCCTCGCCGCAGCACCCGTACACCCAGGCGTTGCTCTCGGCCATCCCCCTGCCCGACCCCCCGCGCGAGCGCTCCCGGGACCGGATCCTGCTCAGCGGTGACCTGCCCAGCCCGTCGAACCCGCCCTCGGGCTGCCGCTTCCGCACCCGGTGCCCGAAGTTCTTGACCCTCACCGACGACGAGCAGCAGCGCTGCACCGACGTGGAGCCGCTGCGGGAGTCCAAGGCCGACGACCACGATGTGGCCTGCCACTTCGCCGCCGCGAGGCAGGTCATCTGACCGCCCGCCCGCGCCGTGCAGGCTCTCCACCGGCTCTACTGTGGAGAGACGGTTCACGCTGCGCGACAACGTGATCCGGTGCTTTGCCTGGCTCACGATCGTGACCTGCTCGTGATGCGATCCCATGATCGGGTGACGTAGGGTCGCCTCCATCGCAGCACCGCAGCGGTGCTGTTCCGTCGTGCCGAACACCCCAACCTCACGGAGGAGCTCGAGTGAGCAGAACCCGATCCGCGTGGCGCCTCGTCGCCCCGCTCACCGTCGTCGCGCTGCTCGCCAGCGCGTGCAGCGGCGGCAGCAGCAGCAACAACGCAGGCACCGGCCAGGAGATCCAGGACAAGGGCGTCCAGGACATCAACGCCCAGCCCGTCGACAGCCTGCAGTCCGGCGGCGACTTCCGGTGGGCCATCGGCGAGGTCCCGCCCAACTACAACTACAACGAGCTGGACGGCACGCTGCTGGACAACTCCGACATCATCCTGTCGATGTTCCCGCGGCCGTTCGTCGCCGCCGGCGACGGCTCGCTCACCGTCTACAAGGACTACTTCACCAACGTCGAGCTCACGTCCGACAGCCCCCAGGTGGTCACGTACACGATCAACCCGGACGCCAAGTGGAACGACGGGCGAGCACTGGACTGGGAGGACATCCAAGCCCAGTTCACGGCGCTCAACGGCAGCAACACCGAGTACCAGGTCTCCTCGAGCACGGGCTACTCCGACATCGAGAAGGTCGAGATGGGCGAGAACGCCCAGCAGGCCGTGGTCACCTTCAAGAAGACGTTCTCCGACTGGCAGTCGCTGTTCAACCCGCTGTACCCCAAGGAGGTGAACGCCACCCCCAAGGCGTTCAACACCGGCCTGACCAAGGACCCGGGCGTCACCGCTGGACCGTTCATGTTCAAGGGCGTCGACCAGACCGCCAAGACGGTCACCGCCGTGCCGGACCCGAAGTGGTGGGGCGAGAAGCCGGTGCTGAACAGCATCATCTACGTCGCGCTCGACCAGAACGCGCAGGTCGCGGCCCTGGCCAACAACGAGATCGACTACTCCAACATCGGCACCAACGTCGACGACAACAAGACGGCCAAGGCCACCCAAGGCATCACCGTGCACACCGCGCTGGCCCCGGACTACCGCCACATGACGTTCAACGGCGCCAAGGGCTCGATCCTGGCCGACCCGAAGCTGCGCGTCGCGGTCATGAAGGGCATCGACACCGCCGGCATCGCCAAGGCGCTGCTGAATGGCGTCTCCGCCGACCCGAAGCCGCTGGGCAACCACATCTACGTGGACGGCCTCGAGGGCTACCAGGACAACTCCCAGGTCGCTTCCTACGACCCCGAGGCCGCGGCGAAGATGCTCGACGACCTCGGCTGGACCCGCAGCGGGGACGGCACCCGCATGAAGGACGGCAAGGCGCTCGAGATCCGCGACGTCATCCCCTCCGGCGTCCCCACCTCCAGCCAGGAGGCGCAGATCGCGCAGCAGAACCTGGGCGCCATCGGCGTGAAGCTGACGCTGGACACCGTGCCCAGCGACGGCTTCTTCGCCGACTACGTCAACGTGGGCAACTTCGACATCACCCACTTCACGTGGCTGGGCACCCCGTTCCCGGTCAGCTCCTCGGGCTCGATCTACGGCCTCTACAAGGATGTTCAGCAGAACTACGGCCGCATCGGCAGCGACGAGATCAACACGCTGTTCACCGAGGCCAACGCCGAGCTGGACCCGGCCAAGAAGATCGAGCTGGCCAACCAGATCGACAAGGCCATCTGGGACGAGGGCTTCTCCCTCCTGCTCTACCAGCGCCCGCAGAACCACGCCGTGCGCTCCACCGTTGCGAACTTCGGTTCCTTCGGCTTCGGCGACGTGGACTACACCAAGATCGGCTTCATGAAGTCCTGACCACCCCGCAGCACCCGCAGGGCCCGGCGAGCACCCGCTCGCCGGGCCCTGCGGCGTCGAGCGGGGTGTGGGCGAGGATGGGGCCGTGACCCGGCTGCCCCGACCCCTGCGCCACGGCGCCGTGACCACCGGTGCCCTGCTGGCGCTGCTCGTCGCGCTCGCCGTCCTCAGCCTCGGCACCGTGCTCGCCGGCAACGCGGCGCTGGCCCCGCTCACCGCCCGGGCGCAGGCCCAGGTGACGGCGACCGCGGACGGCCGCGCCACCGTCACGTTCACCGTCGACGGGCAGCCGGAGACCGTGACCCTGCCCGTCGAGACCACTCCCGGAGACACGGTCACCGTCGCCTACGACCCGGCCGACCCCGCCCGTGCCGTGCTCCCCCAGGCCCCGGCGCTCGTGGCCGCCGACCGGGCCGGCACCCACCTCGCCGTGCTCGCCCTGGTCGCGCTGGTCGTCGTCGTCGTCGGAGCCCAGCGGACGCTGAGCCGGGCGCGGCTGCGCCGGATCCCCCCGCAGGTGCTCACCGTGCGCCGGGTGCGCCAGCAGCACCGGTTGCTCTCGCGCTCCTGGATCGAGCTGGTGGGGACCGAGCCGACCCCCCGCTTCCCGGTGTACTTCGACCCCGTCCTCGTCACGCTGGACACCCCCAGCCGCCTGCCCGTGCACGGGGACGGGGCGCTGCGGGCCGTCCGCGTGGACGGCCGGTGGGTGTACCCCTCCGGACGGGTCCGCACCGCCGAGCCGCGCGGGCGGCTGCTGGACAACCCCGCCCGCCCGGGATCCGACGCCGTCGAGCGTGCCGCGCTGGCCGCCCCGGTGCGCCGCTCGCTGGTGCTGGACGCCGTGCTCGTGGCGCCGGCGCCGTTCGTCGGGCTGTTCTGGCTGGTCCTGGACGGGGGCGGTGCGGGGGTGTGGGTGGCCGCGACGTCCGTCACCGCCCTGACCGCGCTGTGGGCCGCGTCCGCGCTGGGGAGCGATCCGAGCTGACGCCGGTAGCGTCGGCGCCCGTGCCCGACACCACCGCCAGCCGCGCGGACCCCGACCTCACCCGGGACCTCCAGCTCGCCCTGCGCATCGCCGACGCCGCCGACGCGATCACGACGGACCGGTTCCGCGCCGTCGACCTCGTGGTCACCGACAAGCCCGACCTGACGCCGGTCAGCGACGCGGACCTGGCCGTCGAGCGCGCCGTCCGCGACCTGCTGGCCGCCCAGCGCCCCGAGGACGCCGTGCTGGGTGAGGAGTACGGCGGCGAGGTCCCCGAGCACGGTCGGGCCTGGGTCGTCGACCCGGTCGACGGCACCAAGAGCTTCGTGCGCGGGGTTCCCGTGTGGGCGACGCTGGTGGCCCTGCTGCACGACGGGGCGCCCGTCGTCGGGGTCGTCAGCGCTCCCGCGCTCGGGCGGCGCTGGTGGGCGGGCGCGGGGGCCGGCGCCTGGGTGCAGGAGCACGGCGGCCCGCCGCGGCGCCTGCGCGTCTCCGGGGTGGCCGAGCTCGGCTCGGCGAGCCTGGGCTTCTCGAGCCTGTCGGGGTGGCGCGAGTGCGGTCTGCTGCCCGCCTTCCTCGAGCTCACCGACGCGGTGTGGCGGGTGCGCGGGTACGGCGACTTCTTCTCCTACTGCCTCGTCGCCGAGGGCGCGGTGGACGTCGCGGTCGAGCCCGAGGTCTCGTTGTGGGACCTGGCCGCGCTCGACGTGCTCGTGCGGGAGGCCGGGGGGACGTTCACGGGCCTCGACGGCGGTGGTGGGCCAGACCGGGGCAGCGCGGTCGCCACCAACGGGCTGCTGCACCGGGCCGTCCTGGGGGCGTTCGGCCATCGTTAGCAGGGCGCACCGCGCCGACCACGCTCCGTGTCGACGCGCGGGGAGACGTCGCCCGATCGGATGACAAGATCGGCCGGTGCGGGACGCAGGGCGGGCGCTGGGGGACGATCACGGTCGCGCGTCACCCCACGGGGTGATCGTGACCGCCCGCACCTCGACGACAGGAGCGCCCGTGCTCGAACCCGCCTGCACGACCCCCCGACCGATCGGCGGCGAGCACCGTGGGTGCTGACGCGTCGGCCCGGCACCCCGGAACCCCCGGTGTGCTGACGCTGCACTTCGACCCCGAGGGCGACCTGCTCGAGGCCACCCGGGAGTGCGAGGCCGCCATCTTCGCGCACCGCTTCGGCGACACCCGGGCGGCGCTCGACCGGGACTTCGCGATCTACGAGGACGCGTGCACGTTCCTCGCCCTCACCGACGAAGCCGGGGAGGTCGTCGCCCAGGCGCGCTTCATCACCCCCAGCGACGTGGGGCTGAAGACCCTGCACGAGATCGCCCGACCGCCGTGGAGCATCGACCCCGAGCGGGCCGTCCGGGCGGCCGGGATGGACCTCGAGCACACCTGGGACGTCGCCACCCTCGGCGCCCGTCCGGGGAGCGGTGGCGCCGGCATCCGACACGCGATCGCCCTCTACCACGGTGTGGTCCAGGTGTGCACGGCCAACGACGTGCGCGGGGGCACGGCGATCTTCGACGAGGGAGCGCGCGCGCTGCTCGCCGGGGTGGGGCTGCACTACCCCCCGATCCCGGGCACCGCCCCGGCGCCGTACATCGGGTCGCCCTCGAGCGTCCCGGTGTACGTGGACGTCGCCGCGATGCTCGACCGCCAGCGGCGGACCGAGCCCGAGGCGCACCGCCTCGTGACCCTCGGCACCGGTCTCGACGGGGTCGTCGTGCCCTCGCGCGAGCACTTCCGGCTGGCGCGGGACCGGATCTCGGGTGGCCGGTCGGCGACCGCGTCGCGCACCGCCTAGGGGACGGACACCGCACCACGGGTCCGCCGCCGGGCGCTCAGCGCACGATCCGCGGCAGGACCAGCGGGCGGGCCTGCGCCGGGACCTGCCGCTCGCGGACCCAGGCGGAGATCTCCGCGGCGGGCACGGGCCGGCACAGGTGGTAGCCCTGGAGCAGGTCCACCCCCATGCTGGTCAGCAGCTGCGCCGTCGCGGCGTCCTCGACCCCTTCGGCGACCACCCGCATGTCCATCGCGTGTGCCATCTTGGTCGACGACGCGACGATCACCCGGCTGCGGTGGTCGTCGACGGTCGTCGAGACGAACGAGCGGTCCATCTTCATCTCCTGCACGGGCAGGTCCCGCAGGTAGGACAGCGACGAGAACCCCGATCCGTAGTCGTCGATGGAGACGTCCACGTGGTGCTCCCGGAGCTCCTGCAGAATCCTGCGTGCCCGCTGCGGATCGGCGAGGAACGAGTCCTCGGTGACCTCGACGACCAGCGCCCCGGGCGCCAGCCGGGCGCCGTCGAGCACCTCGTACAGGGTGGGGAGCACCGCTCCGCCCAGCAGCTCCGGCGGGGCGACGTTCACCGCGACCCGGAAGTCGAGGCCCTCCGACCGCCAGCGCACGAGGTCCTCCACCGCCTGGCGGACGACTGCCTCGGTGAGGGCGGGCATCAACCCCCACCGCCGAGCACCCGGGAGGAACCCGCTCGGCTGCAGCAGGCCGTGCACGGGGTGCTCCCACCGCACCAGAGCCTCCACCGACACGATCGCCCGGGTCCGCGCATCGAGCTGCGGCTGATACCACAGCTGCAGCTGCCCCTCGCTGATCCCCTGGCGGAGCTCCTCCCCCAGCCGGAGGCGCTGCCGGCTGAACCCGTCGCGGGCCACGTCGTACACCACGGCACCGACCGGGGAGTCCTTGGCCTCGTACAGCGC
>JBBSUN010000063.1:0-14715 GCA_038234335.1 Mycobacteriales bacterium
GGGCGTGAGCTGTCGATCACCAGCTTCACCGCGTCCTCTCGGAACTCCGGGGAGAACACCTTCTTCTGCCGTGTCATTACAGCACCTCTCATCTATGTGGATGAATAATATCCACTGTCCGAGAACCGCGGGGCACTTCAGGTCAGCGTCCGATTAGGGATCGTCGTGCGGTGATGTCACGACGGTTGGCGCGTTCAGGTTGGTGTCGTCACCGGGCTCAGCAGCCGAAGGTGAAGGATCCACCGCCGTCACCGTCGCCGTACACAACACCACCCACGCTCAGCAGACCGCCGGACTGGTCGTCCCAGCTGACGCCGTAGGACCCCGTCGACACCGGCATCAACCCGTCGTCGGTGGTGTAGCTCCCCACCTGCGGGGCGAACGGCCCCCACCCACCCGCGACGTGCACCGACCCCGACCCGGCGAAGAGGAACCCGCCCTCCGCCACGACCGCCCGGCACCCTCCGGACCCGGCGGGCTCGGCCACGGTGAACGCCTGCTGGCCGACGCCCTGGACCACCGCGGTCACCGGGACCAGCAACCACGCGGTGGCGGTGACCGCGGGCAGCGCCCATCGCCACGACCCCTGCCAGGCAGGGCGAGGCACCCGGAACACCACGAGGCCCAACCGGATCGCGGTCCCCGCGACCACCAGCGCGGGTGCGGCGGCCCAGACCGGGAGGACGGTCGACCCGACCACGACCAGGACGCCGGCCCAGGACAAGAACACCCAGATCAGCGCCAGTGCCAGCACCGCGTACGCCGCCACCCACGACCGGTGCGCCCACGGTGGGACCACCGCAGGCTGCTGAGCCTGAGGAGTGCTCACCCCTCGACGCTACCCACGAGACCGACCGGCCCCGGTGGGGTGCGGCCAGGTAGAGGGCAACCCCACCGGCGGTGAGCAGCCCAAAGGGAACCCAGGTGGCCCGGGCGGGCACCAGCTCGACGGGGTCGTAGGCGGGGGACTCGCACGTCGCCCGCAGCGGCGGCACCAGAGTGCGGGTGACGGTGGCGGGTGGGTCAACGTCACTGGCCCTCGCCGCCGTCACCCCGGCAGCAGCGGCGCAGGCCTCGTCGGTAGCCGTGTTCGGGCCCAGCCACGCCAGGAACGTGACCGCGGCCCCGCCGATCCCAACACCGAGGCAGAGCAGGCCCGCCGCGGCGACCCACTGTCGGGTCGGGGACCCCGGTCCGGCCAGCAGGGTGATGGCGGCCGCGATGAACAGGACCAGCACCACAACGAGCCCCACGAGCAGGGAAATCAGAAAACTCACTGCCCCTCCCCCTGCCATGGAGGCGCCTGGTTGGCGACCGCCAACCCCACCACCAAGTCAGCGTGCGGCAGCGCGACCCGGGCAGTGCTGACTCGTGCACCCACCGCTGCCCCGCTTCCGTCGGCCACCGTTCTGCTGACCTCATGCCCGGTCGGAGCACCAGGTGGTCCAGACCAGCATGACTGCGGAGCTGCATGAATGTCATCAACCGAATGAACCGGCAGGGCCGGGTAGCTGATCGGGCGCGGTCTCAGGACACGGCAAAGTGAGGTGGGTGCCCGCAGGACCATCGGCCTGCGGGGCGCTCATTATCGTGGGAGGCCTCGGCGTGGCGATGCGCGATCCAGGTAATGGCGTGGCTCGTGACCGGTGCTGCTGGTTGGCTGGGGACATGACCCAGGACCTCGTCCACCCACCGAAGGCTCGTCCCGGGGACAAGGTGGCGGTGCTGTCGCCGTCGTTCGCGGCCCCGGGTGTGGCCCCGGCAGTGCACGAGCAGGCGATGCGGCGCCTGACCGAGATCACGCAGCTGATCCCGGTGGAGTACCCGACGACCCGCAGGGTCGGTGCAAGCGCGCAGGACCGTGCCGCTGACCTGAACGCGGCCTTCGCCGACCCGGAGATTCGGGCCGTTCTCGCGACGATTGGCGGGGAGGACCAGATCACCGTCGTGCCGTACCTGGACCCGGAGCTCGTGCGCGCGGACCCGAAGCCGTTCCTCGGCTACAGCGACAACACAAACCTGTTGTCGTGGCTGTGGACCCACGGTGTCGCCGGCTTCTACGGCGGCTCGACCCAGGTGCACCTCGGTCCCGGCCCCGCGGTCGAGTCGTGCCACCGCGCTGCGCTGCGGGCTGCGCTGGTCACCGGTGAGCGCCTGGAGGTCACCGACCCGGGCGAGTCCGAGGACATCGGCAAGGACTGGGCCGACCCGGCAGCACTCACTGAGTACGGCGACCGCGAACCGACCGAGCCGTGGACCTGGTCCGGCCCGGCCCGCTCGGTGACCGGCCGGACGTGGGGTGGCTGCATCGAGGTCCTGCAGTGGATCCTCACCGCGGGGCGCTTCCCGGTGGACCCGGCGGTCGTCGATGGCGGGGTCCTGATCCTGGAGTCGAGCGAGGAGCTCATCCCGGCGCAGGAGTTCAGCTGGATCCTTCGCTCTCTCGGCGAGCGCGGAATCCTCGCCGCGGTCGACGCGGTGCTCGTCGCCCGACCTCCCGCGTCGAACTTCGAGACACAGCCCTCAGCGGCGGGACGATCTACTCATCGGGCCGCCCAGCGCGACGTCGCGATCGAGGTTGTGACCCGCTACAACCCCGAGGCCGTCCTCTGCGTCGGGGTCCCGTTCGGTCACACCCGACCACAGTGGATCCTGCCCTACGGCGGAGAGGTCACCGTGGACGGTATCGAGCGACAGGTGTGGGCCGACTACCGCTAATCCCGCCGGCATGGATCCCGACGCTCCACCCAGCGCCACGGGCGGGTATGCGCGGCGCAGCCCGCAAGCCGTTCGTCCTACGGATGCTCAGATGGGGCCGCCCCGTCGAGCACGGCTCGCACCAGGTCCGCCTTGCCCTCGGTGCAGGCCTCGCGGTCGTCAGGGTGCTCAGCTGCGAGGGCCCGCTTGAGCTGGCCGTAGCGCGTGGCCAAGGTGGTGTCGACACGCAGCGCGTCTCGGAAGGCCAGCTGGTCCTTCCAGCGGGGCGAACCGGATACGAGCAGGTGCAGGTGACGGGTCCGGCGGTCCCCGGTCACGTGCACCAGGAAGCGACGCCACTGCCTGCCGTCGAGCTCGAGCGGGACGTAGTGCCACCCGTGAGGAGCGAGGGTCTCGGCAACCTCGACGGCACATGCAAGGTCGACCACGGGGGCCTGGGGGTCCAGAACCGGTTTGGCGTCCAACCCGGGTACCGCGGTCGACCCGACGTGCTCTACCTCGCCCACGAGCCACGGCGCGAGCAGGACGTCAAGCTCGACGGCAGCGGCCGCACCCGCCTCGGCCCAGGCAGGGTCAGCGGCGACGACGTGCACTGCCTCCGTCGCCCACACCGGCCACTCGTCCACATACCCATCGTGCTGCCTCCGACCCGGCCGGGTCGAGAGCGGCGCGTCACCGCAGCGCGATCCTGATCTGAGACGACGTTGGCTGAACGACCGAGTCCTCACCACGTCGGCCGACGGCATCTCCTCGCGGATGTTGCGAGGGAGCTGGACTGACGGATGGCACCCTGGTCGGGTGCCAGAACCAGCGGAGGAATCAGCCCAGCCTCTTACAGGTGGCGGTCTCAACCGGTAGTTGCAAGATCGGTGGTGTGACTGCTGGAGGTGGTGTGGGTGCCGGGTTCTCGGTTGTCGGCTGAGGAGCGTTCGGTGATCGAGCGGGGCCTGGACGGGGGGTTGTCGCAGGCGCAGGTCGCGGTGGTGCTGGGTCGGTCGCCGGCGACGGTGTCGCGGGAGGTCCGCCGCGGTCGCGGCCCGGCCTCGTCGCGGGCTGGGTCGGCGCCGGCGGGTCGTCCTCGCCGGTACCGGGCTGATCGGGCGCAGCGGGTGGCGGTGGGTCGGGCTCGTCGACCGAAGCCGCACAAGCTCGTGGGCCGGTTGGCGGCGGTCGTGGCCGGGTTGCTGGCCGCGGACTGGTCCCCGCAGCAGGTCGCGGCGATGTTGCCCCAGCTCTACCCGCACGATCAGGCTCTGCGGGTGTCCCACGAGACGATCTACCGCTCGTTGTTCGTGCAGACCCGTGGTGAGCTGCGCCGCGAGCTCACCGCCCACCTGCGCTCCGGGCGGACGGCCCGAAAGCCGCAGGGCCACCGGGAGACCCGCGGCAAGCTGACCGGGATGATCTCCATCTCCGAGCGCCCGGCCGAGGCCGCCGATCGGGCGGTGCCCGGGCACTGGGAGGGCGATCTCATCCTCGGTGGCACCGGCAAGGGCGCGGTCATCACCCTGGTGGAGCGGACGTCACGATTCGTGCTGCTGGCCCCGCTGCCCATGACGCACAAAGCGATCGACACCCGCCTGGAGCTGACGACCCTCATCGCGAACCTGCCGCTGCAGCTGCGGCGGTCGTTGACCTGGGACCAGGGCAAGGAGATGGCCCAGCACGCCACGCTCACCGTCGAGACCGGACTGGCGGTGTTCTTCGCCGACCCCCACAGCCCCTGGCAGCGCGGCAGCAACGAGAACACCAACGGGCTGCTGCGCCAGTACTGGCCCAAGGGTGCCGACCTGCGTCAGCTCACCCCCACCGACTGCGACGCCGTCGCCCTGCGCCTCAACACCCGACCCCGCCACACCCTCGGATGGAAGACTCCCGCCCAAGCCCTCGACGAGGCGCTGCTTGCAACAGCCAGTTGAGACCGCCGGTGGAAACATGAACATGGTGGTTCGTGAGGGTGACACAGTCCTGCGCATCGCTGGTCCGTGGACGGCAACCGTGCACCGGTACCTCCAGTACCTCCACGTGGCTGGCGTCGACTGGATCCCCCGGCCTCTCGAGACCACCCTCGGGGCAGACGGCCACCCTCAACGCGAGCGTCTCACGTACCTGCACGGCGACGTTCCGGCCTACCCGCTGCCCAGCTGGGTCTGGGCAGAGCACGTGCTGTCGGAGGGGGCGCAGCGGCTGCGTCGTCTGCACGACGCGAGCATTGGGTTCAGCAGCGGCGGTTGCGTGTGGCAGTCCCCAGCGAAGATCCCGGCCGAGGTCATCTGCCACAACGACTTCGCCCCACACAACTTGGTGTTCCGCGACGGGCGGATCACCGGTGCCATCGACTTCGACTTCTGCTCGCCCGGACCGCGGGTGTGGGACATCGCCTACTTCGCCACCCGCGCCGTTCCGCTGACGGCCCACACGCCGGAGGGTGCTCCTGGGATGGACCAGGCGCGACGTCGCATCGAGATCCTCCTCGACGCCTACGGCAGCAAGGACACCATCACCGTCGACGATGTCGTTCGCGTTGCCATCGTCCGCCTGCACGACCTCGCCGACATGTCCCGCCTCAAGGCAGAGGAGCTCAACAAGCCCGACCTCGCGGCTGACGCCACAAGCTACGACCGGGACGGTCATCACCTCGCCACCACGTGGAGATGAGCCCAGGCAAGTCCGGTTGCCCATCGTCCGCCGGTCACCAGGACGAGGCAGCAGGCCGTTCGGCGGGCATGCTGCAACCCATGGGTAGTGAGACGGACCTGGCCGTGGTGTTCACGACGATATGGCCACGACACCGACCTGGTTGCTGCGTGCTCTCCACGGTGAACGTCGCCGTCGACCACGCCGCGGCCGCACCGATCGCAGGCTCATGAGCACCGACCATGGCTCGCAGCCCGACGCCCAGAAGATGATGACGGCCGCGGCCGACGCCGTCTGGTCCGACGAGGGTGCCGACAGCGGTGTGGTGTACAGCTCGACCATTCCCGCGTCGGCTGCGCTGGTGCTGACCTGGGTCGGCGCCGGCTCGATCGGGATTGGAGCCCAGGGGCTTGCCGCGGTGTCGGTGACCCGAGCAGGTGCCACGTACCCCGCCCACGGGTGGACGCTGTCCCAGACGGTCATCACTGGGGTCACCGCGCTCGGCCTCGTGCTCTTCACCGGCTTCCGCCGCCGACCGGTGGGCAGGTTCGACGGGGTCGCGATCACCGGTGGGGCCTGGTTGCTGGGCTGGGTCTGGCTGTTCTCCGAGCTGTCCTCAGCCTTCGAGTTCGGTGGACCCACGTACCCGGACGGTCCGGTTGACACCTGCGTCTACGCGAGCTGTTGGCCCTCTCCCTACCAAGGGATCGCACTCGCCATGCCGGTCGTCGTCGCGGTCCTGGCTGCCGTCGCCATGGCCACCCTCGGGCGACGGCTCTCGTGGTGGATCCGCGCCACCGTTCCCGCTGCCGTCCTCATCGCGGCGACCCTGCTGCAGGTCACCACCTGGGACAGATACGTCATTCCGCTGTTCGAGGGACCATCACCCTTCAGCTGATCGCCGATCCACCCCCCTCCCAGTCCGCGACCGGTCGGGGATCGGCGCCCGGGACTCGTCGGTCCGCTCCCGCGGTTGGCCCTACTGTCAGCGTGTGCGACTGGCCGAGCTATCACGGCACAACCTGCTCCCTGCGGTCAGCCTCTCGCTGAAGCCCGGGCAGGAGAAGTTCGTCGACCCGGTGGTGAGCTCGATCGCGGAAGCCTTCGTCACGCCGACGGCGTGGTCGCGGCTGGTGATCGAGGACGACGACGTCCTCGGGTTCATCATGGGCAACTTCGACCCCGGCAACGACGTGGCGGCGCTGCGGGCGGTGATCTGGCGCCTCAACGTGTCTGCGCAAGCTCAAGGTCGGGGAGTGGGTCGGTTCGCTGTCGACGCGCTGGCCGACGAGGCCCGTCGTCGTGGCCTCGTCAGCATCACCAGCACCTGGGAGCGCGGGGATGGCGGGCCGGAAGGCTTCTACCTCCGGCTCGGGTTCGTCCCGACCGGTGAGGTCATCCACGGCGAGTCGGTCGGCGTCCTGACCCTGTAATCGAGCCCGTGGGTGTGGCGTCCCGCTCGTCGATCGGCATGCGGTTCCGATTGTCGCCGAGAGGCTCGCGGCGGTGCTGCTCGTCGACGGCACCGGATACTGGGCCACATGGGTGTTGCGGTGTCCCGGCTCGAGCTGGTGGAGATCCCGCGCGATGCTCCCGGCGGTGTCGCTGATCGCGCTCGTGGTGTCCCGCGGTTGCGGGGCCCACTCACACAGCTCGACGTCCACGTGGATGGCGTCTCGCTGCTGGAGCTGGCTGCGGCGTTGGACCCGGCCGGTCTCACGGTGTGGACCCGGCAACGGTTCGTCAGCGTCGCTGACGTCGCCAGCCCCGCGTACTCCGCGGAACAGCTGCGCCGGCTCGCGGGCTGGCAGGCGCGGGACCAGTTCTGGCAGGCACTGGAGGCGGGGCGGCTGCCGCTGTACGTGTGCTCGCAGTGCGGGGACCTCTACTGCGGCTCGATGACCGTGACCGCGGGACGGGCTGTCGAGCCGGCCCTCGGTATCGAGGTCGTGCGCTGGGGTGGTCTGCGGTTCGACGACGGCGAAGATGAGGACGGGGAACGTCCTGACCTGACGGGGCTGGGACCGTTCGTCTTCGACGCCCAGCAGCACGACCTCGTGCTGCGTGACGCGGTTGCCCGGTTGGAGTCGCAGGCCCGTGAGGACGACCAGCGGCAACAGCAGTGGCGGGACGGACGCTGGAGCGTCCGCAGACTGCTGCGCGGGCGGGGGACGACACCCTCCGCGCGCAACACGGAGTCCTGAGCACCACGAACTGGTGCGCGTCGTTCGCCGGTCGCGTGAGTTGCCGCCGGTAGACGCGCTGACCGGTCAACGATCGTCACCCGGCCAATAACCTGGTGGCGGCCGCTAACGATGCAGTCGATGCTTCAGTGGCATGACCGATCATTCGATCCCGATGCGCGGCCAGCTGGCCGACGTTCCCACTCGTGAGGGCCTGCCGGGGGGCTTGGAGGAGCGCTGCCTGGACCCCGGCGATTCCGCGGTACTCGGACAGCTCATGGCGGCCGCGTACCGAGGCACCGTCGACGACCACGGCGAGGACGACCTGTGGCATCAGGACGAGGCGGTGCGAACGCTGCGGGGCCACTTCGGAGCCCCGGTCTTCGCCGCCAGCTTCCTCGCAGTGCAGGACGAGAGGCTTATCGGCACCTGCCTCGTGACGGAGGAACCTCAGTTGCTTCTCGCCTTCGCCCTGGTCCTTCCCGAGTGGCAGAACCTGGGCATCGGCACCACCCTCATCGCGCACAGCGCACAAGCCCTCATCAGCACCGGATACCAAGAATGGACGCTCGCAGTCACAGACGGCAGCCCCGCTCGTCACCTCTACGAGCGACTGGGGTTCGTCCACGACGAGTCGCTCCGGTAGACACGACGAGCCGTCCCGCGGAACGAACGTGTACCGAAGACCACGAACGGTGATGTCTTCTTGTGGATCCCAGGAATTTCGATGTACCGATGGGTGCTGTCGGTGCCCGCGCCTGGTCTGGTGTTCACGTCGCGCCCCTCTTCACCGAACACGGCCTGCACGACGTCACTGGTGGTGGAGCTGGATGCTGGCTGGTCGCTCGGACGCCCGGCGCGGTCGACTCGACCGCCAACAGCCTCTTCTTGGCCGGCTTTCGAAACACTCCGCTTCTTCTGGAAGGCCTCCCGTTCGCCGATCACGACGACGAGATTGTGATCGAGCTCGAGGTCGTTGAACTCTCGCATCTTCCGCTTCGCTGGCCGATCGTTCACTGACGAACAAGGAACGCTGACTACCGGCTGTGGGGATGCTCGGGTCCGAAAGCGTCAGCCTCCTTCGACCAGTCGCAGTGTGTTCAATTCGGCCTCAAGGGTCGCGGTGATAGTGGCCTGCTCGGCACCAGGTGGGAGGGAAGGGTCATAACGACGACGCTGCCACCGCCAGGACGCGGCGCCACGCGGAGGAAGGCTCCCCCTTCCCGGCCAGGGGCAACCTCGCGTAGGTAGTCCACCGTGCCCGCATCCCGCTGCGCGAGGACTCGCACGGTGAAGTCCCGACCGTCCTTCCTGGCACGCCAACCAAACTGGTCGCCGCTGGCGACCGTGTCAGCGAAGTCGGGCGCCCACTCGGGAATGCGGATGGGGTCGGTAAGCACCTTGAGAACCGCCACGGGGTTGACGTCGCTCTCGATGGTCTGTGTCGCTGTCCGGCTTTCCACACTCCGGATCGTAGGACCCCCCGTTCCCGATCGGGGATCCCCTGCCGGATGGTGTTGGCCAGGCAATCCAGACCGAATGGGCTCACCGCGGCGGATTCCCCTTCCGACCCGGGTTTACTGGCTCGGCTCCAGGTCAGTCAGGCGAAAGGTCAGACAGACCCGGTGCGGGAGACCACCCCGTTCTCACTGTCAGGCGACCGGGACCATGCGGTCGCGAACCTGCGCACGAAGCAGGTTGGGCGCGATGGTGAGGTGGTGCTCCGTGCTCGCGTGGACGGCGACGGCATCGAAAATCTCGTCATCGGTGCCAGAGAACACGTTCTGGCAGCCGGGGATGACGTCGCCGCACGCGAACTGCTTCACAGCTACCTCCAGGTCATGGCCGCCGAGCACGACGGTCTCGGGTCTTGCTCGGTACGTCAGGGGTTGGACTTGAGCTCGGCCAGGCGCAGCAGCACCCGGACGACCTCCACGATGCCGGTGGCCCGACCCAGCTCGTCCACGCACACCACCGGGTCGAAGCGGCAGGCCTCGGGGCGGGCGGCGATGCGCTGGGCGAGTGCGACGACGCTGGTCGAGGCGGGGACCCGCAGGCTGATCGGGGCCACCCGGTGCCCGCCCGCGTCGTCGTCGTGGCGGTGGGTGGGCAGCAGCAGCGCCCGCGGGCGACCCCCCGGGTCCAGCCGCAGCACGACCTGGCCCGGCGGTGGCGGTCCGGCGTCTTCGGACGCGACGGCCTGCACCAGGCTGGCCACGTGCTCGACGAGGGTGGCGCGGGCGGCACCGCGACGCAGGCGGGTGATGGTCTGTGGGTCCAGCGTGGACCACGGTGGGGCGGGGCGGCCGAGCAGGAAGCCCTGGCCGAGGGGGACCCGCAGCCGTTGGAAGGCTTCCACCTCGCCCCAGGTCTCGATGCCCTCGGCGAGCAGCCAGGCGTCGATGCGACCACCGAACTCGCCGAGCAGCTCGGCCAGGGCGAGCTTGACCTCGTCGCGGTCGGCGCCGTCAACCAGGGCCCGGTCCAGCTTGATGATGTGGGGCCGGAAGTGCAGCAGCTGCTGCAGCCCGGAGTAGCCGGACCCGGCGTCATCCAGGGCGAGCAGGGCGCCACGGTCGGCGAGCTGGTCGCGCAGCGCGAGCAACGTTCACGCTCAGGAAGCAGTTCGGTGGCATCGACGCGCGCAACCCCAGGCAGCGGGTGACGACCAGCGCTCCCAGCCGTGCGCCGCACCCCAAGCGGTCAGCGGCAGCGAACTAGCGGTCCGGCGTCAGCGCGGGCGGGCCGTCGAAACGTGAGAGCGCCTCATAGCCGACGACGAGCCCGTCCTGCAGGCTCACGATCGGCTGGAACACCAGCACGAGCCGCCTCGGGTCGGCCAGCACCTGACCGACCAGACGCGCCCAGTCAGGCTCGACGGGTCGGCGCGCCGCGGACAGGGCCGGTGTACTGCCAGCGAGGACCACGATGCTCATGTCGACACCGGGCGGGCCGGGCTGGAGGCCGTCAACCCCACCTGCCCGCCGAGCAAACCCGTCGCGTTGACCCTTCGGTGGCCGTCACGCGAGGGTCGCCCCCCCCGGGCCCCGTTGTTCGATGTCGGCGACCGAGCGTTGACAGCTAACGTCACCGTCGGGTTTGCCTGCGGGCTGTCGCGTCGGGCCAGGTGCACCTCCTGGCGGTCATGCCTGATGAACAGCCGCCCCTCCAGTTCAGTGGTGCGCCGCCGATCCATCAGGTAGAGAGCAAGCGAACTTTGGAGCAACGATGACGTGTTTGGGCTGCTCGTGTGAGCGTCCTGCCGCTGCTGGGCCGATCGGCCGTGTCCTGCTGTCCACCGACGTAGGGCACACGCGCGCGGCGCTGCTGGGAGTGCTGCGCGGCACCGGTGACCAGGTCACGGAGCTGGCTCCCGGCGTGCTGGAGGTCCGTACGACCGACGGCACCGGACTGCTCGACTCGATGGCTGGGGCGCTGACCTCGGTCGAGGCCGGTGAGGTGCGCGCCGTTGTGCTGGGTGAGGAGCACGGTGACAGGCTGGTCGCCGCCGCGATGCGCGCCCCCACGCTGGCCACGTTGGCCGCGCGTGCCCGCCACGTCGACCTGCTGCCGCTGTTCGACGACGAGCACGGGTCCTTCCGATCCGTCTACCAACCCATCGTCGCCCTCGGGGGAACGGCCGCGTCCGGGGTGGTGGGCTACGAGGCGTTGCTGCGCGCACGAAGCTCCGTCGCCGAGCTCATGCCGGACGCGCTGTTCGGCGCCGCCGAGCAGGCGGGCTGGTTGCACGTGCTCGACCGCATCGGCCGGACCACGGCCCTGCGGGGTGCCGCCGGCTGGCTGGGCAGCGCACTGCTGTTCGTGAACTTCCTGCCAACCACGATCTACCGCCCCGAGGTGTGCCTGGCCACCACCGAGCGCGCCGCCAAGGAGGCCGGCCTGCGCCTGGACCAGCTCGTCTTCGAGGTCACCGAGAGCGAGCAGGTCACTGACCTGGACCACCTGGAGCGGGTCTTCGCCTACTACCGGGAACGGGGGTGCAAGGTGGCCCTGGATGACCTCGGCGCGGGGTACTCCTCGCTGAACATGCTGGTGCGCCTGCAGCCCGACATCGTGAAGCTCGACAAGGAGATCGTCCAGCAGCTGCCCAGCCCGGTCAGTCAGGCGGTCGTCGCCGCGGTCGTCGAGATGACCCACGCCTACGGAGGCCAGGTTCTCGCCGAGTGCGTGGAAACCGCGGATCAAGCCAGCGCGGCGCACGAGCTGGGGGTGGACCTGGGCCAGGGTTGGTTCTTCGGGCGCCCCGAGGAACGCCTGGTCCCGACCCCCGCCGCCACGGCAGCGGCACGGTCTGTCAGCGCCGCCGGTGGCTCCGGGCTCGCGCAACGTGCGGCAACCGACTTCACCGGCAACGACCGCGCCGTCGCACTGCTCGAGGAGCCGGCGCCGCTCTCAGGCACGTCCCGCGTCCCTGTCGACGTCGAGGCGCTGCTCACCCGCGGCATCCAGCTCAGCGGCACCGGCATCAGCATCGCCGACGCCCGGAAGCCGGACATGCCTCTGGTCTACGTCAACGACGCCTTCGAGCGGATGACCGGGTACCTCAGCAGCGAGGTGCTCGGCCGTAACTGCCGCTTCCTCCAGGGACCTCAGGAGCTCCGCGACGACTTGTGGCAGCTTCGCGACGCGGTGGCCGGCGGCGAGAACCACGTCTGCGTGCTGCGCAACTACCGCAAGGACGGGACCCACTGGTCAAACGAGCTCCGCGTCAGCGCCGTCCACGATGACACCGGGGCCCTGACGCACTACTTCGGGTTTCAGAACGACGTCACCACGCGCGTCGAGGCCGAGCTGTCCGTTGCCCACCTCGCCGCCCACGACCAGCTGACCGGGCTCCCGAACCGGGCGCGGGTGCTCGCCGGGCTCCAGGAGCAGCTGCTGGCCGCCGATCACTCCGGCTCGGCGGTCGCGGTGCTGTTCATCGACCTCGACGGCTTCAAGGACGTCAACGACACTCTCGGGCACGACGCCGGAGATCTGGTGCTCGTCGCGACCGCGTCCCGGCTGCGCAACAGCCTGCGCCAGGGAGACCTGCTCGGCCGGTACAGCGGCGACGAGTTCCTCGCCGTGATCACCGACGTGGACGCGGGAACAGCCTCGACCATCGCCCAGCGCGTCGCGGCCAGCGTGCTCAGCAGCTTCGAGACCCCCTTCGACGTCCCCGGTCACCAGCTGCGGGTGGGGGCCAGCATCGGGGTGGCCCTGCACCGCACGCACGGCACCGACGCCGACGCCCTGGTGCAGGCCGCTGACCACGCGATGTACGCGGCCAAGCACTCCGGACGGGGACGAGCCGTCGTGGCCGGGCCAGGTTGGGCGACACCCGACCAGCAGCGCCGCCCGCACGCCTCCCCGTAGCAAGCACACCCACAGAACGCGAACACGAACCGCCCCCGACTCGAACACGTACCGCACGACGAACCCTCCGCGGTGAGCTCCGAACGCTTCTGGACCAGCAGCCGACGGCGTCCTGAAGACGATTCCACTCCGGGGTACGGCGGCAGAGGTACGGTGACTGCCTGGGCCAAGTGTTCTCGCCAGGATGAAGGGCCCACCCCGCACTGAATGCCTATCCACGGTGGTGGGTCTGGGGGTGGGCCGGGGATGATGCCAGCGCCGCAGCATCCACGGCAGCAGCGTGAGCGTCTCGGTGTGGCGTTGGGGGCACGCGCGGCGGAGGTCGCCCGCCGGGTGCTCGGGGTGGGACGCGAGCAGGGCCGTTCTTACTACCAGTCCACCGACCCCACGGTGGCTGCGGCCCAGGAACACGCGGCGTGGGCGAGCAGCGAGCTCGCCACCCGCGTCGTGGCCCGGCGCCTGTCCACCGGACAGGGCGGCACGGCCGGGAGCTGGAGTCGTTGTGCCGCAGGGCCGACGACGTGGCGGAGGGTCGGGCGCTACTGGGTGACGTCGCCGCCAACTACCTGGCGTGGATCGACGTCACCACCGAGGTGCTCCGCGACGACGGCGCCCGGCTGGGCACCGACCTCGCGTTGATCAACGAGGCGACCGACACCCTGCGGTCCACCAGCCGCGGCAGCCTCCTGGCCTTGATCGCCCGTTTTGACACCGCCCACCAGAGGGTGCGCACCGAGCTGGGCGACGAGCAGGCCCGACTGCACCACCTGGCCCACCACGACCCGCTGACCGGGCTGCCCAACCGCCGCCACCTGCTCGACCGGCTCACCGACACCGTCGCCACCACCGCACACCCTGACCCCGAGGACGCCGACGGCAGCGCTGACGCCACGGGGGCGCGGGCGGGGGTGTTCTACCTCGACGTCGACCGGTTCAAGGCGGTCAACGACACCCACGGCCACGACATCGGTGACCGGTTGCTGCGCCTGGTCGCCGACCGGCTGCGCGAGCACACCCACCCCACCGACACCCTCGCCCGGATCGGCGGCGACGAGTTCGTCCTCATCTGCCCCCACGTGCACACCCCCGACGACGCCCGGGCCGCGCTGCACCGACTGCACCACCAGCTCAGCGCCCCGGTGATGCAATACCCGCAGGCGGCGCTGACCGTGAGCATCGGGTGCGCCCTCGCCCACCCCGGCGCCGACCCGGCCGAGCTCATCGCCCGCGCCGACACCGCCATGTACATCTTCCGGACGCAGAATCGCGCCCAGGATCGGGCTCACCCGGTGACGTACCCGTAGGGCAGGGACCACGGCCCGCTGCGGCCTGCTGGCGCGTAAGGTCAAGACTCTGTGAGTTTCTCGCACCGGCGGATTTGCCGATGCATTCACGGCGATCGATGACCCGGCCGACCACCGGTGGCCAGGATCGGACGCTCGCATGTCACCGTCTCCAACGCATCACCCTGACCATCCCGACCGGCCGATCGAGCTGGTCCCGGACCTGCCCGCGGCGCTGCGCCACTCCCTTGCCGCGCACCCCAACTGGTTCTTCTGGGCGGTGGAGCGACTGCTGTGCCCGGTGCGCAGCAGCCACGACATGGCCCGGCTGATCGACGACACCGCACAGGCGGCGGTGGCTGCGCTGCCCGCCGCCGGGTGGGCCGGGATCACCCTGCGCTTCGACGACACACCCTTCACCGCCACCGCCACCGCCGACGTGGTCCTCGCCGTCGACGCCGCGCAGTACACCGCCGGCGACGGACCCTGCCTGCAGGCCGTGCGCACCGGGCACC
>JBBSUN010000064.1:0-12856 GCA_038234335.1 Mycobacteriales bacterium
CCCGTGGTCGTGGCGCCACCGGGCGGCCTGGGCCGCACCCAGCTGCAGCACCCGGGCACCGAGCTCGACGATCTGACCGGAGGCTTCCGCGGCGGCGACGACCTCCAGAGGTGGGACGGGACGACCGTCGGGGTCGGTCAGGCGCAGCAGCGCCTCCGCCGAGACGATGACCCCGGTGGACAGGTCGAACACGGGCTGGAAGGCCAACCCGACCTGGTGGGAATCCAGGGCGCGGCGGATGTGTGCCTCCAGCTCCTGCTGGCGCTGCTGGGCCCGACGCATCGCGGGGGCGCCCGGCGGGAGCACCCCACCCGCCTCCGGCCACGATGGGCCGGTGAGCGCGGGACGAGGCAACCGATCCGGGGACCCCGGCGCGGTGAGGCCGGTTGGGGACACCACGGCCCGCGGGGAGGGGTGGCTGACCCCCAACGTGAAGACCCTCTCCGGGGTCAGCTTCCTGCAGGACGCGGCCAGCGAGCTGCTCTACCCGGTCCTGCCGATCTTCCTCACCACCACCCTCGGCGCGCCGGTCGCGGTCGTGGGGATCGTCGAGGGCGTCGCCGAGGGGGTGGCGGCCGTGACCAAGCTGGTCGCCGGGCGCCTGGGTGACACCCGGGCGCGGCGGCCGCTGATCGCCCTCGGCTACGGCCTCGCCGCGGTGGGCAAGATCCTCATCGCCCTCGCCGTCCTCTGGCCGGTGGTCCTCGCCGGCCGGGCGGTGGACCGGGTCGGCAAAGGTGTCCGCGGCGCACCGCGGGACGCCCTGCTGATGGTCGGCGCCGACCCCACCGCCCACGGGCGCATCTTCGGGTTCCACCGGGCCGCCGACACCGCCGGCGCGGTCGTCGGACCCGCACTGGGACTGGCCCTCTACGAGCTGCTGGGCCACCAGGTCCGGCCGCTGCTGATCATCGCCGTCATCCCCGCGGTGCTGTCGGTGCTGCTCATCCGCGCCGTCCACGAAGACCACCGACCCACCCCGGACCGACCCGCCGGGAGCCGGCGTACCCGGACCGCCCGGGGCCCGATCGCCCGGCCCACGGCCCTGCCGCCCCGGCTGCGCTCGCTCATCGCCACCCTCGGGGTGTTCGGGCTGGTCAACTTCCCCGACGCCCTGCTGCTGCTGCGGGCCAGCCAGCTCGGGCTCTCCCTCGGCGGGGTGATCAGCGCCTACATCCTCTACAACACCGTCTACGCCTTTGCCGCCTACCCGCTCGGGGCGATCTCCGACCGGGTACCACGCCACTTGGTCTTCGCCACCGGTCTCGGGTTCTTCGCCGTCGGCTACCTCGGCCTGGGGCTGGTGCACTCCCCGGGGTGGGTGTTCCTGCTGCTGCCCCTGTACGGGTTCTTCGCCGCCGCCACCGACGGGGTCGGCAAGGCGTGGATCGCCGACCTCGCCCCGGCCGCTCGCACCTCCGGGGCCCAGGGCCTCCACCAAGCCGTCACCGGCGGCGCCGTCCTCGTCGCGGGGACGTGGGCCGGGCTCGCCTGGAACACCACCGGCACGCTGCCGCTGCTCATCTCCGGCACCGCCGCCGCCGCCCTCGCCGCCGTCATGGTCGTCATCGGCGGCCGATGGGCGAGCTGACCACGCGAGCGCAGCTGGCGTGCGCCACCCGTCCGGGGACCGCCCGGATCAGCCGCCGAAGTAGCGACGCGGGTTGCCCACGAGCATGGCCTCGAGGTCGTCGTCGGACACCCCCGCCTCCCGCAGCGCGGGCAGCACGTGGTCGGAGATGTGGGTGAAGTTCCAGTTCGGGGCGGCCTGGTCCAGCAGCCCCTGGGCCGTCGCGCCGCTGAAGTAGTCCATGTAGCAGGCCGCGTCGTGGGAGAGCACCATCCGGTCGGCGTAGCCCGCCGCGACCAGCGCCGCGATCGTCGCCACCCGGTCGGCCGTCGGGTTGAACATGTCCAGGCCGAAGCGGTCCATGCCGATCGTGGCACCGCGGTCCATCAGCCGGCGCAGGTAGGTGAGGTCGTTGGAGTCCCCGCTGTGGCCGACGACGACCTTGCTCAGGTCGACGCCCTCGGCCTCGAACAGGTCCAGCGCGATCGTGCCGGTCTCGTGGGCGGCGTTGGTGTGGACGGTGATCGGGACCCCGGTCTCGCCGTGCGTCGCCGCCACGGCCCGCGCCACCCGCTCCACGCCGGGGGTCAGGCCCTTCTCCTCGACGACGCACTTCAGGAACGCCGCCCGGACGCCGGTGTCGGCGATGCCGTCCCGGATGTCGGCGATGAACAGGTCCGTCAACAGCTCCGGGCCCTCGAGGAGGGTGCCGGGGCCCCGGTAGCCGAAGTAGTGGGGCAGCTCGTCGAACGTGTACAGCCCCGTCGCCACGATGATGGTCAGCTCGGGGACCTGCTCGTTGATGCGCTGGACCCGCGGGATGTAGCGGCCGAGGCCGATGACGGTGGGGTCGACGATCGTGGTGATGCCGCGCTCGAGCACGGCCTGGAGCTTGGCCACACCGTCGGTGACCCGGGCCTCCTCGTCCCACCACTCGCCGCCGTAGTTCTCCAGGATCTCGGTGCTCAGCACGAACACGTGCTCGTGCATGAGCGTCGCGCCCAGCGCGGCGGTGTCGACGGGACCTCGAACCGACTCGATCTGCGTCATGCGTCCTCCGTGGGTGGCGGTCACCGCGGCGGGACCGACCTCGTCCCGATCCTGGCCCAACCAGGTGACGATGTCGACGCCTCCGGCCCCCGTCGCTCACGAGGACGGCTCCGCGCCGCCTCTCGTCGGACCCGCGAACCGCGACACCCTGCGGTGGGGTGCGCCGCTGCGGTCGACCCACTCCTGCGCTCGGTCGGGGGGCAGGGGTGGGGCCCACAGGTAGCCCTGGGCCGCCTCGCAACCGAGCCGGCGGAGCTCCTCGAGCTGGCGGGGCGTCTCGACGCCCTCGGCGATGACGCCGAGATCGAGGGCCCGGGCCAGCGTGATGATGGCCGCCACGATCGCGGCGTCGTGCGGGTCCGCACCGAGTCCGGAGACGAACTCGCGGTCGATCTTCAGCGTGGTGACGGGGAGCCGCTTGAGGTAGCTCATCGAGGAGTAGCCGGTCCCGAAGTCGTCGATGCTGACCCGGGCGCCGATGGCGCGCAGGGCGTGGAGCGTGTCGGCGCTGCGCAGCACGTCGTGCATGAGGACGGTCTCGGTGACCTCCAGGGACAGGGACCCGGCCGGGAAGCCGGTGGACCGCAGCGCCTCGGCGACGACCTGCGGGAGGTCGTGCTCCTGGAGCTGCCGTGCGGAGACGTTCACCGACAGCTGCAAGGGGTTGTCCGGTCCCGTGCTCCTGACCCAGCCGGCAGCCTCCTCCAGCGCCATCTGCAGCACGCGCTCGCCGAGGGGGAGGATCAGCCCGGCCTCCTCCGCGTCGGGGATGAACTCGTCGGGGCCGAGCAGGCCGCGCTGGGGGTGCTGCCAACGCACCAGTGCCTCGAACCCGAGCAGCCGCTCGTCGGCCAGGTTGAGGATCGGCTGGTAGTGGACGAGCAGCTCGTCTCGCTGCAGGGCGCGGCGCAGGGCGGTCGTCACCGCGAGCCGGGCCTCCGCGCGGTGCCGGATCTCGGTGTCGAAGACCTGGGTGCGGGAACGGCCGCTGTCCTTGGCCCGGTACATGGCGGCGTCCGCGTCGCGGAGCAGGTCCGCGGTGGTGCTGGTGTCGTCGGCGACCGCGATCCCGATGCTGGCGCTCAGGACGTGGTCCCCGGTCGGGACCTGGATCGGGCGTCGCAGCGTCTCGTGCAGCCGTTCGGCGACCTGCCGGGCGGTCGTGACGCCCGCCGCGTCGCACAGCACGACGAACTCGTCACCCCCGAAGCGGGCGACGGTGTCCTCGGCGCGCACCGCCGCCGTGAGCCGCCGGGCCACCTCGATCAGCGCGAGATCGCCGGCGAGGTGTCCGCTGGCGTCGTTGAGGACCTTGAAGTGGTCCAGGTCGAGGAACAGGACGACGACCTGCGTCCCGTGCCGTCGCGCGACGGCCAGCGCGTGGGTCATGCGGTCGGCCAGCAAGGTCCGGTTGGGCAGCCCGGTGAGCGCGTCGTGCAGCGCCTGGTGCTGCAGGGTGCGCTCCATCCGTTTGCGCGCACTGATGTCGCGGGCGATCACCGACACCCCGTTGACGTGTCCGTCCGGGTCACGCAGCGGTGACACCGTCACGGCCACGTCGATCACCGCCCCGGTCTTGCACCGCCCGGGCAGCTCGAACGGCGGCACGACACCTCCGGCCGTGACCGTGGCCAGGAAGTGCGTCTGCTGCTCGCGGTGCTCCGGCAGCGCCAGGCGCAGGATCTGCCGTCCGATCATCTCCGCGGCGGTGTAGCCGAACAGCCGCTGCGCACCGGGGTTCCAGCTGGTGACCGCACCCGAGAGCTCCAGGCCGATGATGGCGTCCTCGGAGGACTCGACGATCGCGGCCAGCCGGGTGCTGGTCTCCATCTCGCGCCGACGTCCGGTGATGTCGACCTGGATCCCCGCGACACGGTAGGGCTGCCCGGAGTCGTCGAAGAAGAACCGACCCTTGGACCACAGCCAGTGCAGGGAACCGTCCGGCCACGGGACCCGGAACTCGACGTCGTAGTCGACCTCCCCGCTCATCGCGGCGCGGAAGACGGCGTCGACCCGGCCGCGGTCCACCGACCAGACGTGGGCGAGGAACGTCTCGTACCCCCACTCCGGGACCGCCTCGGTGTATCCGAAGCACTGGTCGTGGCGCAAGGACCTGCGGGCCGCGTTCGTCCGCAGGTCCATGTCCCAGTCACCGATGGCCGCGGCGTCGAGGGCGAACTCGAGCCGGTTCTCGCTCTCCAGGACCCGTCGCTCGGAGCGCTTGCGGTCGCTGACGTCCTGCACCGTCCCGTACAGACCCACCACCGTGCCGTTCTCGTCCTTGCGGGGCACGGCCCTGGCCTGGACGTGCACGAGCTCCCCACCGGGGTGCGTGACCGCGAGCTCGTAGTCACGCACCTGCCCGAGGGTGATGGCCAGGCGAACGTTCTCCGACAGGACCGCAGCACTCGCGCGGTCGTGGAGCACCAGCTGCCCGTCCAAGCCCTGCGGCGGTCCCAGAGCCGGGTCCCGGCCCATGATCACGAAGACCTGCGGCGACCACGAGATCATCCCGTCGGCCAGGTCGTACTCCCAGTCGCCCATCCGACCGATGCGCTGCGCCTCCAGCAGCCGCTCCACGCCGCGACCACCCGTACCCGGATCGACCCAATCCACTTGTGCCCCTCTCCACCGGCGCGCCAGCGGCACGCGGCGAGGCCCGAATTCTGACGCAGGGCTCTCCGATGCGCCACCACCTGGGAGAAGCGGGGTGCGGCGTGTTCCCGATCGGCGGCGAGGACCCCGCCGGCCCCGGTCGCCCGCAGCACCGCCGGTGCGAGTGGGTGATCCGGACCACACCGCCTACCCTCGGCAGGGTTCACCGGCACCACCACCTGAGGGAGCACCGCATGACCACGGCCGCGAAGAAGCCCTCCAGCACCGGGTCCCGCTCCAGCAAGCCCGGGCCCACCCCCGCTGCGGCACCCCGGCGGCCCCGCACCGCCCCCGCCGCTGCCCCCGACCGCGGCATGGGCAACGAGAACCCCGACGTGTCGGCCCCGCTGGACTCCATGCTCGTCGACGCCGTGTTCGGCCCGCTGCGCCGCTTCAACCCCGGCATGTCGGGCCTGCGGATGGCCGCCCGCCTGGCCACCCGGCCCGGGCCGGTCGCCCGTCGCGTCGTCGGGACCACCCGGGAGCTGGCCAAGGTCGCCGTCGGCTTCTCCTCCGCCGCCCCGTCGAAGAAGGACCGCCGCTTCGTCGAGGAGGGGTGGACGGAGAACCCCGCGCTGCGCCGGGTGATGCAGACCTACCTCGTCGCCGGGGAGGCCACCAAGGGCCTCGTCGCCGACGCCGCGCTGGGGTGGAAGGACCGCGAGCGGCTCGGCTTCGTCGCCGACAACCTCGTCGAGCTGATGAGCCCCAGCAACAACCCGCTGCTGAACCCGGCCGCGCTCAAGGCGGGGCTGGACTCCGGCGGCAAGTCCTACGCCCGCGGGGCCCGCCAGCTCGCCCAGGACATGGCGGTGAAGCCGCGGGTGCCGAGCATGGTCGACACGACCGCGTTCAACGTCGGCCAGGACCTGGCCGTCACCCCCGGCTCGGTGGTGCTGCGCACCGAGGTCTTCGAGCTCATCCAGTACGCGCCGCAGACGGCGAAGGTCCGCTCCGCGCCGATGCTGCTGGTCCCACCGACGATCAACAAGTACTACGTCGCCGACCTCGCGCCCGGGCGCAGCATGGTCGAGCACTTCGTGGCCTCCGGGCAGCAGGTCTTCGTCATGTCCTGGCGCAACCCCGGCCGCAAGCACGCCTCGTGGGGCCTGGACACCTACGTGCGCGCCGTGCTCGACGCCATGGACGCGGTCGAGGAGATCGCCGAGACCGAGAAGCAGGTGCTGTTCTCCCTGTGCGCCGGCGGCATCATCTCCGCGCTGACCCTGGGCCACCTGCTCGCCACCGGCCAGGAGCACCGGCTCTCCGGCTTCAGCTGCGGGGTGACCCTGCTCGACCAGCAGAAGGCCGGGCTGATGTCGTCGGTCATGAGCCCGGAGCTGGTCAGGGCGGCGGCGGCGAAGTCCCGCGCCGACGGCTACCTCGACGGGCGCAACCTCGCGGAGATCTTCGCCTGGCTGCGTCCGGGCGACCTGATCTGGAACTACTGGGTGAACAACTACCTGCTCGGCAAGAAGCCGCCGGCCTTCGACGTCCTGTACTGGAACGCCGACACCACCCGCATGTCCGCCGAGCTGCACGCCGACTTCCTCGACCTGGGGGTCACCAACGCGCTCACCGTGCCGGGGCAGGCGAGCGTCCTGGGCACCTCGGTGGACCTGTCCCGGACCACGGTCGACTCCTACGTGGTCGCGGGCATCGCCGACCACATCTGCCCGTGGGCCTCCTGCTACACCACCACCCAGCTGCTCGGCGGGAAGACCCGCTTCGTCCTGTCCACCTCCGGGCACATCGCCGCGCTGGTCAACCCGCCGACCAACAAGAAGGCCAGCTTCCGGGTGGCCGAGGGCGACGACCTGCCCGCGACCCACCAGGAGTTCCTGGCCTCCGTCGAGCCGACGGCGGGCAGCTGGTGGACCGACTACGTCGCCTGGCTGGGCACCCACTCGGGCGCGGAGAAGGATGCGCCCACCAGCCTCGGCTCCGCCCGGCACGAGGTGCTCGCCGCCGCGCCGGGCACGTACGTGTTCGCGACGTAGCATCGCCCCGGTGACGCCACGGACCAAGCCGGAGCCGCTACCGCCCGCGCAGGAGCACGTCCTGCACGTCGACGGCCTCGACATCGCGGTGTCGGTGCGCGGCCAGGGCCGGCCCCTGCTGCTCATCATGGGTCTGGGCGGCAACCGCGGGATGTGGGAGCCGCTGGAGCGGGAGCTGCTGCCGCTGGGGTTCCAGACGATCTCTTTCGACGCGCCGGGCACCGGGGACTCCACCGGCTGGTTCCTGCCGCGCCGCATGCCCGCCATCGCCCGGGTCGCCCAGCACGTGCTCAGCGCGCTCAACCTCGGCCAGGTCGACGTGCTGGGGGTCTCCCTCGGCGGCGCCATCGCCCAGCAGCTCACCAGGCAGGCCCCGCACCGGGTGCGCAAGCTGGTCCTCGCCGCCACCATGCCCGGCCTGGGCGGGGTGCCCGCGAGCCCGGCCGTGCTGCTGCGGATGAGCACCCCGCGCCGCTACCGCGACCCCGAGTACTTCAAGCAGGTCGCGGGCACCCTGTACGGGGGTCGCTCGCGCACCGCCAAGGGCTCACCGGTGCACGGCACCGCCGCCCGCTTCGCCGCCCCCCCGAGCTGGGCCGGGTACGCCCACCAGCTGTACTCCATCCAGGGCTGGACGAGCCTGCCGTGGCTGCACCGCATCCGGCAGCGCACCCTGGTGATGAGCGGCGACGACGACCCCATCGTGCCGCTGGTCAACGGACGCATCCTGGCCAGCCGCATCCCCCGGGCGCACCTGCACGTGGTGCACGGCGGTGGGCACCTGTTCCTGCTCGAGGAGCCGGAGAGCTCGGCGGCGACGATCGCCCAGTTCCTCCAGGACTGAGCGGCGCCGACCCCGCCCGACCAGGACCCGACGTCCAGGTACGCCCCAGCGCACCCTCAGCCCGCCCACAGCGACGACGAGCACCATGGTGGCCACCCCGGACAGGAGGCCCGACATGAGCGCAGCTCGAGGACGTACCCGGGCACGCTGGGCCACCGGCGTGCTGGTCGTGACCAGCATCGCGGGCACCACCGCGGCGACCGCCGCCGCCTGGCCGGGCGCCCGAGCCGCCAGCCAGCGCGCCGCGCCCGTCCCCGGCACCACGACGGCGCCCCCCGGCGCCACCACCCCCGGCGCCACCACGCAGGCACCCCTCGCTCCCACCGCGCCCTCGTTCAGCCCGCCCCCGGTCGTCTCCGGCGGCTCGGGCTCCGCCAGCGTCACCTCGGGCGGGTCGTGAGCACCGCGGCGTGCGGGTGGGACGTGTGGAGCACCCGCGCCCGCCTCGTCGTCACCGACCCGGCCGGGGACGACGCCGCGCACACCGCGCTGGCCGCCGCCCGCACCGTCGCCGAGACCCACCTCGCCGACGTCGACGCCGCGTGCAGCCGCTTCCGGGACTGCTCCGAGCTCCGGGCCGTCGAGCACGCCCAGGGTCAGCCCGTCGAGGTGACCACCCTGCTCGCCGAGCTCGTGGCCGTCGCCCTGACCGCCGCGGAGAACACCGACGGCGATGTCGACCCGACCGTGGGGCAGGTGATGGACGCGATCGGCTACGACCGCGACGTCACCCTCGGCCTCGGTGGGCAGCAGGTGCCGGTCAGCGTCCAGGTCCCCGGCTGGCGGCGGGTGCACCTGCGCGACGGGGTGCTCACCGTGCCCCGCGGTGCCCACCTCGACCTGGGGGCCACCGCCAAGGCTGCCGCCGCCGACCGCGCCGCCGCGCTGGTGCACTCCCAGCTCGGCTGCGGGGTGCTGCTGAGCCTGGGCGGCGACATCGCCACCGCCGGCCCCGCGCCCGCGGGGGGCTGGCAGGTCCGTGTGGAGGACACCCCGGGCGACCCGGCCTGCCAGGTCGCGCTCGCCCCGGGCGGGGCGATCGCCACCTCGAGCACGGTCAAGCGCCGCTGGACCCGCGGCGGGCGCACCGTGCACCACGTCGTCGACCCCCGCACGGGCCTGCCCGCCACCACCCGCTGGCGCACCGTCACCGTCGCCGCTGCCACCTGCGTGGAGGCCAACACCGTGACCACGGCCTGCATCGTGCGGGGCGACGCGGCGATCGGGTGGCTGCGCGAGCTGGGCCTGCCCGCCCGCCTCGTCGACGACTCCCGCCGCGTGCACACCCTGAACGGGTGGCCGGTCGAGCCGGAGCCGGCCACCGACCGGACCGCAGCGTGAGCACCCGCGCGGGGGTCACCTGATGGACGAGGCCCTGTGGGCGCTGGGGCGCGGCGCGGGCACGGTGACGCTGGTCCTCATGACGGTCTCCGTGCTGCTGGGGATCCTCACGCGCTCCGGGCGCCCCGCGTTCGGGCTGCCCCGCTTCGCCGTCACCCGGGTCCACCGCGACGCCGGGCTGCTCGCCGCGGTGCTGCTCGCCCTCCACCTGGTGACCCTGTGGCTCGACCCGTACGCGCAGCTGCGCGTGGTTGACACCGTCGTCCCGTTCCTCGGCGGGTTCCGCCCGTTCTGGCAGGGCCTGGGCACCGTGGCGCTCGACCTGCTGGCCGCGATCCTGCTCACCAGCCTGCTGCGGGCCCGCGTGGGCCTGCGAACCTGGCGCACCGTGCACTGGGCGAGCTACGTGCTGTGGCCGGTCGCCGTTGCCCACGGCCTCGGCAACGGGAGCGACGCGTTCAGCACCTGGTTCCTGGTCGTCACCGGGGTGTGCGTGCTCAGCGTCGCCGTTGCGCTGGCGTGGCGGGTGCAGGCCACGTTCGTCGAGCACCGCGGCGCCCGGATCGAGCCCACCGTCCCCCGAGTCCCCGCGAGGTTCCGGTGACCTCCACGGCCGCCCCACCCGTCGAGGAGCGCCGCGTGCTCGCCGCTCCTGCACCCGACCTCGCCGCGCACGCGACCCAGCACGGCGGCCTCCCCGCGGTGGCCCCCGCGCAGCTGCTGCACGAGCTGGAGGCGTCCGGTCTCGCCGGCCGGGGCGGCGCGGGCTTCCCCGCCTGGCGCAAGCTCGCCGACGTCGCTCCCGGGCGCGCCGTGGTGGTGGCCAACGGCGCCGAGGGCGAGCCGCTCAGCCGCAAGGACGCCGTGCTGCTGCGCGACGCCCCGCACCTGGTCCTCGACGGGCTGGCGCTGGCCGGGGCCGCCGTCGGGGCGGACGAGCTGCACCTGGTGGCGGGGGCGGGGTCGCTCGGCCCGGTCCGCAAGGCCCTGGCGCAGCGTCCGGGCCTCGCGGTGCGGCTGACCGCGGCCGGCGAGGGCTTCGTCGCCGGCGAGGAGTCCGCCGTGGTCCGCGCCCTGGGCGGCGGGCCCGCGCTGCCGCTGGACCGCACCACCCGGATCACCCGTTCCGGGCTCGGCGGCCGTCCCACGCTGGTGCAGAACGTCGAGACGCTCGCGCACCTGGCGCTCGTGGCGCGGCACGGCGCCCGGTGGTTCCGCTCGGTGGGCCCGGTCGACGACCCGGGGACCCGGCTGGTGACCCTCAGCGGCGACGTCCGCGCCCCCGGGGTCCTCGAGGTCGCCGCCGGCACCCCGCTGGCCGCCCTGCTCGACTCCGCCGGCACCGACCCGGCCGCGGTGCGGGCCGTGCTCGTCGGCGGCTACCACGGCGGCTGGGTGCCCGGCCGGGCCCTGGCCGAGGTGCATCTCTCCACGAGCGGCCTGCGCCGCTGGGGCGCTGCACCGGGCGCCGGCGTGCTGCACGTGCTCGGCCACCACCGGTGCGGGCTCGCGGCGGCGGCGGAGATCACCACCTGGCTCGCCGGGCAGTCGGCCCGTCAGTGCGGCCCCTGCGTCAACGGGCTGCCCGCGCTGGCCGAGGTGCTCACCCGGGTGGCCCACGGCGAGCGGGACCCGGCCCTGCCCGCGCAGGTGCGGCGCCTGGCGGCCGTCGTGACGGGTCGGGGCTCGTGCCGGCACCCCGACGGGACCGCCCGGTTCGTGCGCAGCACCCTCGACACGTTCAGCACCGACGTGGCCGCCCACCTGCGCGGGGTCTGCGAGGTGCGGGGGTGAGTGGGCGGCTGCACGTCGACTGGACGCGCTGCGACGGCCGCGGGCTGTGCACCGAGCTGCTGCCACGCGTGCTCACCCGGGACCGTTGGGGCTACCCGCTGGCCCGCGACGGCCGGCCCGAACCGGCCGTGCACCCCGAGGAGCTCGCCGACGCCCGCGAGGCGGTCGCGCTCTGCCCGCGCCTCGCGCTGAGCCTGCTCGGCGACCGGCCCTGACCGTGCGGCGTTGCGTGACCTGCGACGACGGCAGGAGCAAGATTTCCGGGCGTGGACCTGGCGAAGACCCCTGACCCCGGCCCGGCCGGCGCGCGCCGCCGACACCACACCGTCGCCGTGTTCTCCTCGACCGCGTCCCGCGGGTCCGCCGACGGGGCCGTCGCGGCGACCGCCGTCTTCGGGACCGCGGAGCTCGACCTGCGGTGCACCGACCTGCCTGCGGAGGTCGACGTCCGCGCGGTCGCCGTCTTCGGGGAGACCTCGGTGCTCGTGCCACGGGGGGTCGCCGTCCACACCCGGGGCCCGTCGCTGTTCGGCAGCCGCTCGGTGCGGGTGGCCGCCGCCGAGCCGGGCGCGCAGGTGGTGACGGTGCACGGGGGCTCGGTGTTCGGCTCCGTCACCGTCGGACACGGCGACGACCAGGCCGCGTCCTCGACGGCCGCCGACCGCCGCGGACGGCCGCGACACGGCAGCCCGTGGCGCCGGGTGGCGGCCGTCGTCGTCATCGCCGCTGCGGGCTACGGCCTCGCCCAGGTCGCGACGGCCGACAGCCGACAGCCGACAGCGTCTTCGGCAGCGAGAAGGTGGTGATCCCCGACGACGCCTGCGCCGTGCTCACCGGCGGCACCTTGTTCGGCAGTGCCCGCTGCACGGAAGCCTGCACCGCGAGCGTCCAGCGGGTCAGGTCCGTCACCGTCCACGCCAGCGGCGCGTTCGGGAGCGTCGAGGTCCTCACCCAGGCCGAGGCCGAGCAGGACGGCGGGAGCTGAGGATCAGCCGACGTAGTCGTTGGTGACGACCAGGACGAGCGCGCCTCCGTAGCTGCTCAGCCCGGACGTGCCCGGCTGCACCTGGTCGGCCCCGACGTCGCTGGCCAACGCCCGGGCGGCCCGCTCCTGCCCGTCCGGGTAGAACACGGTGGTGGTCGCGTTGCGCCCGGTGAGGTTGCCGACGTCGGCGACGCTCCAGCCTGCGGACCGCACGTCGTCCGCCGCCCGCGCGGCGAGTCCGGTGACGGTGCTGTTGTTCAGCACGACGACGTCGGTGCGGGTGCGGGGGTCCACCGGAGCCGGTGCGGGAGCGGCTACGGTGGGGGCAGGAGCAGCCGCCGGGGGCGTGGTGGTGGCGAGCTCGGTCGGAGCCGCGCTCGCCGTCGTCGGAACGGCGCCCGGGGTACCCGTCGGTGCGTCCGACGGCGAGCTCGCGCCGGCGGCGACCGACGCGGCGGCGTCGCCGCCGTCGCCGCCGCCCAGGCTCACCACGCCCACCACCACGAGACCGGCCGCGAGCACCACCAGGGCGATCCCGCCGAGCCGCAGCCGCGAGCCCGGACCCATCAGACGGTGAAGCCGAGCCGACGCGCGGCCCGCTGCTTCTGGCGGCTCGC
>JBBSUN010000065.1:0-12457 GCA_038234335.1 Mycobacteriales bacterium
CGGGGACGCCGCCGCGGCCGGCGACGGGCAGGGTGAGCGTCCTGGTGCCGACGGTGGCGTCGAAGATGCGGGTGGTCGGCAGGGGGGTGAACGAGGAGGGCACGGGGGAGGCGTCCACCTGACGCACCACCGACACCGAGGTCTGGCGGGCTCCGCCGACGGCACGGAAGTCCTGGTTCGTGACGTAGGCGGTGTGCGTCCGCCGGTCGACGGCCACGCCGAACCCGATCCCGACGTCGGCGACGCGCCGGTACGAACCGGTCTCCAGGTCGACCACACCGAGCCCGTCGTCATCGGGCACGTAGGCGGTGGCGCCGTCGACGGCCACCCCGTCGGGGTGTCGACCTCCGGGCAGCTGCCTCGTGGCCCCCGATTCGAGGTCGAGCACCACCAGTCCGCCGGGCCGGGCGGTACCCCCGTCTTCGGACACCACGAGCTGGTGGGTCCCCGGGCCGAGTGCGATGCCAGAGGGCCGGGCGCCGCTGAGGGCGTAGCGCTGCGAGACCTGGCCACCCACGATCACCGTGACGTTCCTGGACGTCCTGTCGGCGACGTAGGCGGTGCCGTCGCTCGGGTCCACGACGACGCTGTCCGGGTCGGGCCCCATCGCCAAGGTCCGCACCAGCCTGTTGGTGCTGGTGTCGACGACCGCGGTCGTGCCAGGGTCGGGGTAGTGCTCGGCGTAGCTGGTCACGAAGGCCGTGTGGTGCGCCGCGTCGACCGCCACCGCGAGGGGCTGGGTCGCGATGCGCACGGACGCGACCACTCGAGCGCCGGTGCCGGCGTCTTCGAGCACCTTCAGCGCCCCGCTGGTAGCCACGTAGACGCGGTGCGTCGTCGGGTCCACCGCGACCCCGGTCGGGTGGGTCCCCACGGAGATCGACGCTGTACGACGGCCGCGGGCCGTGTCGAGGACGGACACGGTGCCGTCGCTGTAGCTCGTGACGTACGCCGTGCTGCGGCTCGGGTCGACCGCGATCGCCCAGGGGAAGGTGCCCGTGCTGATCGGCGCGCCGACGACGTAGCTGTACGGGGTGGCGGTGGGCTCGGCGAGCGCAGGCGCTGCCAGTGGCACGACGGCGCCCCCGGCGACGGCCAGGGCGGTGAGGACGGTTCGGAGCACGGCGGGACGGAGCACGAGCCCTCCTGGACGTGGTGGCGACGGTTCGGCGTCAGCCTTGGATGGGAGTTCTGGAGGACACGGTGACCGACACGGTCCGGCAGCCGAGCTCGGTGACGGCACCTGCCGGGTCGTCGTCGATCGCCGCCACGCAGAGGGTGTAGCGCGCACCGTCCCGGTAGAACGGCACGGGCAGGGCGACCGAGAACCCGTGTCGGGCGTCCTTGGCCCGGTAGGTCCCCAGGAAGTGCGGTCGGACGGCGTCCGCGACGGTCGTGGCCGTGGATCCGTCGCCCGCGAACGTGGCCCGCACCGTCACGGTACCGCCGGTGTCGGGGTCGGTGGCCCACCCCCGTGCCACCAGCGTCCCCGACCGGTCGGTCAGGGTGTCGTAGCGGCCGACCGGGGAGTGGTCGCGGCTCACGGTGACGGTGCGGCAGCCGAGCGGCGCGCCCCGGGGCGGACTCTCGTCCCCCGTCGTGACGCAGACCGTCGCCCGTCCGGCGGGGAGCGGGAACGTGGTGTCGAATCCGTGCTCGGCGCCGTGCTTCGGGTACGCCACCGCGACATCCGGACGGGTGTCGTTCGCTCGGCCCGCGGCCACCTGGGCACCGTTCGCGGAGATGGAGTAGAGCAACGAGCTCACATCGTCCGGGTCGAAGGACCAACCCTTCACCCGGACGCCGCCCGCAACGGCACTCACGCTCTCCAGCGTGCCGATGGGCGACCTGGCGGCGGTCGTGACGTCGCGGCAGAACAACGCGTGGTGGTCGACGTCCGCGGGGGTCAGGCACATCCTGAACGTGCCCACGAAGATCGGCACCGTCAGGCGGAAGCCGTGACTGCCGGTGATCCCGAGGGCGCGGTTCACGTCGGGACGGGACTCGTTCGCCCAACCGAACGTCTCGCGGTACCTCTCCGGTGTCTGGTAGATGTTCGGCGGCCCGGGCGCCACCGGGGTCGCGACACGCACCTGCATCGAGCGGTCGGGCGTGTGCTCGTCGTAGGCCCAGCCCCGCACCAGCATCGTTCCGGGCCCGGTGACGAACGGGTCGTAGGTGACCTCGTCGATGTGTCCCACGGCGGCGACCGTCGCGGGTGCGGCGGCGGCGGCCCGCGGCGGCGCGGTCGTCGTCGCGACGCTCGCGCCGGCGGCGAGCACGAGGGTGAGCAGCAGTCGGAGCATCGACGACACGGCAGTCCTGTTCGCGAGACGGGCCGGTCCACAGCCGGGTTCGGGCATCGTGCACGCATCTCCGGGCACGCGCACGGAATTCCTCGCGCCACCACCCGGATGGTGCACCCGCAGGCGCCGGCGACCAGGTTGCCGTCCGCGCTCAACCCGCCCGAGGAGTGATCGGCCGCATGCGCACCGGCCGGTGGGTGACGTCCCACGGGTTCCAGGCCAACCCCCGGGCGTAGGTGCGCAGGTCGGCCGGGCGCCAGAGGGGCCGGTCGGCGAGGAACGGCGCCAGCCCGCGCAGCCCGTCGCGCAGCCCCCGCGCCCGGGGCTTCCAGTACTCGGTGTGCCGGGCCACGCTGACCAGCAGCACCAGGTGCAGCCCCACGAACAGCGGCAGCGCTACGGGCAGCAGCGCGGTGGGCATGGTCTTGGCGAAGCTCCACACCTGGTTGCGGTTGCCGTGGTACTCGGCGAACCCGGAGACCGTCGACGAGCTGGCCGAGCCCACGTGGTGCACCACCGCGTCGGGGGTGAGCACGTTGCGCCCGCCCCGCAGCCGCAGCCGGATGCCCAGGTCGACGTCCTCGAAGTAGCAGAAGAAGCGCTCGTCGAACCCGCCGCAGGCCTCGAACTCGCTGCGCCGGTACAGCGCCGCGGCCGCGCAGGGGCTGCTGATCTCGCTCAGGGTCACCTCGACGTCGGCCCGGGGGCGCAGGTAGCCGCCGCGCCAGGCGAACCCGGTCACCGAGGTCACGTCGCCCAGGCCGTCGAGCAGGCTGGGGTCCTCGGCCTGCAGCTGCACCGACCCGACGCTCGCTGCACCCTCGAGCTCCCCGGCCGCGACCAGGGCGGCCAGCCACCCGGGCTCGGGGACCGCGTCCGGGTTCAACGTGGCGATCCAGCGGCTGCCGGTCAGCGCCGCGGCCCGGTTGTTGGCCACCGCGAAGCCCAGGTTGGACCCGCCCTGGACGTAGCTGCCGTTGCTCGGTAGCCGGGCCCCGACGGCGGCCCCGTCGTCGGAGGCGTTGTCCCACAGGGTGGTCACGAAGTCGGTGTAGGTCTGGCGCTCGAGCGCGTCGAGCACCCGCTGCAGGTGCTCGCCGCTGTTCCAGGCGACGATCACCACCTGGACGGCCGGTTCGGGGTGGGTGCTCACGCCGCCATCCTCCCCGGTGCGGGTGGGCCTGTGCGGATGGGTCTGGCACGCCGCATCCGCGCTACCGTCGGTGATCCCGTCAGCCCGACAGCCACCAGGAGGCCGGTGACCGTCACGACCCCCGCCCGGCACGTCGCCCCTCGTGGTGCCCCTGCGTGGGCGGCGCTCGGCTGGGTGGCCTTCGTCGCGCTCACCCTCGGCGCCAGCCTGGCCGGGCGCGCGGTGTTCGCCGCCACCGAGCTGCTGGCGCAGTGGGCGCCGTGGGACCCGGGCACCGCGGTGGACATCCGCAGCACCGTCTCCAGCGACATCACCGACTCGCTGCTCCCGTCCTACGCGCAGATCGCGCAGCGCCTGGGCCACGGCGACCTGGCCGGCTGGTCGGAGCTGACCGGCCCCGGGGCCCCGCTGGCCTCCACCCCGAGCACGACGACGCTGAACCCCACGGTGTGGCCGTACCTGGTGCTGCCGCTGTGGCTGGCGCCGGCCTACGTGACGCTCGCGCAGCTCGGGGTCGCCGCGGCGGGGATGGCGCTGCTGCTGCGCCGGTGGGGCACCGGGTGGGCCGCGGGGGTCCTGGCCGGGCTCGTGTACTGCGGCAGCGGGTTCTTCGTGGCCTGGGTGAACTACCCGCAGGCGTCGGTGGCGGCGTACCTGCCCGCGCTGCTCTGGTCGGTGGAGCGGTTGGTGCAGCGCCTGGGCGAGCCCCGCCCGCCGGGCCGGGCGCCGCGGGCCGCGCGCTGGGCCGGTGCGGCGGCCCCGGTGTCGGTGGTGGTCGCCTGCCTGCTGCTCTCGGGGTTCCCCGCCGTCGCCGGGTGGGCGCTGTACGCCGCCGGGGCCTACGCGGTGCTGCGGCTGGCGCACCGGCCCTGGGGTGCGGCGCTGGGTCGGCTGGTCGCGGCGGGGGCGGCCGTCGCCGTGGGGGTGGCGCTGTCCGCGGTCCAGCTGCTGCCGTTCCTGGCCCAGCTCGGCCGGGTCAGCCTCGACTACCGCGCTGACGGGTTCACCTACACCTCGCCGCCGTCGACGCTGGTCACCTTGCTGCTGCCCCGGGTGATGGCCGACGACGTGCCGCCGTTCACCGCACCGCCGTTCAACGCGGTGGAGTCCAGCACCTACCTCGGTGCCGCGGCGCTGCTGCTGGTGCTGGCGGCCCTGGTGCTGCCCCGCCCGGCCGGGCTGCCGCGCCGGGTGCTGGGCTTCCTCGTCGTCGCCAGCGTCCTGGGCGTCTCGCTGATCTGGTTCCAGAACCCGCTGGTCACCTGGATCGGGCAGCTGCCCGTGTTCGACGGCAACCCGGTCGGGCGGCTGCGGGCGGTGCTGCTGGTGCTGCTGGCGGCGCTGGCCGGGCTGGGGGCCGACGCGCTGCTGCGCGGGGAGCGGCCGTCGCGGCGGGCGGCCGTGGTGGTGGGCGGGCTGCTCGGGTCCGCGACCCTGGCCGCGGGGGTGTTCTCGCTGGTCCGGTTCGGCGCGCTCACCGGGTACGGCACCGCGGTGGGTGACACGGCGCTCGCGCTCGGCGGGGTGGCGCTCGTGGGCCTGGCCGTGCACCGGCGGCGGTGGGTGGCGCCGGTGCTGGCCGGGGTGCTGTGCGCGCAGGCCGTGGCGGGGACCAGCTTCTTCTGGGGCACCACTGCGCGGGCCGAGTTCTACCCGCAGCGGACGAGCATCGACCACCTCGTGGCGCAGCAGGGGCTGGACCGGACGACGGTGGCCCGCGCCGTGCTGCGCCCGTCGGCCCCGGCCCTGTACGGGCTGCGGATGCTCGACTCGCACACCTTCATCCCCGACGACTGGGCGGCCCTCCTCCGGGGGATCAACACCGTCGACACCGACTACTTCCTCACCCCCACGATCACCCAGCTGCCCGCGGCCACCGCCGCGCAGCTCGCCGTCCCCGGTCTCGACCGGCTCGCCGTCTCCCAGGCGGCGGCCCCGGCGACCGACCCGGTGCTCGGCACCCTGCGCCCCGGTCCCGAGGCCGACGGCGAGGTCTTGGTGGCCCCCGGTGGGGAGCTGCGGGCCACCATCGCGCCGGCGGCGCTGCGCGCGCTGCGGCTCACCCTGGGCGTCGCCACCCCCGACGCTCCTGACGGCTCCCGCCTCGACGTCACGGTCGCCGCACCCGACCGCGCCACGCTGGTCACCGGCTCCCGGTTCGGACGCCAGCTGCCCGCCGGTGACCTCGACGTGCCCCTGGTCGGGGAAGACCTCCCGGCCACCGGGGCGGGCTCGTGGACGGTGACCCTGCGCTGGTCGGGCTCAGGACCGCTGCGGCTCGCTGCGAGCGGGGGGACGCCGGTGGTCGCCGCCGTTCTCCCGCGCTCGGACGGGCTGCGCCTGACCTACGCGGGGGAGGGCCTCGTGGTCTACGCCCGCAGCAGCGCGCTGTCCCGGGTCCGCTGGGCCTCGTCCACCGTGGTCGAGCCCGACGAGGCCGCCCGCGTCCGGCTCGTCGCGCAGACGCCGCTGGACCCGGCGACGGTGGTCCTGTCCGCCCCCGGCGCCGCGACCACGGTGGGCTCCAGCGGGCGGGTGCGGGTCACCGAGGACTCCGGGGACACCCTGGCCACCCAGGTCGACGCGACCGGCGCGGGCTACCTCGTCGTCGCCGACAACCTCGCGCCCGCCGACTGGACCGTCACCGTCGACGGGGTCCGCGCCGACCTCGTCGTCGCCGACCAGGCCCTGGCGGCCGTCGCCGTGCCCGCCGGGGCGCACACCGTCCTCGTGCGCTACACCCCGGCCGGTCAGCGCACCGGGGCGGTGCTGAGCGCGGCCGCGGCGGCGCTGCTCGTCGGAGCCGGCCTGCTGTGCGCCACGGTCGCGGTGCGCGCCAGACGTCGGCGCTAGCGGTCGTTCTCGAGCAGCCCCAGCAGGTACGAGCCGTAGCCGGACTTCACCAGCTTCTCCGCGCGCTCGCGCAGCTCGTCGTCGCTGAGGAACCCGCGTCGCCACGCCACCTCCTCGGGTGAGCCGACCTTCAGGCCCTGCCGGTCCTCGAGGGTGCGCACGTAGTTCGACGCGTCGAGCAGCGAGTCGAAGGTGCCGGTGTCCAGCCAGGCCGTGCCGCGGGGCAGCACCTCGACCTTGAGGCGGCCCTGCTCGAGGTAGGCCTTGTTGACGTCGGTGATCTCGTACTCACCGCGCGGCGAGGGCTGCAGGTCCCGGGCGATCGCGACCACGTCGTTGTCGTAGAAGTACAGCCCGGGCACCGCGTAGCGCGACTTCGGCTTCGCCGGCTTCTCCTCCAGCGACAGCGCCGTGAAGCTCTCGTCGAACTCGACGACACCGTAGGCGCTGGGGTCGGACACCCGGTAGGCGAACACCGCGCCACCGTCGATGTCGTGGAAGCGGTGCAGGGTCGAACCCATGCCGGGGCCGTAGAAGATGTTGTCGCCCAGCACGAGCGCGCTCGGCTCGTTGCCCACGAAGTCCGCCCCCAGCACGAAGGCCTGCGCGAGCCCGTTGGGCTCGGCCTGCACGGTGTAGCTGAGGTTGATGCCGAACTGCGAGCCGTCGCCGAGCAGACGGCGGAACTGCTCCGCGTCGTGCGGGGTGGTGATGATGAGGACGTCGGAGATGCCCGCCAGGATCAGCGTCGAGAGCGGGTAGTAGATCATCGGCTTGTCGTAGACGGGCACGAGCTGCTTGCTGACCCCGAGCGTGATCGGGTTGAGCCTCGTGCCGGAGCCGCCGGCCAGGATGATTCCGCGCATGGGACGCCATCCTGCCAGCCCCCGGTGGCGCTCGCGGTACTGCCCAGTTCCGGGCTACAGGTACTGCCCGGTTCCGGGCGGGGCACCGCCGGCCTGGCCGGAGCCCCGCGGCAGCGCACCCTGGCGGGGCGCCTCGAGCTGCGCGCGGGCGGCCACCTGCTGGGCGAACAGGGCGGTCTGGATGCCGTGGAAGACGCCCTCGAGCCACCCGACCAGCTGGGCCTGGGCGATGCGCAGCTCCGCGTCCGAGGGCACCGACTCCTCGGAGAACGGCAGCGCCAGCCGGGCGAGCTCGTCGCTCAGCTCGGGGGACAGGCCCTGCTGCAGCTCGTGGACCGAGCTGGCGTGGATGTCGCGCAGGCGGGTGCGGCTGGCGTCGTCCAGCGGTGCGGTGCGCACCTCCTCCAGCAGCTGCTTGATCATCGTCCCGATCCGCATGACCTTGGCGGGCTGGGGCACCATCTCGGTCACGGTGGCGCTCGCGGCCGCCTCGTCCGTGGTGGCGCTCGCGGCACCTCTGTCCGCGGTGGCCGACGCGAGCGGCACGGACACCGGCCTGCCGTCGGGTCCGACCACGACAACCTGGTCCTGCTCGGGGGAGGTCATGGGGCCATCCTCGCGCACCGGTCGCAGCCCAGCGACGCGGTGCTGCCGACGGGCGGGTCGACCACGGTCGCGACCCGGTCCGGCACCCCCTCGGCGGGTCGTTCAGCGCACCCGGAGGACGATCTTGCCGACCACGTCGGCGGTGTCGAGCAGCTCGTGGGCGCGGGCGGCCTCGGCCACCGGGAGCTCGGCGTGCACCACCGGTCGCACCCGCCGGTCGGTGACCATGGGCCACACGTGCTCGGCCACCGCGGCGACCACGTCGGCCTTGCTCGAGGGGCCGGTGAGCGGGCGCCCGCGCAGCCCGGTGGCGGTGACCGACGCCCGCTTGGCGAGCATCGCGCCCAGGTCCAGCTCGGCCCGTCGGCCGCCCTGCATGCCGATGACGACGAGGTGGCCGTCGGGTGCGAGGACGTCGACGTTGCGGGCGAGGTACTTGGCGCCCATGTTGTCCAGCACCACGTCGGCACCCCGACCGTCGCTGGCGGCGCGGACCTCCTCGACGAAGTCCTGCTCGTGGTAGTTGACGGTGATCTCGGCGCCCAGGCTGCGGCAGACGTCGAGCTTGGCGGCGCTGCCCGCGGTGACGGCGACCCGGGCGCCGAGGGCGGTGGCCACCTGGATGGCGTGGGTGCCGATCCCGCTGCCGCCGCCGTGCACCAGCAGCAGCTGGCCCTCCCGGAGGCCGGCCGTCATGACGATGTTCGACCACACCGTGCACGCGACCTCGGGCAGCGCCGCGGCCTCGTGGAGCTCCAGGCCGTCCGGGACCCTGAGGAGCTGGGTGGCCGGGACGGCGACCTGCTCGGCGTACCCCCCACCGGCGAGCAGCGCGCACACCTCGTCGCCGACCGACCAGCCGGTGACGCCCTCGCCGAGCTCACGGATGGTGCCCGAGCACTCCAGGCCGGGGATCTCGCTGGCTCCCGGCGGTGGCGGGTAGTTCCCCTGCCGCTGCTGGAGGTCGGCCCGGTTGAGCGCGGTCGCGGCGACGTCCAGGACCACCTCGCCGGGGCCGGGGCGGGGGTCGGCGTGCTCGGTCCAGCGCAGGACCTCGGGTCCGCCGGGCTCGGTGATCTCGATGGCGTGCATTCCACGGACGCTAGTACTCCCGTCGGTCGGCCGTGCGGGCGCGGACCGCCGTCAGCACCGCAGCGGGCCGGGGCGTCGGGTCGGGCGGCGGCGGGGCCCGGTGGCGCGCCGGCGCCAGGGGATCTCGTCGGGGCTGTAGCGCGCCTGGCGCTCCTGCTGCTGCTCGGCGAACCGGGCCCGCTCGCGCTCCACCCGTTCCTGCCAGTCCAGCGGCTGGCCGTGCACGAGCACCCCGCGCAGCTCGTGGAAGACCAGCCGGTGGGCGTGGCGGGCGGCAGGGTCGCGGTGGAAGGTCTCCGGGGGGCGGACGAGACCGAAGCGGTCGCCCCACCACTCGTCCCGGCGCGGGTCGAGGATGAGGTCGAGGTGCGCGGGGAACCGGCGCTGCGCCAGGTCCCGGGTGTCGGGCAGCTCCTGGAGGGCGGGCACCTGGACCCGCTCGTCGTCCACCACGACCAGGCGCAGGCCGGCGGCGCGCAGCAGCCGGGTGAAGGTGCCGAGGGTGATCTCGGTGCGGCCGGCCTCGGCCCGGCTGACGGTGCTGGCGCTGACCGCGCAGGCGGCGGCGAGCTCGCGCTGGCTCATCCGGGTGCGCCGCCGGGCCTGGCGGAGGTAGCCGGCGACGTCGAGCTGGGTGTCACGTCTCATGCCGACGACGCTGCCCACCCGACCGGCGTGCGGGTACCCGCACTGCCCGCCCTGTGGACAGCGCCCCCCGCTGTGGATGGGTGCGCCCGGGAGCCCTCGCCGCTCCTGTGGGTGTCGGTACCCGGTGGTAGGCGCACCCGCCTCCCGGGTTCGGAGCTCGCCGCCACCGCTTTTCTCTGCACGCACAGGTGCACCGCGGCGGGCCCCGCGGAGCTCGGGCGACCGAGGTGGTGCAGACGTGCCTGCAGAGAAGAGCGGTGCGCGACGAGCTGTGGTCGGGGAGCGGGAAACCGGCTGGACCTGCGGCGACGGGTCGACGAGGGTCGTCCCGGTGAGCATGGAACCCCCGACCGACCCCTGGCCGTTGCGCCACCTCGTGCTGCGCACCCCGCGCCTGGAGCTGCGCCCGGAGGACGACGACGGGCTGCTCGAGCTGGTCGAGCTCGCGCGGGCCGGGATCCACCCGCCCGAGCAGATGCCGTTCCTGCACCCGTGGACCGAGGCGCCGGCCGACGAGCTGGGTCCGAACACCCTGCGGTACTTCTGGGGTCTGCGGGCCCGCAACGTCCCCGACGACTGGTCGGTCACCCTCCTGGTGCGCGAGTCCGGGGTGCTCGTCGGCGTCTAGGAGCTGCAGGCCACGAGCTTCACCACTGCCCGGGAGGTGCGCTCCGGCTCGTGGCTGGGCCGCGCCCACCAGGGCCGCGGGGTCGGCACGGAGATGCGGGCCGCCGTGGTCATCCTCGCGCTGGACCACCTGGGGGCGACCGCGGTGCGCTCGGAGGCGTTCCTCGACAACACGGCCTCCCTGCGGGTGAGCGAGAAGCTCGGCTACCTCCCCGACGGCACCGCGGCCCGGGTCCGCCGCGGGCAGCGGGTCCTGGAGCAGCGCCTGCTCCTGTCCGCGGGCACGTTCCGCCGCCCGGGGTGGGAGCTGGACGTCGAGAACCTGGACGCCTGCCGCCACCAGCTGGGCGCCTCCGCGGGACCCGTCTAGCGTCGGGGGATGAGCAGCTTCGGTGACCTGCAGAACGAGATCTACCTGGCCGGCCTGGGCGGGACCCGCCCGGAGCTGCCGGTGACCGCGGACGGGCTCGAGGCCGCGGCCCGGGAGCAGCTGAGCCCGGAGGCGTTCGGCTACGTCGCCGGCAGCGCGTCCACCGAGCGCACCGCGCGGGCCAACGTCGCGGCCTTCGCCCAGCACCACATCGTCCCGCGGATGTGGCGGGGCACCGCGGCGCCGGGGTCGCGGGACCTCAGCACGACCGTCCTGGGGACGACCCTGGCCGCGCCGGTGCTGACGGCACCGATCGGCGTGCTCGGCCTCGTGCACCCCGACGCGGAGCCGGCGGTCGCCTCCGCGGCCACCGAGCTGGGGATCGCCGCGGTCGTCTCCACCGCGGCGTCGACCCCGATGGAGGAGGTGGCGGCGGCGGCCGGCGACTGGTGGTACCAGCTGTACTGGCCGGGCGACGAGGAGGTGGCGCGCTCGTTCGTCCAGCGCGCGGAGGCCGCCGGGGCCGGGGCGCTCGTCGTCACCGCCGACACCCCCGGCATGGGCTGGCGCCCCCGCGACCTGGAGCTCGCGCACCTGCCGTTCCTGCAGGCGAAGGGCATCGCGAACTACCTCTCGGACCCCGTGTTCCGCAGCCGCCTGGCCACCCCGCCCGAGGAGAGCGACGACGCCATGCGGATCGCGGTGCTGACGTGGCTGGGCATGTTCGGCAACCACACCGTGCGCCCGGCCGACGTCGCGCGGCTGAAAGAGTGGAGCGACCTCCCGGTGCTGGTCAAGGGCGTGCTGCACCCCGACGACGCCCGGGCGGTGGTCGAGGCCGGTGCGGACGGCGTGGTCGTCAGCAACCACGGTGGCCGCCAGGTCGACGGTGCGGTCGCCGCGCTGGACGCGCTGCCGGCGGTGGCGGCCGCGATCGGGGACCGCTCCACCGTGCTGCTGGACTCGGGCGTGCGGTGCGGAGCGGACGTCGTCGTCGCCCTCGCCCTGGGCGCGGACGCGGTGCTGACCGGCCGACCGTGGGTCTACGGACTGGGCCTGGCCGGCCGGGCCGGGGTGGTGCACGCGCTGCGCTGCCTGCTCGCCGATCTGGACCTGACGATGGCGATGGCGGGGATCGCGACCGCCGCCGAGATCGACCGCGGGGTGCTGGCCTGAACCGACCCGTGCTGACCTGCACGATTCGGCGCGGACCGGACCGCCGTGTCCTAGGCTCGGGCCATGTCCGTGACCGCTGGCCGCGCTGGGTCCGAGACCGCTGAACGCGCTGGGTCCGAGACCGCTGAACGCGCCGCGCCCGACGCCGAGACCGCGTGTGGCCCACGGTGGCTGGACCCGAGCGAGGCGGCCGCGTGGCGGGCCTACATCAACGGCAGCCAGCGCCTGCTCGGCACCCTCAACCGCGAGCTCACCGCCGCCCACGGGCTGAGCCTGGACGACTACCGCATCCTGGTCGAGCTCAGCGAGTCCCCGGGTGGCGTGCTGCGGATGAGCGAGCTGGCCGACGGGATCGTCTCCTCCCGCAGCCGGCTCACCCACCAGGTGCGGCGCCTGGAGGACACCGACCACGTCCGCCGCCAGGAGTGCCCCGACGACGGGCGCGGCGTCCTCGCCGTCATCACCCCGCACGGGCGGTCGGTGCTCGAGCGGATCGCCCCGTTCCACCTGGAGAGCGTGCGGCGGCACTTCGTGGACCACCTCAGCCCCGCCGAGCAGCAGGTCCTCGCGGACGTGTTCAGCCGCGTCGACGCAGCCATCGCTGGGTCCTGAGGGTTCGGAGGGGCCCGGAGCGGCCCAGGGTGACCGGGTCGCAGCCCGCTACGCTCGCCCGCGGAAGCGTGGCAGAGCGGCCGAATGCACTCGCCTTGAAAGCGAGAGACCCGCAAGGGTCCGGGGGTTCAAATCCCTCCGCTTCCGC
>JBBSUN010000066.1:0-12367 GCA_038234335.1 Mycobacteriales bacterium
CGGTCGAGGTCGTGCCGTCCCCGAAGTCCCACGCCCAGCTGGTCGGGGTGTTGCTCGAGGTGTCGCTGAACTGCACCGCCAACGGTGCAACCCCACCACTCACCGACGACCCGAACGACGCCACCGGCGCCGCCGCCGGCGAGGCCAAGCTGTCGCTGAACCAGTAGCGCTTCGTCACCGAGTTCGTCGCGAGCATCACCAGACCGGTAGTGCTGTTGACCGACTGTTTGGTGCCGGTCACGTTGTTGAGGTTGGGCGAGTCCGCGTCCCTCATCAGGATCGTCCCGCGCCCGGTGGAGAAGCTCGGGCTGGCCAGGGACGCCGTCTTCTGAAAGATCACCCCGGGTGACCCGGAGAAGCTGCAGCCCGTCTCGGGTGCTGTCGCCATGACGTAGACCTGCTGCGTACTGTCGTCGAGCATCACGTTCGGACGCGTCACGCAGTCGGCGATCGTCCACACGGTCGCGCTGGTCCAGCCAGTGCTCGGACGATAGCTGGCAAGGATCACCTGCGGCTTGGTCTTGTCCGTGGTCGCGTCGTTGATGCTGGTCTTCAGTGCCGCATAGACCCGGCCTTGAGCATCCGACAGCAGTGACTTGACGTTGATGTGGTCGTCGGCAACGGCAGCGCTCTTGAGGGCGATCCCGGTCGTCCACGTTGCGTCCGGAGCGCCGTCAGCGTGGATCGACCAGTAGAAGGCCGACGTGAGCTGGTTGCTCCACAGGACGCCGATCCGGTTGCCGAACGCGACGAGCGACGAGATGTCATCCGGCTCTGGCCGGTTGCCGTCTGGCTCGGCGGACGGCACGAGGAACGGAACTCCCCAGGTCGTGCCTGAGCCGGCGCCCCGGGCTACGTACACCGCGTTCGTGTTGTCCGCCGCAACCTGGGTCCAGGTCGCCCAGACGTTGCCCGCAGTGTCCTTGTCTATGGTCATGGACTCACTTGAGAAGTTCATGATCTGCGTGGGAAAGCCGGCATCCAGCACCCACCCGCCACCGGTGAACGAGTAGCGGGACAGCGTGGCCGGGTTGCCGCTCGCTGCAACACCGAACGTCACGACGTGAGATGCGATGAACAGGTGTCCGGTCGGCGGGTCGTAGAGCGCGTCGGCCAACGTGTTGTTGCGCGGGTCGACCACCACCCCGGTGCTTACCCAAGTCTTGGTGGCACGGTCCAGCCTGAAGATGAAGAAGCCGGGGTGTGCCGCGTCCCACATGACCGACCACCAGCTGCCCTCGGCGGTCCAGAGCTTGCTCTGGGGCTTGTCCGCCGAGGCGGGCTGCGAGGCACCGGCGTACGAGGGGCCCTCGGTGCCGATGTCACCGGTCGCGGCGTCCGCGGACCCATTGGGCACGGCGACCCACGCCGTCGCGGCGAGCAGCACCAAGACAAGCAGTCGTCCAACCTGGCGGAAGGATGGGCGGATCCCGACAGTCACCACGCTGACCCCGTTCAAGTCTTCGCTTTCAGTCCGCGCGCTCCACGGCGCACGACGAGCCCCACATGAGCCAGCGAAACCGAAGATATCACTGTGGTTGGTCATTCTGTGCCCGGATCCCAGATGTATTAAAATCACTATTAGTGTTGGTTTCGTCGCCGTCTGTCAAAATGAGCGACAGACGACCGCCCCCCCGGCCGACATGGGCGGTCCCGCTGTACGGCTGCTACTCCGCGGTATGTATTCGACACTCTGAGTGGGCACCGTTCGGCCGACGGCGGAGCCATCACCTGAAACGGACGGGTCGTGCAACTGGCGAGGACGTGGGTGGGGTGGGATGGGCAGGCGGTACACTGGTTGCGGATCCGCGTCGCAGCAGCAGCAACACGACGTACGTAGTCATCGCCTGTGCCAGGAGGTATCCGAGCAGCACCAGCAGCACCAGCAGCACCTCGCCCATGGCGCCCAGGATGCTGTACGCAGGACAACGCCTGGGGTGCACTTCGTGAACGGAGGTGGTCTCACGTGCAACGTTCTCCTTTCGCCGCACTGTGGGCGTCGGCGCGTCGGGGGTCGCATTTCTCGGCAAAGATCGTGATCGCTTGCGCAGCCCTCACGATCGCCCTCGCGACGGCTGCTATATGGGTGCCCGGCGTGTGGGAGCCGACGCCGAGTCGCGACCCACCTGTGGCGGCCCCGGCGGCCCCGGCGGCGAGCCGGCCCACGCAACCTGGCCGGGTGCCGGTCGCGTACCCGGACTTCGGCTACGGAATGGGGACGCAGTCGCCCACCAAGGACAAGCCGCAGAGCAAGCTGTTCTACCAGGCGGGGGCGTGGTGGGGGCTGCTCGTCAACCCGGCCACCTCGGACGTCCGGATCTTCGAGCTGGTGGCGAATCACGCCTGGCGCGATACCAGCGCGGTGGTCGACGACCGGGTGGACAGCACGGCCGACGCCCTCTGGGACGGTCAGAGGCTGCACGTCGTTTCTCGCACCGGCACCGGTGAGGTCCGGTTCCTCACTTTCACCTTCGATCCGGGCGCGCGCACCTACCGACCGGATCAGGCGGCGCCGACCGTGCTGGCGACGGGTGGGGCCAAGTCCAGTTCCGTCGCGGTAGACGGGTTGGGTCGCCCGTGGGCGACGTTCATGCAGGGGGGCGGCATGTTGGTCACGCACGCTGTGGGCGCCCTCGGCGGGAGCTGGTCCATTCCGGTCGCGCCGGCAGGAGACGAGTCGCTCGCGACGACAGATGACATCTCGAGCATCGCAGCGATCCCAGGGGGGATCGTGGCTATGTGGTCCAACCAGCGGACGGGTGCGTTCTACGCGGTGGCGCGCAAGGATGGCGATCCACTGCAGTCGTGGCAGCCAGTAGAGACTCCGCTGAGCGGCAAGAAGATGGCCGACGGCCACATCAGCCTGACCGTCGGCCCAGAAGGAACCCTCTTCGCCGCCGTGAAGACGTCCCTTGACGATGTCGCCAACGGGCCAGGGCGCAGCCCTTTGCTCTTCGTGCTCGCCCGCCGCCCGGACGGAGCCTGGTCCAGCCACGTGGCAGCCACGGTCGCGGACGGGGTGACCAGAGCGGAGATCACCGTCGCCGATGCGCAGCGCCGGCTCTACCTCACCTTCTCTGCCCCCAGTGGGGGAGGGCAGCTCTACTACAAGGTTGCCTCGACCGAACGGGTGCAGTTCGTGGCTGGACGTGGCGCACCGCTGACGAACGTCCCCGGTGCGCAGATCAACAACGTGACCGGTACGAAGCAGTCGGTGGACCCGGACACCGGTATCGTCCTGTTGGCGTCGGACGATTCGTCCAGGCGCTATTATCATGTCGAACTACCCGTGTCGCCGGTTGGTTGACTTGGGATCATGGTCCGCATGGAAAGGAAGACGAGCATGGCGAGCCGCTCGGTGTCACGTGCGCATTGGTCGTGAACGGACCGGCGTTGTCAAGGAGAAGCCGATGACATACTTTGCGACCGCCGCGTCGGACCGACAAGACAGGGACCCGGACCTCGTCACCGTCGTCATACCGGCGAGGAACGAGGAGGCCTCGATCGCGTCGTGCCTCACCTCGGTCCTGGCCCAGAAATATCAGAACCTGCAGGTGATCGTCGTGGACGGCGCCTCCACCGACGGCACCGTCGCGGTCGTCACCGCGATCGCACAACAGGACTCCAGAGTCGAGTTGCTGCACAACCCTGCGGCCGTCATCCCTGTGTCGCTCAACATCGCCCTAGCGGCCGCACGAGGTCCTTGGCTGGTACGGATCGACGCGCACGCCACCGTCCCCAACGACTACGTGGGGATTGCCGTCGAGCACCTGAGCAGCGGCCGGTGGGGCGGCGTCGGCGGCCGCAAGGACGGCATCGGACGTACAGACGCGGGCCGAGCGGTCGCGGCGGCCATGTCGTCACCGTTCGGCGTCGGAAACTCGACCTATCACTACGGCACCGAGCAGCGGTCGGTCGAGCACATCCCGTTCGGGGCCTACCCGGTGGCACTGGCTCGTCAGATGGGAGGTTGGGACGAGCGGCTGCGCGTCAACCAGGACTTCGAGTTCGACTACCGGCTCCGCGAGGCGGGGCACGTGCTCTTGTTCGACCCTCGGCTGGTGATCGGCTGGGAGTGTCGGCAGTCGGTCAGGGCACTGTTTCAGCAGTACAAACGTTACGGGCAGGGAAAGGTGCGTGTAGCAGCACTTCACCCGGCGTCGCTGCGGGCGAGGCACCTCGCGGCGCCGGTCCTCGTCGCGTCCTGGGCGGTCGCCGGTGCGGCTCTGCTGCGGGGGCGTCCGTGTGTTGCTGCCACGCTGCTCGCCCCGTACCTCGCTGGTCTGGTGGCGGCGACGACCAAGACGGCAGGCACCCTCGACGACGCCGCAGCTCGCCGGCACCTGCCAGGGGCCTTCGTGGCTATGCACGCAGGCTGGGGAATTGGTGCCTGGGCGGGGCTGTACCGGCTTGCAACCGAACGAGTCCGGGCCCAGCTTTCATGATGGCGGCGGAACGTGGTGCCGTCACCGAGGTGAGTGGCCTACGCCGCTCCGCGGTGTCCGGGGTTGTCTGGCAGACAGCGTCGTTCCTGGGCGGGAAGGTGCTGGTGCTCCTGGCCACCGCCGTTCTGGCGCGCGTGCTGACCCCGAACGAGTTCGGACTCGTGGCCTTCGCCTTGGTCGTCATCACCATCGCCGACGTCATCGGCGACGGCGGGGTGGCGCAATCGCTCGTGTACTTGCCGCGCAACCGCCGCACCACGGACGCGGCGTTGCTGGCCGCGGTGTTGTTCTCCAGCGTTTTGGTGCTGCTTGCGGTGGTGATGGCCCCGCTTGTCGCAGGCTTCTTCGACCAAGAGGAGGTCACAGGGCTGCTGAGGGTCTTGTCCCTGTCGTTGCTTCTCGGCGCGACCGCGTCCGTCCCCGAGGCGCTGTTGCGCCGTGACCTGCGCTTCCGGCGTGCGGTGGTGGCCACCCTGGTCAAGGCCGCCGTGACCGGCCTGGTCAGCATCGGGCTGGCCGTGGGTGGAGCCGGAGCGTGGTCGCTCGTGTGGGGCCAGCTGGGCGGCCTGCTGGCGTACAACGTCGTGATCTGGGTCTTGGCCTCCCACCGCCCCGACCTACGCTGGTGGCGCGTCCGGTGGAGCGACAGCTCCGCGCTGGTTCGCTACGGAAGCTCGGTCGCGCTGGCGATGCTGCTGTCCCGATTGATCTTCGACATCGATTACGTCGTCGTCGGGCGCGCGCTCGGATCCGAGGCGCTGGGGTTCTACACGCTAGCGTTCCGGCTGCCCGAGCTCGGTATCATCTCGGTGTTCTTCATCATCTCCACCGTTGCCTTCCCAGTATACAGCCAGGCCAAGGGCAACCCGGATCGACTGCGCCGCGGCTACCTGACCGCGGTCCGGCTCCAGGCGGTCTACGGCGCAGCGGCGGGTGCTGGGCTCGCTGTTCTCTCTCCGGCCGTCGTGCTGACGGTGTTTGGCGACCAGTGGCGGGCGAGCATCGTCCCGCTGACCGCCCTGGCTGTGTACGCCGCCCTGCGTTCGCTCGGCGCGGGTGCCAACGATGTCTACAAGGCGATGGGGCGCCCCGGCCTCGCGAGCTGGCTGTCGGTGCTGCGGTTGGTCGTCCTGACGCCTCTGCTGCTGGTGGCCACCCGCTGGGGCATCGAGGGCGTTGCCTGGGCTCAGGCGGTGGTGGCCGTGGTCTTCGTCGTCGTCATGCAGGGACTGGCCGCGAGGGTGCTCGCTGCCCCCGTCCGCGATGTGCTCCGCGCGCTGCTGCCCGCCTTTTCCGTCGCCGCCGGCGTCACGGTAGCTGCAGGAGCGGTGCGCCTGGCGGTCGCGGGTCCCCCCTGGCTGGTGCTGGTGCTGGGCATCCCGGCCGGCGTGGCCGGCGGTGGGCTGGCGCTGCGGATGATGCAACCGGCCCTGCTGCGCGAGACGCGCCAGCTCGTGCTCGCCCGCCGGGCTGCCTGACGTGCCGGGGTTTCGCGGAGCCCTCGCTGGCCTGGACAAGGCGAGCGTGCCCTACTGCGTCCGCAACGGAGGGGCTGGTCTCGATGCTCTGCAGCCGGGCGCCGACCTCGACGTACTGGTGGAGCGGCGGCACCGCCACCGGGCTCACCTGGCCCTCCAACAGGCCGGTTTCCACCGGCTGAGCGCGCCCGGCCACCGCGGGCACCGCTTCTACGTCGCGGTCGACTCTGATGGGTTCTGGCGCAAGGTCGACGTCATCTCACGCCTCCGTTACGGCACCGAGTCACTTCCCGTCCAACCGGTCATTCAACGCCGCCAGCGACGGGACGGGGTGTGGTCAGCCAGCGAGACGGACGAGGCCGCCCACCGTGCGCGCCGCCAGGCCGGCCTGCGCGAGCCCAGCACCGGTTGGAGTCGGGTCGTCCGCCGGCTCCCGACGGGCCCTCGCCGTCGTGGCACGGTGGTCGCCGTCCTAGGACCGGACGGCGCCGGCAAGGGCAGCGTCCTCGACGCCGTCCAAGACCTGCTCCCGGTCGGCGTCACCCGCGTGTACCTCGGCAACCGACCACGTCCGGGTGTCGCCGCGATCAGAGAGCGTGCGCCACGTCGGAAGCCGGGTCCGCTACGCGAGACGGCCTTCCTGGTCCGCAAGGCTGTCTGGTCCTGGCGGGAGGTGCTGCGCGCGCAATCTGCCGCCTGGCGCGGCCACGTCGTGCTCTGCGATCGACACCCCAGCGAGGTGCTCGCGGTTCAGCCGGACCGTACGGTGCACGGCGCAGCCCTCGAGCGATTCCTCTTCGCCACCCTGGTCCCCGCCCCGGACCGGGTGATCGTCCTCGACGCGCCGGGCGAGGTGCTGTTCTCCCGCAAGGGCGAGCACGACCCCGTGACCCTCGAGCGGTGGCGACAGGGCTACCTGAGCACCTTCGTCCCGCCCGGCATCGTCGTCGACACGTCCGGTCCGCTACCCGACAGCGTCCGAGCGGTGCTGGCCGTCCTCTGGCAGGAGCTCGCCCGTCGTCGTCGCTGGCGCACGTCAGTGGCTTGCGTGGACGCTAGTGACCCGGCCGGCCAGTGAGTGAGACGAGCGACGTCGTCGATCTGGGAGGGCTGGCCGTCGTGCTGGGCCCGGTCCCTCCAGTGGGCCCCGGGTCGGCGGCAATCACCGCACCATCGTGGGAGACGCCGCCGCGGGTGCCGACGGGAGCAGCGACGGTCGTGTGGGGGTCGGCCCCCTTCCCGCCCGGAGCCACGGTGCGCCAGGTCGCGGCCGCGGCCCTGCGCCGACAAGGGGCCGTCCTGCGACTACGGGTGCGCCCGCCGCCGGGGATGGCGGTGCGAGCCGTCCACCCGTTGGCTCCGGCGGCATTCACGCTCGGGCTGCGCGGGCGCGTCAGGGCCAGGCTGCTGCAGGGTGTCCTCGTCGAGCTCGCTCGCGACCCGGCCGCACCACGGGTGCTTGACTTGGTCGCCGCTGCCGCTGGGGCAACGTCCGACGTGCGCGCCTTCACCATCGGATCGGGCGGGACACTTCTCACCCGGGTCCGCGTGGACGGCGAATCCGTCGTCCTGCGGGTCGCGGTGCAGGGCAGCGCGGGGGACCCGGACTCAGGCGTCGCTGCCCTCTTGACCTTGCGTCACCCAGCCGTACCCCAACTGCTGGGCAGCGGCGTGCTCGCCGGCGCCAGCTGGACGGCAGAGCAGCTTCTTCCGGGCCATCGCCCAGTCGGCCTGACCAAGCAGCTGCTGAGTGACGTGGCGACGTTCTGCGCGGGACTCCCGCGGGACGGTCAACGGGCCTCCGCTGCGCGTGACCTGGCTTCGATCGGGCAGGTGCTGCCCCGGTTCACCCAGCACCTCGACGACGTCGCCGCTCGTGTGGCACCGCCACTGTTGGCACTTCCGTCGGTGGCTCGGCACGGTGACCTGTGGAGCGGCAACCTGCTCGCGAACGCCGGTCGGCTGAGCGGGGTGATCGACTGGGACGCTTGGGCGGCGGGGGCCGTACCGGGAACTGATCTGTTGCACCTGGTGACGACGGAGCACCGGTTGGCTGGAAGTCGGGCACTGGGGGACGTGTTCCTGGACCGGCCGTGGCGAAGGCCGGGGTTCACTGCAGTTGCCGCTGATTACTGGGACGCCTTGGGCGTACGGCCGGAGTCGGAGGTACTCGATGCCGTCGGTGTCGCGTGGTGGGCCGCGCAGGTCGGGGCAGATCTCAGACGCAGCCCGCACCTGGCGCACGACGTCAGCTGGACGCGTGCGAATGTCGACCAGGTGCTGGCGACGGTCACGGTGCGGGACTAGGGCGTGTCTCCGATGTGGCGGCACCAGGTGATGACGGCGTGCAGGACGGCGGCGGCCCGGTAGATGGTGGCGTGCTTGTCATACCGGGTGGCCAGGCCGCGCCACAGCTTCATCAGTGAGTAGGACCGTTCGGCGACGTTGCGACCGCGGTAGCGGTCGGCGTCAAAGTTGGGTGGGCGACCACCGGCGGATCCGCGGGCCAGGCGGTGCCGGACCTGGTCCGAAGGTTGTGGGATGACCACCGTGATGCCCCGGGCGGTGAGTATCTCCCGGTGGGCGCGGGCGGAGTAGGCCTTGTCGGCGAGCAGCGCATCCGGGGTCGTCCGGGGACGACCCATCCGCCCCTGCAACGGGGGCAGAACCGGCTCGATCCGAGCCCACACCGCGTCTGACCTGAATCCGCGAGTAAGCCTGTCTGGTGCGGTCGTGATCGGCGTGTGAGATGACGAGAGTGCCTGTCCCGGTGCAACAATCATGGTTGCTGAGGACATGGTTGGACCGAAAGGGAAGGCACCCTCGAGGTGACGAAGATACGGCGTGGTGGCGGGCCACGGAAGCGGGCTCGCCGGCCGGTTCGGTTCGGGTCACCGGATGCCTCGCTGACCGGATCGGCGGGGGTGCTCGCGGTGGTGAGCTGATGGACCGGCTCGGGGTGGTGCAGGCCCTGGACGCTGGGATTGGGCGTATCAAGTCCCGGTCCCGGGGGGTCAGCGGCGGTGAGGTGGTGGCCTCGTTGGCGCAGTGCCAGCTGTTGGACGGCAAGTTCGTCAACGCGACCGACCGCCACCGCGCCGACACCGCCGCCCAGGCGTTGTCGGCGGTGCCGGCGGTGGCCTCCACGACCGCGGGTGGGCTGGCGCGGCGGTTCACCCCGACCCGGGTCGCCGGTATCGAGGCCGGCAACGCGGAGGTCATCACCCGAGGATGGTCGCTGCTGGGTGAGCAGCGCCGGGCGGCGGTGCTCAGCAACCGGGTGTGTATCGACCTGGACGCCACCGACGTCGAGGTCTACGGCCGACACAAGCGGGGCGTGGCCTACAACTACCAGGGTCAACGCTGTGGACGCCCGCACCTGGCGACCTGGGCGGACGCCGGGCTGACCCTGGCCGCGGACCTGCTCACCGGGGTCCAGGACGTGCGCGCCCACAGCAGCGCCCTGCTCCGCAGGGCGATCGCTGCCCTGCCCGCCGAGGTGCGGGAGGGCTTCGGTGATGATCACCGCCCGGTGGTGCGCGCTGATGCCGGGTACTTCGCTGCCGAGCTCGCCCACACCGCGATCGAGCTCGAGTGTGACTTCGCGGTCGTCGCGAAGCGGAACCCAGCGATGTGACGGGCCGCTGCCAGCATCACCGAGCAGGACTGGACCCCGGCGGTCGGCATGCACGCCGCGCAGGTCGCGGTGTCCGACTACGCCCCCGCCGGGTGGCCCCCGCACACCTACACCCTCATCCGCCGGGTCCGCGTCGACGCCGAGACGATCAGCGCCGATGCCCGCTCGCGGCGGCGGCGCACCATCGACTCAGACCAGCTGACCCTCGCTCTCGACGGCCACCTCGACCACGTGTGGGCCACCAGCTTCATCGTCACCAACCTCCCGACCGGAGGCGAGGGGTTCGACACCGCCACCGACGTCGAAGCCTGGTTCCGGATGCGCACCGACATCGAGGACCGCATCCGCGAAGCCAAGCTCGGCGCCGGGCTCATCCACCTGCCCTCGGGTCACCCCGAGACCAACACCGTGTGGATGTGGGCCGCGCTGATCGCCGGGAACCTGCCCACCCTGCTGCAAACCCTCACCGGCATCGACACCGGCGACCACGGCCGCGCCCACGGTGACCGGCTGAACCACCAGCTGCTGCGCGTGCCCGCCCGGGTCATCCGTCACGCCCGCAGTCTCACCCTGCGCCTACCGCCGGGCCACACCCTGCTGCCTCAGGTCATGGACACCCTGCGGGCACTACCCGTCCCCAGCGGCTGACACCCCTCACCCCATCCCAGCGACTCAAAGGAACCGGAACCCACCCACCCGGGGCAACACCCGCGCAGGGGACTGTCTCGCTAACGGTGTTTCCGGCGGTTCATCTCAGTAGGTCTCGGGTGCCGGCCAGCGGTCGGCGAAGGTGATGGCGAACGCGTTGAGCGCTGGCTTCCACCTCATGGTCCATCGTGTCCTGCCTCGCCCGGTTGGGTCCAGTGACCTGGTCACCAGGTAGAGACATTTGAGGGCGGCCTGCTCGCTGGGGAAGTGCCCGCGGGCCTTCACCGCCCGCCGGTAGCGGGCGTTGAGGGACTCGATGGCGTTGGTCGAGCAGAGCACGGTGCGGATCTCGACGTCGTAGTCCAGGAAGGGCACGAACTCCTCCCACGCGTTGTCCCAGAGCCGGGTGATCGCCCCGTACTTGCTGCCCCACTTCTCGGTGAGCTCCTCCAACGCCGCCCGCGCGGCGGCCGCGTTGACTGCGGTGTAGATCGGTTTCACGTCGTGCCGGAGGGCGTCCCAGTCCCGTCTGGGGGCTAACCGGAAGGTGTTGCGGATCAGGTGGATGATGCAGGTCTGGACCGTGGCCAACGGCCAGACGTTGCCGATGACGTCGGGCAGGCCCTTCAGCCCGGCGCAGACCACGAAGAAGGTGTCCCTGACGCCGCGGTTGCGGAGGTCGGTGAGCGCATTCATCCAGAACTTGGCGCCTTCCCCGCCGGTGCCGGCCCACAGGCCCAGCACGTCCTTCTCCCCGGAAAGGCTGACCCCGATCGCTGCGTAGATGGGCCGGTTGGCGACCTGACCGTCGCGGATCTTGACCACGATGGCGTCGATGAAGATCGCCGCGTAGACCTCCTCCAGCGGTCGGGTGGACCAGGTCTGCATCTCCTCCAGGACCTTGTCGGTGATCCGGCTGACCGTCTCCTTGGACACCGAGGCCCCGTAGATCTGGTCGAAGTGGGCGGCGATCTCTCCCGTGGTCAAGCCCCGGGCGTACAGGGACAGGACGATCTCGTCGACCTCGCCAAGGCGGCGCTGCCGCTTGCGCACGATGACCGGCTCGAAGGTGCCCTCACGGTCACGAGGGACCTCGAGCTGCACCTGGCCGGTGGCGTGGGTCAGGACCGTCTTCGTCCTCGTGCCGTTGCGGACGTTCACCGAGTCCCGCTCGCCCGGGGCTCGGTTCTTCTCATGCCCCAGGTGCTCAGTCATCTCCTCGTTCAGGGCCGTCTCCAGGACGTTCTTGGTGAACTGCTTCAGCAGTCCGTCCGGCCCGGTCAGGGACAGGCCCTGCTCCCGGGCCAGCCGGACCAGCTCCCGGGCTGCGACCTCCTCAGCCGTGGGCTCCGGCTTCCTCTTCTCGGTCATGTCGCTCAGTGTCGTTGTCATCACGGCACCTTCCCCGCTGACTCCCGTCAGCGTGTTGGGCCGGAAACACCGTTAGATCCACAGTCCCCTTGACTCCTTGGTGCTGTCAAAAGTTTGACCCCTTCGGTCGTTGTTCTCAGGTGGTCTTGCGGTGTGCGTGTGTTCGGTAGGAGTCGCCGTCGAGGGCGATGACGTGGGCGTGGTGGCTGAGTCGGTCGATGGTCGCGGCGGCCACGACGTCGTCTCCGAGCGTCTCGCCCCAGCGGGAGAAGGGCAGGTTCGAGGTCACGATGACCGATCCGCTCTTGTAGCGGTAGGCGATGAGCTGGAAGAACAGGGCGGCCGCGGCGGGGTCGAAGGGCAGGTAGCCGACCTCGTCGATGACCAGCAGCCGGTAGCGGTGCAGCCGTCGAAGCTCACGCTCGAGCTGGCCGCGCTCGTGGGCGGTGCCGAGCCGGGTGAGCCAGCCGTTCGCGGAGTCGAACGCGACGGGGAGCGCCGCTTCGGCGGCCTTGATGCCCAGTGCGACGGCGAGGTGGGTCCTGCCGCTCCCGGGTGGTCCGAGCAGCACGACGTTCTCCCGGCGGGTGACGAACGTGGTCGTCGCGAGGTGGCCGATGACGTCTCGGGGGGCGGTGGGAAGGTGGGCCAGGGCCTCGGCAAAGTCGTGTTTCAGCAGGTCAGCAGTAGCGTGATGGCCCGGTTGGGGTCGCGGGCGTGATGTCGTAGCGCGGTGGCGATGGCGGTCCACCCGGCGAGGCGGAGCAGGCTGATCGCGGTGTTGCGCA
>JBBSUN010000067.1:0-11862 GCA_038234335.1 Mycobacteriales bacterium
GATCGTGCTCGGGGATGTTCACCGCCAACTCGATGAACTGCCTCACCGAGGCGCTCGGGCTGGCGCTGCCCGGCAACGGTTCCCTGCTCGCCACCCACACCGCCCGACGCGAGCTCTACCGGGCCGCCGGGCGCACCGTCGTCGACATCACCCGCCGCTTCTACGACCACGACGACGACACCGTCCTGCCCCGCGCCGTCGCCAGCCGAGCAGCCTTCGACAACGCCATGTCGCTGGACCTGGCGATGGGCGGCTCCACCAACACCGTCCTGCACATGCTCGCCGCCGCCCACGAAGCCGAGCTGGACTACACCCTGCACGACATCGACACCCGCTCCCGCCACGTCCCGTGCCTGACCAAGGTCGCACCCAACGGGCCCTACCTGATGGAGGACGTGCACCGCGCCGGCGGGGTCCCAGCCCTGCTCGGAGAGCTCGACCGGGCCGGGCTGATCAACCACCAGGTCCACACCGTCCACTCCACCACCGTGACCGAGTGGCTCACGAACTGGGACATCCGCTCCGGTGACCCCTGCCCCGACTCCGTGGAGATGTTCCACGCCGCACCGGGCTGCGTCCGCTCGGCATCAGCGTTCTCCCAGTCCGAACGCTGGCACGACCTCGACCTCGACGCCGCCAACGGCTGCATCCACGACGTCGAGCACGCCCACTCCACCGACGGGGGCCTTGCCGTCCTCCGAGGCAACCTCGCCACCGACGGAGCCCTCGTGAAGAGCGCCGGCGTCGACGAATCCCTGCTGAGCTTCACCGGTCCCGCCGTGATCGTCGAATCCCAGGAAGCCGCCGTCGAGGCCATCCTCCACGGCCGCGTCCACCCCGGCGACGTCATCGTCATCCGCTACGAAGGCCCCGGAGGAGGACCCGGCATGCAAGAAATGCTCTACCCCACCTCCTACTGAAAGGCCGGGGACTGGACACACCGTGCGCGCTGCTCACCGACGGCCGCTTCTCCGGAGGCACCTCCGGGCTGTCCATCGGACACGTCTCCCCCGAAGCCGCCGCCGGTGGCGTCATCGCCCTCATCGAAGAAGGCGACACCGTCATCATCAGCATCCCCGACCGACTCCTCCACCTCGACGTCGCCGACGACATCCTCACCACCCGCCGTGAGGCGCTGATCGCGGGCCGCGGCTTCGTCCCCGCCCACCACCGCCCCCGTCACGTCTCCGCCGCGCCAGGCTGTTCGGGGCACTGGCACTGTCCGCTGACAAGGGCGCTGTCCGCGACATCGCGCGCCTACCCGGCTGACCCGGCTACAACCGGCGGGCTCAGGCCACAAGCACCGTTCGTCGGACGGTCCCCGACCTCCTGGGACCGGGCTCCCGCCGTGTGGGTTTGTTACGGGTGTAACATCAATTTGTGACGTGTGATTCCGGTGACCGGGGTTGGTTGTTGATCAGCGTGTCCACCGCCGGCGCACCGAACAGCCTGCGGGTGATGGTGTGGCGCAAGCTGCGTTCGCTGGGTGGGTTGTATCTGCAGCAGTCGGTGTGTGTGCTACCCGACCGGCCCGAGGTGGCCCGCGAGGTGCGGCGGCTGCTGGACCGGGTGCACCACCAGGACGGCACCGGTCAGGCACTGCACGTGGATTTTACCGACGCCGCCGAGCGGTCACACCTCATCGCGCAGATGAATGCCGCCCGCGACGCTGAGTACGCGGAGGTCCTCGAACGGCTGCCCGCGTTGCGGCAGGAGCTGGCCACCGAACGAGCGCGGGGCAACGCCACCTACGCCGAGGTTGAGGAGTCCGAAGCGGACCTGGACCGGTTCCGCGGGTGGCTGGCCAAGATCGCTGCCCGCGACTACTTCGCCGCCCCCGGCGGCGGCCCCGCTCGCACCGCGGTGCAGGACGCGGCCGCCGAGCTGGCCGCGTTCGAGGAGATCGCGCTCGCCGTCGACGTACCGCACCCGGGCGCCGAACGGCAGCTGCCGAGTCTGCGAGTGGTGGACCAGTCGTGACCGGCTCGTTCTGGTGGAACCTGCCGATCGGTATCGGCATCGCCCTGCTGCTGGCCTGGCTCGCGCTGGTGATCGTGCTGGCTCTCGCCCGGCCCCGCGGGGGGCTTCTCCGCGAGGCGCTGCGGATCTTGCCTGACGTGCTGCGGTTGGTGCGCCGCCTGTCCGGGGACAGGTCCCTGCCGCGCGGGGTGCGGATCCGGCTCGGGCTGCTGCTGGTCTACCTGGCCTCACCCATCGACCTGATCCCGGACTTCATCCCGGTTCTGGGCTACGCCGACGACGCGATCATCGTCACCTGGGTCCTGCGCGGAGTCGTTCGGCGTGCGGGACTGGACGCCGTGCGCGGGCACTGGCCCGGCACCGACGAGGGGTTCGCCGCCCTGACCCGACTGACCGGACTGACCAAGGCCGAGACCGAACGCCCGACGTAGAACACAGCACCACGCCGGGGGCGGTAGCAGTGGTGGCGGTGGCCCAGGGCAGGGGGCTCCCGGCGGCCACGGGCCAACTCGCTCACCATTCCCACTGTCCCCACCGCGTGGCCAGCCGGGGACGCCACCGTCGCCCTCGCCCGACTCCTGCATTCTCCGCTCCACCACCTGCTGCCCGGCTGGTGCACCCTGCCCGGTCGTCGGCCCCTCTCGCCCGACCCGACCCGACCCGGCCGATCAGGTCAGGGTCGGGTGCGGGTGCGGCGGCGTTCGGTCCGGCGGATGAGGTAGCCGGCGAGGGCGGGTGCGGCGAGGACCATAAGGGTCAGCCGGGCCCCTTGGACACCGACGACGATGCGGGTCAGGACGTGGCTGACAGCGGGCTGGGCCTTGCGGTGGTGGCGGCCCAGATCCACCGGCTCGGTGGTGGACTCCCCGCTCCCCGCTCCTCGGACCACGTGCGGGAACCGAGCTCGGATCGAGATTCCGTTCGTGAACGTGGTGGGCGCTGGTGGCAATGCGGTCGCCGAGTGACGGTCGAGGTGGTCAATCCGCCGAGTTCACCAGCGTCTGAACGCCCCGCCACGGCTGACGGCACCCCGAGACCATGGGGTGCTCCTGACCCTGGCGCCCTGGTTGTTCTTGGTCTGAGGCAGCGACGACGTGTGGCGCCCGGGGGGTGGCCTCCTGAGGCGATGTCAGTCGCTCGGGTGTTCCGTCTCGGGCCTCGAGGTAGGGCGCGTCGTGCCCAGCAGGGGCAGCCGGGGCATGACGAGGTCGACCCAGACGTATCGGGCCGCCGGCGCGACGGCGAGGGCCCAGACGATCGAGGCGATGACGTCGCTGGGGAAGTGCACGCCGTCGGTGACGAGGGCGAGGGCGACCACCGCCACCACGACCGCACCGATCGTGATGGCGGTGGCCCGCCAACGGGTGTCGCGGAGCACGAGTACGAGGGCGATAACCAACGCGGTGACGAAGACCGTGTGGCCGCTGGGGTACGACGGGTCCGTCAACGCAGGGGTGTAGGGGTGGGACAGCAACGTGCTCTCAGGCCGCGGCCGGTGCACGAGAAGCTTGATGGCAGCGGATGGAAGCCAGGTGGCGGCCACGACACCGGCGAACGCTGCCGCGACTCGCAGGTCTTTCGACCTGGCCCAGATCACGGCCGTGAGCACCACCGTGATGAGCACGGCCGGCACGGGACTGAAGACGTGGTAGACGCCGGTAGCGATGGCGCCCACGAGCCCGGTGTGCAGGCGGTTCAGGTCGATGTCGCCGCTGAGGTCGACGGAGTGGGCCTTCAGCACGAAGCCGCACACCGTGATGAGCACCGCGGCGGCGACGGCGACGGCGATCGCCCTGGTCCCCGATGTGGTGGGCCGCAGGATGCCGGTGCCTCGGGAGACCCGTGCGCCTTGGGTGGCGTGGGTAACGGGGGACGTCATGATCTCGAGACCTTCTAGGGTGGACACCACTTCACGGGCTGACGTCCTATCGTGCCCCACGCTGTTGAGAGGCCACTGAGTACCAGTTACTGCCCGACCCGGGAGCCCACGGAAATCGCACCGAGGCGGGGACCGGCCGGTGCCGGCGCGGGCGTTTCACCCAGCCGACAGAGCGACCGTGCCTGGGTAAACCATCGACGTCGGCGCCCTCCTGCACTCGCACGAGCAGCGCGCCGGAGCCCTCGCCCTGGCCGGGCGGACGCACCGCAGCGCCCCGACGCCACCAGTCGCTGTCCCGCCCGAGGTCCTGCGGCAGGTACTCGAGCCGGGCCCCGACCGGCGGGGCAGCTGGCTGGCCATCGCGATCGCGCTGGCCGAGTCGATCGGGGGCACGGTTGGAGTCGAGCAGCGCGAACGGACAGTGGCGCAGTGTGCTGGCCCTGCCCCTGGGGTGACGGTCGCGGGTCCGACGACCACGACGGGGCGTGAGGAGGTTGCGTTGGTGTCGTGGCATCGACCGGTGACAGGCGGGTACGGGGTGCAGGGAGCGTCGTCCGGTCAGAGCCGCTGGTGTTTCATGCTGTGGGTGATGGGGGTCAGGACGCCGGGGAAGCTGAGGATGGCGATGAACAGCCACACGGGGTGGTCGCGGAGCCCGAGGGCGAACAGCTCGGCGTCGAGGAGCATCAGCATCATGCTGAGGACGATCGCCACCGCGGTGGGGGTGGTGTCGGGGGGGCGGAGCTCGGCGAGGCTGCGGGCCAGCTCGGGGTCGGTAGCGCTCACGTCAGCCGCGATCTCGGCAAGCAGGTGGTCGTCGCGGGGGCTGCGGTCGGGGTGCGCGGGCACGGTTCCTCCTCGGCTCGAGGAGGAACCATCAGCCCAGGGCGGGCGGTTCGGGCGGTACGTGGCCGTCCCGGCGGGATCCATCGCCTGCGGTCACTGTGCGCCGGCAGGGGTACCCGGTCAAGGGTGGTGCGGGGGTGAATGCCGCGGACGGTGTCCGGTTGTGGGGTGCCCGGTTGTGGAGTGCCCGGTGAGTCCGGGGTCGTTGGTGCTGCTGCGGCACGGGCAGAGCACCACGAACGCGGCGGGGGTGTTCACCGGCTGGTTGGACGTGCCGTTGACGGCCCGGGGGCGGGCGGAGGCGGTACGGGCGGGTCGGGTGCTGGCCGGGTACGGGGTCACCCCGGACGTGGTGCACACCTCGACCCTGGACAGGACCGCGACCACCGCGGGGCTGGTCCTCGCCCAGCAGGCGGGACATCCGCCGATCCAACCCGACGGGCGCCTGGACGAGCGGCACTACGGCGCCCTGACCGGCCGCTCCAAGCAGGCGGTGCAGCAGGAGGTGGGCCTGCAGCGCTTCGACGAGTGGCGCAACTCCCTCACCGCCGCCCCACCCCCCCTGACCGGGCAGGGGCTGCGCGGGCTCGTGCGGGCGGGGTGGCCGACCGGCCGGCTGCTGTCGGCGGGGGTGCGCACCGAGAGCCTGGGGGACGTGGTCGCTCGGGTCGCCCCGTTCTGGGAGGAGGTCCTCACCCCCGGGTTGGTCGCGGGGCGCACCGTGCTCGTGGTGGCCCACGGCAACTCGCTACGCGCCCTGGCCGTGGTGCTGGACCGGTTGACGCAGGACGAGCTGTCCGCTGTCCGGCTGCCGACCGGGGTGGTCCTGCGGTACCGGTTCACCGACGCCCTGCGTCCGCTGGTCCGGGGCGGGCAGGTCCTCGGGCCCGCCGCGGTGCAGGACGGCGGCGACGTCCTCTGAGCCGGGGGCCCTCCAGGGTCAGCGTGCTGTGCCGGCTTGGGGCGGTGGTTTCACCCGGTGAGCACCCGGGGGCCGTGCTCGAAGCCGAGTTAGCTCACGGTGCCGGCGTCCAGGGCTAGCAGCGTCCGGCGCGGGGCGCCAGACCCAGCCAGCAGGCGGTCAGCACCCGCAGCACGTGCCCGTGGGCGACGAGCAGCACGTCCTGGCCGTCGGTGAGCACCGGATGCGCGCGGCCCAGCACCCGTCCCACCCGCTGGGCGACGTCCTGGAGGGACTCCCCGGCGGGGACCCCGTCGTCGAACAGCGACCACGGGTGCCCGAGCTCTGCACTGATGTCCGCGGCCGTCCGGCCCTCGTAGGCGCCGTAGTCCCACTCGGCGAGGTCCGCATCGACCGCGGCGACGCCGAACCCGACGAGCTCCGCTAACCGCCGTGCCCGGGTGCGGGGGCTGCTCAGCTCGAGACCGAACTCCCGACTCCGCAGGGCGCAGGGCGACGCCGAGGGCCTGGGCCTGGGCGTTCGCGGTGAGGGGACCTCGGTGGCGCCGGTGTGGCGCCCGCTCAGGCTCCCCATGGTCTCCCCGTGCCGCAGCACGACCAGCTCACTCATGGCGGGTACCTCCGGTGCTGATCACCGGTGCTGGCCTGCCAGGTGCCCGGTGGAGGACATGGGCAGGAGCTCCGTGAGCCCCTCAACGACGCCGAGGACCACGGCCTGGAGTGGGTTCACTCGGGCAGGCCGAAGGGCAGGTCGGGTTCGGTGGCGGCGATCTCTGTGAGCCGGTTGTACTTGGCGACGCGTTCGCCGCGGGAGGGGGCACCGGACTTGAGCTGGCCGCAGCCGGAGCCCACGGTGAGGTCGGCGATGAAGGTGTCGGGGGTCTCCCCGGAGCGGTGGCTGACCATGGCCGCGTAGCGGCGTTGCCGGCAGACGTCCAGGGCGGTGAGGGTCTCGGTGACGGTGCCGATCTGGTTGACCTTGATCAGGGCGGCGTTCGCGGTACCCACGTCCGCGGCGGCGGCGATGGTGGCGGGGTCGGTGACGAAGATGTCGTCCCCGACGAGCTGCAGGCGGTGCCCGAGGCGTTCGGTGAGCAGGGCCCACCCGGTTTCGTCGCCCTCGGCGCAGCCGTCCTCCAGCGACCAGATCGGGAACGCCCCGGCCAGGTCGACGTAGTAGTCGACCATGGCCGCCGGGGTCAGGTCCCGCCCGGAGACCCGGTAGGTGCCGTGGTGGAAGAAGCCGTTCGCGGCGGGGTCCAGGGCGATGGCCACCCCAGCCGTCCCGGGGGTGAGGCCGGTGTCGGTGATGGCCTCGACGAGCAGGGTGCACGCCTGGTGGGGGTCGGCGATGTCCGGGGCGAACCCGCCCTCGTCGCCGAGCCCGGTCGCCAGACCCGCCTGGCTCAGGCGGGCGCGCAGCGCGGCGTACACCTCGGCCCCCCAGCGCAGGGCCTCCGGGTAGCTGGGGGCGCCGAGCGGGGCGATCATGAACTCCTGGAACTCCAGGGGGTTGTGGGCGTGGGCACCACCGTTGAGGACGTTGAAGTGCGGCACCGGCAGCCGCGGGGTGACCCCGGTGGGGGTGAGGTAGCGGTGCAGGGACACCCCGGCGTCGGCGGCGAACGCCCGGGCTGCGGCCATGGAGACCCCGACGATCGCGTTGGCCCCGAACCGGGCCTTGGTGGGGGTGCCATCCAGGGCGCACACCGCGTCGTCGAGGGCGGCGAGATCAGCCCAGTCCCCGGTGGTGAGCAGGTCCGCAATCTCAGTGTTCACCGCGGCCACGGCCCGGGTCACCCCAAGCCCGGCGTACCGGTCGGGGTCGCCGTCGCGCAGCTCGAGCGCCTCCCGGGAGCCGGTGGAGGCCCCAGCTGGGACCCCGGCGACGAACACCCGCCCGGCGTCGTCGGTGAGGGTGGTCTGCACGGTGGGGTGGCCACGGGAGTCCAGGATCTCGATCGCGGTCAGGGCGGTGATGCGCACGGTGGTACCTCTCATCGGGTGGGGAGCATGGGCGTGGGGAGGGACGGGGAGGGATCTCAGCCGAGGGAGGCCAGGGCGAGACCGGCCCCGGCGGCCAGCACGGACACCACCAGGGGTGCCAGGGCGTTGGCCAGTGCGTGGCCCAGGCGGCCCTGCTGGGCGAGGCGGACGGTCTCCACCGTCGCGGTGCTGAACGTGGTGTAGCCCCCACAGAAACCCACGCCCGCGATGAGCCGCAGGTCATCCGGGGTGCCGTGGAACACCACCACCCCGGCCAGCAGGCCCAGCAGCAGGGACCCGGTGACGTTGATGGTGACCGTGGCCCACGGGAAGGTGGTGGAGACCCGGCGGCGGATCTCTCCGTCCACCACGAACCGGGTGGCCGCCCCCAGGCCGCCGGCCAGGGCGAGGAGCACGATCACCGTCGCTCACCCCCACCCTCGGTACCCGCACCGCGGGTGTCACGGTCGGCCGCGGGCGGTTGCTCCTCCTCGTCGGGGTCCTCGGGCAGGTCGTCGCTGGTGAGCCGGTGGTGCCCGGCGGCGAGGGTGATGCCCCCCATGGTGGCGACGAGCCCACCGACGACGCTGAGCACGGCGTAGAGGGCGGCGACACCGTCGGCGTGGGTGTGCACGAGCTGGGCCAGCTCCTCGGCGAGGCTGCTGAACGTGGTGAACCCACCCATCACCCCGGTGCCCAGCCCGAGCCGCACCTGCTGCATCCTCGGGGTCTCCGGTCCGCGTCGGCCCAGGGCCTCCAGCAGTAGCCCGAGCAGGAAGCACCCCACCAGGTTGACGGTCAGGGTGGCGGTCGGCAGACCCGAGGCGGCGTTGCCCAGCCACAGGGAGGTGCCGTAGCGGGCGGCGGTGCCGGCGACCCCACCGGCAGCGACCAGACCCACCAGCCCCAGGTGGTGGTGCGGCGGCAGCGGAGGTGGCGGCGGGGCGCCCCGCTCACCGGCACCGGCCGTGCGGTGCGACGTGGTGGGGGTGGGGGAGATGTGTTCAGGCATGCCTGCTCCTCAGCGAAGAGATGCAGGAGCTATCAGCCCGACGCTGGGCGGTTGGTGTGCGGCGAGCCCCATCGCCGAGGACGACCCTACCGGTCGACGCGACGGGGTCCGGTGGTGGTCGTAGCGCCCGGTGCGATGAGCGGCCCGACGACGTACTGCTGGTCCTGCTACGCCCGCCTGGACGGGAACCCGCCCGGGGTGTGCCCGGTCTGTGGTGGGCCGGCACAGCCACCACCGGGCACGGGGTTCGCCGACTTGCTGCTGTGGGCGTTGCACCACCCCCTGGTCGGTCGGCGGATCGCGGCCGCCGCCGCGCTGGCCCACCGCGGGGAGCCGCGGGCGCGGGCACCGCTGATGGTGATGGCCACCGACCCCGACCTGGCGGCGGCCGCCGTGCACGCCCTGGCCGCGTTCGGCGGACCGCTGGTCGAGGAGCTGCTCGACCGGCTCGCCCAGGGTGGGACCCGCCCCCGTGCGGCACGCGGTCCACCAGGTACGCCCACCCCAGGATCCGGGTGTGCTGGCGGGGTAGCGTGCGGCTCGGCGATGGATCCCGCCGGGGTGCCTTGAGCGGGCCCGAACCGCCACCGATGGCTGATGGTTCCTGCCCCGACGTGAAGGGCAGGCACCCCCTGTGGCCCAGAACCTCCCACCCCGTACCCGCGGCGTCCTCGTCGCCGCCGTCGTCGCCGACACCGCACTGCGGGTGCTGCACGAGGCCACCGCCCTGGCCGCCGCCTTGGGCACCGACGTGCTCGCGGTGTACGTCGACCCATCGCGCCGGGTGGTGGCCCGCCACCCCGACGGGACCGTCGACTCTGTGCCCATCGACCCCGACGCCGACGACGAACCCGACCCCCGGGCCGCCGATGCGCTGCGCCGGGTCGTGGACACCCAGACCCCTTCGAGCGCCGCGGTGACCCTGTGGGCGACCGCCGGGGACCCCGCCGAGGAGATCGCCCGCCTCGCCGAGCACGTGCACGCCCGGATGATCGTCGTCGGCACCCGCAAGCCGGGCCTCGCCCACCAGGTGGCGGAGTTCTTCGCCGGCTCCGTCGCCGCCCACCTCGCCCACCAGCAGTCCCGCCCCGTCCTGGTCGTCCCGACCCACCCCGGGACGTTTCAGGACCCGGCCCCGTGGGACCGCTGAGCAGGGTCCGCCCCTGGTGGCGGGTGCGGGAGACTCGGCGCTGTGACGACCGCACCGACGTGGCTCCTGCTGATCTACCGGGTTCCCGCCGAGCCGACCCGTCTCCGTGCCACGGTCTGGCGGCGGGTCAAGGCCCTCGGTGCGGTGTACCTGCAGAACGCCGTCGTCGTGCTGCCCGACACGACCGATCACGAGCGGCGCCTGCGGGCGCTCGGTGAGGAGATCGTGACCCTCGGGGGTACCGCCCAGGTGCTGCGGTCGACCGCGCTGGCCGGGGCCCAGGACATCAGCGCCGCGCTCAACGCCGCGCGGGACGACGAGTACGCCGAGGTCGTGGGGCGGTGCACCGACTTCCTCACCGAGATCGACACCGAGACCGCCCGGGAGAAGTTCACCTACGCCGAGCTCGAGGAGGAGGACGAGGACCTCACCAAGCTCACCAGCTGGCTCGCCAAGATCCACGTCCGGGACTGTCTCGGAGCCCCCGGCCGAGCAGCAGCGGACGCCGCCCTCGCCCGTTGCGCCACCGCCTTAGTGGCTTTCGCCGACCGCGTCTACCACGCCGAGCAAGAACCAAGCGGCCGAGATAACTAACAGTTGTTATGGTCCTTGTTGACGGATGTTACTCGATCGGGAGGTGGCAGGTGCGGGTCCTGAGCTGGAACATCCTCAACGGTGGCGCCGACGGGGGTGACACGACCCGCTGGCGCACCCAGGCCGAGCTGGTCGGTGAGCTCGCGCCGGACGTGTTGCTGGTCCAGGAGGCCCGCGGCTTCGACGCCGACGGCGGCCGGGGTCTGCACGCGGCCGAGGCGCAGCTCGGGCTGCGGGGGCTGCTCGCTCCCGCGCCCCGCACCGGGCAGCACACGGCGGTGTTCTGCGCGCCGCACCTGCAGGTCAGCTCGTTCACCCCGGACACCCAGCACTTCCACCACGCCCTCGCCCTGGTCACCGTGGCCGTCCCCGGCCTGACCGCCCCGCTGCAGCTGGCGAGCATGCACCTGTCCCCCCTGAGCCCCGCGCTGCGCTGCGCCGAGGTCGGCTGGCTCGCCGCCCTCGCCGCCCCCGGGGCGTTCGCCCTGCTCGCCGGTGACACCAACTCGGTGGCCCCCGGTGACCCCGAGCCACGGGACTGGCCGAGCCTGCCCGCCCACCTTCGGGTGCGCTACACCCACCCCAGCACCGGGCCGGGACCCATCACGGCGGACCGGTCCGCGCTGCACTTCCTGCACGCCGCCGGACTGGTCGACGCCGCCCGCGCCGATGACGACACCGTCGACACCACCGCCACCGTGCCGACCCGGGGGTACCCCGACGCGGAGTTCGTGTCCTTCCGATCCGACCACGTGCTGCTCAGCCCCGCCCTGGCGCCCGCCCGCACCGGCTACCGGGTGATCACCGACGACCGCGCCCACGCGACCTCCGACCACCTCCCCGTGCTCGTCGAGCTCGACCTGGACCGGCTCGCCACGATGAGTGCGCCAACATGAGCACCGCCCCACCCAGAGTGGACGACGGCCGACGCAGGACGCTGCTGCGGCGTGGGTTCGCCCTCGAAGGGGTCACCCTCGCCTGGAACGTGGTCGGCATCGTGGTCCTCGTCGTCGCCGTGCTCGGCACACGCTCGGTGGCCCTGGCCGGGTTCGGCCTGGACTCCCTCATCGAGATCGGTGCCTCCACCGTCGTGCTCTGGGAGCTCTCCGGGACCGGGGAAGCACGCCAGCGACGGGCCTTGCGGCTCATTGGTGTCGCGTTCGTCGTGCTCGCGGCCTACCTGACGGTGCAGTCGACGGTCGCCCTCGCCCTCGGGCACCGCCCCGAGCAGGGTGTCCTCGGGATCGTGTGGACCGCGACCACCGCGGTGGTCATGTTCGCCCTCGCCGCGGGCAAGGCCCGCACCGGTGCCGCCCTCGACAACCCCGTCCTGGTCACCGAGGGACGGGTCACCTTCGTCGATGGACTGCTCGCCACCGCCGTCCTGGCCGGCATCACCCTCGACACCACCCTCGGCTGGTGGTGGGCAGACCCCCTCGCCGGCTACGTCATCGTCATCTACGCCGCACGCGAAGCCCGCACCTGCCTCACCC
>JBBSUN010000068.1:0-11739 GCA_038234335.1 Mycobacteriales bacterium
GAAGGCCAGCACGGTGGCGGCGATGAGCGTCCAGTAGTAACCGTGCCGTCGCTGCAGCAGCCCAGCCTCACGCACCTGCTGCGACAGCTCCGCGTACACGCTGGTGTAGCGCTCGCCAGCAGAGCGGCGCGGGGCGGAACGGGAGGGCAGGACGGGTGCAGTCATCAGGTACGGGGCCCTCAGCTGGTCGGGGGTCGTGTCCGCACGGTGGGCTCACCGGACGTCGCGCGTGCCGCCCGGGGTCCTGGGGCGCGTGTCCAGTTCGACGGTACGCGTCCGGTGTGTCCGGCGCTCGGGAAGCTAGCGTCCCTCGACACGCCTGCCGGACACCTTCGCCGACACCGCGTCACCCGGGGCGCCCTTGGCGCTCGGCTGGGACGCGTTGTTCTTGACCTTTGCCGCCTTGGGCTTCTTGGCCTCACGGCCGCCCTTGTCCTTGCCGGCCATGGGAGCTCCTCCGGGCGCCGTCGGGCGGCGCGCTGGGCGATCGTGGTCCGCTGGAGACGATCGACCAACGGGTGGAGCGCCGACGCTACGCCGTGGGGGAAGCCCCGGGGTGGCTCCCGCACGGCGGCCGGGGTCCGCTCCCTGGAGCGGCCGCGCCGCGAGCCGTTCGGCACGGTGGCCGTGTTCGCCGACCTGCACGGCACCCCCGGGGACCTCGTCGGGCCGGCGTGCGCAGGTCGCGGCGGGGGCGTCGTGCCCGGCGCGTCCGCGGTGAGGGGTCGAGGATCACCCGGTGACCGCCGCTCCCGTCGCCGCCGCCCAGCTGACCCGCCGTCTCACCGTGCTCGGTGCCACCAGCACCGTCGTGGGCCTCGCGCTGACCGCGCGACCCGCCTGGCGCGCCTTCGGGGTCCAGACGGCGGCGTGGGGGGTGGTCGACCTGGTCATCGCCGGGGTGGGTGCGGCCCGCAGCCCCGCCCCGCCCTCGGTCCGACGGCTGCGCACCGTCCTGCTCGTCAACGCCGCGCTGGACGTCGGGTACGTGGCGGCCGGCGCGCACGTGGCGGTGCGGCGTCCCGGGTTCGGCGGGCGCCTCGCACCGGCCGCGGCCCGCGGGCACGGGTGGGCCGTGGTGGTGCAGGGTCTGGCGCTCCTGGCGCTGGACGGGGTGCAGGCGCGCGCGCTGGACCCCGGCGCACCGGCGGGTGCCTGACGGATCTCGGTGCCCACCGGGTGTCCGACCGGCTCAGGCGGCGACCCACAGCCGCACGGCCAGCCCGAGACCGGCCACCGCGACGACCAGTCGCAGGGGGGTCTCGGGCACGCGGCGCGCCACGGCCGGACCCAGGGAGCCCCCGACCAGGAACCCCACCGCCAGCGGCAGCGCCGCGGACCACCGCACGTCGGCGAACACCGCGAAGCCCAGCGCGGCCACGCCGTTGGCCAACCACAGCAGCACGTTCTTCAGCGCGTTGCCCCGCACCAGGGTCTCCTCGGTGAGCACCATCAGCACCGCCAGCAGCAGCACCCCCGCCGCGGCCCCGAAGTAGCCGCCGTACACGCTGATGAGGAAGGTCGCCGCCGGCACCGCCCACGCCCCGCCCTCCCCCACCCGCTCCTGGCGCAGCCGCCGCACCCGGGGCTGGGCGAGCAGCAGCAGCGCCGCGAGCGCGACCAGGAAGGGCACCACCCGGGCGAACGCGTCGGCCGGGGTGAGCAGCAGCAGCACCGCGCCGCTCGCGCCCCCGGCGACCGCGGGCGCGGCCAGCCGGCGCACCGTGCCGCCCTGACCGGCGAGCTCCGGGCGCGACGCGAGCGCCGTGCCGGTCCCGCTGGCGACCAGGGCCACCGTGTTGGTCACGTTCGCCGTCACCGGGGGCAGCCCGACGGCGAGCAGTGCGGGGTAGGAGACCAGCGAGGCGAGCCCGGCGGTCGAGCCGATCACCCCGGCGCCCACGCCGGCGAGGACGAGGCCCAGGACCGCCAGCGTGCTCAGGAGGGGAGGGTGGCGTCGGTGCCGGCGGGCGGGGTGGCGCCGCGGATCGCCTCGAGCACGTCGGCCCCGTGCTCCCGGGTGCGCCGCCGGGTGAGGTGCGCGCCGCCGGCCAGCAGCACGAGCACGACGGGCAGCACGAAGCTGCGCGCGTCACCGCTGCGGACCGCGCCGTAGAGCTCGACGACGACGAGGACCGCGACGACGACGACGGCGACCCGGTCCTCGGTGCGCGGCGCCACCAGGTGCTCGGCCCAGCGCACGGCCGGCGGCCACCAGGCCCGGTCCCGCGGCACTCGGCCGCGCTCGACGTCGCGGGTGAGCCGGACGGCGGTGCTCGGGTCGGCCACCCCGCTGACCCGGACCCGGGTGCGCCGGGCGCCGAGCTCGCCGAGGGTCAGCAGCCCGGCGAGCACGAGCAGGCTGACCAGGCCCAGCACCGCCAGCACCCCCGCGGGCGCCGCGGAGGTGACCGCGGCGACCAGGGTGATCGCGGCCGCCCCCACCAGCGCCGTCGGGACCAGCCGTCGAACCCGCTCCGTGCCCACGCGGCGACCGTACGACACCCGGACGGGGCCGGTGTCACCCACCGATCACGGTGCCGGGCCCGGCATGATGGTTTGGGCACGGTCCTGTTCGGGGGGCGCAGGAAGGTCGGGCCAACCGACCACGCCTCCCACGCGTCCGGGACCGGTGGAGCAAGCGCCCGCCGGTGAGCGAGGTCCCGGCACGACCAGTGGAGGACGAACTCGATGAGCCCGACGACCCCGGCCACGCGCTGGACCCGCCGCACCGCGCTCGGCGTGCTCGGCGGTGCCGTCGGCGTGGCCGCCGTGGCGTGCACCCCCGCCGGGCGCACGTCGACCGCCGCGGGCGTCGCTGCCGGCGGCTCGCGCAACCCCACCACCACGCCGGCCCCCCAGCCGACGGTCGAGCTCACCTTCGCCCCCGCGGCCGGCGCCGTCGGCTCCTCCGTGCTCACCCCGGCCACGGTCAGCGCCGCCCTGGGCACGCTCAGCACGGTCACGCTGACCAACGCTGACGGCAAGGAGGTCGACGGCACGCTCGACGCGACCGGCACCACCTGGAGCGCCGCGGAGGTGCTCGGCTACGGCAAGACCTACACCTGGGCGGGTACCGCCGTCGGTACCGACGGGCTCCGCGCCCCGATCGCCGGCTCGTTCACCACGGTGGAACCCACCAGCACCACCAGGGCGGTCGTCAACGCCGCCTTCGCCGACGGGGCCGTGGTGGGCGTGGCCGCCCCGATCATCGTGCAGTTCAACGGGGACGTGACCGACCGGGCCGCCGTCGAGAAGGCACTGGTGGTGACGACGGTGCCGAGGACCGAGGGCTCCTGGGCGTGGCTGCCCGACAGCGGTTCCGGGCCCCGGGTGCACTGGCGGACCAAGGCGTACTGGGCGCCGGGGACCACGGTCGACGTCCGCGTGCCGATCTACGGGATGGACCTGGGCGGCGGCAGCTACGGCGAGGGTGACGCCACCTCGTCGTTCACGATCGGGCGCAACCAGGTGGTGAAGGCCGACGTCACCAGCTACCACATCGTCGTCGAGCGCGACGGCGCGGAGGTGGTGCGGTACCCGGTGAGCTTCGGGGCGGCCGACCTCGACCGCAACGTGACCCGCTCCGGCATCCACGTGGTCACGAGCAAGATCAAGACGAAGTACATGACGAACGAGGCCGCCGGGTACAAGGACGTGGAGGAGCACTGGGCCGTCCGCATCTCCAACAACGGCGAGTTCATCCACGCCAACCCGCAGACCGTGGGGGTGCAGGGCTCCCGCAACGTCTCCAACGGCTGCGTGAACATGTCGACGGCCGACGCCACCGCGTACTTCACGACCGCGATCTACGGCGACCCCGTCGAGGTCACCGGCTCGCGGATCGACCTCTCCTCCGCCGACGGCGACATCTACGACTGGGCCATCAGCTGGGCGACGTGGAAGTCCATGTCCGCACTGGCCTGAGCGCGCCTACTCCAGGCGGCGGTAGGCCTCGCGCAACCAGGTGACCGCGTCGGCCGCTGCCTCGGCCCCGCCCCCGGCGGTGCGCAGGGCGGCGCGCAGCAGGTCGGGGTCGAGGTCGTCGATGGCGGGGGAGAACCGCACCACCGGGGCGGTGAGCTCAGCGGTCGGCTCCCAGAAGTGCTCGAGGACGTCCACCGGGGTGCCGCCGCCCCGCTCCAGGGGCTGCGGTCCGGCGTCGGCGGTGCCCAGCAGCGGTCCGACGTCCACCCCCCGCACGGCGAGCAGCGTCTGCGGCTGCGCCTCGATGCCGTCGCACAGCACCTGGACCAGCGCGGCCGCGTGCTTGCACGGCCAGCCCCAGTCCGCGCAGCTGCACTCGAAGTCCAGCTCGTCGGCGTAGCGGGGGAACAGCCCGTGCTCGTCACTGCCCAGCACCTCCGGCATCCGCCCGGCCGCCAGCTGCCCCACCAGCTCCGGGCTCTCCCGCAGCAGCGCCAGCACCTTCCCGGCGTCGTCCTCGCCGAGGGGGGCGAGCAGGAACGACGCGGTGTAGGGCCGCACCTCCGAGCCCTGCACCTGCCCGCGCACCCGCCCCGGCTCGATCGTCATGCTCAGCACCGCGCCGGTGCGGGCGAGGCGCTGCCCGCGGCCGTACCGCCCGGCGTCGATCAGCTCGGCGACCGCGTCGTCCAGGCGCTCGGACCACCAGCTCACTGCGACACCCCCTGCGACACCCCCTGCGACTCCGTCACTCGGCCACCTTCCTCACTCCGCCACCGCGTCCCGGCCCAGGGTCAGCATCTCCCGCAGCTCGTCGGTGCCCAGCTCGGTCACCCACGCCTCCCCGGTGCCCACGGCCAGCTCGGCCAGCTCGCGCTTGCTGGTCATGAGGGCGTCGATGCGCTCCTCGATGGTGCCCACGCACACCAGCTTCCGCACGGCCACGTCCTTGCGCTGCCCGATCCGGAACGCGCGGTCGGTGGCCTGGTTCTCCACCGCCGGGTTCCACCACCGGTCCAGGTGCACCACGTGGTTGGCCGCGGTGAGGTTCAGCCCCGTCCCGCCGGCCTTGAGCGAGAGCAGCATGACCGGCGCCCCGTCGTCGCCCTGGAACTCCTCCACCATGCGGTTGCGGGCAGCCATGGACACCCCGCCGTGCAGGAACGGCACCTCGATTCCGTGGTGCTCGGCGAGGTAGGGGCCCACCAGGTCGCCGAACTGGCGGAACTGGGTGAACAGCAGGGCCTTGTCGCCGTCGGCGAGGACGGAGGTGAGCACGTCGTCGACGAGGTCGAGCTTGCCGGAGCGGTGCCGACCCCGGCGCAGCACGGGCGAGCCGTCGGCCAGGAAGTGCGCGGGGTGGTTGCACACCTGCTTGAGCCGGGTCAGCGTCGCGAGCACCAGCGCCTTGGCCTGCAGCTCGTGGCCCTCGGACTTGGCCTCGGCGATCTTGGCCAGCATCTCGTCGACGACGGCCTTGTACAGCGCGGCCTGCTCCGCGGTGAGGTTGGCGAGCACCGTCATCTCGTTCTTGGCGGGCAGGTCGCTGATGACGGCCGGGTCGGTCTTCACCCGCCGCAGGACGAACGGCCGGGTCACGGTGCGCAGCCGGGTCACCGCACCCTGGTCGCCCTCGCGCTCGATGGGGACGGCGAAGCGGGCGCGGAAGCTCTGCGCCGAGCCCAGCATCCCGGGGTTGGCGAAGTCGAGGACGGCCCGCAGCTCCTCCAGCCGGTTCTCCACCGGGGTGCCGGTCAGGGCGACCCGGTGCCGCGCGGTGAGCGTGCGGACGGCCCGGGCCTGGGTGGTGGAGGTGTTCTTCACGTGCTGCGCCTCGTCCAGGGCGACCCGGTCCCACACCGTCTGCGCCAGGTGCCCCGAGTCCCGCGCCAGGGTCTGGTAGGTGGTGAGCACGAGGTCGTGCTCGGCCACGGCGGCGGTGAGCTCGGCACCGGAGCGGCGACCCGCCCCGTGGTGCACGAGGACCCGCAGGTCGGGGGCGAACTGGGCGGCCTCGCGCTGCCAGTTCCCGACGACGCTCATCGGGCACACGAGGAGCGTCGGGCCGTTGCCCAGCTCACGCTCGTGCAGCAGCAGGGCCAGCAGCTGGACGGTCTTGCCCAGGCCCATGTCGTCGGCGAGGACCACCCCGAGGCCGAGGCGGCTCATGAAGGCCAGCCAGTCCAGCCCGCGCTGCTGGTAGGGCCGCAGCACCGCGCGCAGGCCCGGCGGCTGCGGCACGGGCACGAGCTGGGCGTCCCCGGCGGCGAGGAGGTCACCCAGCCAGCCGTCGGCCTGCACCTCCTCGACCGGGATCGGGGGCACGTCCGCGCCGGTCAGGGCGCCGAGCACGGCGCCGAGACCGACCTGCTCCGCGCTGTGCCCGGCCACGTAGCGGGCGGCCCGGCCGAGGGCGGCACCCTCCACCCGCACCCACTGCCCGCGCAGCCGCACCAGCTCGGACTTGGTGGCGGCCAGCTCGGCGAGCTCGGCGGGGGTGAGCACCACGTCGCCCAGGGCGAGCTGCCAGCGGTAGTCGACGAGCTGGTCCATGCCCACCGCACCGGCGGTGACCGCGGCGACGGCGGGCGGGGTGGAGAGCTGCAGGGTCATCGTCGGGTCCAGCCGCGTCCACGCCCGCGGCAGCAGCACCGTCAGCCCGGCCTCGGCCATCCGGGAGGCACCGCGGGTCACCAGGTCCACGGCGTCGGCGGTGCGCAGGGCGACGACGTGCTCGCGCACGTCCGGGGTGATGGAGCGCAGCCGCGGCCACGCCGTCATCGCCCGGCCCAGTGCGGTCAGTGCCAGCCCGGCCGTCTCCGGCGAGCGGGGCAGGGAGCGAACCGGCACCGGAGCGGCGTCCTCGCTGCGCAGGCAGGTCTCCAGGATCCAGGTCGGCTCCCCCTGGGCGACACCCTCGGCGACGGGGTCGTCCTCGGACGGCTCCAGCAGCCGGAAGATCACCTCCGCCGACTCCAGCGACGAGCTCGAGGCCCACTCGGTGAGCCCGGCGCGCAACCGGGACGTGCTCGCGCCGAACACCTCCAGCGGCTCGGCCGACTCCAGCGAGGCGACCAGCGGGTGGAAGGTGCCCCGGGCCTGGGACTCGCTCAGCCGCAGCGTGCCGCGGACCACGGTGTCGGTGAGCTCGGCCAGGAGGTCGTCGACGATCGTCTCCGCGCTGCGCGGGGCACCGTCGACGAGCTCGCCGCGCAGGGCCGGGGGCAGCGCGGCCACGACGCGGCCCCGCCAGGCCCGGATCGGCCCGTCGTCGGCGAGCATCCAGCGCGCCCAGTGCTCGTCGTCCAGGGCGCGCAGCGTGGGCACCACCCGGCCGGAGTACACCCAGCGCGCGACCCCGCTGGCCACGTCGCCCAGGAACACCAGCTCCGGGCCCAGGGTCCAGCCGTCATCGGCGACCGTGGGGGCGTGGGCGACCTCGTGCAGCAGCTCGGCGGCGTCGGGCGGGGCGAGGGCCACCGCCGGCACCCGGAACGGGCTCAGCTCGCGGGGCCCCGTCGTCACCGGGGCGCCGTCCCGGGTGGGCACGAGCACCTCGGGGCGCCGGCGCAGCGCGGTGGGGCGGAGCACGTCCTGCAGGCGGGCCGCCCACGCCGACGGGGGTGCGGGCAACGCGCTCGGATCGGTCACGGCGTAAGGGTGCAGCCCCGCCCCGCCCGCCGTCGTGGGGTCCTCGAACCACAGCAGCAGGCCCGTGCCCGCCGACCACAACCCGTGCACCCCGATCACGCCCGTGAGGGTGCCAGAGGAGCCCGACGTTTCCGCGGACCGCCGGCACGTCGGCGAACGGAGATCGTGCTCGGCATCCGCCACCAGGGTGTTGCGGTGTCCCGGCTCGGGCTCACCCTGCGGACCCGGCTCCCTCTCCGTGCCGAGATGGCGGAACGTCTGACGAGCTGCTCGGCCCCGACCTGACCGGAACGCCGATCGGCTTCAGGTGAGCGGCACCAGCTGCCGCGAACGTCGAGTGCAGCTAGCGAGCCGCCACGGACGGCGACGCTGCGGAATGAGCACGCACGAACCGGGCCGCGGCCTCGTTGGTCTCGTCCGGGTTGGAGGCACTGAGGAAGTGCTGTCCCCCCTCGACGACGCGCAGCTCGGCGTCCGCGCTGGTGAACATCTCGATCTCCTCCTGCGCGTTCGCGACGGAGTAGACCTGATCGGCGGTGCCCTGCAACCACAGGACCGGGCAGCGGACGCCGTCGAGCCGCGCGTGCAGTCCGTCCCGGTCGCGCAGGTTGATGGTGGCCAGGCGCAGCCGTTGCCGGCCCTCGTCACCGGTGTAGTTCTGCTGGTGCGTCGTGTGCCAGAACGCGCGCTCGTCCGGCGAGACGGCCTCGCCGAGGCCGGCTCCCAGCACCGCATCGACGAACTCGCTCGGCACGACCCAGTCGTCGCCGACGGGATCCGCCAGCGCGGCGATCGAAGGGGTGCAGAACCCGATGCCGTCCCAGCAGCCGAGGTCACGGCTGCGCTGGCTCTCGTAGTCCATCGACGTGCCGAGCAGCATGATGCCCTGAACCGCTGACGGCGCCAGCAGGGCCATCCGCGCGGCCACCCACCCGCCCTGCGACGTGCCGAGGACGAAGGCCTCGGCGATCCCGAGCGCCTCCAGCACCTGCAGGTTCGCGACTGCGCTGTCCCAGTAGGTGAACTGCTCGTAGCCCGCTCGGGTCGCGCCGTGGCCGTAGAGCTCGATCGCCAGCAGGTTGGCGGCCTGGCTCAGCGGCGCGTCGGCGAACTGTGGCCGGTACAGCTCGACCGAGGTGCTGAACGAGTTGACCAGGACCAGGGTCGGCTTCCCGGCGTCGTAGGGCTGGCCGAACCGGTAGCCGATGGTGGACCCGTCGAGGTGGGCGACGGTGGCGGTCTCGGTCATGGCAGTGGCTCCTCGACGTGGTCGGACGGGGCCTGATCATGCCGTGGTCCTCAACGCCCTCACAAGACCGTCCAGAGTGTCTGTAGCCGATCGACGACGAGTCGAGGATCCGCTACCGGTGTCCTACCGGCATCACCCAGCGGCTCTCGGCACCAACACGACGTGGAACATTCGCATCGACGCAGGCCGGGCGGTCGACGCGACACGGTCGACGTTGCTGTTGTCCGGCGAGGTGGCCGGTCCCCGGGGCGCCGAGCTGATGACCGCGGCCTTGGCTGGGGAGCTCAAACGGGGCGGTTCAGGGTTCGCGGGGTGGGGTGGCGAGCTCGGGAAACTGGGTGGGGTCGACGGTGAAGGCGTGTGCGACCTCGGTGAGGCGCCGGTTGTGGTTGCGGCACCAGCTGCGCAACAGCGTGAAGGCCTCGTCGGGGCTGCAGCCGTGGATCTGGGCGAGGGCGCCCTTGGCCTGCTCGATGGTGATGCGGCTGCTCAGCGCGGTCTGCAGCTGGTCGGTGAGGAGCTCGGCCCGCTGGATGGCGCGCTGTTGGAGCAGGCCGATGGTGGCGACGTCGGCCAGGGCCTGGACCACCCGGACCTCGGAGTCCTCCATGTGGCTGGGTCCGCGGCCGAAGAGGTTCAGCGCACCGATCACGTTGCCCCGCAGACGCAGCGGGAAGGCGTGCACCGACTGGAACCCGGCCGCCACGGCGCGGGGGGCGAACTGTGGCCACCGGCCCCCGGCGGTGGCCAGGTCCGCGTTGACCACCGGCGACCCGAGGCGGTAGCAGTCCTGGCACGGGCCCTCGAGGGCTTGCACCTGGAACAGCTCGACCATGCGGGCCTGCTCGTCGGAGGCGGCCATCAGCTGCAGCTGGCCACGGTGGTCGACCAGCAGCAGTCCGGCTGCGGTGGCGGGGATCAGCTCGGAGGTGTGGCGGGTGACGCCCTGCAGGAACTCGATGATGTCGAAGTCGTCCACGAGGGTGTCGGCCATCTCGACGAAGACCTCCGCCAGCCGCTCAACTGCAATCGTGCTCACGGTCATCTCCTTCAGGGCGGTGGGGGCCAGGGCGCCCTGGTTGCGGTGTCATTGGCAGTCGTCGCTCAAGGTGAGCCTACGACTCACGACGTCGGCGGCGACAGCATTGAGCGGGAGGTCGTGGGCGTAGGCGTGGGCCCGCAGCCGCGCCATCGCCTGGCCCAGGGTGACTCCGAGCTGCATCATCACCATGCCCTGGGCCTGGTACAGCTCCAGGCGCGGCTCGATCGTGTCGGGGATCGGAGGATCCCGGCGGCCACCAGCTGGCTCGGTGTCGTTGGTGCCGGGCCCACTGGTGGCGGTCTGCGCCTCGAGCAGGGTGTGCATGGCCACCTCGGCGAAGGTGGTGGCCACGGTGATGGCCTGGGTGGACAGTGGTCCGGTGTGGTCACGGTAGACGTCGAGGGCACCGAGGTGCACGACACCGACGTGCAGGGGAAAGGCGAAGACCGCGCGGACGCCGTGACCCAGCGCGGCGGGCGCATAGCCCGGCCAGCGGGTTGCGGCGGCGAGCCCGAGATCGGGCACCAGGACCGGGTGACCGGAGTGGAAGGCGTCCAGGCACGGGCCCTCGCCCATGATGAACTGCAGCTCCTCGACCTCGTCGTGAGCCTGGTCCGACGCGACAGCGGACAGCTGCATCCCGTCGCTGCCCAGCACGCTGACCCCCACCCCGGTCGCGGGGAGGGTGGTCACCGCGACCCGACACAGTCGTTGCATCGCACCGGCGACACCGGGCCGGTCGCCGCGGCGGCAGGCCTCACGCGTGACCGACGCCCGGACAGCGGCACCCAGCTCATCCGTCGACATCGTCGCCGGCTCCGCCGCGAGGCGAGTCGCGCTGCGAAGCGGCTCGTTCGAGGGCCATCTGCTGCCTTCCATGACCACTGCCGGGTCTTGGGCAGCCAGACGTGTTCGGCCACGTGGTGGCGAACGCTGGTGCGGGCGACACTAGCCCTGCGTCTCCGGCACGTCACTCAGACGAGCTGGTGACCTGGCGGGTGCCGCGACAGACGTCGAGCACGTGCGCTTGCACGACCGGATCCGATCCGGACAGGTCGCCGTGCTGGGCGCCGAGCACGAGGGCTTCGGCGATCCGGTGCAGCGTGACGTTCAACCGGGACGACCACCGTGCCAGCAGCGTGAAGGCGGAGTCGGGATCAAGACCGTAGCGCAGCATGACCAGCCCCTTGGCCTGTTCGATCGGGGCTGGGGTGGTCAACGCCAGTCGCAGGCCACGGACCTCGGCGGCCAGCTCGTCGGCGTCGAGGACACGCCCACCGGCCGGCCCGTCGTCATCCGTCTGCACGGTGGGCGCAGCTCGTCGAGGGCTCGCCACGTCCGGGGCGGGGGGACCGATGAGGACGTGCCGCACGCCGGAACTTCACGATCTCGACAGCTCGTCATGCGCGACCCCGTACCTGTGAGTGAAGGAGGTGGGCCGCCGGGGTCTGGGGCGGCGCGAAGATCCTTCGACCGTACAACCCCCGCTGGGCCTCGAGAACGGCACCGGAGGGCGACGCCGGTGCCCGTCCAGGGGTTCCCCCCCTCGTTCACTCCGGGTTGGCCGCTCCCCGTAGCCTCTCGATTTTCGGAAAGAGGTGTCCCGCCCTGACCATGCGCGGGACACGACCGCATCGTCGTCGAGGGGTTCCCGCATGGTCGAGCAAGACGAGCTGTCGTCCGTCCTGCGGGAGTTCGCGCAGACGATGGTCACCGACTTCCCCATCCAGGCAGGGTCCCGGCAAAGTCGTGTTTCACCAGGTCAGGATGAGGTTGACGGGGTGGGCGGGGTCGCGGGCGTGATGTCGTAGGCCGGCGGCGATGTTGGTCCAGCCTGTGAGTCGCAGGAGGCTGATCGCGGTGTTGCGCA
>JBBSUN010000069.1:0-11618 GCA_038234335.1 Mycobacteriales bacterium
AAGACCCCCAGGCCCTGGACCCGGCGCCCACCCGAGACGACACCGGGGCGAACAGTCACACCCTCATGCCAGGATCACCGCCGAGAACGACCTCACCCCGCGCCGCTGGCGCTCAGACTGGCGATGAAAGATCCGGGCTAGTACCGTGTAGTGATGATCATGGCAACACGAAGCGGGGCGCACGACGATGCGGCGGCACCTCGGGGAGGTGGCGACACGGGCAGCCCGAGCGGGGTCAGTGATGCGGCGCTGCTGGCGCTGGTCGCGGCCTGCATGAGCGCCACCATGGGGGCGGGTTCCCGCTCGGACCCGCCACTGAGTCCCACCCAGGTGCGCACCCTGACCGTGATCGGTTCCGCGCCCGACGGCATCAGCGTGGGTGCGGTCGCCGACGCGGTCAGCGCGAGCAACCCCTCCGCGAGCCGGTTGTGCCAGCGCCTGGTCCGCGACGGGCTGCTCAATCGCGACGCCGGGCCGGGCAACGAGCTGCGGCTGAGCCTGTCCCCGCACGGGCAGCACACCCTCAACCGTGCTCGGCTCGCCGAGCTGCGCGCCCTGCTCGACGCGCTGCCCCCGGCTCGGCGTCGCCGAGCCGCGGCTGCCCTCGGTGACCTCGCCGCGCAGATCCTGCCGCACTGACGTTTCCGACCGACCGTCGTCACGCAGTCCTCGCGGCTCGCGCCGTGCTCTGCTGTGCGCAGCGGTCGCCGCGACCGCGGCGCATCCCGAACGCTGGAGGACGCTGATGTCGGGCAATCCCAAGGGCACCGAGACCGGGAGGGGGGCGGCTCCGCAGGGGCTGGCGCTGCTGGCCCGCGAGTTCGTGGACCTGGTCGAGATTCTCTACGACGCGGAGACCTCGATGCTCACGACCGACCGGCTGGTCGTCGTGGCCACCCACGCCGTCGAGTCCGCGGAGCACGCGGCGGTCACCGTGGTCAGCGACGGGGTGCTGCGCACCGACGCGGCCACCAGCACCACCGCCTCCCGGGTCGACCGCATCGCCGCCGAGGTGGGTCGCGGACCGGCCTTCGACGCCCTGCACACCAGCTCGGTGGTGATCGCCCACGACCTCGATGCCGACACCAGCTGGCCCGAGCTGGGACGCCGGGTGACCGCGGAGACCCCGGTGCGCAGCATCCTGGCCTGCCGCCTCTACCTCGCCGACCGGCACACCGCAGCGCTCAACCTGTACTCGAGCTTTCCACACGCCTTCGACACCACCGACGCGGCCACCGCCACGATCCTCGCCGCGTACTGCTCGTTGGCCCTGCTCACCCAGCTCCTCGGTGATGACACCGTGCACCCCGACAGGGTGCGGGAGTCCCACCGCGAGGTCGGTATCGCCATCGGGCTGCTGATGGCCCGGCGCGGCATCACCGCCGAGGACGCCTACGCCGAGCTCCGCCACGCCAGCAGCACCCTCAACCGCAGCCTGCCCGACATCGCCACCCTCGTCTCCGGACGTGACTGAGCGTCCCGGACCGTCACCGTGGTGCCCGGACGACCGCCCCGCCCTCCAGCCCCCACGGGTGTGGGTGCCTTGTCCGCCCGCGACGTCGGCACCTAGGTTCGGCTCATGACGACGACCGGGCACGACGTTCGAGGCCTTGCGGGATGGTTCCCCCCGAAGCAGGAGCAGCTGGAGCGCTGGCTGGACGAGCACGTGGAGCGGGTCGACGGCCGCGAATCCACGCAGCTGCGACCGTCGGTGGCGGCGTTCAAGGACCTGATCGACAGCGACCCGGTGGTGGGCATGCTGGTCCGCCGGATGGTCGAGCAGGTCCCGCAGGGGCGCAGCTACACCCAGCGTCACGTCCGCGACGTCGACCACCTGCTCGCCCTGATCGACGGGGTGCTGGACATCGCCCCCGAGTACGGCGCGGAGAACGTCACCCTCCCGATGGGTGCGGTCCTGGACTGGTCCATGGGCACCCCGGCCGGCTACGCCGCCTACCGGGACAGCCGCGTCAACGCCGCCCTGAAGGCGATCCTGCGGGAGTGGTGCGAGTTCTTGAACACCCCGGCCTCGCTGTACGTCCTCAACGACTCGCCGCGGGGCTGGAAGAGCGACGAGGCCGTGGCCGACGTGGGGATGCAGCAGTACCAGCACGACCCCGACGACGAGCACTGGGGCTTCACCTCGTGGAACGACTTCTTCACCCGCCACCTCGTCGACGGTGCCCGCCCGGTCGCCGCGCCCGAGGACGACGCCGTCATCGTCAGCGCCTGCGAGTCCACCCCGTTCGGGTTGCGCACCGACGTGCAGCTGCACGACCAGTTCTGGCTCAAGGGCCAGCCCTACTCCCTGCACGACCTGCTCGACAACGACGAGGCGGCCCCGGAGTTCGCCGGCGGCACCGTCTACCAGGCCTTCCTCAGCGCGACGAACTACCACCGCTGGCACGCCCCCGTCGCCGGCACGATCGTGCGCGGCTGGGTCGTCGATGGCACCTACTTCTCCGAGGCCGACTCCCTCGGGGAGGACGACACCGAGTCACCGGACTCCCAGGCCTACCTCGCGCACGTCGCCACCCGAGCGATCGTGCTGATCCAGGCCGACAACCCGGCGATCGGGCTCATGGCCTTCATCGCCGTCGGGATGTCGGACGTGTCCTCCTGCATCATCGACGTGGAGCCCGGCCAGCACGTCGGCAAGGGCGACGAGCTGGGCTACTTCCAGTTCGGCGGATCCACCCACTGCCTCGTGTTCCGGCCCGGGGTCGTCGAGACCGTGCACGTGCAGACGATCCCGCTGCCGAGCGACCCGAACGCCCCCCTGGTCCTGCTGCACTCCGCCATCGCCACGGCCGTTCGTCCCTGACGAGGCCTACGAGGTGGGGCTCGAGACCAGCAGCAGGACCTCGGGTGGCCAGGTCGGCGGTGAGCCGTGGCGGGGAGGTCGCGGCGTCCTTAGCCTGACACCGTGACCAGCACCTCCGACCCGGCCGGCACCGAGCTGCCCGACCCGCCCACCGACGACTCCCCGGGTCTGCACGCCCAGCCGGGTCCGCACGGCGCCGAGCCGCACGCCCCGGGGCTGGCGGCGCGGCTGAGCTGGCTGCGCGCCGGGGTGCTGGGGGCCAACGACGGCATCGTCTCCACCGCTGGGCTCGTCGTCGGGGTGGCGGGGGCGACGGTGGACCGCGGTCCGATCGCGGTGGCCGGGTTCGCCGGGCTGGTGGCCGGTGCCGTGTCGATGGCGCTGGGGGAGTACGTGTCGGTGAGCACCCAGCGCGACGTGCAGCAGGCGCTGCTGGCCAAGGAGCGCGCCGAGCTGGCGGAGTTCCCCGCCGAGGAGCTGGCGGAGCTGACCGGCATGTACCGGGCCAAGGGGCTCAGCGCGGCCACGGCGCGCACGGTGGCCGAGGAGCTCACCGCGAACGACGCGTTCGCCGCGCACGTCGACGTCGAGCTGGGCATCGACCCGGACGAGCTCACGAGCCCGTGGCAGGCGGCCGGGGCCTCGGCGGTGGCATTCACCGTCGGCGCCCTGCTGCCGCTGCTGGCGATCCTGCTGCCCCCGCCGGGGGTGCGGGTGCCGGTCACGTTCGCGGTCGTGCTTGTCGCGCTGGCGCTGACCGGCTGGCTCAGCGCAGTCCTCGGCGGCTCGTCACGTCGCACCGCGATCGTCCGGCTGGTGCTCGGCGGGGCGATCGCGATGGCGGTGACCTACGGGGTGGGGGTCCTCGTGGGCGGGTTCAGTGGCTGACCTCGGCGAGGGTCGGTCCCGGCGGCGGGCCCGGTCGACGAGGGTGAGCAGCGGGGCGCCCCCGGGCACGTGGCGCAGGACGAGGCGAGCGAGCCGGTCACGGACCCGGTCGTGGCCCGGGGTCAGGCTCGGGCCATAAGTGGGCGCCCTCCAGAGGTCGCGCAGTCCCGCCAGCGCCCACCCGGCCGCGATCACCGCATCGACGGACCCGGCGACGCCCCGGCGGGGGTTGACCGCGGCCAGAGCGGCGGAGGTCGCGGCGTGCACCGCGTCGACCCACACCCCGGTGGCCAGGACCTCCGGGCTCGGGTGGAGCCCGGAGAGCACCGCCTGGGTGAGCTGGCGGGCACCGAGCACCCGCACCACCGCGATCGAGGTGCCGTCGGTGGTAGCCCCAACGGTGTCAAGCGCACGACGGGACGCGACCAGCAGCGCCACCCCCCACACACCGCGGGCGAGCTCCACCCACCGGTAGGTCATCCTCGGGTGCGGACCATCGTCGCGGTGGTGGTCAGCTGTTCTGCTCGACGTAGGACGTGGGGTCGCGGTCGGAGTCGTCGACGCCCTTGCCGTCCGGGTGGGCGGCGTAGAAGGCGATCCACTGCTGGGCGAGCTCGGCGCGCAGCTCGCGGGGGGCGTTCTTGCGGAAGTTCGGCAGCCCCTCGTCCTCCTCCTCGGTCAGGTGCGCGGAGTTCTCGCTGCGGGCGGTGCCGACGGCCTCGTACCACTCGTGGCTGCCGACCTCGTGGCGGCCGGCCTCCGCGACGGCGTCGCGGATCGAGTTGTGGTCACCGATCGCGTCACCGGTCTCCTCGTCGGAGCTGCTCTGGTTGCCGTGCTGCAGCAGCGCCGGGTAGAAGGTCTCCTCCTCGCACTGGGCGTGGGTGTCCAGACGGGTGGCCAGCGGCCCCCACACCGTGGTCAGCTCCTCGGGGGTGCGGCAGTCGTCGAGGGCGGCGAACTGGCGGCGCAGCCACTCGTGGTCGTCCATGATCAGCGAGCAGACATCGGCGGTAGCAAGATTAGGAAGGGTCATGATCGCAACGTACGGCGCTGCTGCAACAAGGACCAGAGCACCCCACGCGACTCTCAGCGGACGCTCAACCTGGGGGGCTACTGGCCCCGCAAGCACCGGACCGGCCCGAACCACGTTCAGGTGCGACCCGTGGGCCGCAGGGCCCGGTCAGGGCGGATTCGCCGGGGCCGGCAGTCGATCGGGTTCAGCGGTAGACGACCTCCACGCTGCGGAACGCCCCGAGTGCGTGGTCGAGGCGGAAGTGCTCGTGGTCGCGTTCGACCCGGTCGGCGGCACGCTCGACGAAGCGCAGCACGTCGTCGATGAACAGCTCTCGGTTGCCGACGGCTTCGAGGATCGCGGGCTCGATGTCGTGGTCGACGAGGCCGGCTTCGTCGGAGCGGGCGTGGGACTGGGCCAGCGACGCCCCGCACACGGCGGCGTAGTCCTCCCATTCGGACCCCGACAGGTCGTCGAGGTCGATGTCGTCGCGGTAGGGGGCGCGCTCGCGGACCATGTAGCTGACCCCGTCGAGCTCGGCGGAGCCGTAGAACCGGTCACCGGCGACCAGGTGGACGCGCTGGGCGTGGGCGATGCGCTCACCGCGGCCGTCGACGACGAACGGGGACTCCCGCACCAGGCCGTCCAGGGCGGAGCGCCGGGCCTGCTTGGCCTCGAGAAGGATGTCGTCGCTGCCGTCGGCGAGGGGGCCCTCGATCATGAGGTAGAACCGGTCCAGGCCCAGCGAGGCGGTGCCCTGGCCCTTGCGCTCGCACACGTCCTTGACCCGCATGCTCCCGGCGCGCTCCGGGACGGTGATGCCGTTGTCGTCGACGTAGTTGTCGATCATTGACTGGAACTCCGCGCGCCGGGCGCTGACCGGGACGAGCTCGTCGTCGGAGCGGAACCCGGCCTTGTACTCGTCGTGGTACTTGCGCTCCAACCAGTGCGACCGGCCCTCCCAGGCGTCAGCGATGAGGTCCGCGACGATCTCGGGGGCGTTGTCCTGCCGGGTCTGCACGTCCTTCTCCGCGTCGCGGGCAGCGAAGCGGGCCATCGCGTCGAGGTAACCCCCCAGGAACGCGCGCACGATCTTGCGACGCTTCTTCCGCCCCTTGCCGCCCTCGACGTCGGCGCCGATCCAGAACCCGGTGCCGCCACGCTTGAGGTCCCAGGTGAACGGTGCGTAGAACGCCTCGTCGAAGTCGTCGGGTCCGAAGATGGGCACGTTGTCCCGGTCGGGCATGACCCCGAAGTTCTCCGGGTGTACGTCACCCAGGGCCATCACCGTCGGCATGTAGGCGTCCTCGCCGGCGATGTCCCGGTAGAACAGCAGGCACGTGCCGCGGAAGAAGGAGAACAGCGAGCCGTCGAGCTTGGCGAACTTGCGCTCGGCCTCGACCGCTGCGCCGGCGATGCGGTGGTGGTGGTCCTCGCGGATCGTGCGCCGCACGTAGAGCCGACGGTCCTCGCCGGTAAGCAGCGTGGGTAGCACCACCATCTCCCCGTTTGCCCGGGCGGTGGCGAGCGCCGCGAACTGCTCGCGGCGGTCGTCGGCCTCACCCTTCGCCGCACGACCTCGAGCCTGGCCCTTCGCGTCCTCCCCCTCGCCGCCGTCCCCCTCGCCGCCGTCCCCTTCGCCGCCGTCCCCTTCGCCGCCGTCCCCGTCGCCGTCGTCCCCTGCCAGGACCCGCCGCAGCTCGTCCTTCGTCATCGACGAGCGCACCGAGAGCCCGCGCTCCTGGGCCAGCTCGACCAGCTCGGGGCGAGTGGCGTCGTCGGACCCGAACTCGGAAGTCATGACCCAAGCGTAGGTCCGGTCGCCGGCGCCGACCGGTTCACGCATCACGGGCATCCCCCTCCCGCGCCGGTCCACCACCTGCCTCACACATGGGCCGCCGTCGGTCTGCGCGAAACGAGGCACGGGCCCCGATCTCGTCGACGCCGGCGACCTGCACATGCAGATCGCGCTCCGCCAGAGGCGGGTGAGCTCAGCCCGCAGCGCGGGCGGTACGACCAGAGGACCACACCATGACCCACAACGCCGACATCCTGCAGACCGCGACCAGCGTCAGCACCACAGCACCTCCGACCGGGTGGGACCACCCCCGTTTCCGCACTTGCCCGTCGACGCCCACCCATCGGTGAACCCTCCGCGGCGGGATGGTTGTGCCACCGTGGCGAGACGCCGCCGGCGCAGACCAGTACCAACCGCCCGAGGAGCCCGTGATGGACTCGACCGTGTTCTTCCAGGGATGGGGCGGGCTGCTCCGGGTCGTCGTGGCCGGGGTGCTCGGCTACACCGCACTCGTGCTCGCGCTGCGGGTGACGGGCAAACGGGCCCTGGGCAAGCTCAACGCCTTCGACCTCGTCGTGTCCGTGGCGCTCGGCTCTACGCTGGCCTCACTCGTGCTCAACAGCTCCGTCGCCCTCGCCGAAGGCGTCACCGCGTTCGTCGTCCTGCTCACCATGCAGTACCTCGTGACGTTCCTCTCCGTGCGCAGCACCCGGGTCGCGCGCCTGGTGCGCGCCGAGCCAACGCTGCTGTTCCGCGACGGGTTCCTGCATCAGGCGATGCGGCAGCAGCGGGTGACCGAGGACGAGCTGCAACAAGCCGCGCGGAGCGAGGGCCACGCCGACCTCGACGGCGTCGCCGCCATCGTCATCGAGGCCGACGGCACCCTCAGCGTGCTCACGTCCGCACCGAAAGGAAAGCTCCCGTAATCAAAACTGCCCGTCGGCGGCCCGGACCGACTGCAGCTGCATTCCTGTCCCTTCACGCCCGGCTGACGGAGCCGCACGGCAGCCAGACCCCACCGCCGACGCGCGAGCAGGGAATCTCACGGCGCGCGTACCTCCACGACAGATCCTCGCGCTGCGAGGCGCGCCGGCTTCGTCGCTCTCCACGTCCCGCGACACCATCGTGGGTCGGTCAGCAGGGGCCCATCCTTGACACCGTGCGCATGATCGAAGTTGAGGGACCCGGCAGGGTGACTCGGACGCATCAGAGGATCCGTGCAGAAGATGTCGCTGACCGCCCTGTCCCGCACCCAGCTCGCTGTGGCCACGTCTGCGGCCAGCGGGCGCAGCGCCCACACCGTGGTCGGCGGGCACGAGCACAGGCTGCGTCAGACGCTGATCGCGTTGGCCGCCGGGCGCAGCCTCGACGAGCACGAGAACCCGGGTGAGGCCACGGTGCACGTCCTGACCGGGCGGGTGGTCCTGCGGGCCGGTCAAGACAGCTGGGAGGGCTCGCCCGGTGACCTGCTGACTGTCCCTGGTGTGCGTCACTCGCTGCACGCGGTGCAGGACTCGACGGTGCTGCTCACCGTTGCCACCGGTTCCTGAACGGCCCCGGACACGGCGGGTCGAACCCGCACCACGCTCAGAACCTTCGTCCCACCGGTCGACGAGGTTCCCCGCTACCTGGCGCTGCTGCAGAGCAAGTCCACCCTGCTCGGGCGGCTCAACGTCCAGTACGGCATCGAGAACAAGGTCATGTCGGCGGTGAGCGGACCGTCGTTGCTCGGCGACGTCGTCGACATCGGGGAGAAGCTGTTCGGCTACATCACCAACCTCGTGCTGCTGGTCGTGCTCACCGCGTACTTCCTGGTCGACCTGCCCCGCGTGCGGCGTCTGACGTACCGACTGGTGCCCGCCTCACGCCGCCCTCGGGCGATCCTGCTCGGCGACCAGGTCCTGAGCAAGGTCGGCGCCTACGTGCTCGACAAGGTCATCATCTCGATCGTCACCGCGGTGTCCACCTACATCTGGCTGGTCATCTTCGGTGTTCCCTACCCGCTGCTGCTCAGCGTCCTGGTCGCGCTGCTGGACCTCATCCCCGTGGTCGGCTCGACCATCGCCGGGGTGTTCGTGTCCGCGGTTGCCCTCACCGTCTCCATCCCGGTGGCGCTGGCCACGGTGGTCTTCTTCCTCGCCCAGCGCCTCATCGAGGACTACCTGCTGGTCCCCCGGATCATCGGGCGGGTGGTCAACGTGCCCGGGGTGATCACCGTGGTCGCGGTCATCCTCGGCGCGGCGGTGCTCGGACTGGTCGGGGCGCTGATCGCCATCCCGGTCGCCGCCGCGATACAGCTGGTCATAGAGGAGGTGGTCATTCCCCGGATGGACCAGACGTGAGCGCCACCGCGGGTGAGCACCGGCAGCCGAGCCACGGTCGCCAGTAGTGAGCACTGCAGCCGGTTCAGCAAGGGTCGATGGCCCCACCCGGCGACGGGGACGGGCCGTGCCCGGGTGCCCCGGGCCGGGGTGGTGGACGGTGCCCGCCGGGCTGCGCGGCGGGCAGCGCGCGGTGAAGCTGGTCAGCAGCGGTGCGCAGCATCCGGGTCGCGGCCCGCGCGGTGGTGTGCCGAGGTTTCGTGAGGAGCCCGACTGCGAGGTCGATCTCCGGTTGGACGTCCGCGGTGCGCACCGCCGTCACCGGTTGCGCGCCGGGCAGCTCGCCGCTCAGGGTCAGCGCGGCGTACGCGGCGAAGATCGCGCCCGTCGCCACGCCCGCGTCGGTGAAGGCGTACGGCCAGTCGGAGTAAAAGGTCAACGTCGCCCGCCGCCCACCGCGCAACCCCAGACGGTAGGAGGCGATGCTCCGAATTCCGGTGTCCTCGACCACACGAGCACCGAACACCGGCCAGCGGGCGTCGGCGGGGAGGTCGTGGCTGACGAGGACGTCGTGGGCATCCATCACGTCCAGGGCCGGCCCCTGCCGGGTCTGCTCACGGATCTGCGTCACCCGGGCAGGGACGTCGCTGGTGACGGCCACGGTGCGCAGCTGGTAGTCATCCTCCACGTCAAGGGCCACGTGCTGGGCGCGGGGCATGCATCCAGCGGCCAGCTCCACCACCCGTGACGGCGGCACCGTCACGATGTCGTCGTGGTGCAAGGCGGCAACGACCTCGGCGAAGGCCGCCGCGATCGCGGCTAGCTCACTAGACGGTCCACCACCATCGTCGATGCTCATGGCGTCACCGTAGAGACCCAGCTAACAATGTGGTGAAGGACCTGCACCGAGACAGGTCGGAACCAAGCCGGGGCCGAGGCGCCGTGCTCACCCCGACGGGCCCACCCGCCGGGGTGAGCACGGACAGCGGGTGTCGAGGCGGGTCGGTGGCACTGGTGCGCAGCACCACGGGAGGCGACCAGGTGGGTGAGCGACCGACCCCGGCATCACCGGTCACCGTCAGCAACCCACACCGATGACCCCCTCGGGTCCGCTGGGGCAGCGATCGTGTGCGTGGCCCACCGGCCGAACCCCATGGTCAGCACCACCCGGGGCGACCTTCACCGCACTGGGTAACCCCAATCGATGCCATGCTGCAATAGTTGTTATCGCACCCACGTCGCGGTGCGGTGCGATGTCGCCGTCACCCGGTGTGCGAGCGAGGCGGCAGACCACATCACGGACAACGCAGGCACCGCAGGCAGGGGTCCCGGTGACTCGGTGAGGAGAACCGATGACCTCGACCCGCAGCTCCACCACCGGCAGTGCGAGACGACGCTGGGTGGGGGCGGCGCTGCGCGATTTTCCTTGGGTGCATCTAGGGCGTGTCTCCTAACCCGCTTCGGAGCCAGAGGACGATGCTGCGCAGGACCGCGCCGCCGCGGAAAACGACAGCGAGCTTGTCGTAGCGAGTCGCCAACCCGCGCCACTGCTTGAAGCGTTCATAGGACCGCTCGATGACGTTGCGAGCCTTGTACATCTCAGTGTCGTAGCCGACCGGGCGTCCTCCGGCGGACCCTCGGCGGAGCCGGTTGTTCTGCTGGTCGGCTCGTTCGGGGATCACAGCCTTGATGCCGCGACCGCGCAGCAACCCCCGATGGCCCCGGCTGGAGTACGCCTTGTCGGCCAGCAAGGCATCTGGCCGGGTCCGGGACCGGCCCGGTCCCCGCCGGGGCACACGCAACCGCTCCAGCAGCACCGGCAGCATCGGGCTGTCACCGCCCTGACCGGGCCCGGCCTCGATCACCAGCGGCAGGCCACGACCGTCGACCAGCGTGTGCAGCTTCGTCGTCAGACCGCCACGAGAACGCCCGATCGCGTGGTCAACCGGCTCGACCGGCTGTCTCTTGTAGTTCGACGTCTCCCCCCGTGTGACTGGGCAGCTGCACCGCGACCTCCCGGGGCAACGACGCCGCGTGCTGGTGCACCCGGCTGACCGTGGAGTCCACCGACACCTGCCAGTCCAGGCGCCCGGCCGCGTCCGCCTCCACCAGCAGCTGCTGCAAGATCCGGTCCCAGGTGCCGTCCCTGCTGAAGCGGGCATGACGCTTCCACAACGTCTGCCACGGCCCGAACCGCTCCGGCACATCCCGCCACGGACACCCCGTCCGGTACCGGAACACAATGCCCTCCAACACCTGCCGATGATCACGAAAAGGCCTGCTCTGCTTCCCCTTCGAGCTCGGCAGCAACGGCTCGATCAACGCCCACTGGTCTTCGTCCAACACCTGATCTCGCGACATGCCACAACGGTCCCGCAGGTCACAGCACTTCCTTGGGAGACACGCCCTAGGCCTCGGGCTCATGGGCAACTTGTTGTTCGTCGTCGGCAGCGTGCTGTTCTTCTGGTCGAGCGTGATGACCCTGGCGGTCTGGTTGTTCGTCTTCGGCAGCCTCGGGATGCTTCTCGGTTCCGTCGGCGAGCTGCTGGTCCGCGTTGAGAAGCGGCGCCGCGGAGACGACTAGGGCGTGTCTCCGTTGTTTTTGCGGGTGGGGCCTCGATCCTGGGGGTGTGAGTCGGACGAAGGTGCTCTCGGACGCGGTGTGGGCTCGGATTGAGCCGGTTCTGCCCCCGTTGCAGGGTCGGATGGGGCGGCCGATGCGTGATCACCGGTTGTTGGTGGAAGCGGCGATCTGGCGGTACCGGACGGGGT
>JBBSUN010000070.1:0-11497 GCA_038234335.1 Mycobacteriales bacterium
GCTGAACGCCTCCGCGGTCGGTCCGTTCGGGTGGGGGGCTGCCGGGTGTGGCAGCGCGCAACCGTGCCGTTCTAATACTTCGAGCAGCACCACGACGCCGTGGCGGAGCGCGAGCTAGCTGATCTTTGTGAGCACGCCCGGCCAAAGACGTCGCCACGCCGCAGTGGCTGCGCAGCTCCTTGCGCTGGGCCGGCCGCACCTCACCCGAGCTCGACCCCGTACTTGAAGAGCAGCTCGTTGAAGATGTTGCTGTCATCATGGCGTGACCTCAGCGGGGGAACCGCTGATTCCTACCCCGTCATTGGCGTGGGTCCACGACACTTCAAGGCTGAGAAGCCAGGCCACCTCAGCCGCATCGAGGTCGCCGGCACCCACCGCAGCATTGGCACCCGTCCGCGCTTAGTTTCCGGCTTCACCACGAACCTCACGCAGGCGAACCACGCCTCGGTCGAGCTTCGGGCCCATGCCAGCAACTCACCGCTCGCGTAGCAGCCCAAGCTCAGTCAGCCCTTCGAGATCTTTAGCGCCAGGGTGTTGGACCGACCGGGGTCCCAGCGGGAGCAACGACGCCAGGGTCGACGACCACCGAGAAGGGCGGGTCGACCACACGCCCGTTCCCCACGTTGTAGGACCAGTCCCGCAGCGGATCGAACACCTGTTCGAGCGTACTGCAGCCGGACGCAGCTCGGCGCCGACCCGGAGAACCGCGCGGCGATCGGATCTCGAGAGGCCTCTATCACCGTTCTGTGCCCCGACGCTTGCCCCTGGAGTTCACGAATAGTTCACGGGAACGGCGAAGGCCCCCTCGAAAGGGGGCCTGACCTGCAGCTATCGTAGTGCGCGATACTGGGATTGAAACTGAACCGGTCACGGGCGGTCCGGGCCGCTGACCAGCGCCGCAGCCCGCTGACCTGCGCGGACGCTGTGTCGAGACAGTGACACACGTGCACACCGATGTACTCTGTTTGTCATGGCTCCCGGCAAACTCCCGGCACTGCCCCGACCCTTCGGCGGGGTGCGGAAGCTGCCCGGCGGCCAGTGGCAGGCAAGGTGGGAGCGCGGCAATACCGAGCACAGCGCCCGCTCGGACGACGGCCTCCCGCTGACGTTCACCAGCGAGCCGAAAGCCCGCGCGTGGCTCGCGAAGCACGCCGACGCAATCAAGGACGGCTCGTGGACAGGGCGGCCCCCGGCGGTGTCGCAGACCGTCGGGGCCTACGGCGCCGGGTGGATCGCGTCGCGGACGCTCTCGGCCCGCACGGCCGAGCACTACCGCCAGCTCCAGCGCGACCACCTCGACCCAACGTTCGGGGGCCTGCCGATCACCGACCTGACCCCCGCGGCGGTGAGGCTGTGGCACGGCAAGCTCGGCACCACGACCGGGCCTACCGCCCGGGCGCACACGTATTCGCTGCTGAAGGCGATCTGTGCGACCGCGGTCGACGAGGACCTGATCGCCGCGAACCCGTGCCGTCTCCGGGGTGCTGGGCAGGCGAGGACGGTCAAGAGGATGCGCCCGGCCACCCTGGGGGAGCTGGACACGATCACCGCGACCATGCCGCCCCGGTTGCGCGCGATGGTCACCCTGGCCGTGTGGTGTTCGTTGAGGTTTGGGGAGCTCACAGAGCTACGCCGCCGCGACGTCGACACCGCCCTCGGGATCGTGCACGTGCACCGCGCGGTCGTCCGCGTGGGGTCGGAGTTCGTGGTGGGCAAGCCCAAGTCTGCCGCGGGCGTGCGGGACGTCACGATCCCGCCGCACGTCCTGCCGGTGCTCGTGGCGCACCTGGCCGAGCACGTCGGGCCCGGGCCGACGGCGCTGCTGTTCCCGGCGAACGGGGACCCGAGCAGGCACCTGGCGCCCGCCTCGCTGTACCGCGCCTACTACCCGGCCCGAGACGCCGCGGGGCGGCCGGACCTGCCCTTTCACGGGCTCCGACACACCGGGCAAACCCTCGCCGCGAGCACAGGGGCGAACCTGCGCGAGCTGATGAACCGGGCAGGTCAGAGCAGCCAAGGCGCGGCCCTGCGGTACTTGCACCAGGTGGATGGCCGACAGACCGAGATCGCGGCGTCGCTGTCGGCGCTCGTGGGGGAGTAGGCCCACCGGTGTGCCGCTGCCCCTAGACGGGCGAATGTCAATCGTGTAGTTTGATACATGACTGGACCACGGGCTCCCAGGCTTCTCAGCACCGTGAACGCGTCCCACCTGAGCTGGCAGCGCAAGGCCCGCGGTAGCCCCGCGGGGAATGGCGAGACCACCAAAAACCGACCGGGCTCAGTACCGGAGCGGGCGGGCAGAGCCCGACGAACACCGCTCCGACAGAGCGGGAGACGAGAAGCCTGGTAGCCCGGGCGGGGACGTCGAGGAACATTCCGCGAAGGAAATCCCCGTGCCCACTCTCCAGCCCCGGCGCCCCGCGCCAGCACCCGCACCTCGACGCCGCTACTGCGACGTTCCCGCCGCCGCCGAGTACCTCGGTATCGGCCCGCGCACCGTCCGCCGCCTGCTCAGCGACGGCCGTCTCACCGCCTACCGCGTAGGCACCAAGCTTCTCCGGCTGGACTGGGCCGAGGTCGAAGCCCTTGCGATGCGGGTCGACCCCTCGGACGTGTCCGCGTGAGCGCGGCGAAGTCCCCCGCCACCGAAGTGACAGGGGACCAGCAGCCGGGCGGGCTTGCTCCTGAGGTTACCGCCTTTGCTGCGTCCCTGAGCGAGTTCCACCGGGCGGACCTGAACGCGTCCGGGATCACCGACGCCGTGCTGACCGCGGCCGGGGTCTACTCCGGCTCAGCCGGGTGGGTCCTGCCTTGGGGCGACGGCACCGACCGCTTCGAGGTGCCGATCCCCGACCGCGACAAGCGTGCCGAGTTCGGCGGGCGAAAGAGCCTCTGGCCGAAGGACCAGACCAGCATCGTCAACCACGTCCGTGAGGTGCCCGGAACGCGCAAGCTCGTGGCCGAGGGGACGCGCCAGCAGCTCGCCGCCGCCAGCCACGCGCCCGCCGACGTCTCGGTGTACGGCACGAACGGCTGCGACGGCATCCACCGCAAGATCGCCGGTCGGTTGACGTGGGCGAAGGGTGCCGACGTGTTCCTAGCCTTCGACGCCGACTACACGTCGAACGAGCGCGTCCGTGGCGCGGTGGGCCGGGTTGCCGGGCTGCTGCGCAAAGCCGGGGCGCGCGAGGTCTTCGTCCTCGACCTCAGGCCCTACGCCGTCGAGCCGACCGACGGACTCGACGACGTGCTGGCACGAGCGGACCACCCGGCCGCGCTGCTGGCCGAGCTGATCGAGAAGGCCGGACGGGCCGAGGAAATCGCCAGCAAGCCCGTCGACGGCCTGAACGTCTCCAACTCGAAGATGGCCGCGGACTACCTGCGCAGCAGGCTGGGCACCGGCAAGCTGGCCGGGGTCTTCCTGCGCGGATCGGAGCTGGTGCGAACACCTCGCATCGGTGAGGACGGCTACGTGCCGCCCGCCGACGGCAGCGACGACGGTCCCGCGCAAGTTCGCCCGATGAACGCCGTCCAGCTCGCCGCGCACGTCTCCTACGTCCGGGACTGCTACGTCGTCCGCGAGAGCGAGGGGGAGAAGGTGGCCGTGCCGGCGCTGTTCCCCGAGGCCGCGGCCAGGACCGCAGTGCATGCCGCGGACCATCTGCGCGGAGTTCGCACGCTGCGCGGGGTCACCCACACCCCACTGGTCCGCGCCGACGGTTCGATCCTCACCGCACCCGGCTACGACGACGCCACAGGTCTGCTGCACCTGCCCGAGCCGGGCCTCACGGTGCCGACCGTGCCCGACGCGCCGACCGCCGGACAAGTGGCCGCGGCCGCAGGCTTGTTGACCCGGATCGTGGCCGACTTCCCGTTCATCGCCGACCATGACCGAGCGAACTACCTCGGGCTGCTCATCACCCCGGTGCTGCGGTCGCTGTGTCCGCCGCCGTACAAGCTCGGTGCGATCACCGCGCCGTCGCCCGGCTCGGGCAAGACGCTGCTCGCCGACGTGATCCGCGAGCTGCACGGCGGTGTGTTCCGGGCCGAGATGCCCCGCGACGACGAGGAGATCCGCAAGCAGGTCTCCGCGATCCTCGACGTGACCACCGGCCCAGTCGTCCACTTCGACAACCTGACCGGGGTGCTGCGGTCCTCTGTGCTCGCGGGCCTGCTCACCTCCGCGCAGTGGGACGACCGGCGACTCGGGGCCACGCAAATGCTCTCGGTGCCGAACGACCGGCTGTGGCTCATCACGGGCAACAACCTGGCAATCGGCGGGGACCTGCAGCGCCGGACCATCACGGTCACGATCGACCCGAGGATGCCGAACCCGCACCTGCGCACCGGTTACGGGATCGACCCGCTGCTGCCGTGGGTACGCGAGCACCGCGGGGAGCTGCTGCACGCCGTGCTGACCCTGGTGCGGGCCTGGCACGTCGCCGGGCGGCCCACCCGGGGCAAGCGGTCCTCGGACTCGTTCGGCGTGTGGATCGAGACGGTCGACGGGATCTTGTCCCACGCCGGGATCGCGGGCCGCTTCGACGACCCGACGAGTCAGCCGGAGCCCATCGGGGCCGACGACACCGAGTGGGCGGACCTGCTGCACGCGCTGCACGAGGTGTTCGGATCGGAGACGTTCACCGTCCGGGCGCTGCTGGACCGAATGGCGCAGCCGGGCCGCGGCAAGCTGTCGGTGGACCTGCTGCCCACCGAGCTGGCCGAGAAGGTGCACCGCTCCAACGGCGGGCCCGCCGTGGTCTCTAAGAGCCTGGGCATGTGGCTGCGCAATCGGACCGGGCGCTACGCAGGGGACTTTACGGTCCGCAACGCCGGTAAGGATCGCGGTGGGATCGTGCTGTGGCGGGTCGAGGCTGCTGGCGCCGCTGTTGATCTTGCTGGGTCTGCTGGGTCTGCTGGGTCTGGTTCCAACTCTTTCACAGGAGACACCCCCTCTCTAGGGGTAGTAGGGGAGCCCCTAGCGGTGGAGGCCCGCAGGTCCCAGCAGACCCGGCAGACCCAGCAGCGGCGGCCCGCCTGCACCGGGTGCGGCCGTGCTCTCGGGCTGCCGATGCCCGGGCGTGACACCTGTCGGCGCTGCGTTGCTTCCGCGGGCGGTGCCGCATGAGCCGCCGAGGTCTGGTCACCCGGAGTGGGTGGAACCTGTTCAGCGCGGCTCTCGACCAGGAGCTGGTCGCGGACGACCAGGGTCGGTGCATCATCTGCGGGACCGCGCGCGGGATCGACGACCCGGTTGTGTGCGGCTCGCCGGGCGAGCGCCACGTGTGGGCTCGGCAGTGGCTCGCCGTTCTCGCGGGCGGCGGCCGTTGGCCGTGGTGTGGTGTGTGTGGTCGGCCCGTCGAAGCGACCGACCCCGCGCAGGTCCGCTCCGGGGTGTGCGACCGGCCCGGGCGCCGCCACGGTCTCCGTCGGGGGCTCCGATGAGCCGCGGCAGGAACGACCCGCCCGTCGACACCCCGGGGTGGCTAGGCCTCGCGATCGTGGTGCTTGACCGGCACGTTTCGGTGCCTCGGGGGCTCTGCGTCGGCCAGGCGCCAAGCTGGGATCGGGACCAACTCGACGGGGAGAGCAAAGCGGAGAGGGACGCGCGCCTGGCCGCCAGCGTCACGACCTGCCGTGTGTGTCCCGAGGTCACCCGGTGCCCCGCGGCGCTGCGGAAGGTCCCGCCGCTCGGCATCCCTCGCACGAGCCCGTGACCGGCTGAGCCTGCACACGGCCCGTCCGCCCACGGCGCCCCTTCGCGCGTGTGTGCGCGAGGGTGGCGCCGCCCGGGGCGGGACGGCGCTCCGACCTGCGTCACTGCGGTTCAGACAGTGAACGCTGTTCACCGGATCACGTTGTACCACAGCAGTATCGACCACTATTGACCCCCGTTTGAGCACCCATCACCCGGGAGAATGCCGTAGGATTGGCCCATGCCGACCACAGGCCGCCGCGCCGAGCACCGCGAGAGGGTCGCTCGGGTGTTGGACCTCCACGTCCGCGGGCTGTCCGTCCGGGACGTGGCCGCCGAGATCGGGTGCACGCCCGCCCGCGCGGCCCGGTTGATCGCCGAGGGGGTCGCCACGATGCCCGCTCAGGACGTCGCCGACATTCGTGCGACGTCGGAGCTGCGCCTAGACCGGGCGGCCAGGGTCTACGGCGCGCTGCTGGACAGCGAGGACGAGCGGGTGCGGGCAGACGCCGCGCGGGGGCTCATCACTGTCGAACGCGACCGTGCTCGGTTGCTCGGGAGCAACCTCCCCCCTCTGAGAGAGGCCTGACCATGACCGCACGCCCGCGCCGCCGCCCTGTCGCAGCCGCGCACCCCGCCCGCCCGACCGGCTCCGCTGACCTGTTGCTGCTTCAGCTAGCCGGCCTGACCGAGGCCGACGAATCCCCCGACTCACTGCGCTCCGCGTTGATCGACCTGGCCCGCCCCACCACCGAGAGGAACGACCGATGACCTTGCTCTCGACGTGGCAGCCGCGCTGCTCCCTTCCGACCGACGCCGGGATGCCGCCTGCCGTGGCCGAGGCGCTGGGCACCTACGCCCGCGTCCACGCCGGGCGGGACGAGGCGCAGGCGGCCAGTCAGCGTGCAGCGCAGGACGTCCGGGACGGGGAGGTCCACGCTTCGCAGGCGCTGGCCGATGCGCTGCTGAACGAGACGACCCCACCCCGCCGGACGATCGCCACCCTAGAAGAGAAGGCGAAGGTGGCCGAGGCTCGTTGGCAGGCCTTCCGGGTCGCCACCGATCGGGCGCACGTGCTGTTGGCGGGCGCGGTGGCCGAGCACGCGGGCGCCTGGTCTGAGGTCACCACGACGGCCTACCTCGCCGCGCAGGCCCGGCTCGACGCCGCCGTGGCCGAGGTGCACGCCGCTGCCGCGGACCTCATCACGACGGGCTCGCTGCTGGCGATGCTCTCGACGGCCCCGACCTCGCTCGTCGCAGGGCACTACAAGCCGGGCGCCTACTTGAGCTCGGCCGGTGAGGCGCTGGACGAGGCCGCCGACAAGGTGCGCGAGCACGCCCCGCTGGCCGCGGCCGACGAGCCCGTGGTCGACGTCGAGGGCGAGCCCGCCGAGGACGCGGCGTGACCAGCCCGGCCGTCACGGCCCGGCGTCGGGGGCTCACCACCGCCGGCACCCCGGCGCTGGTCTCCACTACCCCGACCGACGCGCGCAACGTCCGCCTGATCTACAGCGTGCGGTGAGCTGAGGTGCCCCGCGCGGTTCAGCGTCGACGTGGGGAGGGTTGCCACGCCCACGGCTGGGACTGTGCCCGCGGCGGGGACAGCGGGTACGTCTCGGCCCGCTGCGCCGCGATCCTGCCCGGGTCGAGCGGGGCCGAGGAGCCCGAGAACGATCCCGGCGTCGAGGCGATCATGGTCGAGTCGCTGGTGCGCCGGGAGGGGCTGAGCGTCGAGGCCGCGGTGGCACGACGCGCCACCGAGGCTGCTGCTGCCGTGGTCGAGCAGCGGCGCCGTGCGGCGCTCACCCCGGGCGCCCGTTGTGCCCTGGACGACGCCGCGGACCGGGCGTTCTGGGCCGGGCTCGACGAGCGCCGCGCGGCCAGTGCGGTGGCCGCGCAGGACCGCAGGCGGGCAGCGGCAGCCGAGCGGGCACAGGTGGTTGTCGCAGCACCCGTGCCCGCGGCCCCGGAGGTGCCGGGCGAGCGGCCCCGGTTGCGGGTGGTGCCCGACGACGGCAAGGCGCGGAGCTGGTTCTACGCGTGACCCCCCAAGCTGCCGCCAGGCCGGAGCGAGGCCGGCCTGGCGGTGATCCAACGACCGGCCCCCGCTGCTCCTCACGCCAGCGGGGGCCGGTCGTTCGTGCGCTCCCGGCAATCTCCCGGCACTCCCGGCCCCGGGAACGAGGAAGGCCCCCTCGAAAGGGGGCCTGACCTGCGGCTTAGATGAGTGAAACGTAGTGCGCGATACTGGGATTGAACCAGTGACCTCTTCCGTGTCAGGGAAGCGCTCTCCCGCTGAGCTAATCGCGCGGGTGGTGGAGCGGGTGCGAGGCGGAGACGGGAATCGAACCCGTGTACAGGGCTTTGCAGGCCCTTGCCTAAGCCACTCGGCCACTCCGCCACAGAGCCGAATCGACTCCTCGAGCGGACGACGGGATTCGAACCCGCGACCCCAACCTTGGCAAGGTTGTGCGCTACCAGCTGCGCCACGTCCGCATGCTCGCCCCACCGTTCTCGGCGCTCGCTGCGAGGTCGAACAGTAACCGAGAGGACCGCACGGCTCCAAACCGGGGCGGACTCAGCGCCCGTCGACGGCCAGCAGCGCAGTCAGGGCGGCGTCGACGTCGACCAGGTCGGTCTCGGCGCCCGCGGGGACCAGCGCCAGCGTGCGGTCCAGGAAGCGGGCCAGCTCGGTGGCCGAGGCCTCGAAGCACGCCTGCCCGCTGGGCGAGGTGAGCTCGATGAGAACGGCATCGCGGGCGACCCCACCGTCGTCGGTGTCCGCCTCGCTGGGCCAGACCCGCACGTCACCGCCGCCCACGGGATGCAGGAGGCCCTCGCGCAGCAGCTCGCGTGCGAACACCCAACGGACCTCGCGCCCCGGGCCGGTCGCGAAGACCAGGTGCACGGCGAAGGGATCGTCGAGGTCGAACCGGAGCGAGACCGGCACCGGGACCGAGGTCGCCCACCCCTGCGCCGTGGTGTCGTCCTCGGGCCGTGGCGTCACCAGCTGGAAGGTGGTGCTCGCGACGACGGGGTTGGTGCTCACGGTGGATCCTCTCGTGTGTTGCTGGTCCGCGGGGGCGGCTGGGGGAGTGGTCCCGAGGTGGAGCGGACCGCCGACCGCGCGGTGCTGACCACCAGGTAACGGGACTGCGCCGCGACGTGGTGCTCTCGGTAGCCAACCCGACCCGTGTGGGGGACATGTTTCACCCGTTCGGAGCATCGGCGCCGGACGACGGCGACACGAGGGGCCACGTCCGCTGCGACCGCGGGATCCGGTGCACCACCGGGGGACGATCGACCGGGCGGTGCCGCTCGTGCAGTGACCTCGGGGTGGTCGCGAGCGCCAGCCGCGATCCGCAGTGTGACGCGCAGTGATCGACTCGTGCTCGCTGCTCAGGCTACCCTCGGGCACCGGTCGATCCTCTGGTGAACCGGCGAGGCTGCGGCGGACGAACAGACTGACGTGAGGACCCAACCTGTGGCAGATGTGGACGCGCCCGACGCGGCCGCCGGATCGACGGCACCGGTGCCGTCCGGCGACAACACGCCGGCGCCCCGCCCCCGCCGGACCGGGAAGTACGCCGCGAACCCCGAGCGCGCATCCGAGGACGTGCAGCTCGTGGCCCGGCTCGCCGGTGGCGACGAGACCGCGCTCGCCTCGCTGTACGACCGCTACTCCCGCCCCGCCTACTCGCTGGCCCGTCGGATCTGCGTCGACGAGCTCCTCGCCGAGGACGTGGTGCAGGAGGTCTTCCTCGCCGTCTGGCGGGACCCGTCCAAGTACGTCGCCGACCGGGGCGCCTTCAGCTCCTGGCTGCTGACCCTCGTGCACCACAAGGCGGTCGACGCGGTGCGTCGCGAGGGCGTGCACCGCCGCCGCCAGGTCGCCATGGACGACGAGGCCACCGACCGGCTCGCCCCGGAGACCCCCGGCGCCGACGTCGACGCGATCGGCGCGGTCGTCGCGCTCGACGTCCGCTCCGCGCTGCGCGACCTGCCGACGGAGCAGCGCACCGCGATGATGCTGGCGTACTACGGCGGCTACACCCAGCGCGAGGTCGCAGCGCTGGTCGGGGTCCCGCTGGGGACCGTGAAGTCCCGGATGTTCGCCGCGGCCGGCCGGTTGCGGTCCGCGCTCGGCCCTCTCTCGGCCGACTTCGGCATCCTGGGCGGCCGTACCGAGGGCGAGGTGCTCCGATGACCGGCAGCCACCGCCAGGAGTGCACCTCGCGCGACCTCGCCGTCGGCTGGGCCCTGCACGCGCTCGAGCCGGAGGAGGAGGCCCGCTTCGCCGAGCACCTGCCCCGTTGCGCCGACTGCACCGACCGGGTCACCGCCACCGAGGACATGGCTGCGGTGCTCTCCGTCGGGGTCGAGCAGGTGGATCCTCCCGCGCGCCTGCGCGAGGCCGTGCTCGCTGCCGCCCGTACCCCGCAGGTCCCCCGAGCGGTGCCCGCACCGGAGCAGCGACCGGAGAGCGCGCCGGAGGTGGAGCCCGCCCTGGTGCCCGACGACGTGCACCCGGTCGCGGAGCGTCGCGGCGTCGAGGGCCGGGCCCCCCGCACCCGACGCGTGCTCGTGGGCGCGGCGGCCGCGGTGGCTCTGGCCTTCGGGGCCGGCTGGGTGGGGTCGTCGGTCCTTCCCGACAGCACCACGACCACGTCGGCCGTGGGTCAGCTCTCCAACCCGTCGGTGCACCGCACCCTGCTGACCGCGACCGGGACGGACACGGTCTACGCCGCCGTGCTGACCGACTCCCAGAGCGCTTCGGTGGTGCCGGTGGACATGGGCTCCACCCCCTCCGGCCGCGACCTGTACCTGTGGGGGACCGGCGGCAAGGACCCCGTCCTGCTCGGCCAGGTCGAGCCGGGCTCCGGCGCGGCCGCCCAGGTCAGCACCCAGGGGCGCGACACCGACGGCTTCAGCGGCTACGCCGTCTCCTCCGAACCTGCCGGCACCACCCCGACGGCGCCGTCGGTCGTGGTCGCCACCTCGACCGTCTAGGAGCGGAGCGTGCCCAGTGCCTGACCAGGACGTCCGGAAGACCCAGCGCTTCCAGGGCCTGCGGCGGTGGCGCGAGGGCCTGCGGTCGCGTCCCGGCGTGAACCTCGTCTACCGGATCGGTGTCGGTGTCGTCGGCACGGCGGTGCTGGTGCTGGGGCTGCTCCTGGTGCCCTATCCCGGTCCGGGTTGGCTTATCGTGATCGGCGGCCTCGCCATCCTGGCCTCGGAGTTCGAGAGCGCGCAGAAGGTCCTGCGCTTCGTGCGGCACTACTACGACGCGTGGTCGGCGTGGGTGAAGCAGCAGAACCGGGGGGTGCAGCTGCTGCTGGGCCTGCTGACCGCGGCGATCGTGCTCCTCACCCTGTGGCTGCTGGGCACGCTCAGCCTCGTCGGGGGCTGGTTCGGCTGGGACGCGAGCTGGCTGCGGTCGCCGATCCTGGGCTGAGCGGACCCCACCGCCGCGCGTGATAGCGTCGCGTCCGCACCGGGGCCGGTGCGTGCTCCACCCCCGGCCACCCGGTCCTGTGGCTCAGTGGAAGAGCGTCCCGTTCACACCGGGAAGGTCGCTGGTTCGAACCCAGCCAGGACCACCAGCACGATGCAGCTCCGAGACAGCCGTGACGAGGCCCGGCCCCCGAGCAGGGGGTCGGGCCCAGGGTCCCGGCAAAGTCGTGTTTCACCAGGTCAGGATGAGGTTGACGGGGTGGGCGGGGTCGCGGGCGTGATGTCGTAGGCCGGCGGCGATGTTGGTCCAGCCTGTGAGTCGCAGGAGGCTGATCGCGGTGTTGCGCA
>JBBSUN010000071.1:0-11355 GCA_038234335.1 Mycobacteriales bacterium
CCACCGGACGGCGGGTGATCCTGCACCTACCCACCCACTGGCCCTGGGCCACCGCGTGGAACCAGCTGTGGGCCACCGCGACCGGACCACCCCCGCTGCTAACCCCCTGACCACCCCGCCGGCGACGGCCCCACCGGAGACCCCCCCAGTGGACACACCGGCACCGGCCGGGAACACAACCACGCCCACCCGCGCCACCAGCCCCGACCGCCCCCGAACCCACAACCACCAACCTGACGCGGTGGATCAGGGCTCAACGGACGGCCCCGCCGGATCCTGGGGTGGCGGACACCGGCAGAGGCCTACGCCGCGCAGGGAACTGACACACCTCCCGAGGCGCCACCCACAACCTCTCCGGCATGCTGATCTGAGCAGGTGGTGCGTTGACCCCTTGAGCACGCCTTCGTATTTGAAAAACGTCGGCCCCAACACATGGGCAGCTCTTCACCGCGAATCCTCTCGGTGTTGCGCGGGTAGTCGGCGTGGATGTTGTGGTTAAGCGGTTTAGTCTTTGGGGGATAGGCGATCCGGCGCGGAGGCGCCACCACCAACCTGCTCCGGTGACGATGGGCTACTGGGCGTTCGTCAACTCGGGCCTCGGCCGCGCCACCAGTTGGTCGTCAACCCTCGGCACGGACAAGGCGTGCGGGTGGAAGAACACCCGTTCGTACAAGTCGAGCTGCCATAGAGCTCTGGAGTCGGCCAACCATGACACCGACGCAAGATGCCGCTACCTTCCTGACGTATGACATCCGATGGGCCGGCAGGGTCCGCGCGGGCGACGTCTCCGGCTATCAGACGCTGCCGACCCCGCCGCCGGTGACGGAGCGCAGGTCTTCCGTCGGTGCAAAGCCGGTCGTGAGGGAGAACGCCGCCAACCAGAACCGGGCCTATGATGCCGACGATCTTCTTCGCCCTCGACGAGCATGTGCAGATGTTCGTGGACAACCCCGGCCACGGCGAGATCGTCGTCCGTGGGTTCGCCGATGACGACAGCACCCTGAGCCTGGTCGGTGCGCATCTGGGCCGGCTGCTGGAGGAGACCACCAGCCGTGCCCTCGGTGGGCCCGCCGTTGAGCGGCCGGTTCTGCCACGGTTCGTCACCACCGCGCAGGCGGTCGAGCTGGTGCCAGTGGTGCAACGCGCGGTCCTGCTGGCCGTCGCAGGGGAGGACCGCTACCAGCGGGTCGAGGTCGAGCCCGACACGGACCCCGAGGACGTGCTGTGCGTGCACTGCAACGAGGGGTCCGTCTTCGACCAGACCGTCACCATCTCCGAACGGTGCACCGAGCATGGCCACACCCCCTTCGGCTACGCCACCGACACCACCTGGGACCAGGCGCAGGCCCGACGCGAAGCAGCCCGACGTCGGCGATGAGGAGACCACCACCGTTGTGAACGGTGAGCAGCCACCACGACGCGACCCGGTGCAGGCCATGGCCACGGCCGCCGTTCACCACCACCTCGAATGGCCCGTCGGCCGGAAACGTGATCAGCGCGTCGCCCGGTCCAATCCCCCCTGAACCGGGCGGCGCACCAACCGTGGTCGGCCGTGAGGGCCTTTCCGGACCCGGACCCGGACCCGGACGTAGCGCCGCGCAGTGGGTAGAAGCTGCACGGTGCCGCCGCCGGAGGTCAACCGAGCGGCGGCACTGTGTGGGGCGTCAGGGCGTCAGCCGAAGATGTTGGCCGTGCTGACTGCTGCAGCGTGGTGGATATCGTTTCGATTCACGTAGCAGTGCCCGTTCAGTGCTGTCTTCTCCCAGGTGACGTGTAGATCCACGGTTCCAGCTGCCGTGGTGGTGTCGAGTGGAATCCACAGTTCGAAGGTCCATGAAAGAAGACCTTCCCCTGCCGGCCCTCCGCCGCCCGAGGTGGGGTGACAGGTCAAATTTGTTCCGTCGTCGGTGGTGGCATTCATGCGGAGGGTCCCGGGATCGTCGACGTCGACGCCAATGTCGAACCAGAAGTGCGCCTGTTCAAAGTCGATGTTCTGGGTGTACACCCGGGCTGTCATCCCGAGTCCACCGGCCTGTGCCCTGAAAGAACAGAGCGCCACGACAACGTCAGGAGAGTAGAACGCTGCGCCGACCGAACTGGAAAGCGGGGCGGGCAGGGCCATGGGGTCGGGATACTCGCGCTCGACGGTCATATTTACGATCCTAGTAGATGCACGTGTTGTCGCCCTGTGCCCGACAGTGCGCGTCTGCCGTCTTCGCCCCATCGGCCGTGTAGCTACCCGTTGGATTCTGAAAGACGTACAATGCAACGGCAATCGTCAGCGGCTTGCTGTTGTAACTGCTGGCAGTCGTCAGAAAGAAGCGACCTCCGTCGGAGGTAGTATCTTGACCCTTTAGGATAGTGCCGGAAGTTATCGCGTAGAGGCGGAGATGACGATTCCCGAAACCGCCGTGGTTCGGCGAGTAAGTGGATTGGGCGCTAATCATCGAGCTCTTCGCCGAAGGGGTGACAGTGACCCGAGTCCTGACGACGTCCTCGGTGTAGCAGGCCATCGAGCACGACACGCCATCCACTTCCAATGTCAGATTCGTCCAGTAGCTTCGGTCACCTGCGGCTCCGCCGGAAACCCGGAAAGAGTTGGGGTCCATGCCATTCACTCCGGCGGGTCGAGCCGCCGCGTTCGGGGTGGCGTTCAAGGCCGATGTCGTCGCCATCGGGGTGGCCTCGGACGGCTGTGCCGTCACCGCCCCCGGGTCGCTCGACGACGGCACGGTCCGTTGTGCGCCCAAAGTTCGTGCAAGCGTGCCCAGTTCTGCGGCCTGGTCCGTGGTGGACATTTTGTTGAAGTCCTTGAGGGGTGCCGGAGTGCCCGCAGCAGCGTTCTCTGCCCACACTTTGCTCCACGCCAGCGCCAACTGACGATATGCAGGATCACGCTGGGACGCCTCTGTGATCCCCTGAACGACCGACTCTCCGTTGGTGGTGACGATGTACAAGCTTTTGTCGGGCGTCGGCGGGGGATTGTGGGCGGTTGACGCCTCGGCGTTCACCGCCGTCCCCGCGAGCAACATGGCGGCCACGGCGATAGTGCCGAGGCGCAAGACGCGAAGTCTCTGACGACCCATGATGATCTCTCCCGATTCGGTCCTGCAGTGCCGCGAGGTGCCCGGTTGAACCCCCGTTCGTCTGCGCGACCACTGTTGCACGGTAACGAAGCGGATAGGGGATAGTCGAAAAATCAAATTTATTGACGTCATGCAATTCTCTAAAATAAATCAAATCGAGATAAAGGAAGCGTAAGTAAAAGTCGCGTGAGGGGTGGGGAGGCAGGGCTTGAGGGCCGCGTTGCTGGGCCGTTCGGTGTATGCTGCTGGCCGACGTGCACCGGCTCTTCGACGCCTTCCTGCTGACCATCGCAACCAGGACCTGGACGGTGCACCTCGCCCCGCAGCTGCACGGGTTCGTCGAGCTTGCCAGGGAGCTCGAGGGGGCACCGCTGACGATCCCGGCGTCCACGCGTCCACGTGCGGACCTGCTCGACAATCACCGCGTCGAGGCCGAGCGCCGGGCGGGCGCCGTGTCGGCACCCTGATCGACACCCGGGGGCGCCCATCGGACAGCCAGGCAGCGGCCCGGGTGGGATGTTGCAGGCGTCGGCGGCGGTCGGCGCGCAGAGCCCGCCACTGCTGTGGCCACGCCTCGGTGTCGTCGCACAGCCGGGTGGGCCGGGCGGGGGCCACCCGCTCGAGGTGCAGGCGGTGGACGGCGGCCCGGTGCTCGGGGCCGGCCGGGACCATCGTCTGGTCGGTCTTGTCGTGGTGGCAGGAGCGGCAGAGCAGCTGCAGGTTGGTGGGGTCCCCGGAGTTGCCGTCGATGTGGTCGATCTCGTGTCCGGGGGCGCCGCAGGTACGGCAGCGGTGTCGGTCTCGTTCCAGCACCTGGCGGCGAACGTCGGGTGGCAGCCTGCGGGCCCGGTCGGGGTAGCCGGACCCGAACATGAACGCGATCCGGGTGTCCAGGGCCTGCTGGACGTCGGGGTCGGTGATGCGTCCGTCGCGCTCGATGCGCCGCCAGTACCGCAGGTCCTTCGCGGTCTGCGCGCACCGCTCGGTGCAGAACAGCCCCGGGTTGGCTTCCGGTAGCGGCTGCTCGCACTGGGCGCAGTGGTCGTCGAGGAACGCCGGGGTGCTCATGCGGCCGCTGTCCCGGCATGGTGGGTGCCGGCGCGGGCCGCGGCCGGGTCCAGCTGGTCGAACAGCACGGTGATCACGGTCCGGGTGGCGGTGTCGACGGCGACCGCGATGCCTGCCCCGGCGACGATGTGACGGTGGGGTCCGTAGCGACGCTGCGGGTAGGTCAGCGTGGGCCGCTCGAGGACGGCCTCGACGTCGTCGCGCGCGAAGCCCCGCTGCGCGGCGCGCACCAGGGCGTGGTGGGTGAACCTCCACGGAGTACGGCCGTCGTCGGTGACGAGCGCGAGGTGGGGAGCGGGCATGGTGGGGTCCTTTCAGCAATTGGTGCGGTCGGTGTCGGAGGGTGGGTGGGATGCCCTCGGCTCGGGGTGGGCTCGCGGGGCGCGGGGGTCTGCTCAGGTGCCGGGCGGACCGGTGGGGGTGGTCCGGACGTCCTCCCACAGGTCCCGCAGGGCGCGGTCGAGGCCTTCCACGGTCACCTCGTCGGGGTGCCACGGGGTGGACCCGGTCGGGTCGGCGAGGGAACCCAGGTAGGGGGTGAGCACCTGCGGGTCGATGACCGGTCGCGCGCCCGCGGGCAGCGACGACGGGTCGGTGTGCAGCTGCGCGGCGAGGCCGGAGCAGTGCGCGGCGGTCGCCGCGGCGCCGTGCTCGACGAGGTGGGCGACCTGCGACCAGTCCAGCTCGGCGGCCAGGCGCACACCGTGTTCGTAGCCGCGACCGAAGCGTGCCCGGCCGTCCGCCACCAGCCGAGCCCGGGCGGTGTCGCGCAGCGACGCGACCTCCCCGGTGAGTTCGGGCGGCTCGGCGTAGGCGCGGGCGTGGTCGTGTCGTTGGACGAGTTCGGTGAGGGCGGTCTGGACGAGGGCCGACGTGGAGTCGGCGTTCGTCGCCCGCCGGGCCGCGTCCCACAGGTCGTCCGGTACGGATGCGCTGATCTTCATGAGGTATTCATACCATAAAGTAGTACGACCACAGAGGGTGAATTCCTGGTAGTCTTCGTTGGACGGACGAGCACCACGAGACCCGCCGTCTCGGGTGACGCGACCGGCTCGGCACACCACGACGTCGACACCACGCGTCGACACCACGCGTCGACACATTGGCGCGACGGGCGCTACGCCGGGTCGCTGACCAGCTGGGCCCAGCGCGGGCGGCTGGTCGCCACCGAGACCGGTGACCAGGCGCTCACGGCGATGGTGGCCACCTGGATGACCCAGCGCAGCGGCGCCCCGGACCCGCACGCGGAGATGCGCGGGGTGGTGATGCTCGCCGCGTCGAACGAGGCAGTGGGCCGGCTCAACGACGCCGCCCAGGCCGTGCGGGCCGCCACCGGTGAGGTCGGGCCCGAGCACGTCTACCCCGTCGCCGCCGGGCGGCAGGTGCGCCTGCGGGAGGGCGACCACGTGCTGCTGCGGATCAACGACCGCGACCAGCGGATGCACGAGGGCACCGACGTCCTCAACGGCTACCGCGGCGTCGTCGAGGGCATCGACGCCAGCACCGGGGCGGTGCACGTGGCGTGGCAGAGCGACGCCGCTGACGGGCACCGCACCGAACGCGCCGAGCTGTCCGCTGGGGTCCACCGGGGCGGCACGGTCCTGATGCACGGGCCAGGCATGGACGAGCCCGGCCTGCACGTGGCCACCAGCCGCCGCAAGGACCGCATGTACCTGTTCGCGGGGCGCGAGCAGGTGGAGAGCATGGGCACCGCCCACGAGAAGGGGGCCCCGGTGAGCGAGGTCGACCTGCGCGCCAGGGTGGTGGCGGCACTGGCCGAGCAGGCCCGCACCCGCGCCGCCAGCGCCAACGACACCCCCGTCCTCGACGACCTCGGCCGCGCCCCACAACGCCCCCCAGGCCCGCAGCCGGCACCGTCGGTGCGCACCCCGGAGCAGACCCGAAGCCGGCTGCAGGACCTCGCGGCCCGCTTGCCCGGGCGGACCCGGGACCCCGCCGCCGTGGCCGCGGAGGCCGCGGCCCGGGAGGCCGCCGTCCGGGCCGCGGAAGCAGCAGCAAAGCGGGAGGCCTTGCGCCGCGACCAGGAACGCCAGCACCGCACCCAGGGCCCACGAGGACCCCGCCAGCGGTAGAGGTCCCCGCGGCGAGGTGTAAAGACGAATCGTGCGAGGTCGCGACCCCGATAATTGACATGCGGTCGACAACACCGAACTCTGCTTTGAGCGGACTTCGGCTGCAATCGTGGAATCCTGTCGTCGCACGTGGGCGCAGCCCAGCCGCCGGTACACACGAGCCCGAGCAGAACCGTAGCGCGCCGCCCTACCGGGTCACACGCCCATTGTCGCGGTACCCCTCAAGCTGCCAGCATTGCGTGCACCAGCAGGGGCGTGCAGCCACGGGTTGTCCGGGCCTGGTCCCGACCCAGCTTGACAACGCCCGCAGGGCAGGTGATTCGCCTACGGTGTGTTCTCAAGTCGGCTGTCCTGCCATGCCCAATTGGGCAGCCAACGAAGGTACCCGCTTTCGAAGTCATCGAGCCAGATGCGTACCGCGGCGATCAAACTAGGTGCGACGACGTTCTGCGTCGCGGATGGATCGCTGCGCAAATCCAGCCGCACTGGCCGAGGCGCAGCGTCGGCCAGATCGATCACCATGGTGGACCCGTCAGTACCGGTGGTAAAGCCAAAAGAACACGGCGCCCACAACAATTGCTCAAACTCGGCATCTCCATCAGCGGCTGATTTCGCTATTTTACGCTTCATCTTTGTGTGTTCCACAGCCTCCGATAGGCTCAACAACTCTTGGTTCCATCCACCGATCGTCCAACTACCTCCCTCGTAGAGAGTGGCTCCGTTGTGCCACCCAAACCACGTGATGAGGTCATCGTCCGTAGGCAACCCCAACTCCGCCAGTGCTGTGACGACGACGCCCGCGTCGACACCCGGTGCCGCAAATCGAGCAAGGTCAGGACCAAAATCATTCCAACGTTGCTCAAGCTCCCCGAGCAATTCTGACAAGTCCGCAGTACTAATAATTCCTCCATCTTGATTAAAACTGCACCGCTGCTGCACAATCTTACAACGTGCGATCAAGTTGCGTACGATATTTGATAGCACCCGTCGCAGTTTGGGTGTCCCTTGCGCGTTACGCAAGGGACACCCAAATCCGGCTCTTCGCGAACCAGGGTGTAGTCGTTGGTCGCGCGTCGGTGCCGGGGTGAGGGTCGAGGTCCTCCGATGATGGAAGTTCTCACACTGCCCATCACGAGGACCTCGACGTGGCTGAGCCTACTTTCGACTGCCCTGATCTGACCTCCTTCTGCCTGCTTGACCGGCTCGGCCTCAAGGTGACTGGTCAGCAAGTCGGTGCTGACCGCACCGTGCTGGCGTGTCGGGTGGTGGAGCCCGAGGACGTGACCGAACGGTCGTGCTGGTGCACCCGCTGCGGTGAGCTCGGGGTGCCCCGGGACACAGTGCTGCGCCGGCTGTCCCACGTCCCGGTCGGGTGGCGACCGACCATGCTGGTGGTGACGGTGCGCCGCTACCGGTGCCCTGGGTGCGGGCACGTGTGGCGCCAGGACACCAGCTCGGCGGCGGCACCGAGGTCGAAGCTCAGCCGGGCGGCGGTGCTCTGGGCGCTGAAGTCCGTCGTCGTCGACCGCATGTCGATCAGCCGGGTCGCGGCATCGCTCAGGTCGTCGTGGCACACCGTCAACGACGCCGTCCTGGACGCAGGACGGGCTCTGCTCATCAACGACCCCACCCGCCTGGACGGGGTGCGGGTCCTCGGTGTCGACGAGCACTGTTGGCGCCACCCCCGGGCCGGTGCCGCCGGGGTGGCGCGGTTCGTGACGGTGATCATCGACCTCACCCCCGTGCGGGACGGGACTGGCCCAGCCCGCTTGTTGGACATGGTGTCCGGCCGTTCCAAGGCGGTGTTCAGCACCTGGCTGCAGGCCCAGAGCGCGGCGTTCCGGGCCGGTGTGGAGACCGTCGCGATGGACGGGTTCACCGGTTACAAGTCCGCCGCCACCGAGGCCCTGCCCGACGCGGTGGCGGTGATGGATCCCTTCCACGTGGTCGCTCTGGCCGGGGACGCCCTGGACCGCTGCCGCCAACGGCTGCAGCAGCAGACGCGTGGTCACCGGGGGCGCACCGGGGACCCGCTCTACGGGATCCGGCGGGTCCTGCGCACCGGAGCCGAGCTGCTCACCGACCGCCAGTACGACCGGCTCACCGCGGTGTTCGCCGACGAGGCCAACGTGCAGGTCGAGGCGACCTGGTGGATCTACCAGCGCATCGTCGCCGCCTACCGCAACCCCGACCGGGTAGCCGCCGCCGCCGGCCTCACGAAGGTGATCGCCGATCTCAACGCGACGGTGCCGGCCTTCCTCACCGAGCTGATCACCCTCGGCCGCACCCTCAACAAGCGCGCCGGCGACGTGCTGGCCTACTTCGACCGCCCCGGCACCTCGAACGGCCCGACAGAGGCGATCAACGGCCGCCTCGAGCACCTCCGCGGCACCGCCCTGGGCTTCCGCAACCTCACCAACTACATCCTCAGATCCCTGCTCGACACTGGCGGCTTCCGAGACCGACTACACCCTTATTTGCGATGAGCCCCAAATCCTGTTGTCTGTGCCGCCGACTAACCGACGACGTTGAAGGTCTGAGCAGGGTAGGACCCGCTGTCATCAATTAGCGGCACCACAAGAAATGTAGTGCCTTCCACATGATTCGCGCGTGCATAAAATGACACCAACTTGGACCCTTCTGATCGATTCTCAAAGGAAATCACGGGCTGGAGGGCGGCTGTACCGCGGGGTGCCGGGTCACCGCCGGCATTTGTTGTGCTGGCGTACGGAAACTCGTCGCAGTCCCTGTCGACCGCCTCGCCAGTATTCTGTTTTGTGCAGCGGTCGGGCGGCGGCGGTGTCGGGCAACGTCATCAGCACGGTCATTAACCGCTCACGACGTTCCACAGCTGGAGTGACAGCCGCGTGGCCGCCCATCCCGAGACTTCGGAGGCGTGGAGCTGTGGGGGTTCGTAGCCATGCCGAACTGGAGAACCCGACAGTCGAGGAGGGGTGGGTGCATATTCGCTCGGTTGTGGAACACGCCCCCACCCGAATCGGGGTTCCCGGCGGGGCGGGGGAGTGGTGGGTGCAGAACTGGTGTCCGAAACCCCTGTGTCGTCTCATGCCCAAGCGTTGAGTTGTGGAACAGTGCGTCCTCGTGGGGGAGCTGCTGGGGTACGCGAGGGTCTCGACCCTGGAGCAGGACGCTGCGTTGCAGCACGACGCCCTGAGCGCCGCGGGGTGCTTCCGGTCGTGGACCGACACCGCTTCCGGTGCGGTCACCGACCGGCCCGAGCTTGCGAACCTGATGGACGCGTTGCGCCCGGGGGACACCTTGGTGGTGTGGCGCCTGGACCGCCTTGGTCGGTCGTTGCCGCACCTCATCGAGACCGTCCGCGGGTTGGCCGAGCGGGGCATCGGGTTCCGGTCGCTGCAGGAGTCCATCGACACGACCACCCCGGGGGGCAGGTTGGTGTTCCACATCTTCGGCTCCCTGGCGGAGTTTGAGCGTGACCTCATCCGCGAGCGGACGATGGCCGGACTGGCTGCGGCACGCCGGCGGGGGCGGGTCGGGGGCCGGCCGACGGTGATGACCGCGGCGAAGACGAAGCAGGCCCAGCGGATGGTCACCGCGGGAACCCCGCTGACGGAGGTCGCGGAGGTCCTCGGTGTCTCCCGCACCACGCTGTACCGCCACCTCAAGACTCAACCGACCATCAGATCGGCAGCCGCACCCACCCCGGTGCCCGCGACCGCGCCGGCCACGGCACCTGCGGCCAGCTCCGTTCGGTCGTCGCGGGCGTGTCCCTCGTGCGGGCTCGAGCCGGCCACCCGGGAGGAGGCCGCGGCGCTGCGGGCTGACCTCGCCGTGCTCTGGTTGCACCCCGACCCCGCGACCCCCGGCGCGGTGGTGGAGGCCCGCCACTGCCGGGCGTGTCACCCCAGGGGTGCGGTGGTCGACGTCGAGTGCGTCCGCTGCGGTGACGGCCCCATCATCACCGGCACCCTCGCCCACGACAGCACCCCGGGTTCGGTGGCCTACCCGGCGAGGCGGTGGTTGGTGGCGGCCGGGTGGGTGACGGCGCCGGAGCTGGTGTGCCCCGAGCACTGAGGACGGCCGGGAGGTTGTGCAACAGCCTGTTGCACAATTGGCAGCTGCTTGGTGGGGCCGGGGCGGCGAGCCCCACGTCGCCGTGCAGGTGATGGTGGGGAGTAGGGACGGCTCGAGTTGTCCAGCAGCCTGTCGGACAACTCCAGTGCGCTGGGGGTCGGCGCGGTGGGAGACCATGGTCGGGTGAGGGAGCCCCGGGTGGTCCGCCACGTGTTCCTCGACGAGACCAAGCAGCAGGGCTACGTCGTGGCGGCCGCGGTGGTCGTGGCGGGGGAGCTGGAGCCACTGCGGCGGGTGGTGCGCGATCTGGTCCTGCCCGGTCAGCGGCGCCTGCACATGAAGACCGAGCGTGACAGCCGGCGCCGACAGATCGTCGCGGCCCTGGTGCAGGCCGGTGCGGAGGTCGTCGTCTACGACGCCGGGCGCCGCTACCGCACCGACCTGCAGGCCCGCGAGCAATGCCTGCGAGGTGTGGTCGCCGACGCTGCCCGCTGGGCGGGGGCGACCCGGCTGGTGCTCGAGCAGGACGACTCACTGGTCCGGTGGGACAGCCAGCAGTTGATCGAGCTGGCCCGGGAGGCAGGATGCCGGGACCGGTTGCACTACGGCCACGAGCGGGCCGCCGCCGAGGCACTGCTGGCGGTGCCCGACGCGGTGGCGTGGTGTTGGGGCCGCGGCGGGGACTGGCGCCGCCGCGTCGAGCCCCTCATCAGTACCGTCCACCAGGTGTAGCGACCGCAGGTGCCGGGAAAGCGCGAAGCCCGAGCGCCACGTCCGTCCGGACGGGTCTCGGGCTCACTTCCACCGGACTCACCGTCCGAGGCAAGGCCAAGATACCGCACCCGGACCATCCAAGCGGTGCCGATCCAGGCGCCGTTCACCATCGCCGGGGCAACCCGCCAGCGGTGTCACGCGGGCGCAGGTTCCTGGGGGGCGAGGTACCGGGCGACACCATTTGCCGCCCCGTCACCGGTCGCGCCTCCGGACAGGGCATACGGGATAAGCGCTGCTGAGCAACCACACTCAGATTCGGCTGTGTCGGATGGGGTTCG
>JBBSUN010000072.1:0-11295 GCA_038234335.1 Mycobacteriales bacterium
GCCTTGCGGGTCGCCAGCGCCTTGTCGCCGGGCGCCCACGTCGGCAGCACGTCGGCGTAGCCGTCGGGCAGGGTCCGACCGAGGATCCGGTCCAGCAGCGCCTTGCGCTCCGGCTCGCGCTCGGACCACGCGGTGAAGCGGGGGTTCCACTCCTCCCGCAGGGCCGCACCGCGGTCTCGGACCCCGCGCACGTGGGCGATCACCTCGTCGCTGACCTCGAAGGTCTGCTCCGGGTCGAACTCCAGCGCCCGCTTCACCGCGGCCACCTCGTCGTCGCCGAGGGCGGAGCCGTGGGCGGCACCGGAGTTCATCTTGGTCGGGGCCGGGAAGCCGATGATCGTGCGCAGCAGGATGAGCGACGGCCTGCCGGTCTCGTCCCGGGCCGCCTGCAGGGCCGCCTCGATGGCGGTGACGTTCTCGCCGCCCTCGACCACCTGGACGTGCCAGCCGTAGGCCTCGTAGCGGGCGGCGACGTCCTCGCTGAGCGCGATGTCCGTGTCGTCCTCGATGGAGATCTTGTTGTCGTCGTAGACCAGCACGAGGTTGCCCAGCTGCTGGTGCCCGGCGATCGAGGACGCCTCGGAGGTGACGCCCTCCTCGATGTCACCATCGGAGGCGATGACGTAGACGTGGTGGTCGAACGGGCTCTCGCCCGGCGCCGCGTCGGGATCGAGCAGGCCACGCTCGCGACGGGCGGCCATGGCCATGCCCACGGCGGAGGCGAGACCCTGGCCCAGCGGGCCGGTGGTGATCTCGATGCCCGGGGTGTGCCGGTGCTCGGGGTGGCCCGGGGTCTTGCTGCCCCACGTCCGCAGCGCCTTGAGGTCGTCGAGCTCCAGGCCGTAGCCGGAGAAGTACAGCTGGATGTACAGGGTGAGGCTCGAGTGCCCGCAGGAGAGGACGAAGCGGTCGCGGCCCATCCAGTCCTGGTCGGCCGGGTCGTGCCGCATGACGCGCTGGAACAGGGTGTACGCCAGCGGGGCGAGGCTCATGGCCGTGCCCGGGTGGCCGTTGCCCACCTTCTGCACCGCGTCCGCGGCGAGCACGCGCGCGGTGTCCACGGCACGGGTGTCCAGCGCCGTCCAGCCGTCGGGGTGGTGGGCAGTGGTGAGGGAGTCGATGTCGTCGGTGACCGTCACAAGAAGAACTCCTGATCCAGAGATCGAACACTGAAGTGGGGTGGTTGCTACCTACGCCGTCGCGCGGGGCGTGAGACGGATCTTGCAAAACTCTCTCGCTACTCATGACCGCTACCCGGTGGTGCGGTGCCCACGAGCTCGGATCTTGCTCGTCCGGCTGCTCGCCCCGCAACGGGTCAGTCAGCTCTAGGCGCGACGCCCGAGGGTGGTGGCCACACCGCTGAGCATCTGGGTGGGTCGTTGCTGCTCGCCCTGCTGCGCGCCGAGCACGACGATGATCCCGGTCAGGACCGGGGTGACCCACTGCAGCACCTTCAGCTGCTGCTGGGCCTTCGCGACGTCGGGCGGGGTGGACGCCGCGGGCTCGGTGACGCCCGCGGTGGGGTGCCCGGTGCCCTGCGCGGTCTTGCCGCCCAGGACGCCGGACCAGGCGGTGGCGCCCAGCGCAGCCCCGGTCACAAAGAGCTTGGTGACGGTATTCGCGCGGACCCCTGCCTGGTGGGCGGCCCGGCCGCGGTTGGCCAGCAGGATGCCGGCACCGCCGACGAGGTGAACCCCGATGGCCACGGCACTGACCGGGGCCCACTTCGCCCAGCCGACGGCGGCGACCTTCGCCCGGTCGGTGGGCTCGGCCACCGACGCGGCCGCACCGTTGACACCGACAGCACCCATCAGCGACCCGCCGAACCAGGCAGCGGCACCGACATCGTGCAGGGAACGGATCACGGTGTTGCGGCCGGACATGATGGTGCCTCTCATCTGGTGGGGGTGGTCTGTGCGACTGCGTGCTCAACAGCCCGGCTTCGTGATCGCCCCGGTGGCACCGACAGCACGGTCGAGGGGGCCCAGGAGGCAAGGCCACGCCGGGAGCCCCGACGTCGGTGCGCCGGGGAACCATCGCCCCGCGGCAGCGGGGCGTGCTTCTCGAAGTACGGGCCAGGCGTGGTCACCGGGGCTCCTGCGGAGGGTGGACGACACGGCGCGCCGCTGGCTTCAGCGCATGATTAGCACCGTACGTCGAGGTGAGGTCTCGCGCTGCACGAGGGTCCGCGAGCGGTCACGCCGCTGGGCGGTGTGTACGACGGGGATGCGCAGGCGCCGGGCACCACACCTGAGAAAATCCACACCCACGCGGCGCGGGGTTGACCACTCGGGGGTCGCCGCCGGGCCGGGCGCTCGTAGCGATGGTCCCGGTGGTTGGCACGCCTGATCATGGTCGCGGGAACCGGATCGCGTGTTCGACCGAGGCCGTGGTGCTGGGTGGTCAGTGCCACGACCGAGCAGGCTTCACTGCGGTCACGCCGCAGCACCCTTGGTCCGTACAATGAGGTGGTCATGTCGAGACCCGTTGGGGGTCTTCCTCCCGTCAGGCTCTGAAGGGAACACGCGGCCATGGTGGACATCCGCCGTCTTCCCGCCCCCACCCCCGAGGAGTGGGAGTGGCCGTCGAAGGGCGCGTGTCGGGACGCCGACGTCACGCAGTTCTTCCACCCCGACTTCGAGCGCGGTGCCGATCGGGACCGTCGCGCGGCGGCCGCCAAGGCGGTCTGCGCACGGTGTCCGGTGCAGCAGCAGTGCCGCGACTACGCCCTCACCGTGGGCGAGGCCTACGGCACCTGGGGAGGGCTCGACGAGATCGAGCGTCGAGCCCTCATCACGCGGCTGCGACCGGGCGGAGTCCCCTCGACGACCGCCAAGTCCATCTGCTGAACCACCGCCACCCAGCACGTCGTCCACAGGGCCACCCATCGCGGGGTGGTGTGCAACCGTGGTCCCCGCAGCAGCGCTGGCTCTGCCCTGCACACCCGCACCAGGAGGAGCTCGTAGTGGACTCGACCGTGTTCTTCCAGGGGTGGGGCGGGCTGTTGCGGGTGGTCGTGGCCGGCGTACTCGGCTACACCGCGCTGGTGCTCGCGCTGCGGGTGACGGGCAAGCGGGCCCTGGGCAAGCTCAACGCGTTTGACCTGGTCGTGTCCGTGGCGCTCGGCTCCACGTTGGCCTCGCTGGTGCTCAACAGCTCCGTCGCCCTGGCTGAAGGAGTGACCGCGTTCGTCATCCTGCTCACCATGCAGTACCTGGTCACGTTCCTCTCCGTCCGCAGCACCCGGGTCGCGCGACTGGTGCGCGCCGAGCCCACCCTGCTGTTCCGCAGCGGGTTCCTCGCCGAGGCGATGCGGCAGCAACGGGTCACCGAGGACGAGCTGCGTCAAGCCGCCCGCAGCGAGGGCCACGCCGACCTCGACGGCGTCGCCGCGATCCTCATCGAGGCCGACGGCACCCTTAGCGTGCTCACGTCACTCCCGGACCACCAGCACCGGTGAGGACCCGGACGCATCGTGCCCGGCGCGTCGTCCACGACCCCGGGACGACCGGCCCGGTGCAGGACCACGTGCCGCCCACCCGGGTGCGACAGGGACAGGTCGCGTCGATCTGCGCCACCGAGGGGTTGGTCCTTACCGTGTAGCGGGCAGTGTCGCCCACACCCTGCGGGGTGCCGATCGTCCTCAGGAGATTGATGTGACCGTGCACGTCAGCAAGGACCCCACGACTTCCGAGACCACCATCGAGTTCAGCCTCGACCACCTCGACGCCGACGAGGTGTCCGTGGTGGGGTCCTTCAACAGCTGGTCCCCCGGGGTCGACCCCCTCATGGCGGGCGACGGCGGTCGCTACACGGCCACCGTCACCGTTCCCTCAACCCAGGACGTCCACTTCCGGTACCTCGACTCCAACGGCACCTGGTTCGACGACCCCGACGCCGACGAGGTCACCCCCGACGGCTGCGTCCTGCACCTCGCACCCGCCTCGTCAGCCACGCCCTTCGACGCCCCTCTCGATGAATTGGGCGGGGACGACATCGGTGAGCACGCCACGGCCCCCCAGGCTGCGACGGTGACCCTTTCGACGCCGGCTGCAACACTTTCGACGTCCTCTGCTGCCGACGACCCGGAGGACTGAGCCGGTCCGCACTCGCGCTGCACGCTGGGCTCCCGGCGCAGTGCACTGGCACCATCCGCGTGTGGCGGCCCCCCTCGGTACCGATCTGGCCCACTAGGCGCCCTGCCAACCCCGATCGGCGGGGTTCGGGGTGGCACAGCAGGCTGATGTGGTGACGAACTTCGGATACACCCTGATGACCGAGCAGAGCGGACCCAAGGAGCTCGTGCGCTACGCGGTGGGCGCGGAACGGGCCGGTTTCGACTTCGAGGTCAGCTCCGACCACTACTTCCCGTGGCTGGACTCCATGGGCCACGCCCCCTACGCCTGGACGGTGCTCGGCGCGGTGGCCCACGCCACCGAGCGGGTCGAGCTGATGACGTACGTGACCTGCCCGACCATCCGCTACCACCCGGCCGTCGTCGCGCAGAAGGCTGCCACCCTGGGCGTGCTCTCCGACGGGCGGTTCACCCTCGGTTTGGGCTCCGGGGAGAACCTCAACGAGCACGTGGTCGGCGTGGGGTGGCCGGCGGTCGCTGCCCGCCAGGACATGCTCGCCGAAGCCATCGAGATCATCCGGGCGCTGCACACCGGTGACCGGATGACCTACGACGGTGAGTACTTCCGGGTCGACTCCGCCCGCGTGTGGGACCTGCCCGACACCCCGGTGCCGATCGCCGCGGCCGTCTCCGGCCACCAGTCGATCGCCCGGTTCGCCCCCCTCGTGGACCACCTCGTCGCCACCGAACCCAAGCCGGAGCTCGTGCAGGAGTGGGCAAGCACCCGTCGTGCGGGCGGGCTGCCGGCGTCGCGGACCATCGGACAGATCCCGATCTGCTGGGGCACCGACCGCGACACCCAGATCCGCGTCGCCCACGACACCTTCCGGTGGTTCGCCGGCGGGTGGCACGTCAACGCCGACCTCCCCACCCCGGCAGGTTTCGCCGGGGCCACCCAGTTCGTGCGCCCCGAGGACGTCGCCGGGTCCATCCCGTGCGGTCCGGACCTGGACGCGATCGTGACCGCCGTGGCACCGTTCTGGGAGGCGGGGTTCACCGACATCGCCCTGGTCCAGGTGGGCGACGGCAACCAGCAGGACTTCCTGGACACCGTCGCGCAGCCGCTGCTGGCGCGCCTGCGAGCGGAGGCACCCGCATGAGCACCAGCTCCGGGGCCCCCGACCCGGCCCGGCACCCCGGTCTGCTCCTGGACGTCGACGGCACGTTGTTGGACAGCACCTACCACCACGCACTGGCCTGGCTGCGCGCCTTCCGCGAGCTGGGCCACCCGACCACGGCGGCGCAGACGCACCGGGCGATCGGGCTCGGCGACGACCAGCTCGTCCCGCACCTGCTCGGCCTCGACCCCGACGACGTCCCCGACGGACTCCTGGATGCGCTCGCCGAGGCCCACACCCGCCACTACGCGCCGCTGCGCGAGGAGGTGGTAGCGCTTGCCCGGGGCCCAGGAGCTCGTGACCACGTGCAGCAACCAGGGCGTCCGGGTGGTGCTGGCCACCAGCGGCAAGGCCGCCGACCTCGACTGGATGGTGCCCCGCATGGGCGACGGCGTCGCCGCCGCCCTGTTCGGGCACACCACGTCCGAGGACGTCTCCACCAGCAAGCCCGCCCCGGACCTGATCCAGGCGGCGCTGGACGCCCACGGTCTGGACCCCGCCCGCAGCGTCGTCGTCGGCGACAGCACCTGGGACGCCGAGGCCGCCGGGCGAGCCGGGGTCACGTTCGTGGGGGCGCTCAGCGGCGGGGTCTCCGCCGACGAGCTCACCTCCGCCGGAGCGATCGAGGTGCACCAGGACCCAGCCGCCCTGCTCAATGCCCCCGACAGCGTGGTGCACCGGGTCGTGACCCGCGCCGGGCCGCCACCCGCGATGTAGCGGGGACCGCGAAGACCACGTGCTGACGGGCCCCGCACGGTAGTCGGACGGACTCCACCCGCACGACGGTCCCTCGAGGACCCCGACGCTGTGGTCGAGGACCTGTACGACCACGACCAGCAGCGGGACAACTCCACCCAGGGTTCCTGAAACTCGAGAACCGACCGGGTCCGGCGACCAGCCCGGCAGGGCGCTCGACAACAGCGGCTTTCGGACAAGGCCGTGTGCGTCCGCCACGACGGGCCCCGGAGGTAAGCCCACTGCGTCGACTTCGCGATCCTGAGTCGGGTCCACTGGTTCAACTGTGACCCGCCGATGCAACCTCCGCGGTGGTCCATGCCGGAGGTCGAGCTCACGGGTGCGGCCGCACCGGACGCATCCGGTGTCGTCCCGGCCCCACGGGTGGGCTGTAAATCGAGCGTCGCCTCGGGCTCGGTGGGGGACGGCTCGTGCGCACCCGGGGTGCTGCTGATTGCCGGAGCCTCGACGAGCGTGTCCCCGTGCGTGGGCTCGCGGCTTGGCTCGTCGACGCCTGCCGCCGCGCCCAGGTGCAGGACCGAACCCTGCGCGGTGACCTCGTCCGCGTTCAGGTCGTCGAACCAGTGCCCGTCCTCGACCAGGTACCGGAAGTGCACGTCCTGACCGGGGGGACGGCGTCGGTGAGCGAGCTCGTTCCGTCGTCCTACAGCGCCAACGTGTCGACACCGGTCGACCAGCTGTTGAGGGACCCCACGAGGGAGACCTCACCGGCGGAAGCGTCACGACCGGTGGAGAAACGGATCCTGGTCTCGAGCAAATCGGGATCCACGCTAATCGGGGTGGCCATCGTCTCTTCCCGGAAGTGTCACCCTGCCGGGCGGGGACGTCGTTGTCGGGCCGACGGTAAAATCTCCAGCGTGCTCACAGCGCTGGGCATCGACCTGACCGACGTCTTCCTCACCCTGCAGAGCGAGGGCGTGGAGAAGTTCGCGGCTCCGTGGGCCGAGCTCCTGGAAACCGGGCAAGGCCAGCTCGACGCCGCTTCCTCGAACGCGGCCGCGAACACCGGGCACTGACGGACAGATTCGACGACACGACCGGGCACTGACTTATCCAGGGTGGTTCCCATGCACAACACCGAGGGGCAGGTCGACGCGCGGTTGCTCGACGTGCTCACCGGCGTCTCCCTGCCGTCTATCAGGGCTGGGCCCGGCCCGTGCCGATCTGCGGGGCTCTCCCCCGCAGCTTGCCCGAGCTCATCGAACACCGGGCACGTCGGCGCTTGCTCGACGTGGATCCGGCCAAGCCGATGTTCGGCCCGGCCCCCACGATCGCCCGGATCTGTCAGCAAGGGTTACCTGTCGCGGCCGGTGGCCGCGGCCCGGTCGGCCTCGGGCAGGAAGCCACTATCGGCGCCGTACCTCCCCACCACCGGATCCACCTCGTCCTTGGTCACGTCGCCCTGCGGCGCGTTCCTGGCCGCGGACGGTTCGTCGTCGTCGTCGTCCACAGCCTGTGCATGGGGCTGGGGACCGAGCAGGGCAGCGGAGTCGTAAACGGTGCTGAACCGGGTGATCGAGGTGCCGTCGTGCTCGACGACGGTGGTCCCGGTGTACACCGCTGGGTGCCCGCCGCTGAGGACCGTGTCACTGGACCACTCCAGGGCGGCACTGGTGTCGTTCTCGGTGATGCGGGTGAACGTGGTCGCGACCCGGTCGAACTGGCCCAGGTACTGGGTGAACAGCTCGGTCATCCCTTCCGGACCTCGACGTGGGCCATGCCCGTCGATGCTGAGGACATCGGCGTCGTCGGTGACCAGGGTGGCCAGCACCTGGGTGTCCTGGTCGGCCTCGAGGGTGTGCAAGGCGTCGATGAAGCGCTGCACTGCGGGGTACTGCGCGGTGACCGTCGCACGGTCGACGGTGACAGGACTATCGGTGCTTGGCAGAACGACGAGAGGGGCCCATCACTCGGGCGCAGAGGCCCGTGCACGGCGGGACCGGTGGGTGGCAGACGGCCGGCCGTCGGGGAACGGGAGAGCGCGGCAGTGCTGCCGTTCTTCCGGCGTGGGGAGAACACGTCGCTGGTTCACCACGTCATCTCCGGGAGGGTGCGGGGGTCGTCGTCAGGGTGGTCACCTCGTGAACAAGGTTTGACGCGATGTGTTCGTCGAGTTTGCCGCTGTCCCCAGCGCTACGACCGACGTGTCCGACCGGTATGAGACCCAGCCCGACTGGCGGCTCACCAGGCCCGTCCGGCGGCGTGGTGTGGGACAGCTCGGGCACCGGAGCGGAGCCCTCGGCTCCCCCCCGGGCCGGGACCCCGCTGGGTCTGCTGTCATGAGCGGCGCAGGACTGCTCTTTTGATCTTCAGCCTGGTTCGTACCACCGCGGAGTGACGCAGGTGCTGGCGGCGCAGCTGCATGCGGTGGCCGAGGGCCTCGAGGGCGGTGTCGCCGAGGGCTTGGGCGTGGGCGAACATCTCCTTCTCCTCCTCGCTGGCGTGGTGTTCCACCGTGGCGGCCAGCATCGCTACTTCGACGCCGAACTCGGTGCCGCGGGGGTCGGTGCGGAACACCACCGCGAGCTGGTCGTCGATCTGACGGTGCTCGGCGTGCGCCACCGCGAAAAGGGGGCTGACGTCCCGGACCGCCGGGTAGAACAAGTCGTTCTCGATCTGCACGTGGACGTCGAGGACGGTGAGCAGCTCATCGAGCAGCTGGCTGCGGTGCGCAGCCTGGTCGGGTCTGCTTCGCTGTAGCTCGTGCAGCAGGCCACGGATGACCTCGTGGTCCTCGATGAGCAGCCCGTCGGCCTTCACCGTGCCCCCACGGCCACCGCGGCGGCCGTGGCGACCCCCCGGGGCGCCGGCGCCGTCACCGCGTCGGCGCGGCGGAGCTCGACTTGTCCGGCCACCACCCGGACGTCGTAGTGGGTCAGGGGTGCGGTCGCGGGGCCGCTGAGCGCGCAACCACTGCTCGGGTCGAAGCGTGAGCCGTGCCAGGGGCACACCAGCTCACCGCGGTGCAGCCACCCCTGCGCCATGGGGGCGCCCAGGTGCGAGCAGCGGCCACCGACGGCGTCGATGCGACCGCCCTGACGCAGCAGGAGCACCACCTCGGCGCCATCGCAGTCGACGTGGCGCGGGGTGTCCTCGACCAGGTCGGCCGAGGCGAGCACCGGAACAAAGACCCCCGGACCCGCAGCGGGCTGTGAGTGGTCGACCCCGGTGCGGTGACGGAACACGAGGTCCCCACCCAGGTAGGCGCCCGCCAGGACCAGCCCGTACCCCAGGGCGCTGGCGTACCGGCCCCGGGTGTGCCGACCATGCCCGCGCTCACCCCACGACCACACGTTCGTCGCGAGCGCAGCCGTGTTCAGCAGCCCGTGCACGAGCCCGGAACGACGCGCCGCGTCGTGGGTGTGCTGCCAGTCGGTCAACCCGGCCAGGGCCGCACCCGTGCCACCCACCACCCCCACACCCACCGCGAGCTGCGCGGCCTGCTGCCACCCGGCCGGGCGCGGGGACACCACATCAACCACGTCCAGCACCGCCGCCGCGGTCCACGCACCCAGCGGCACGTCCGTCAGGGCCGGGTGCAGCGGGTGCCCGATGCTGACTCCGTGCAGCACGTCCTGCACCGCTCGCCCCCGGTCACCGAAGCTCGTGAACACCAGCGCCAGCGCGTGCTCCACCCGGTAGCCGGGGGCGTCCAGCCACCGCTGCCGCTCGACCACCGCCACTGCCCGCGCACCCGCACGGCGCACGCTGCTCACCACCCGCACCCGGCCACCGGCCGCAGGGTCAACGCACGCGCAGTTGCAGGAGCAGTCACGACCACGACTGTTACCCCCACCCCCCGATTCGTCAACGCACCCCTGCCGCACTCCCGCGGGCGGCCCTCGGGCCGCCAATGAACCCGTGACATCTGCAGCACCGCCGCACCGGCCTGAACTCTCCGGCTGCACATCGGCGCCGCACCGACCCGCTGCGCGGCGCTACCGCACCGGGGTTGCACCCGGCCGATCGGCGCGGTGGTGGGCGTGCTCGTAGCGTCACCGCATGGCACAACCCCTGGTGAAGCTCCTGGACCGTCCGGTGGCGTGGACCGCCCTGGACCCCGTGGCCGCGAAGATCGCCGCGCTGTGGAAGAAGGTGCTGCCGACACCGCTCAAGGACGTGCTGCACGGAACCTTCCTCGGGCACCCCCTGCACTCGGTGCTCGTTCAGGTCCCTATCGGGACCTGGACCTCCGCGGTCGTGCTCGACGCCATGGCCACCGTGCAGCAGGCACGCGGTGGTGACCAACGGGCACGGCACGCGGTGGACTACGCCTCCGGGGTGCTGGTGGCCACCGGGCTGCTCGGGGCCGTGCCAGCAGCCCTCGCCGGATGGGCCGACTACGCCGACGAGCACGAGGAGCAGCAGCGCATCGCCCTCGTCCACGCCGCCTCCAACGCGGTTGGCATCGCGCTGTTCGCTGCCTCGCTGTTGGCCCGGCGACGCTCCCACGCCGCCCGAGCACGGGGCTTGGCGTTGGCCGGGATGACGGCGAACGGGCTCGGCGCGACCCTCGGTGGGCACCTCAGCTACCGGTGGGCCTCTGGCGCCAACCACACCGAGCACGTCCCCCACACCACCCCAGCTGGGTGGTACCCCGTCGCAGAGCTCGCCGACCTGACCGACGGTGCACCGCACCAGGTACACGTCGGTGACACCGCCGTCGTCCTGGTCCGCCGCGGCCACGAGGTCCGCGCCCTCGCCGACACCTGCAGCCACCTCGCTGCGTCCCTGTCCGAGGGAGAGGTGGTCCACGAGAAGGGACGGGACTGCATCACGTGTCCCTGGCACGCCAGCATGTTCGACCTCACCGACGGGACCGTCGTGCACGGACCCGCCGTGACCCCCCAACCCGTCTTCGACGTCCGCATCCGCGAGACCACGGTGCAGGTGCGGGTCCGGGAGCTACCCGGCGTCCCCGCCGCCGACCCGATCACCGGCGTCGACCCCACAGCCTGACCCCGCCGCAGCACCCCGCCGACCGTCCCCCGGCTCTGCGCCTACAGCGTCAACATCACCAGCTGGGGGCGCCCCCTTCGACAACCCAGCACCAAAGGACCGTGGGCCGCGGCGGGTGCGGTCGTGGATCGTTGTCCGATCCCGCACCGGCACTCGGCCCGCGCGACCATGAATTGTCGTCGGTGGCCTGAGCCCTGATTCACCGCCGTGGGTGGGTGGTGTGGGCGTGGCGTAGGTCGAGGTGCCCCTGTGAGCTGGGAAGATGTCGATTGCGACGTCGAGATCTACCTACTCACGAGAGGCACCTCGTAGGTGAAACCTTCTCAC
>JBBSUN010000073.1:0-11075 GCA_038234335.1 Mycobacteriales bacterium
CCCGGTGAACACCCTGCGCATTCCCCCGTGGCGCAGCAGGTCGGTGTCGTCGATGCAGTCCGCCCCGGCGAGCATCGCCGCCACCAACGACGTCGTCTTCAGGGCTGCGTTCGGACTGGGCACCGTCAGCCCCGCCAGCAGGCCGTCGATCCCGGCGGTACCGGCGAGCTCCAGCACCGGCAGCAGACCCGCCGCCGACACCAGGTTCGGATCATCAAACACCGGGCGGACCCTCTGAGAAGGTTTCACCTACGAGGTGCCTCTCGTGAGTAGGTAGATCTCGACGTCGCAATCGACATCTTCCCAGCTCACAGGGGCACCTCGACCTACGCCACGCCCACATCACCAACCCATGGCGGTGGATCAGGGCTGAGACGTTGACGCTGCTGGTGAGGACGCTTCAGCTGATCCTGGAGCTGACACCGTCGCCGAACCGGCATGACACGGACACGGACCGACGTCACTCGTCGCCTGCATCCGGCTTCCGATCGTTTCGTTCCGCGCGGGACCACGAGCGGCGGCGTTCCACTCCCTGCAACCACTGGCCTGCCTGCCCCGCACCCTGCGCACCGGAGTCGACCGCCCTGGCACCCAAGGCGCGCATGACACGGCCGCCACCCACCGCGCGGTCGCGAACCTCCGTCAGCGCATCACGGACGGTGGGAGCGGCGCCGTCCTCCCAACCGACGATCTGCAGGTGACGCTGCGTCGCGAACGACGTCAGGTCCTGCTGAAGCGACGCGAGGTCACGCCGCAACGCCCGCGCGGACAGCTTGCGGTGCAGCTCCAGGGGCTTGAGCGTCGCGTAGGACGCCAGCCTCGACGCCGTCAGCTGAATGAGCTCCTGGTCCAGTTGCGCGTTGTCACGCAACAACGCCCGCGCTGACTCGACGACCGCCGACAGGTGCTCGGGCTCGGTCTTCCGCACCCGCTCGATACGGAGCCGCTGCCACAGGTAGAGCGAGTCCTGGGCGACGAGCAGCAGCTGGAGCGTCTCTCCCACTAGCCCGTCGTCGACAGCCTTGCCCAGCTTGTCCGCTCGGTCCTGGGCCGCTTCGGAGGGATCGAGCAGCGCGAGCGTCGCCGTGACGTGGGCGCGAAGCTTTTCCGTTCCGGCGATCAGCTGAGGTCCGAGCGAAGCGACGGAGTCCCAGTCCGCCGTCGGCAAGCTCCCGGAGGAATCCAGCAGCTCGAGCACGTGGGACAACGCACGGTGGTGCCCGATCACGTCACCGGTGCGTTCCGCAAAGGCGAGCGCCAGCAGCTTCTCGACCTTGCCCTCCACTCGCTCGACCGCTTCCTCCACCGTCGCGATAGCCGCGCGAAGTGCCGCGGTGGCAGCGTTGGCTTGCATGGCGGTGGCGAGCGCAGGCCCGAACGAGACCTGGGTGAACTGCATCTGTCCGGCGAACAGGGAACCCTCACCCTTGACGAACATGCGGAACGCGCCCGCGGTACCGGGGACCAGTCCGTGCTCGCGAATCAGCTGCATGCTCGCAGGCGTCAGCCGTACATAGTCATCTGAAAGCGTTCTCAGAGATGCCACTGCGGAACCCACTGCGACGAGGTCGGCCGCGCGTGATGTCGTGACGCCCGATGCCTTGGCCGCCTCGCCGACGAGTCCCCGCAGCTGATCGATCCAGGCCTCGACGTCCGAGCGCGAACCGGTCGCGAGGACGCCATCCTCGCCGACCATCATCGTCAATGCGCCTTCTGGCCCGCCGATCAGCTCACCCGCGTCCTTGATGACCACCTCTGCGCTCATTGCGTCATCATGCGCGACACACGCTGATTTCGTGACGAATTGGACGATGAGATCTTGCCCGTCGGGCGACGTCTGGACGTCACACATTGACCGCGAAGGGGCCAGCCGGTTGCCCACGGTTGACGCTCACGTCGGCCCACCGGGCGGGCCGGCGCTGGCCTCACCCCTCCCCCACCCCACTGTCGAGCACCCGGTCGAACAGCTCGTACGGCTGCGACGGGTGCCCGACGACCGGCCGGACCAGGCTGAGCCCGTCGACGATGAAGGTCCCCAGCCGCCGCTGTTCGGGCACGGTATCCGCGGCGTACCAGATCAGGCCGGGCTCGACGAGACCCGCCCCGACGGCCTCGGCCTGGGAGGCCGCATCGTTGCCGTCGTGGCGCTGGTCGACGGTGACCTCGCGGGCGGCGACCTCGGTGGTCCGGCTGATGAAGAACCGGGTGGCGTGGATGAGCTCGGCCTCGCGCCGAACCCTCGCGAGGAACTCGGCCATGCTTTCCTCGGCGGTCGGCACGAACACCCGGGCGATGACGTCGTTCTCCAGGAGGGCCGCACAGTTCGGCTCGCCGTCGGCGGCGGCGAAGCTGAGGTGGGTGCCGGCGAGCTGCGCGGCCACGAAGGCGTCGAGATCCCCGCGGTCACCGCGCCCTGGTGGACCTCGGAGGTCCGGAAGTCCTCCGGCGTCAGGTCGCCGAAGATGCCGCTGTGCTGGTCCTCGGTGTCCATGGTCGTTCCCCTCTGTCGCGCTGATCCTCGTGCCGTGCGTCGGGGATGCGTCGTGGTTCCAGGATTTTTCACCCCCCTGAGAACTACGGAAATCCGTGACGATGACTGCTCACGCCACACGTGACGCGCGGGTACCACCGTGGACAGCGCGGAGGAAGGGCTCGCTCCGACATCAGGCTCGCCCCGCTCCACGGCCCAGGGCCGGCCGGCGCCACCTGGCGCCAGCGCATCCCCTCGCACCGACCCCACGCCCGACCGACGCTCCGGTCGTCGGGCCGTCGAAGCACCGGCGCAGGTTGTCGCGCGTCGAACGCGGCGGGTGGGTCTTCGTCGTCGTCCCTCGCTCCTGCGAGCCGCGTCCGCGCTCGTGACTGCGGCGCTGCTGCTGGGGCTGGAGCTCGGGCCGCGGGAACGCGCCAGCTCACCCCGAGACCGCGCACCGGCCGCATCGATCGCCTCGTCATCGCGCGCCGGCAACGTGTCACCGAAGGTCGCCGGGTGTCCGCCGGGTGCGCCGGCGCGGTCCAGGACCCGGTTCCACCACGAGCCTCGGGCGTGCTCGAGCTCAGTGGACGCCGAAGCCGTCGACGCGAAGCACCGTCGTCACGACTGTTGCGGGCGGTCGGCGACCCACCACGACGACGGCCTTCCCGCTCCTCGAACGCGGGGTCCTGTGCCGATCACCAACCGGGTTGGTGTCGTGCAAATCGGTCCAGAAACATCTCCCGCATTTCGGCAAGCACCCCCCGACGATGGTGCACCCGCGTCGTCCCGGGAGACGTGCCCGCGGCCGTGCCTTCGCTCACTCCCGGTCGAGACCCACGGGGTAGGCGTAGGAGCGGGCGTCCGCGAACGCGTCCCGGATGTCATCACGCTGGCCGTTGCTGGTGCGCAGCGGGCTCCGGGTACCCACCACCTTGATGTTGCCGGCGGCCTTCTTCACCACCTGCTGCGCAGCACTGCCGACCGCGATGATGACGAACAACCGCTCGTGCAGCGCGATCGCGCGCTTCACGTACGTGGCGGCCTTCGCCTTGTCCTCCACGGTCTCCGCGCGGTCCAGGCCGACGGGGATCGCGTTCCACCAGGAGTACATGCCAGGCTCGAACCCCGCCCCGACCAGGATGCCGGCCCACTTGCCGGTCACGTCGTCATCGGGGGCGCCGATGTTGTCCCCGTGGGGGAACGCCTTCCCGCCCTGCTCGACCACCAGGATGCGCGCACGGAGGGCGTCGTGGGCGTTGTACGTGTAGACGAACCCACCGGGGTAGTCGTCGAGGGCCTGGGCCGCGAGGGCGTTGATCGGGTCCGACATCGCCTCAGCCTGCCACCCGACGTCGACGTCGATTTACCGCGAACGGCACCGGACCGAGTACGACACCGGCAGCGACGGGGGTAGGGGCGCGACTGACGTCGCGCCGGTGGTGGCGAAGACGCGGCCCAGCTGCAACGCACCGTCGGGGACCACGGGGAGCATCAACAGCCCGACGTGGACGACATCGTTGCGGCGTCTCGGGCGTTTCGAGAGCCGTGCACCCCTGCCGGGCGGCAGACACCCATGCAAATCTTTTGACACATTCGGTCGGGCTGACAGGATTTGAACCTGCGACCCCCTGACCCCCAGTCAGGTGCGCTACCAAGCTGCGCCACAGCCCGCGACCGCCCCGCTCAGCGGGGCGTGCCGAGGTTACCCCAGCCCACGCCCCCGCCACGAACCCGCACGTCCGGGCGATCTCACAGCACCCCACCAGGTTCTTGTCGTCCTGGTGTGGGATCGTCGGGTACACGAGTGTTGACGACCATGGCGGTCGTCGGAGAGGCCACACATGCAGCTGCAGCTGTCCGCAGAGGACCAGGCGTTCCGCACCGAGATGCGGACCTTCTTCACGGAGAAGATCCCCCAGCCCATCCGTGACACCGTCGCCGCCCGGCGCGAGCTCACCAAGGACCAGATCGTCGAGACCCAGCAGATCCTCAACGCGGCCGGTCTCGCCGTCCCGCACTGGCCCGCCGAGTGGGGCGGCCGGGGCTGGACGCCCCTGCAGCGCCACATCTGGCACGAGGAGATGATGCTCGCCTGCGTGCCGCCGCCCCTGGCGTTCAACACCACCATGGTCGGCCCGGTCATCGCCACGTTCGGCTCCGAGGAGCAGAAGGCCCGCTTCCTGCCCGACACGGCCAACCTCGACCTCTGGTGGTGCCAGGGCTTCTCCGAGCCCGAGGCCGGTTCCGACCTCGCCTCCCTGCGGACCACCGCGGTGCGCGACGGGGACGACTGGATCGTCAACGGCCAGAAGACGTGGACCACCCTCGGCCAGCACGCCGACTGGATCTTCTGCCTGGTCCGCACCAACCCCGGCGCCGACAAGCGCCAGCGCGGCATCTCCTTCGTCGTGTTCCCGATGGACTCCCCCGGCGTCACGCTGCGGCCCATCGAGCTCATCGACGGTGGCCACGAGGTCAACGAGGTCTTCTTCGAGGACGTCCGCGTCCCTGGCGAGAACCTCATCGGCGAGGAGAACAAGGGCTGGGACTACGCCAAGTTCCTCCTCGGCAACGAGCGCGTCGGCGTGGCCCCGGTGGGCGCGACCAAGCGGCTCATCGCCCAGGCCAAGGAGCACGCGGGCGCGGTCAAGGTCGATGGCAAGCCGATGATCGAGCACCCGCGCACCGCCGCCCGCATCGCCGAGATCGAGAACGACCTGCTGGCCCTGGAGCTCACCGCGCTGCGCGTGGTCGCCAACTCCGAGGGCGGCAAGCCCCACCCCGCCTCGTCGGTGCTGAAGCTGCGCGGCACCGAGCTGCAGCAGGCGGCCAGCGAGCTGCTGCTGGACCTGGCCGGGCCGGACTCCCTCGCCTCGGGCGCCGGGGACGACTCCGACACCCCCGAGTGGGCCCGGGTCACCGCCCCGACGTACCTGAACCTGCGCAAGGCCTCCATCTACGGCGGCTCCAACGAGGTCCAGCGCACCATCATCGCCGGCACCATCCTGGGATTGTGAGCTGACATGGACTTCCAGCACGACAACGAGCAGTCCGCGCTCCGCGAGGCCGCGGCAGCCCTGCTGAGCCGCAGCTACGGCGACGACCAGCGCCGCTCGGTCACCGCCACCGAGCCCGGCTACGACGAGAAGACGTGGGCCCAGCTCGCGGAGATGGGCGTCCTCGGGCTTCCCTTCACCGAGGCTGACGGCGGCATGGGCGCCGGTGAGATCGAGGTGGCCCTCGTGGCCGAGGAGATCGGCAAGGCCCTCGCGCCCGAGCCGTTCGTCGAGTCCGTCGTCCTCGCCGGCGGTCTCGTCGCCGCGGTCGGCACCGACGCCCAGCGCACCGAGATCCTTGGTGCCCTGGCCGAGGGCGAGAGCCTGGTCATCCTCGCCCACGCCGAGCCCGCCTCCCGCTGGGCCACCTCGGCCAGCTCGGTCACCGCCACGCAGGACGGGGACGCCTGGACGATCACCGGGGTCAAGGAGCCCGTCCAGCACGGCGCCCGTGCCGACCTGTTCGTGGTCTCCGCCGTGGTCGACGGCCGCACCCAGCTGTTCCTGGTCACCGGTGACGCCGAGGGCCTCACCCGGGTCGGCTACCGCACCCACGACAGCGGCCGCGCGGCCAAGCTGACCTTCGCCTCCACCCCGGCGCAGCGCCTCGGTGACGGCGACGCGGACCGCACCGACGACCTGGCACGCGCGCTGGCCCGGGCCCAGGTGGCCTACTGCCACGAGGCGGTGGGCGCCATGTACACGGCAATGACCATGACCAGCGAGTACCTGAAGAACCGCAAGCAGTTCGGGGTGACGCTGAACAAGTTCCAGGCCCTCACCTTCCGCTGCGCGGACATGTACGTCTCGCTGGAGCTCGTCCGCAGCGTGGCGTTGTGGGCGACCATGGTCATCGACGCGGCCCAGGCCGAGGGCGGCGACCCGAGCACCATCACCGCCGCCGCCGACCGGGCCCGCCTGCAGACCTCCAAGGCCAGCCGCCACATCGGCCAGGAGGCCATCCAGCTGCACGGTGGCATCGGCATGACCGCGGAGTACAAGGTCGGCCACTACACCAGCCGCCTCACCGCCCTGGAGCACGTGCTGGGCGACGGCGACCTGGCCCTGGGTCACCTCGCGGCCAACCTCGGCACGTACGACACCGTCGAGGTCGTACCCTGACAAGAACGGGCTTCCCACCGCTCCGCTCCGCGCCGGGGTGCACCACAGCGTTGTCGCCGGCCTGCCGTGGGCACCGTGAGGTGCATCTCGACGCCAGGTGAGCGTTGGTCCGGCGCCGTCGTCCGTGTTGCGAGTGTCGAGCTGCACACCTGGATCATGGACGTGGCGTTCAGCCTTCTGCGTGCAGACCTGGCCGCAGGGGAAGCCGAGGAGGGCGCTCGTCTCTGCGAGCACCCTCCTCGGCTCAGCGGCGCAGCCGACGTCCAGCGAGCCACACGCTCACGACGTGGCGCCAACGGCGCACGCCGTCATCACGGCCTGTCGAGATCAGGTGAGCACCCACGGGCCGGCGGTGCCGCCCGGCTCCTGGTTACGGGTCCACCACTGGGCCGAGTAGCTCGCGCCGTGCCAGGAGACCGTGTCACCCTCGGTGTAGACCCGGGACGGGGTCCATGCCGCGACGCCGTTCGGACCGGCGGGCGCGATCTCCTGCCACGGGCCGGTGGGCGATCCCGGCTTCTGGTTCTGGGTCCACCACGACGCCTGCCAGACCGCACCGCCCAGGCTCACCCGATCCCCGGACGTGTAGACCACCGAGGCGCTCCACGCTGCCGGGGTGGTCGCACAGGTGGTGCCCGCGACCGTCACGACACGGCTGACCTTGACCACGTTGCCGTGCGCATCCTTGCTCGGGGAGGGCTTCCACCCGGCCGGCACCGGGTTGAACGCTGATCCGTCCGCCGCCGTGGCAATGATCAGGTAGTCCCCAGCGGCGAGCTTGGTCAGGTCACCGGCCTTGGTCCCGGTCTTGACACCCACGTACACGTACGCAGACCGGATCCCCGTCTCGTCGAGCGTCAGCGACCCCGGCACCTGAGCGCCCGTGGCAGCACACGTCGCAGCGGTGGCGGTGGCCGTGATCGACGCGGCGCACCGGGAGTTGTCCTGCGTGCGGGTGAAGCGCGTGCGCGACCCGTCGGGGAAGGCGTACCCGTCCTTGGCGGTGACGACGATGCCGACCTTGCCGTTGCGCGTGGAGTGGTCGGTGACCTTCCACGTGTAGCGGTCGGTGTCGGCGTACCCGGAGAACGACCCGTTGTCGTCGAGCCCGCACGTGTCCGTCCACACTGGCGCCGTCGGCACGTCGATCACCGTCGGACCCGCAGGCGGCGTGGCCGTCACCGGCTGCGCGGTGATGTCGTCGAGGTAGATGGCTCCGGTGTCGCTCGCGGTGCCCCCCTGCTTGGACAGGAACACCGAGACCCCGCTGACGTTCGCCAGCTGTGCCGCAGTTGGCCGCAGCGCGGGGTCCAGGTTCTGGAAACCCGACGGCACCGCGTCGCCGAAGAGGATGGTGACCTGCTGGGCCGCGGTGCCGCTCAGCGTGGCGCTGCCCTCGTAGTAGACGCCGCTGGCGACGAACTGGACCGTGACCTTCTGATCGGGGTTGGTCGGCTGTGCCCACAGGCTGAGCTCGGCGTCACCGGACCAGTCCTGCGCGACGCGGCGGCCGATCCCCACGAAGGTGGGATTGGTGCCGGAGAAGTCGAAGGAGAACTTTCCGGACTTGGTGCCCGAACCGACCGGGTCGGTCGACAACGTCAGGTTCTGCGTGCCGGAGGACTGCCCGTTCCACGTGTCCTGCAGCGCCGCCGTATCGGCGTAGCTCTCGAAGTTCTCCACGACGCTCGGCTGGCCGGTACCGCCCCCGCCGCCCGGCGGCGTCGTGGCACCTGCGGCGTGGATGTCGTCCAGCCCGATGCTGCTGGCCCCGGTGTAGCTGTCGGTCTTGTTCAGGTACACGTAGAACTGCGTGACGTCCTTCAGCTGAGCAGCGGTCGGGGCTGGGTGGGCGCCGGCCTTGTCCGCGAACTGCGCGAACGGAACCTTGAGGTCTTCCGGCGTGGTGCCTGCGAGCGAGGGGTACGCCTCGAACGTTGCGCCGCCCGCGGTGAGCTGCAGCACGATCTTCTGGTTGGAGCCGTCCGGCACGAGGTGTGCGTCGAGCTCGCTGAAGCCCGACCAGTCCTGGCTCGACGGGAAGATCCGACCGAACCCGCCGTACTCACGGGCGGAGAAGTCGTAGGCGAAGCGCACGCCGTAGGTGCCCTGCGAGGCGTCGGGCTTGGACAGCGTCAGGTCGCTCGCCGAGGCGTTGTTGTAGGTGTAGGCCGCCCGCAGCGCCGCGTTGTCGCTGTACCCCTCGAAGGTGTCGACCACACCGTTGGCCAACGTCGGCGCCTCACCGAGGATGACGTCGGAGTCGGCGGACGTCGTGGTGCCGTCGTCGTAGGTGACGACGGCGTGCACGGTGGTGCTCGCGTTGTTCAGGTTGTCGGCACCGATGTTCCAGGTGCCCTGCCAATAGCCGTCTGCGCCGAGGGTGAGCGCCTGCGTCGTGGTGTCCGAGCCGACGGTGAACACGGCCGAGACCGGGGTGTCCACCGTGGCCTTCACGCGCACGGTCGTCATCGGGTCGATGATCCGCACGCCGTCGGCAGGGCTCACGACCCGCACGGTCGGCGTCGCCGGGGTGGCGGTCAGACCGGCCCGGGTCTCGGCGTCGGCAGGAATATCGCTCGCGAACCCGCTGTAGTCGTTGGCGTAGAAGGCCTGGAAGTCGGGCAGGAGCTCGTTCGCGGGCTGCGGGTTGCCGTCGGCGTCGGTGTAGGCAGCGTTGGGCACGTAGATCTGACCGCCACCGAAGTTCGCCCAGGTGAGCATGTAGGCGATCCGCTTGGCGTCGGGGTTCGCCTCGATACCGTGCAACAGGTCCGTGAAGAAGCTCAGGCTCTTGTTTCCGGTCGGCGCGATCGTGCGTGCACCGTTGCGTCCGAACTCGGTGAAGGCCGCGATCTTGCCGCGGGCGTCCGCGGTCCGCGAGATCATCGCGAGGTCGGTGACCACGGTGGCGACGTAGGCGTCGGAGTTCTCGGAGTCGTTGCTGTTCTCGTAGTTGTCGTAGCCGAGGATGTCGACCCATGGATCACCGGGATAGGTGTCGAGGTACTTGGCCTCGTCACCCCCGAACGCGCCGTTCGGCGAGAAGGCGTACAGCAGGTTGTGCACGTTCGCGGTGTCCCGCAGGTACTCCACCGTGTAGCGGAAGATCTCCTTGTACTCGCCTGTCGTGGCGTGTCCCGCGCCCCACCAGAAGAAGCTCCCGGTGTTCTCGTGGAACGGCCGGAAGATCATCGGGATGAGGTTGCCCTGCTCGTCGGTCGACGTGTTGGCGGTCTTCGCGATCGCGTCCAGGTAGCTGTTGAACTCCGCGTTCTTGTCGCCCCCGGGCAAGATGTGGCTCACGGGCCGACCCGTGGTGTCGTTGAAGTTGTTGCCGGTCGCGAAGTTCTCCATGTGGGCGCTGATCTCGGGAATTCCGCCGAGGCTGTGCGCCGTCTGGATGTCGGTGACGAGCGGGGCCACGTTCTGCAGCAGCGACGCTCCGGCCACGCCGGGCTTCTCCAGGCCCTCGAGGATCAGCGTGTCGAACCCGAAGATGGCCGGGTAGTCACCGGTCGCGCCCTTGACGTCGGACTGCGTGCTGGCCGGGCCGGTGCTGGTGAACGTGATCCCGTTGTCGGTGGTGTGCTGCGCCCCGAACAGGACCTTCTTCCCGCGGGTGGTGTTCAGGTAGGAGAACAGCGACCTGGTCTCCGGCGTCGCGCTCGTGTCGACGATGTTCACCGCGTTCGCGACGGGGGCCGCGACCGGGGGCGGCACGGCCGCGGCCGCCACCGTCGCCACCGCCAGCTGGCCGCCGAGGGCGGCGGCGACGAGCACCGCGAGGGCGGTGCGACGTCTGGACGATCCCATGCTGGTCTCCATCGGGTTCAGGGAAGGGCGTAGGGGCACCCGCCGGGGAGTGACGGACGTTACACACGCGAACGAAGACCCGTCAAGATCGTTCTACCGTCGTTGTCATCTTGGGCTCGGCGCGAGGTGCGCCACCAGAGCGGTGTGAACGCCGCGATCACGAGCGCTCGCAGGCCGTGCCGTGACAAGGTGAGTCAGCCTGGGGGCGCGGGCCCCACCTCGTCGGGATCACCCTGTGCCCGTCATCGGGCTCACGACGGCGGCCCGTCCGCGGAACCCCAGGGCCCGACCGCACGACGACCCGGAGCGCACCCCGAACGGCGTCGGCGAACCTTCACCAACCTTGTCGTCCCGTCGGCCCGGCAACCCCGGAAAGTGCAAAGATCGGGGCCCTGGAGGCAAGGCGGGGCGCCTACTTCTTCTTGCGGTCCCGCTTCTCCCGCACCCGGACGTTGACGCGCACCGGGGAGCCGGTGAAGTCGAAGGACTCCCGCAGCTTGCGCTCGAGGAACCGGCGGTAGCCGGCCTCGAGGAACCCCGTCGTGAACAGCACGAACGTGGGCGGACGGGTGGTGGCCTGGGTCACGAACAGCACCCGGGGCAGC
>JBBSUN010000074.1:0-11010 GCA_038234335.1 Mycobacteriales bacterium
CACCGCCACCAGGTCGAGGGGTTCGCACCAAGCACGGCATGACGTCCATCGAGAGCCCCGATCAGCTGAGGTGACCCCGGCTCCCCGACCCCAGCGGTCCGGCAGAGGATCACCTGCATATCGTGACCAGTCGAGGTACTCGGCGACGGTGATCTCGAGGTCGTCGATGCCCTTCCAGGGTCCCTTGTTGCGGAGCAGCTCAGCCTTGAACAGCGAGTTGAAGGCTTCGGCGAGTGCGTTGTCGTAGCTGTCGCCGGTCGACCCGACGGACGCCACGGCGCCGGCCTCGGCCAATCGCTCGGTGTACCGCACGGCGACGTACTGGACCCCCTTGTCGCTGTGGTGCACAAGGTTTCGGGTGTCGTGCCCTTCTCGTGCCCGGTTCCACAGTCCCATCTCCAGTGCGTCCAGGGCCAGGTCGGTGCGCAGGCTGCGAGAGAGCTGCCAGCCCACCACGCGGCGGCTGAAGACGTCGGTGACGAACGCCGCGTAGACCCAGCCGGCGAACGTGCGGCAGTAGGTGATGTCAGCGACCCACAGCTGCCCCGGCGCGTTTGCGGTGAGTTCCGGTCCACCAGGTCCGGGCGGGTGTCCGGGCCGGCCCCGGGGATCGTCGTGCGGGGGCCCTTCGCCCGGCTGATGCCCCGCAGCCCGGCGCCGCGCATGAGCCGCTCCACGGTGCAGCGGGCGACCGGGCGGTCGTGCACCCGGTGGCCTTCCCGGCGCAGCGCGGCGTGGACCTTGCGGGCCCCGTAGGCGCTGTAGTTCGCCGCGTGGACCTTCCGGATCGCCGCAGTCGTGGTGGTGTCGGTGACCGACCGCGCCGACGGCGGTCGGGTCTTCGCTGCGTAGTAGGTGCTCGGGGCGACCTGCAGGACCTCGCAGATCGGCTCGACCCCGAACTCGGCCCGGTGGGCGTCGATGTAGTCCACCGTCATCGCTGTGGGCGGTCGAGCTCCGCCGCGAAAAAAGCCGACGCCGACCGCAAGATCGCGTTCGTCCGCCGCAACTCCTTGTTCTCCCGCTCCAGCGCGAGCAGCCGCTGCGCATCGCTGCTCGAGGTCCCCGGTCGAGCGCCGACATCGATCTCGGCTTGCTTGACCCAGCCGCGCAACGTCTCGACGTTGATCCCCAGCTGCTGACCGATCCGCTGCGCCGCGCCCCGTCCTCGCCCCCGGATCCGCCTTCGCATCCAGGACCAACTCAGATCGCCCGCTCACGCAGCTCGTCGGGGTACTTCCTTGGTGCTGCCACAACTCTCATCCTCCGTGGATTGAGAGCCTCCATCAATCCCGGGGCGAGGCAACCTGAACCGCCCGGGGTAGTCCGGAGACTCGTAACCTTGAGAGGTTAGGTTCATGGCGGGGAACACGTCGAGGAGGTACCCGCCGGAGCTGAAGGCCCGGGCGGTGCGGATGGTCCCCGAGGTGCGCCTCCCCCGCGGTGAACTCGGTCCGCCATCTGATCCCTGGGTCGCGGCTGGTTCGTTCCGTCGGGGATCAGGCAGGCCTGTTCGCGCCGGATGGCCGCTCACCGACCGGGAGCGCGGTATCCGTGGAGACTGCCTGGGCCAGGCGCGCAGCCTCGGCGGGTTCCGTGCCGTGGCTGAGGAAGTGGCGCATGAGCCCGACGCGCAGTACGTCTTGCGTTGTGTACCGCCGATCGCTACCCGAGGAGTGATCGGTCGGACTGACGCCGTAGCGCCGGTCCCACGTGCGCAGTGTTCCCGGCGCCACCCCCATTCGCAGGGCGAGCGCCGAGGTTGTCAGCAAGGGGCCATCCCTGGCCGGTGTGGGGCTTGTCAGCGTGCCGACCATCGCGCGGGGGATGTTCATGGACCATGCACCTCCAACTCGGGCCGGCGAGGGTGGCGATTCGCCAGGTGTCGGTAGTTTGTTCTAGCGGGCCGGGGCTGCACAACGTCTGGCCGCATTGTCCACGGCCACGTCTCGGCGGCCTCCCGTGCCGGCGGCGTGGTCGTCGGCACCCTTCCCACGGCGGGCCCACCTGCTGCGCGGCCATGCGACTACGGCCCGGGAGTCCCCGGCCGCTGGGTTCGAGCTGCCGGTGGCCCGCCCGGCGAGGGTGCTGGTTAGAAACGACGACGGTGTCGACGTCCTGGGTCTGCTACGCCTTGGTGTCGCCGCGGTGCGGACCGGCGCCACGGCGGGCGCGGTGCTCGCACGAACGTCCTACGGTGGGCCCGGTGAACCTGTCCGAGCCAGCCGTGCGCCGGTCCGTCGTCGGCTGGGGCCGCACTGCCGCCACCACGGCCGAGCTGCGCGCGGTGTGAGGCACGCGGGACGTGGTGGACGCCGTGCGCGCCGCGCCGGCCCCCGGCGTCGTCGCCCGGGCGTCTGCGGGGCCCGGCTGGTCGGCGTCAGCTCCTAGGCCGTCGTCGTGACCAGCGAGGAGCAAGGAGAACAGGAAGCCACCGGTCTTGGCGAACACACACCCCACTGGCCGACGTCGCTGATGCCGTGACAGTCGCTCGTCATCATCATCATTCGTTCAGCTTCGAGCTGTGCGCGCTTCGACCTGAAGGACACCGTCGACGACGGTGGGGATAGAGGTCCTACGAGCAGCGAGCAGAATGATCTGCGCCGCAAGACCTGCTGACGCAACTCGTCAGAAGGGCCAGCGGTGGTGGAAGCGGGGGGCGAGGCGGGCGTCGAGTCCGGCGACACGTCCGGCGGGGATGGTGGCCAGCAGGGCGAGGGGCATGAGGTCCTCGGCGGGGTATTCCCACAGATAGAGCCCGGTGTGCCATTGCATGATCCAGATGGGGGCGATGAGCAGCAGGCCGCCCACTGCGGCGAGGCGGGTAGCGACACCGAAGATGAGGCCGAGGCCGATGGCGAGCTCGGCGACGGTGAGGAAGATGCCGAAGAAGGCCCAGTTGGGGAGAACGACGTCGTTGTAGAAGGCGCCGAGGGGGGCGATGTAGGTCTTGTCCGCGGCGCCGCCGGCGATGCCTTTCGCCCCGTCGCGGGTGATGAGGGTGAAGGAGAAGAATCCGAGGTCGCCGGACTGGACGCCGAAGACCTTCGCGAAGCCGTTGGTGAGGAACACCAGGCCGGTGAAGATGCGCAGGACGGCGAAGGCGCGGCCCATGTTGCGAACGGTGGAGGGTGCGGTGGCGATGTCGCCGTCGGTGGTGCGGGTCGTCTGATCCATGGTCCTACCTCGTTCGAGTTGTGTTCTCAGGGCGCGTTCGAGGATCTGCAGATGGGGTTCGGCCCGGGTGACGGTGCCGGTTCGACATACCTCTTATAGCGGTGGTGGCCCTGGCCGGTGTCACGTGGGTCGGCGGAGGTGGACCGCGGTGAACTGCTGTGTGCTGCCCCATGGGGTGTGGTGCTCGTCGCCGGCGGTGCCGAGCAGCTCGTAGGTGGGGAACTGCGCCGCCAGCTCGGCGTGGGTGTAGCGGACGATGGGGAGTCCGCTGCAGGTCGTGGGGCCGTCGGGGCCGAAGGTGGCGACGACGAGGTGCCCACCCGGCTCAAGGCATCGACCGAGGGAGGCCAGGTAGTCCTCGCGCTCGTCGGTCTCGGTGAGGAAGTGGTAGACGGCCCGGTCGTGCCAGAGGGCGTACCGCCGATCCGGGTGCAGATCGAGCACATCGGCCATCTTAAGCACCACCGCATCGCCGGCGGGGCCGAGCCGGTCGCGGACCACCTGCAAGGCAGTGGTGGACAGGTCTATGGCGGTCAGGTCGTGGTAGCCCAGCCCGAGGAGGTGGTCGACCAACGTGGACCACCCTGCTCCTACGTCGATGATCGGCCGGTCGACACCCACCCCCGTCGCGTCGACGAGGGAGAGGGAGAGCTCGGGGACCGACTGCCACCACGACACCCCGTCGACGTCGTGGCCGGTGTGCACGTCCTGCCAGAACGCGCTGCGCTGCGCGGCGTCGCTCGGTCGTGTGGAAGTGGTGTCCATGATGACGTGAGGATACGGCCCCGGCGTGTGGGTGGCGCCGGACTCTGCAACATCAACTTCGGTCGCTGCAACTCGAGCTGGCGGTGGTTCGATCGGAGCGGGTTACCGTCATCTCCGTGACCTCACCTCTGACCTCCGCGAGCACAACCACCGCGACCCCGCTGGGACCGGTGTCGGCAGTGGTCGACGGTGGGGACATGGACTGTGGCAGCGGTTTGTTGTTGCTCATCACCCGGGCCATGCGCCGCCTCGAGTCGGGTGAGCTGTTGGCCGTGCGCAGCGCCGAAGACAGCGTCGTGACCGACCTGCCCGCGTGGGCGGACCTCGTGGGGCACACCGTCGCCGCGGAGACCGCGGAGACCGCCACCGGCCCGTGGTGGTTCGCCGTCCGCAAGAAGGGTTCCGGTGACGCCGCCGGTAACCCGTCGGCCTCTGGCACCGTGTTCAGCGTGGGCGACAAGACCCCGCTGGGCACCAGGCTGTGGGCCTACACCAACTTCGACTGCAACCTGGCGTGCCTGTACTGCTGCGCGGAGTCCTCACCCAAGGCGGATGCCCGCCGCCTCGACCCCGGCCTGGCCCGCGCGGTGTTCGCGGAGTTCGCCCAGCAGGGCGGCCGCGAACTGTTCCTCACCGGGGGGGAACCCTTCATGCACCCCCAGCTGGACGAGCTGGTCGACGCGGGCCAGGGGCTGACCCGCACCATCCTCACCAACGCGATGGTGTTCGGCCGCGGCCGCCGCCGCGCGCTCCTGGAGGGCTTGGACCGCTCCGTGGTGCTTCAGGTCAGCCTCGACTCCGCGACCGCGGAAGGCCACGACGCCCAGCGCGGGGCTGGGTCCTGGGGTCGAGCCATGACCGGGATCTCGCTGGCCAAGGAGCTGGGCTTCCGGGTCCGGATTGCGGCCACCATGATGGACGAGGACCCCCCGGCGGTGGCCGCGCTGCACCGGTTGCTCGACGGCGTGGGCATCGTGGCCGAGGACCGGGTGATCCGCCCGGTCGCCCAGGAGGGCTTCGCCGACCACGGGATGCACGTCTCGCTGGACACCCTGGAGCCGGAGCCGACCATCACCAACGACGGTGCGTGGTGGCACCCCGTCGCCGTCACCGACCCCCACATGCGCATCGCCGACGCACCCCTGCCCCTGAGCGAGGTCTTCGGTGTCGCCCGCGACATCCTCCAGGTCCAGGGCGCCGCCGCCGCCAGCGGCCGCGAGGTGTTCCGATGCGCCTAAACGACACCCCCACGTGCCCCGCTTGCGCCCCTGGAGGACTGCTGTGAGCTCGGTGACCCGACGTTCGCTCCTGCTCGCCGCCGGTGGGGCGGTGGCCCTGACCGCCTGCGGCGGGGGTGCTGCCGGCGGGTCCGGTGGGTCCGCTGGAGCTCCGCCCAGCCTGGGGATCTCCGCGATCCCCGACCAGAGCCCGGAGCTGCTCAACCGGCTGTACCCGATGGTCGCGACCCGGTTCGGGCAGGCCACCGGGCTGACCGTGGACTACAAGCCCCTCACCGACTACACCGCGGTGGTCCGGGCCTTCGAGATCGGCGACATCCACCTCGCCTGGATGGGGGGGCTCACCGGGGTGCAGGCCCGCACCCGGGTGCCAGGCTCCACCGCGATCGCCCAGCGCGACATCGACGCGGACTTCCACTCCCTGTTCATCGCCAACACCTCGGCGGGGATCTCCCCATTCACCGACGTGGGCGGGCTCAGCGCGCTCGCCGGGCACACCCTGACCTTCGGCAGCGAGACCTCGACGTCGGGTCGGCTCATGCCCCAGTTCTTCCTGGAGCAGGCAGGCCTGGCCGAGAGCGCCCTGAAGGGCACCCCCGGCTTCTCCGGGTCCCACGACGCCACCATCGAGGCGGTCCGCACCGGCAGCTTCGAGGTCGGAGCGGTCAACGAGCAGGTCTGGAAGAAGACCCTCGCCGCGGGCAAGGTCGACCTGTCCGCAGTCACGGTCCTGTGGCGCACCCCGGGCTACCACGACTACCACTGGCTCGCCCGCCCCGACCTGGACTCGACCTTCGGTGCAGGCACCCAGCAGAAGGTCACCGACCTGCTGCTCGGCCTGAACCCCGCCACACCTGACGACAAGTCGGTGCTGGACCTGTTCGGGGCCACGAAGTTCATCGCCACCGAGAACTCGAACTACGACCAGATCGAGGCGGTCGCGAAGGCCCAGGGTCTGCTGGGGTGAGCACCGACACCGTCGTTCGGTTGCAGGGAGCCGGCCGGCGGTTCGGCACCCACCTGGCGCTAGCACCGTTGGACCTCACGGTGTGCTCGGGGGAGCGGGTAGCGATCCTGGGGTCCAGCGGGGCAGGCAAGTCCACCCTGCTCGGCATGCTCAACGGGACCGTGACCGCGACCGAAGGAACCGTGGAGATCTTCGGCGACGACGTGGCGGCACTGTCCGACCGGGCCCTGCGCCGCGTGCAGCGCCGCGTCGGCACCGTCAGCCAGCGCCTCGACCTCGTCGAGCAGGTCCGCGTGCTGCACAACGTGAACGCCGGGCGCCTCGCCAGCTGGAGCACCCCCCGGGCCCTGGTGTCAATGGTGTGGCCGCGCCCGGACGACCTCGTCCGCGACGCCCTGGGGCAGGTGGGGTTGGGGTGGGCGTTGCACGAGCGGACCGAGCGGCTCTCCGGTGGCGAGCGCCAACGCGTGGCCATCGCCCGCATGCTCGCCCAGCAGCCCGACCTCGTCCTCGCCGACGAGCCCGTCGCCAGCCTCGACCCGACCCGCGCCGCCGAGGTCCTCCAGCTGCTCGGCGGCCGCGTCCGGGACCACGACGTGGCGGCAACCCTGCTGGTCACGCTGCACCAGCCGGCCCTGGCCCGCGCGCACTGCACACGGGCGCTGGGACTGCGTGAGGGGCAGCTGGTCTTCGACGTGGCCGCTGACGAGCTGGACCAGGAGCTCCTCGACGAGCTGTACGCGCTGCCGTGAGCGAGCAGAAAGGCCCCGTGCTCCAAGCACCGCAACCGGCCCCCCGACGGGAAACCCCACCGCCCGATCGCGGGACGAGCGCAGAGGGACCGGACACCGTGCCCCGGCCCCGCCGGGTGACCTCGGGGCGTGCGGTGCTGCTACGTCGGCTGATGGCCCTGCTCGTGGTCGTCGTTCCGCTCCTGTGGGCGGTGCAGCGGGCCGCCCCCGCGGGTGAGGCGCTGATCAACCACGGCGGGCTGGGTCCGCTCGGCGACCTGCTGGCCACCGTGGCGCACCCGGCGTTGGACAGCGACTTCCTGAAGGTGGTGCTGCGCGCCACCGGCATCACCCTCGCCTACGCAGTCCTCGGAGCGGTGGGTGCTCTGCTCGTCGGGGCCGTGGGTGGGCTCGTGCTCAGCGACGCCGTATGGGGACCGACGCCCGGTGGGCCGGTGCGCGCGGCTCGGCTGGTACTGCGCGGGCTGTTGGTCGCCGTGCGATCGATCCACGAGCTGATCTGGGCTCTGTTGCTGCTCAGCGTGCTGGGCCTGGACCCCCTGGTGGCGGTCCTTGCGATCGCGCTGCCGTTCGGGGCGCAGACCGCGCAGGTCTTCGGCGAGACCCTCGACGGGGTGCCGCCCGGGCCACTGCGCGCACTGCGCGGCGCCGGAGTGCGGGGACTGCCCGCGGTGGCCTACGGGCTCATCCCTGGCGCGGGCCCGCTGCTGATCTCCTACTCGTTCTACCGACTGGAGTGCTCGATCCGCTCCACGGTGCTGCTCGGTATCGTCGGCGTCGGGGGCCTGGGCCAAGAGCTGGTGGTGAGCCTGTCCTCCCGCAAGTGGGGCGAGGTGTGGACCCTGGTCGGGGCCGTTGTCCTGCTCTCCGCCGTGGTGGACCTGTGGAGCAGCCGGCTGCGCTCGGACCTGGCTCTGGTCAGCTGCTCGGACTGGTCCGGCGGCGAGCAGGCCGGCACTGGGGCGCGGGCGCCGGGCGGGTCCCGGTGGGCCCGATGGTCGGCGCGCGCCGTGCTCCCGGCGACGGTGCTGGCCTGGCTCGCCTCGGGGGTCTCGGTGAGCGGGCTGTTCTCCCCCCGAACACACCTGCTGACCACCCGCCTGCTGAGCGACCTGTGGCCCCCACGGCTGCCCCGCGGGGGGTGGCAGGTCCTGCTCGGTGCGGTGGCCGACACCCTGGCGATGGCGGTGCTGGCCATGGTCGTCGCCGTGGGCATCACCCTGCTGCTCGGCCCGTGGGCGGCGCGCTCCAGGGCGCACGGGCCGCGGGGCGTGGTGCAGGCCGGGCTCTGGTGGGTCGCCCGCGCGGTGCTGCTGGTGCTGCGCTCGATACCGCCGACCATCTGGGCGGTCGTTGCGCTGCTGGCCCTGTTCCCGGGCGTGCTGCCCGGCGCACTCGCCCTCGGGCTCTACACCGGGGGCATCCTCGGCCGTCTCGTCGCCGAGGCGTGGGAGAGCGTCGACGTCCGCCCACGGGACGCGCTGCGCCGCTCCGGCATCACAGGTGGGTTGTCCTCCCTGGTGGCGACGGTACCGCCGTCGTCACACCAGCTCGTCACCTACACCCTGTACCGCTTCGAGATCTGCGTGCGCGACACCGCCGTCGTGGGCGTCGTCGGCGCCGCCGGGCTGGGCCGGTTGTTCCAGGAGAACCTCGCCGCCTTCCGCTTCCCCGTCATCACCACCCTGCTCGCCGCCTCGCTCGCCATCAGCGTGGTCGTGGAAGTGTTCGGGCGCCGAGTGCGCCGCGCCCTGAGAGGCTGATCCGGACGAACGCAGGACCGACGAAAGGACCTGCCGTGCCCGCCCCCAGCGTGATCGTGTTCGACGTCAACGAGACGCTCACCGACCTCGGGCGGCCGGCTGGGCTCGCAACGACGTGGTTCGCCCGGGTGCTGCGCGACAAGTTCGCCCTCGCCGCCGCCGGCAGCTTGGCCACCTTCTCGACCATCGCCGACCGGGTGCTGCACAGCACCTTCGCCCACCACGCGCCGAACCGGAACCCGGACACCGCGGTGGCGCGCGTGCTGGAGGGCTTCACGTCGCTGGACGTCCACCCCGACGTGCCCGCCGGTGTTCGGGCGCTGACCGGCGGCGGGATGCGCCTGCTCACGCTGTCCAACGGTGCAGCACCCGTCGCCGACCGACTGCTCACGAACGCCGGGATCCGGGATGACCTCGGACGAGCGCTCAGCGTGGAGGACGCCGGACGGTGAAAACCGGCCCCCCAGTCGTACGCCTACGCCGCCCAGGCGTGCGGTGTCGCCCCGGCCGGAGATGATGCTCGTGGCGGTGCCACCCCTGGGACACCGACGGTGCCGCCCGCGCGGGCCTGCGCACCGCACGCCCGCGCGGGCCTGCGCACCGCCTGGATCGACCGGTCCGGCAGCACTCCGTACCCTCGGTATCTCACCGCACCCGACATCACCGCCCCCGCTGTCGACGACCTGGCTCGTACGCTCATCGGAACGCCACCCGACCGTTCATGACCTGCTGACGGGCAGCGACCACCGCCCGCCCCACAGGACGGGGGGCGTCCGCCCGCGAATGACGGCGAACGGGTCAGCTGCCGACCAGAGCGAGGACAACGGCTCGGGCCACCGCGAGAGCGTCGTGCACCCCGTTGTCGAGGCCCTTCTCGAAATCGTCGCCTTCGGTAGCCATGGTGTTGGTGACGTGGGCCAGGCACACCACGGGGCGGTGGCGGGCGGTGGCATAGGCGTAGAGCCCGGCCGCCTCCATCTCCACGCAGACGGTTCCGGCGCGTTCAGCCATCTCGATGGCGGACCTGGTCTCCCGGTAGGGGGCATCGGTTGTCCAGGAGGCACCGGTCAGCACGGCGCTGGGGAGATGGTCGAAGGCCCCGGCCAGCCGGTTGAGGAGCCCCGCGTCGAGGTCGCTCCACCGAGCCGGCGGGAGGTAGTGGGCGCTGGTGCCTTCGTCCCGCAGTGCCCGCTCGAGAAGCACAAAGCACGGCACCGTCGGGAGGGTGGTGATCTGGCCGGCGGAGGTGATGCTGATGACCAGCTCGGCGCCGGACGCAGCCAGCTGCTCAGCGACCAGGACCGCGAAGGGGGCGCCCACGGCCATGCCCACCACCCCGATCTCGATACCGCCGAGGTCGGTCACCCACATCTCCGTGTGGTAGCAAGCCCACCCCTCATGGCGACGACCCGGCCCCGCTGCGAGGTGACGGACGATGTCGCCATCGGGATCCAGCAGACACGCTTTCGGCACTACTGCGGTGGGGAGGTCCCGCTGACGTCGTGCCTCCCGCAACAAGTTCTCCGGCTCAAACAGTGACACCGCCCCGTGGTCCTTCGCGCCGATCAACGGGTATCCATCCGAACTCATCGGTCCACCACATCAGGTGACCGCGCCGAGCACCAAACACGAGGCAGCTCACCGCCACGTTGCGTGAGTCGGCCGCCGGGGTGGACCAGATCCCACCACCGTGATCGTCGATCCGGAAACCCCGTCCGCAACCGGCGCTGGTCCACATCGCGAGCTTCACCGCACAGGTGCGAGGCGACGCCCAGATCGATCGAGCGGGGCTGGGGCGACTGTCGTCCGGCGGGCCCGGGAGGCTAACATTCTGACCTGACCCATTCGAAAAAGCCTTCTTGTTCTCCAGTCAAGTCCAACACTCCGCATCGCGAGGGATGGCCATGCAATTTCCCCGAGACCACGGCACCCGAGCGGACCCGGGCGTGCGCCACCTCCATTCTGTCGATCGGGACGTCTGTCGTGGCGAGCTTCTGGGGCCGTCGGCCGAAGCGGAAGCCACTGTGGCGTCGTCTGAAACGAATCCCGATGCGTTGCAAAGCGTTCCGCGAGATTACATGTAAGTGGTAATCGCTGAGGCAATCGGTGCAACGCCACAGGGTGTTCCTACCTCTTGACCACGTCGCTGCACAGCAACGCTGCCGGCGAGGCTCAAGCTGGCCTGGCAAGACACGCTCACCGCTCAACGATCGGCGGATCCTGGCGGTCATCGCAACAGGAGTGGTCCGATCTTCTCGATCGGCTTCGCGAAATCTAGCCGTTTGCGGGGTCGGTCGTTGAGCTCGGCGGCGACGGTGTCGAGGTGATCGGCGGTGTGGACCGACAGG
>JBBSUN010000075.1:0-10997 GCA_038234335.1 Mycobacteriales bacterium
ACGCCGCGGAAGAGGAACGCGACCTGTTCCCGCCGCCGGTGGACATCACCGCCGACGAGCTCGACAACCTCGGGAACCGGATGCTCCAGCAGATGGACGAGGTACGGACGTCGTGGACCAAACAGCTCCGCGTCCAGGTCAGAGGGGCTGTGCTGCGCAAGATGTGAACACCCTCCCCGACCCCTGCGACCTCGTCTGACATCGCCAGCTCCTCACACACCCCATGGACCGTGGAGGTCGCATGTACGCACGTCTGTACGCAAAAGTTGTTGGGGTAATCAGGCTCTTCGACGCGCCTCACCACGCGTCACGTCGAAGAGCCGCTAATCGTGCCGTTCCGCTGGCCGTTGGATGCCGAGGCGTCGCTAACCGTCCACCCACAGGCCGTCTCGTCGGGTGTCTAGTCCGTGACGTGGACCCGGGTGTGGGACCAGGCGTTGTTGGCGTAGCCCTTGGGGTTCCACAGCTGCGCGGCCGACTCCGGCTGGACGGCGGCCGTCGAGTCCCAGGCCCGGACTGTCACGGTGACCTCGCCTGGCGCCACCGGTACCGCCGCGGACCAGGTCCGCCACGCCCATGGTCCCGCGGTCGGCGTCAGCTGTGCCTGCACCCAGGAGGACCCACCGTCGAGGGAGACGTCGACCCGCTCGACGGTGCGGTCGTCGCCGGCCACCGCGTACCCCCGCAGCTCCAGTGTCCCGGCGGGCACCGTGGCGCCGTCCGCGGGGATGAGCAGCTCCGAGCTCAGGGCGATCGACGTCAGGGAGATCCCGTCGTCGGGGCCGGCGGTGTGCGGGTCGGCGTCGGCTGGCTGAACCCGGTAGGCGTTAGCCTGGAAGTGCCCGGCAGAGGGTGCGGCCTGCACGGTGATGCGCTGCAACCACTTGACGCTGCGGGCCCCGATCCAGCCCGGCACCACGACGCGCAGCGGGGCCCCGTGCACGGCGGTCAGGGGCCCGTCGTTCATCGCCCAGGCCAGCAGCGTGTCCGGGTGGAGGGCCTTGGTCAGCGGGATCGACGCCGCGTAAGGCTCCGGGGGGTCGGGGATGCGGCTGACGTCGGGGGCGCCAAACGCGACGTGCCCCTCGTCCCCCGCCGCCCCGTCCCCCGCCGCACCGTGGTCGTGCGTGATGCCTGCTGCGGCGAGGACGTCGACCAGCCGTACCCCGGTCCACCGGGCGGTCGAGGCGGCGCAGCGGCCCCAGGGGTCCTCCCCGGGGATGTCGCGGACCGCGATTAGCCCGGCGCGCCGGTTGCCTGCGCAGACGAGCGTCGCGGTGAGCTGGTGGTGCTCGAACCGGTCCTGCAGCTCGCCGAGTCCCAGCTCCAGCCGCTGGGGGAGCGCCCCGTCGACGACCAGGCGCCACGCGGCGGGGTCGAGCTCGGGCACCGGGCCGTGGCTGCGCACGTAGAACGTGTCCGCTGGGGTGGTGGGTGACGCTGCGAGCGCGGCAGGTGTCGGCTCGGCGTTGAAGGGGTCCACCTCGTGCACCCGGGTGTCGGGTCGCTTGCCCCACCGGGCGGTCACGTCGTCGGTCACGGCGCCCACAGTGCGCGCCGGCCCACGCCCACCGCCACTCAAGGAGCGGCACCCGCCGGGGTAGCGACGAGCGGCGGAGCGGTCGACCACTGACGCTGGCTGGTCACCGGCTTGCAGTAGTCAGACCGCGGGCCGAGGGTGCGGCTTTCATGCGGGGTGCGAGTCGGCCTCCGGCGTCTGAGCCCCCCACGCATTCGGCCGTGCGGGATGGCAGTTGTTCGCGACGTCGAGCTCGTGCTGCATCTCGAGCAGCGCCCCAACGCCGTGGGGGGCGAGGGCGGCGAGGGCGGCGTCGAGGCGGGTGGTGGCCTCGTCGGCGAGGGCGGTCATGGCGGGCAGGTCGGTGACGGCGGCCATCAGCTGCGGGTCGAGGAAGGAGACGATGGAGCCGTCACACAAGGCGCCGACGGTGGCGAGCAGGCCGCTGACCACCAGGTCGGGACGCCAGCCGGCGGCGCGGCCCACCCCAACCCGTAGAGACCTGAAGCATCACCGGAACCGCCATGCCCGCCCCGAATTCCCCACATCTACCGCGTGTCACGCACCCCAAAACCCACGGTCAGACCGGTGGACTCCGGAATTGCCGGGCCCCTGAATAGGCTGGGGTCATGTCACTGAGAAGCATGTCAACCAGCCGTCCGTCCCTTACGGTCAATCTCGGTCGGGGCGTCCTGGCCGGCATGGCTGGCAGTGTGGTGATGACGGCGTTCCAGAAACTTGTGGAGATGCCCATCTCCGAGCGTGAAGACAGTTTCGCCCCGGCGGGGCTCGCCGAGAAGCTGCTGCCCATCCATCCGCAGAGCAGGGCCGGGCGGTGGACGTTGAACTACGCGGCCCACACGGCTCTGGGCGCCATGTGGGGTGCCGCCTACGGGGTGGCGGCTTACAAGGGCCTGCGTGGTGCGCGAGGCGCAGCAGCGACGTTCGCCGCCATCTACGCCCAGGACCTCGTCATGATCCCAGCGCTGCAGCTCGGCAAGCCATGGGAGTGGTCACGCAAGAACTGGACCATCGACGCCCTTGGCAAGGTCGTGGTGATCGCGGCGACCGGGGCGATCTTCGACCGCGTCCTCGGTCCGAAGGCCACGCTCACCTCGGTGGGCCGGTCATGACGAACACCGATCCGCTGTGCGTCAGGCTGACGTGAGACACCGTGAGGACGAGATGAGTCCGCACCTGCGCTCGGACGCCCCGGGTGGGGCGGCCTGAGGAGAAGGTCCGCGCCGTGGGGGAGTGTGACCGAGACCCGGCCATGGCGTCGTGACGGGTTACCAGGTCCAGACCCCGGTATGGGGGTTGCGACCGGCGGGCGGTACGAGACGAGGACATCGGCGGGGGCGGTCCTCAACGTGAGAGGTTCGTGTGGGAACCATTACTCAAGCCGGGGCCGCACCCGCCCCACGCGACATACCGGGCCCTCCCAGCAGAATCGCAGCTCACAGGACTACCGGTCGACTGTGCCGAGGTCCTGGCTGCGAGGGCTACCGTCGGCGAGGTCCCACTCGGGAACAACGGTAGGAGCACGGATGAGCAAGGATCAGAACGTCGCCGCCCAGCAAGCCTTCGGGGCCGCCGTCAACGCCGGTGAGCTGGACAAGCTCGCCACCCTCGTCGGCCCCGGCGAGGTGGACCACGACCCGGCACCCAACCAGGGCCCTGGCGCCCAGGGCTTCCAGGACATGTTCGCCGAGCTGCGCACCGCGTTCCCGGACCTGCACATCGAGGTGGAGCACCTCACCGCCACCGAGGACGACGTCGCGTTCGCCTACACCGTCACCGGAACGCACCAGGGCCCGCTGCAGGGCCACGCCGGCACCGGCAAACCGTTCACCATGCGCGGTGTGCAGCTGGGCCGCTTCGAGAACGGTGTCCTCGTTGAGCGTTGGGGCAGCACCGACCAGCTCGGCATGATGACCCAGCTCGGACTGGCCTGAGGTGGGGGCCGGGCGCGGCGTCCTCGCCGGGGCGGCGGCCGGCGCGGCCGGCACCACCGCGCTGAACCTGATCACGTACCTGGACATGACCGTCCGCGGCCGTGGCGCCAGCACCACGCCTGCGGACACCGTGGAGAAGCTCTCCGACGCTGTGCACGTCGACGTTCCCGGCGAGGGCGACACCCGCGACAACCGGGTCTCCTCCCTCGGCGCCCTCACCGGCATCGCCTCCGGGATCGGCATCGGCGCCGCCCTGGGCCTGGCCCGCGGGCTGGGCTGGCGCCCCGGTCCCTCGGTCAGCGTCATCGCCGCCACCCTGGGTGCCCTCGTCGGCACCAACGGACCCATGACCGTGCTCGGGGTCACCGACCCACGGACCTGGCCCCTGAACGCCTGGGTCTCCGACGTGGTGCCCCACCTGGGCTACGGCGCCGTCACCGCCGGGGTCCTGGCGGGCCTCGACCCCTGACCAGCCAAGACACGATCCAGCCGACCCGTGTCGAGCACCCGCAGCGGCTCGTCCAACAGGGGATAACCGCGGGAGGCCACTACGTTCGCGGGACGACCGTTGATGACCTCGAGGGGAACACCGGGCCATGACGAACGACGAGACCCGCCACCGCAGCACCCGCCCCTCACCTGTTGATGGTGACTCCGGTCGACCGGCCCGGCGTGGTGCTCAGCCACCTGCAGCGGGTGGGCGTTGATGGGCAGCAACCTCGACGATGGTTTCGCGATCTACCCGATGGTGGAGGAAGCCGAAGCCACCGGCGTCGTCGCCGGGGTCTATGCCGAGCTGCTCAGGCGGATGCCGTTCGTGCCGAGCCTGTTCAAGTCCTTGGCGTGTGCCCGCCTTACCTGGTGCTGGCCTTCGAGCAGTGCGCCACCGTCCTGGACAGCGACGCGCTCACGGAGCGCTCGGACCACCTGAGCGCGTCGGTTCGGGACATTGCCACGCCGCCGGAGCAGCCGGAGGTCCGGGCGGCGCTGGCCCGGTTCGTGGGCCCGCTGAGCCGAATGTTGCTGCTCAGCGGTGGGCTGCTGCTGGCATTACGCGGCGAGCTCGACACGCCGGCCGCGCCAGGGAACACTCCGCCCGCGCAGACACCGCGACCGGACAACCCCGCGCCGTCGCAGTGGGACGCCGCCGCCCCCGAGCTCTACGGACAGATCCGCGCGGCCCTGGACACACCCATGGTCAACTCGATCTGGCGCCAGCTGGCTGCGGACGGCCAGCTGGGGGTGGCCTGGTCGGCGCTCGCACCGCAGGTCGTCGGGAGCCGGCCGGCCGCCGACGCACTGCAGCGGGCCGCGCTCGAGGCGGCCCTCGGGCTGCCCTGGTCGGTGGCTGCAAGTCCTGCGGCGTTGCACGCCGCAGGCATCCCGGATGCAGTTCCCGGCCTCGCGACGATCCTCGACGCCTACGTCAAGACCCTGCCACGGGTTCTCGTGCTCACCTCCTCCTCGGCGCGGTGAGCCCGACCCGTGCCGCCTCGACGGCCGGACTTCGCCATGGAGAATCATCCATTCAGGGATAAACCGGGCCGTCCCATCGCTGCTGAGGGCGGGGGCGGTCAACCCAGCTCGACGGTCAGCCCGTCCATCGAGTCGTCGAAGCACAGGTGCGCCTGCGCCCGCAGCGCGTCCGGCAGCGGCGTCTCGTAGCTCCAGGCGGCGTCCCCCAGCGACCCGACGTTCCAGTAGGTGGCCTCCCCCTTGTACGGGCAGATCGTCCGCTTGCCCGAGCCGGACGACACCGCGCCAGGACGCACGTCTGCGGGCGACACGTACACCCTCGTCGGCAACCCGGTCTCGAAGATCAGGATGGGCCGCGCGGAGTCGGCGATCACGTCCCCGTTGCGGCGCACCACCGCCCGGCGGGAGCTGACGTGGGCGTCGACCCGGTGGTACGGGTCGCGCAGGTGACCGACGACCCGGTCGTCCTCAACGAACCACGCGTCGACCTTCTCCGTGTCCAGGGCGGCGAACCCCGTCAGCCAGGACGAACAGGCCAGCGGATCGGGGTAGCGCCACTGCAGGTCCTCGACGGTCCCACCACCGACCAGCAGGCTGCGATAGGCCGCGTCTCCCTTGAACGGGCAGTGCGTGGACGTGGTCGACGGGGCCCAGACCCCGTCCGCGAAATCGTCCTCCGGGGCGTAGACCACCGGCATCAGCCCGGACTCGTGCAGCAGGTGCGCACGCACGGAGTCAAGGACCACCACCTCGCCGACCAGCGCCCGAATCCGGCGCTGGTCCGGCTGGAACACGAGCCGGTGCGCCGGAGCGTCGTCAAGGCTAAAATTGAGCTGCACGGTGGTTGAGGAACCGGCAGCGAGCGGACCGGAACCGAGTGTCAAAGACATGGAACCAGGCTAAGCAGCCCTCGCACCGCACACTGGGCCTCCGGCGCCCGGCGTAACGACGAAGACTCGCACTGCCGCGACCTCCCCGTCGCACAACCACTCAGCCTGATGTCCCGAAAGTCGAACCACGCCCGACGCAGCGCGGCATCTCGCCGGTCGCGCTGCGGGTGCGCTGCCTCAACCGTGGTTGGTCACCGTTTGACCCGCCCGCACTCAGTTCCGGGACAGGGGGCTATGTGACGATCGAAGGGGTTGGGCTCAAGCCCTGGACGCCACCCGACGACGCGGTCCCCCTGGCGCACGATGATGCAGCGTTGCTACTCAGGCCGCTGCTACCGGTCGAGACCGTGCTCGCGTTGCTTCGCTGCGGCCATGCCCGCGCCTCCGTTTCGGCTGCGTCGCCGGGCCGGGGCGGCGCCCCGGCCTGGCGGGACCCCGTAGGACTTGCCGGCTAGGCGGGCCGAGGGGTGGCCTTGCTGCCACGCCCCCGGCGATGCCGGGGAGACATCGTCGTCCACCTCCATATTGACCTCGTGGGCGGCTGTCGCCTCGAGGTCGGATGAGCGGGCACCGAGGTCATCGGCCCGGTCGACGTGACGCGCAGCGGCGTCCTCGGCGTTCACCACCTCAGCAGCCGCGTCGCTGCGCAGCTCAGATCCGGTTGAGGCCCGGTCCGCGTCGGCTTCGGCACCGTGTTGCTCGCGGATGTCGTCGTGGCTGTCGCGGCGCTCACGCCCGGCTGCGGCCTGCAGGTCCTCGGCCAGGGCCCGGTCAGCATCGGCCACCGCCCCCGCGCCCTCGACCCCGAGCCCGGCTACGGCCACCCGGTAGGCCCCGGGGTCCTCTCGCGGCTGGTCGTGCTCGGCCCACCACTGGGCGCGGACCTGGTCCGGGTACACCCCCACGGCGCGGGCCTGGCCATCCCAAAACTCGGCCACCTCTGGGGCGTGGGCGCGGGCGACGTCGGCCTGTGCCCACGCCTTCGCCACCTGCTGCGGGGTCATCCCCGCCTCGGGCAACGGGATGCCCAGCGCGGCCACCCGCTGCTCGGCCTCGAACCGGCGCCTGGCCTCGGCCTCCGCGACCCCGGTCGCGGCCGCCTGGTCACGGACCTGGGCCGCCCGGCGTTGCGCGGCGAGCTGGGCCAGGGCCAAGGCCGCCGCGAACAGCCCCCGCATCTCCTTGCCGAGCCCCTGGCTGATGTCGTCGACTTCGCTCATCGTGCTCCCCTGATCGTTGGTCGATCCCTGTTCCCACCGTGGTCGTTCGGCCGGTGGGGTGTCCTGTGGTCAGCGACCCAGGTCGTCGTCCCGGTCACGTCGGGCCGGGGCCGGTGCCCGCCGACCCGACACCGGTCGGAGTCCGGACACGGGGCGACGGGGCCCGCCAGGGCCCGTGGCCTCGCGCATCAGCTCCACCGCCGTCTTCACCCGACCACCGTCGACGACGGGCACACCCACCGCGGCCGCGGTGGGCAGGGGCCGCGGCCCACCCAGCGCCCCGAGAGATGCCCGCGCGTGCTGCACCGCATCGAGTGCCGCCTGTGCCTGGACGAGACGCCCAGCAGCCCGCTGAGCCTCAGCGACCGCCCGCGCCAGGGCCACGAGCTGGGTGAGCAGGACCACCGTGCCGGCGGAGCCACCCTGCGCGGCCGCCGTGACGGTGAGGGCGGCCCGGGCCACGTGCGACAGGGACACTGCATGCGGGGATGCCGGCACGTGGGTGCGGGGCTCCCGGACCACGGCTCGGCTCATGGCGTGCGCGGCCTTCACCAACCCGATGCCCTGCTCGCCCCCGACCCGCTGCGACAGCGCCGACAGGACCCCGGCGGTGTCCCGGGCCACCGCCGACCACGCCGCGGCGTCATACAGGGGCACCGCCCCCAACGCCTGGGTTACGTGCTGCACGCGTACTGCCGCCTCGGCCAGCGCCTCCGGGGACGGCCCCACCCGCACCCCACGCACCGGTGCGGGCCCACCACGTCCGGCGGCGCGCCCTGCCGCGGCTGAGGCCGGGTCCACCGCCCGCCACGCCACCGCCGCATCGGGGTCGGGCTCCCACCCCTGCCGCAGGGCAGGCAGGGTCAGGTCCCGACCGAGCTTGCCGCCGCCGAACCACACCAGCGGCTCGCCCGCACGCGGGTCGGTGGCCCGGGCCACCGAGTACCCGACGATGGTGTCTCGTCCCCCGGTGGCCCAGCGCGGTCGGACCACGAGCCCTTCGGCCCGCAGCAGACCCACGAACTCCGACTCCGTACGGGCGGCGGTCGCCGAGGACCGCACCCCGCGGCGCAGCCGCTCCCGCGGGGACTCCACCCGGGTGGCCCGCTGGGTCTCGACCTCCAACCGGGACATCCCCGGGGTCCCCGTCTTCGCCGCCCCGGTCACCGTCAACCCGAACCTCTGCTCGACCTCGGCGGCGACCTCACGGAGCACCGTCCAGTCCGGTCGGGCGAAGTGATGGGTGCGCCCGTCCTCCCGCACCAGGTTCACCACCAGGTGGATGTGGTCGTTGCCCCCGGAGCTGTGGCCGTGGCGCACCGCCACCCACCGCACCCCCGTCCCATCACCCCCGGCCCCATCACCCCCGGCCCCGTCGCCGCCGGCGTTGAACCCCAACCGCTGCGCGGTGCTCTCCGCGACCTCGCGCCACTCGTCGTCGGTCAGATCCCGGTCGACACCGCCCTTGCTGCTGATCGCCACGTGGTAGACGTGGCCCTCGGTGATCTCCGGGGCGAACGCCCGCCGGGGGAAGTCCAGCTCCGCGGCGAGCATCGCCCGACCCACCTCGGTCTGCCCGGTGTCGCCCACGAGGACATCGTCGTAGGCGGCGACCACATGCTGGTCGGTGTGCTGGTCTGAGCGTCCCGGCCCGAACAGGTACTCCACCAACCCCCGCACCCGCCCACCCCGGGGGGCGGCCTTGCAGATCACCAGCGGTACCGCGGCACATCATCAACCGACCCCGACGGGACCCACTGCGCGGCCTGCGCCTCCAACGCCAGCATGGTCCGCTCCGTCGCCGCCAAGGTGCTGCCCGCCTGCCGGGCCACCTCCCCGGTGCCCTGCAACAGCCGCAGCACCTGGTTGACGTTCTGCCCCACCCGCCGCACCTGCGCGGTCATCATCACCAACTGGTGCAACACCAGCTGGTGCTGCTCCACCACCCGGGCGTTGTCCCGCCCACCCGCCAACGCCACGTGCGCCAAGTAGTGCGGCACCGTCATCCGCAGTCCCGCCGCCCGCGCGCACACCACCGCGAACTCCTCAGAGGTGAACACCGAATTCACCTGATGCGGCCGACCACCCGGCACCCGCCGCCGCCGCCGCGGACCCCGGCCCGCCGGGACAGAAGCGACCACCGGCTGTGCAGCGGTATCACCGCTCTCACCGCTGTCGCTGTCCTCGCTCATCGCTGCCCCTCCCCTGGTGTCGCCCCGCCGGCCCGCGCCCACCGACCCCTGGCCCAGCGCAGCGTTCACACCCAGTGTGACCCCTGGCCGCCCCCAAGGCCAGCGCCGCAGGCCCAATCACCTAGGTGATTGGATAACTTGCTCCGTGACTAGTGGCGCTAGCCGCTCGGCATGGCGCCCCGGATTCGTGGTCGAAGACCACGGCTTTCGTTGACGCGGCCGTGGTCTTCGACCACGGCTTTCGTTGACGCGGCGGCCTCCCCTGGCCGGTAGTGTCTTCACAGACGACCCCGCATCAAGAGCGCCTTCGGCGTCGCTGCGCGATGGGACTGTGTCCCACCCTGGACCCGGGGTCGTCTGCTCAGGATCGGCTTCATACGGGGAAGACGACGAACCCTGGTTCGCTGTCCCGGCATACGGGGAGACCGCACACGTGACACAGACCGAGCAGCCCACCACCGGCAAGGCTGCTGCCGCCGTCGCGGCGAAGAAGATGCTCCAGGCGCGTATCGCCCTGGTCACCAGCCTGGGCGACGCTATCGACAACCACCGCCAGGCCGGGGACGCTGTTGCCGCCGCGAAGACCGCGCAGGACACCGCCGCCGAGGCCGCGCGTACCGCGTACGCCGTCGCGATCGCCGGCGGCTGGACCGCGGCCGAGCTACGTGACGCCGGCCTCGCCGTACCCCCGGCAACACGTCGCAAAGCAACTGGGAAGACCGCAGGGGCGCCCGCCGTCGCCGACGGTGAGGAGGCGAACGGAAACGATCGGTGAACGCCGCGAACATCGTGGCGTACGTACTGCTCGCGGTCATTGCGCTTCCCGGCGGCGCGATCCTGCTGTGGATGGTCTGGGTGCTGTGGTACTCCCGCATGACCCTGGAGCAACGCACTGACCTCGCAGGCACCGAGCTGCGCCACTACACCAGCCACGACGTCGGGGCGAAGATCGACCACGGCGACGGCACCATCGCGATCACCCCACGGCCCGGATGGCGCGGTGTCGTCGTCGAGGTGGCCCACCAGAACTGGGGAGCTCTGCTCGGGCGACCGCACGCGGTGTACCTCTACGCCGGTGTCCCCAGCGACAACGAACGCCACTTCCACGGTCACGCCAACGACGTCGTCGTCCGCATCAGCGGCAACGACGTCCTCGCCCAGCACCCCGGGCGGCTGCACCGCTCACCACGCGACAGCGCCATCGCAATCCGCGGCGGCTACCGCGGGCCGGGCGTCGTCGAGCCCACCGCGGTCGGTGACCAGGAACCGGCCCCCCGCACCCAGGGTCACCTCCAGCACTACCTCGACGTCGCACGTCGCACCAACCACTGAGAGGGCCGGACCACCCACAACGTCGATCGGCGCAGCCCCATCACGACGCGCCCGGGACCTCCAGCAGTACACCAGGTGGGGCAGCGGGCACCCGCACACCTGCTACGACAGCCCCTGCCCCCGGTCGCGAACGCAGCCCACCATCGCCACCGTCACGCTCTCGCGCTCACTTGTTGAAGTTGTCCGACGACCGTCCAGAGACCGGGGCGGTCGCCTCGGGGCCGGGCTCGATCAGAACGTGGGCGGCACGGTTGGCCTGCCCCGCCGGCCACCCCACTGCCTACCCGAGCTCAACCACCGGGACCTCCCACTGCAGCTCGTGGTGCGACCACCTCGCGGCACCGAGCTGTCCTGCCAACACCGGGTTCAGGAAGGTGGAGACCAGGGTGTTCGCCGCAGCGAAGGTGCGGTGC
>JBBSUN010000076.1:0-10842 GCA_038234335.1 Mycobacteriales bacterium
GGCACCCGCACCGAGCCGTCGGGCTGCTGGTGGTTCTCCAGGATCGCCACGATCCAGCGCGTGGTGGCCAGGGTGCCGTTGAGGGAGGCCGCGGTCTGCGGGCGCCCGTCGTCGTCGCGGTAGCGCACGTTGAGCCGCCGGGCCTGGAAGGTGGTGGTGTTCGAGGTCGACGTCAGCTCGCGGTAGGCCTGCTGGCTGGGCACCCACGCCTCGCAGTCGAACTTGCGGGCGGCCGAGGCGCCCAGGTCGCCGCCGGCGACGTCGATGATCCGGTACGGCACCTCGACGGCGGCCAGCATCTCCTGCTCCCAGGCGAGCAGGCGCTGGTGCTCGGCGGTGGCGTCGGACGGCTTGCACCAGCTGAACATCTCCACCTTGTCGAACTGGTGGACGCGGATGATGCCGCGGGTGTCGCGGCCGTAGCTGCCCGCCTCGCGCCGGAAGCACGTGCTCCAGCCGGCGTAGCGCTTCGGCCCCGCGGACAGGTCGAGGATCTCGTCGGCGTGGTAGCCGGCCAGCGGCACCTCCGAGGTGCCCACCAGGTAGAGGTCGTCGTCGGCCAGCTTGTAGACCTCGGCGGCGTGCGCACCCAGGAACCCGGTGCCGCCCATGACCTCCGGGCGCACCAGCACCGGCGGGACCGTGAGGGTGAAGCCGTTGGCCACGGCCTTGCTCGCGGCGAGCTGCAGCATGCCCAGCTGCAGCAGGGCGCCGAGACCGGTGAGGAAGTAGAAGCGCGCGCCGGAGACCTTGGCGCCGCGGCTCATGTCGAGGATGCCGAAGCTCTCGGCCAGCTCCAGGTGGTCGCGGGGGTCGGCGATCTCGGGAACCTCACCGTGGTGGGAGAGCACCACGTAGTCGTCCTCACCGCCGGCCGGGGTCCCGTCCTGGACGACGTTGGACACGGCGCGCTGGGCGGCGTCGAGCACCGCGTCGGCGGCGGACTGGGCGGCCTCGGCGGCCCTGACCTGCTCGCTGAGCGCCCCGGCTCTCGCGCGGGCGTCCTCGGCCGCGGCCTGCTGGGCGTCCGCGTCGGGCTCACCGGCCTTGCGCGCCCGCGCTGCGGCCCCCATGAGCCGGCCCACCTGCGCGCTCACCGTCTTCTGCTCGGCGCGGGCGGTGTCCGCGGCCAGGACGGCCTCGCGGCGGGCGGCGTCGGCGGCCAGGAGCAGGTCGACGAGGCCCGGGTCCTCCCCGCGGGTGCGCTGCGAGGCGCGGACGACGTCGGGCTCGGCACGCAGGAGCTTCAGGTCGATCACCCCGGTCACCCTACGGACGCGGTCGCACCACTTTGCCGTTGGCGTTGCGGGGCAGGGCGTCCACGGTGTGCACCACCTTGGGCCGCTGGGCGGCGGTGAGGTGCTCTCGCCCGAAGGCGTCCACCCCCGACGCATCCCCGACGACGGTCGCCTCCACCCGCCGGCCCCAGCGCTCGTCGTCCGCGCCGTGGACCATGACCTCCCGCACCCCGGGGCACGCGCCGAGGATGCGCTCCACCTCCAGCGGGTAGACGTTGACCCCGCCGGTGATGACCAGGTCCTCCCGGCGTCCGCGCAGGTACAGCCGGCCGTCGTCGTCGAGACGCCCGTGATCGCCGACGGTGAACGCGTCGCCCCGCCAGGCTGCGGCCGTCTTCGCCGGCGCCCCGAGGTAGGTGAACCGGGCGTGGGCGGGCACGGTGCACCAGATGGTGCCGTCGTCGTCGACACGCAGGGTGCGCCCGGGCCGCGCGCGACCGACGGTGCCCGGGTGTGCGGCCCAGTCGGCGGCCGAGCAGACTGTGAACTGGCCCTCGGTGGAGCCGTAGAACTCCCACACCGCGTCGCCCGCGACGTCGACCAGCCAACGCTTCACCGCCTCCGGGCAGGGCGCCCCGGCGTGGGCGATCAGCCGGAACCCGGCGAGCGCACCCTCCGACCCGCCTGCCTCCTGGAGCCGCTGGAGCTGGGCGGGCGCGGTGAACGTCGTCGTCGGCCGCTCGGCGGCGCACACGTCGAGGAAGCCCTGCGGGGAGAAGCGTCCGGGAACCACGACGGTGCCCCCGGCCAGCAGGGTGCCCATCGCGAAGCGCAACGGCGCCGAGTGGTGCAGCGGGGAGACCACCAGGTGCACGTCGTCGGGGCCGAAGCCCCACAGGTCGGCCTCCTCCGCCCACAGCGCCGCCGCGGGTGCCGGCTCCAGCACGCCGGAGCTGACGCCCTTGCGCCGGCCGGTGGTGCCGGAGGTGACGTGCACCGGGCGGCCCAGGGGCACGGCCGCGAGCTCGGCGGGGGCGTGGGCGTGCAGCGCCTCCAGCGCCGCCTCGGTGTCGATCACCAGGGCCGGGTGCAGGTCCTCGAGCAGCGCGTCGAGCTCGGCGCGGGGAGTTGCCGGGTCCAGCACCACGGGCAGCACCCCCACCCGCAGCGCGCCCATGACCGCGGTGACCAGTCGGGTGCTCGACGCGACGACGAGCGCGACGAGGGCCCCGCGACCCAGGGGGGCCAGCGCCCCGCCGACGGCGGCCTGGTCGGTCTCGGACTGCGTCGCGGTGAGCCTCATGCGCACCCACTTTTCTCTGCGTGCACGCGTGCACCACCCCCGGGTTGCCGGGTGCGGCAGCGACGGGCACCGTCGTGGCGGTGACCACCACCCTGCGCCGCGGCGTCGACTGGCTCGTCCGCGACCGGAGCACCGGCGAGGTGGTGGTGGGGCAGCGGCCGAACCTGCCGATCCTGGTCTTCCTCGGCGCCACCGTCGTGCGCTGGCTGGTCGTCAGCACCGGGCTGTGGACGGCGCCGGAGACGGTGCTGCGGGTGGTCGCCACGCTCGCCCTGGCCTGGTGGGCGGTCGACGAGCTGGCGCGGGGGGTCAACCCGTTGCGACGTCTGCTCGGGGCCGGGGTGCTGGTCTACCTGGTGCTCAGCCGGCTGCTCTGACCCGTCACCCGCGCTCGAGCCGCACGATCCGGCGGCGCAGGTGGACGGGTCGCCACAGGGCCACGGCCAGGAGCATCACCAGGGCCACGGCGTAACCCCAGAAGATGCCGGCCGTGGTGACCGCCAGCGTCACGGCCACGACGGTGGCGACGAGCAGGCTCACCGTCGTGGAGACCGAGGTGCGCTGCAGCTCTGCCACCTCCAGCGCCGCCAGGTCCGCCGCCACCGAGGCCACCTCGCGATCGTCGGGAACCGGGCCCCGGGTCACAGCCCGCCGAGCGACGCCGCGCTGGGCGTACGGGAGCGACTGCAGCGCGGGGCGCCGCCCCCGGTTCCCGCTCCGGCCCGACGACGTGCTCGTGACCCCGAACGCCACGCCGAAGACCAGGCCTCCGAGCAGGTTCACCCCCAAGCCCTCGCCGGGCACCATGCCACCGCCGTCGCCGAACCAGATCCGGAGAGCACCCCACAGCAGCGCCCCACCCGCTGCCCACAGCACGATCTGGTTGCGCTCCACCAGCGTCCTCATGGCCGGATGGTGCCAGGTCAGGACGCGTCGCGGTGCGCAACTGCCACCGTGGGTATCCGCTGTGAACGAAACCTCGCCTCCTGGGTCGAGTTATCACGCACGAGCGACGGAGTCGCGCGGCGCGACGGAGGAGCGGCTCGCGACTCCGGAGCTGAGCAGCAGGGCGGTGTTGACCAGGGCCAGGTGGCTGAAGGCCTGGGGGAAGTTGCCCAGCTGCCGGCCGGCCTCGGGGTCGTACTCCTCGGCGAGCAGGCCGACGTCGTTGCGCAGCGCGAGCAGCCGCTCGAAGTGGGCGTTCGCCTCGTCCGGCCGGCCGGTGAGCAGGAGCGCGTCGGTGTACCAGAAGCTGCAGGCGAGGAAGGCGCCCTCGCGGCCGGAGAGCCCGTCGGAACCCTCGTCGTCACCGGTGGTGTAGCGGTCGACGACGTCCCCGCGCAGCAGCGTCCCCTCGATCGCCCGCACGGTCCCGAGGACCCGCTCGTCGTCGCCGGGCAGGAAGCCCACGGCGGGGATCAGCAGCAGTGCGGCGTCGAGCTCGGTGCCCCCGTAGTACTGGGTGAAGGAGCCGACCGCGTCGTTCCAGCCCTTCTCGCAGACCTCGGCGTGGACCTCGTCGCGCAGCGCGCGCCACTCGTCGACCGGGCCCTCGACGCCGAACTCCTCGACCATCTTCACCGACCGGTCCAGCGCCACCCACACCATGACGCGGGAGTGGGTGAAGTACCGGGCGGGTCCGCGGACCTCCCAGATGCCGCGGTCCTCCTGCTGCCCGATCGTGGTCAGGTGCTCCATCAGGGAACGCTGCAGCGACCAGGCGAGGTCGGAGGCCTCCATGCCCGCACGCCGGGCCAGGTAGAGCGCCTCCATCACCTCGCCGAACACGTCCAGCTGCACCTGCCCGGCGGCGGCGTTGCCCACCCGCACCGGGGTGGAGCCCTCGTACCCCGAGAGCCAGTCGGCTTCCCACTCCTGGATGCGCCGCTCCCCCATCACGCCGTAGAGGATCTGCATGCTGGACGCCTCCCCGGCGATCGCGCGCAGCAGCCACCGCCGCCAGGCGACGGCCTCGTCGAGGTAGCCGTCGCCGACCAGCGCGTTCAGGGTGAGGGTGGAGTCGCGCAGCCAGCAGTACCGGTAGTCCCAGTTCCGCTCGCCGCCGAGCACCTCCGGCAGGGCCATCGTCGGGGCGGCGACGATGCCGCCGGACGGGCCGTAGGTGAGCGCCTTCAGCGTGAGCAGGGAGCGCTCCACCGCCTCGTGGTGCGGCCCCGCGTAGGTGCCACGACCAGCCCACTCCTCCCAGAACTGCAGCGTGTTCGCGAGCTGCTGCGCCACGTCCGGGGCGGGTGGCGGGTCGGTGATGGAGGAGAACCACTGCAGGGACCAGGTGTGCTGGGCGCCCGGGGTGACGGTGAAGGTGGCCGAGTGCACCGCGGTCGAGTCCACCGGGTGGGGCAGCACGTGCCCGCGCAGGATCACCGCGTCCGGCCCGGCGGTGGCGACCAGGCGCGGGTCGGTCTCGCCGTCCTCGGTGTGCCGGTTCATCCACGGCACCACCGCACCGTGGTTGAAGCGCAGCGTGTAGCGCATCTGCAGCTCCACCTCGCCCTCGAGGCACTCCACCTGGCGGTAGAGGTCGACGGTGGTGTCGCGCGGCGGCATCCAGTCGGTGATGCGCACGGTGCCGGTGGCGGTGGTCATCTCCGTCTCCAGGACCATCGTCGGGCCCCGGTAGCGGCGCTCGCAGGCGGTGACCTCCGCGGTCGGGGTGATCTGCCAGTGCCCGTTCTGCTCGTCGCCCAGCAGCGCGGCGAAGCAGGCGCCGCCGTCGAAGCGGGGCAGGCACAGCCAGTCCACCGAGCCGCGCCGGTTCACCAGCGCCACCGTCTCGAGGTCGCCGATCATCGCGTAGTCCTCGATGAGCGAGCGCTGCGCGGGGGCGGCCGAGCTGTGCCCGTGCACCGCGTCGCCCGCCGGTCCACCGCCGACGAGGGACGTGTTCCGCTGCGTGGTCATGGTCGGAAGGATGCGCGACGGGACACCGACGGTGCGAGCCGGGGCGGTCATCCCGAGGCTGTCATCATGGGTGCGATGTCCTCCGTCCCCTCCCACCCCCGCACCCGGGCACCCGGCGCCACCCGGTCGCTGCTGCTGCTCGCGACCACCGGCGCGCTGGTGGCGGCGGGGCTCACCGTGGTCGTGGCGGGGCCGCAGGCGCTCGGCCCGCGGACGGCAGCGGCCCCGGTCGAGGCGGCTACGTCGCCGGCCGAGCAGGCCGTGGTCGAGGCCCAGCCGGGCACCTGCCTCACCTGGACGGCGGCCGACGCCGCCGACATCACCGCGACGCGGTGCTCGCAGCCGCACCTGTTCGAGGTGGCTGCGGTCGTCGACGTGGGGGACCGGGTGCCGGGGACCACGCCGTCCAGCACCGAGCTCTCCGTGGTGCGCACCACCGCCTGCACGCCCGCGGTCCGGACCTACCTCGACGGTGCCTTCGACCCCGACGGCCGGTTCACCGTCGGCCTCATCAACCCGGGCGCCCCCGCGTGGGCCTCCGGGGACCGGACGGTGCGCTGCGGCCTGCAGAGCGTGGGCCGGCTCGGCACGCTGTTCCCGACCACCGGCACCGTCGCGGCGTCCGACCAGTCCGACGTGGTCGCCGTCGGCACCTGCCTGGGCATCGACGGCACCGAGCCGACCGAGCCGGTGGACTGCGACACCGCGCACGCCTCCGAGGCCGTCGCCGTCGTCGACCTCGCGACGAAGTACCCGACCTCGTACCCGGGCGCCGCCGACCAGGACGCCTACCTGGAGACCACCTGCGACGCGGCGGCGGCCGCCTACACAGGCAGCGGGGCCACCGACGGGCTCACCGTGTTCTGGGACGACCTGGCCCGGGTGAGCTGGGACGCGGGCAGCCACAAGGTGAACTGCTCGGTGGGCCACCAGCTGGCCGGCGGTGGATTCGCCCCGGTGACCGGGGACGCCCGAACCGCGGTCAGCGTGGGCGCCTCCGCGGCCCCGACGGCGACGTCGATCTCCCCCGGCCCCGCCACGAGCTCGCAGGTGCCCCCGGGCGCCCCGCAGGACGGCGCGAGCAGCACGCCCGCGCCGACCCCGACCCCTGCTCCGACCCTGCCTCGGACCCTGCCGCCGACGACGGCGGGCTGAGCGGTGCCCGTCGAGCTCTCCGCGGAGCGCTTCGACGAGCTGGTGGGGGACGCGCTGGACCTGGTGCCCCCGGCGCTCGCGGCGGGTATGGACAACGTGGTGGTGCTCGTCGAGGCCCGCCACCCCGAGGAGCCCGGACTGCTGGGGCTCTACCAGGGCATCGCGCTGACGGAGCGGGACTCGTCCTACTCCGGGGCGCTGCCGGACACGATCACCATCTACCGCGACGCCCTGCTGGAGCTGTGCGACGACCCCGACGAGGTGGTCGAGGAGGTCGCGGTCACCGTGGTCCACGAGGTGGCGCACCACTTCGGGATCGCCGAGGAGCGGCTGCACGAGCTGGGCTGGGGCTGACCCGGTCCCGCGGCGGTCTCAGCGTCGGCGACGACGGACGGTGCCCTCCGATCGCCCGGGCACGCGCGGGCCCCGGGCTAGATCCCGCGCCGGAGACCCTCGACCCAGGCCACGGACGGCGACGGGTCCGCCGGGGGGGCACCGTCGCCGGTCGCCGCGGGCCAGGAGCCGAGGAAGCGGACGTCCTCGCAGCGGCGGTGCAGGGCCGCGAGGGCCTCCGCGACCATCGGGTCCTCGACGTGGCCCACGCAGTCGAGGGAGAAGCGGTAGGTGCCCAGGCCGGTGCGGGTGGGGCGGCTCTCGATCCGGGTGAGGTCGATGCCGCGGACGGCGAACTCCGCCATCGCCGCGACCAGGGCGCCCGGGGTGTTGGCCAGCCCGAGGATCACCGACGTCCGGTCGCAGCCCGTGGGTGCGGGGGGCGCGCCCGGGCGGGTGACCAGCACGAACCGGGTCTCCGCGTCCCGCACGTCGGCCACGTCCTCCGCGAGCGGGTGCAGGCTGAGGCGCTGTCCGACCAGGGCGGTGGCGACGGCGGCGTCGACCCGGCCGGCGGCGACGTCCTCGGCGGCCGCCGCGGTCGAGCCGGTGAGGGTGAGGGTGGCGTCGGGCAGGTGCTCCGCGAGCCACGCCCGGACCTGGGCGGCGGCGTGCGGGTGGGTGGCGACGGTCTGCGGAGCGGCCGAGCCGGGCCGGACCAGCACCGAGAAGCGCACCGGCAGCACGGCTTCCGCGATGACCTGGAGCCGGTGGCCGGTGGCCAGGGCGTCGACGGTGGCGGGCACCGCACCCTCCACCGAGCTCTCGATCGGCACGACCGCGGCGTCCACCGCGCCGGAGCGGAGCAGCTCCAGCGCCTCGGTCGGAGTGCCGGCCGCCACCAGCTCGCCCTCGACGAGGCGGGTCGCGGCCGCCTCGGTGAAGGTCCCGGGCGGTCCCAGGTACGCGGTGCGCGGCACGGGCCAACCCTAGGGCCGACCTCCGCTACCGTGCGCCCGTGCTCAGCCTCGCCGTCGCGCTGACGACGTTCGTCATCATCTTCCCCGTCGAGCTGCCCGACAAGACGCTCGTGGCCACGCTCGTCCTGACCACCCGCTACCGCCGCCCCCGTGCGGTGCTGCTCGGGGTGGTGCTCGCCTTCGCGGTGCAGGTGGTCATCGCCGTGGCCTTCGGCAGCGCCCTGCGGCTGCTGCCGGCCCCCGTGGTCACGGCCGTCGTGGCCGTGCTGTTCGCCCTCGGCGCGGTCCTGCTGCTGCGCGAGGGGTTCGGCGCGGCCGACGAGGAGGAGTCGGCGCAGGCCGCGGCCGACCGGGAGGCCCTGCCGTGGTGGCGGATCTCGCTGACCAGCTTCGGGGTGCTGTTCGCCGCCGAGTGGGGTGACGCCTCCCAGCTCGCCGTGGCCGCGCTCGCCGCCCGCTACGCCGACCCGTTCTCCGTGGGGATCGGGGCCTGGCTCGCGCTCGCCCTGGTCGCCACGATCGCGGTCCTCGTCGGGGCCAAGGTCGCCCACCGGCTGCCCGTGCAGCTCATCCAGCGCGTCGCCGGGGTCGTGTTCGCGATCTTCGCCCTCGTCGCGGTGGTGGAGCTGCTCCGGGGATGATGGGGCGGTGATCGAGATCCTGAGCCCGAGCCAGCTGCCCCGCGCCCGGGCCACGGGCGCCCTGGTCGGCACCATCCTGTCGACCCTGCGGGCGCGCGCCGAGCCCGGGGTGAACCTGCTCCAGATAGACCGGTGGGCGAAGGAGATGATCGTCGCCGCCGGCGCCACCTCCTGCTACGTCGACTACGCGCCGTCGTTCGGTCGCGGCCCGTTCGGACACCACATCTGCACCTCGGTCAACGACGCGGTGCTGCACGGGCTCCCGCACGACTACGCCCTCGTCGACGGCGACCTGCTCTCCCTCGACCTCGCCGTCGTCCTCGACGGGATCGCGTCGGACTCGACGCTGAGCGTCGTCGTCGGCGACGCCCGGCCCGCGGAGAGCGTCGCGATGATCGGGACGACCGAGCGGGCGCTGGCCGCCGGGATCGCCGCCGCCGGTCCGGGCGCGCGCCTGGGCGACCTCTCCCACGCCATCGGCTCCGTCCTGACCGACGCCGGGTACTCCGTCAACACCGACTTCGGCGGGCACGGGATCGGCTCGACCATGCACCAGGACCCGCACGTGGCCAACACCGGTCGCCCGGGCCGCGGCTACAAGCTCCGCCCGGGCCTGCTGCTGGCCCTGGAGCCGTGGATCATGGTCGACACCGACGAGCTCGTCACCGACGACGACGGCTGGACGCTGCGCAGCGCGACGGGCTGCCGGACCGCGCACAGCGAGCACACCATCGCCATCACCGAGGACGGCGCCGAGATCATGACCGTCCGGGCCTAGGTCACGAATCCGGACTCAGCACCACCAGCACAGACGTGGGTGACGCGCCCCGAGTCCGCGCAGTGGTGGAGACAAAAACTGGCGGAAGGTGGGGTGGTCCCGGTCCGCCGAGACGGCAGTACTGTCGTTTCATGTTCGCCGATGAGCGCCGCAAGGCCATTCTCGAGCTCGTGCAGAGCACCGGCGCTGTGGCCATCAAAGAGCTGGCGCGGGCGGTGGACACCTCTGAAGTCACCATCCGTCGGGATCTCCGTGTGCTCGAGGCCGACGGCCTGCTCGACCGTCGGCACGGTGGTGCGGTGGCCGCCGGCGGCTTCAGCCGGGAGGCCACCTACCAGCAGAAGTCGCACGTGGCGGCTGACGAGAAGGCCGCGATCGGCGCCCTCGCCGCTACGCTGGTCAACGCGGGCGAGGCCATCGCGATCGGAGCGGGTTCCACCACCCAGGCGCTGGCTCGCTGCCTCGTGGGGTTTCACGACCTGACGGTCGTCACGAACTCCCTGCTGGTGGCTCAGGCCCTGGCCGGTGCCCGTGGCGTGGACGTGATCATGACCGGGGGCAACCTGCGGGGCAGCATCCTCGCCCTGGTCGGGAGCGCGGCGGAACGATCCCTGCAGGGGGTCCGAACCAACAAGGTCTTCCTGTCTGGCAACGGCCTGACGCCTGAGCGCGGCCTCTCCACTCCGAACTCGGCCGTAGCCGGAATCGACAAGGCCATGCTTGCCACCGCCGACGAGGCCGTGGTGCTCGCAGACGACTCCAAGCTGGGCCTCGAGAAGATGGTGCAAACCATCCCGGTCGAGATGATCGAGCACCTGGTGATCAACTCCGCTGCCGAATCGGAGCAGCTGGACGCCTTCCGCGAGGTCGGCGTCGTGGTGCACCTGGCCGCAGTGGGACGCGACGGGCACACGGCAAACTGAACTGACCAACCGGTCAATGAGCGCTCGACGCGGGCCGTCCTCGCTCGTGTCGACCGGCTGCAGCTGCCTCGCTCTGCTCCAGGCTGGACGATGCAGGACCGAGGCCGTGGCGATGAGCGCGTCACTCCTGGCGGCCGCACGCGGTCGGCCGAAGCGGGCGCGCACCGAGGCATGCCTGGTCGAGGACGTACCCCGCGCCTGATCGTGTCTGATCCGTTACGTGCGATCTCTGCCTAAATTCTTTAGTAAACGTCGTTGAGCGGTGTTCACTCCTGAGTGAGGAATGCCACACGACGAAGGAGTCAGCAGTGAAGACGATCTTGCGCAATCGCACCGTCCGGGGAGTTGTGGTGCTTGCCGCCGCCACGCTTGCCCTGACGTCCTGCTCCAAGAGCGAGAACAGCGGTGCCAGCTCGACAGGCGGCAGCGGCAGGGCCCCGGCAAAGTCGGCTCGTGGGCCTGTGACCTGGGCGTCCGTTGTGCCGTGACCGGTGTGTCGTGTGGGGCGGGTGTGGCCCATCGGGCTTGAGTGGTGGTTCTGACACGACCGCTCACGCTGAGGACCACAC
>JBBSUN010000077.1:0-10551 GCA_038234335.1 Mycobacteriales bacterium
GAGCGAGTAGCGACTCTGTCAGACCGGGTGTGCCCTCGCCCCGGACCCTGGCATCGACTAGAGGGCTCTTACCCAGCGGGTCGGCCGCGGACCCGCTGGGGACACCAAACAGCGGCTGGGACCGTCATCCTGACTCGTCGGCGTGATCAGGAGGTCCGAGCAGAGACGTAGCCGACTGCGCACGGAGAAGCCCTGGTGAGCCGGCGGAGGACCCGGGTTCGATTCCCGGCACCTCCACCCCCTGCGAGAACACCCGAGCCCGGTACCTGGAGGTACCGGGCTCGAGTGCGTTCCGGTGGTCGTCTCAGCCCACCCGCTCCCGCAGCTCGCGGCGCAGCACCTTGCCGGCCGCGGAGACCGGGATCGCGTCGACGACGTGCACCTCGCGCAGCTTCTTGTACGGCACCACCTGGGTGTTGACGTGCGCCTGCAGCTCGGCGGGCGTGACCTCGGAACCCTCGACGAGCACGACGAAGGCCACGGGCAGCTCGCCGGCCTCGAGGTCGGGCCGACCGACGACGGCCGCGCCGGCCACCGCCGGGTGCGCGTGCAGCAGCTCCTCGAGCTCACGGGGGAACACGTTGTAGCCCTTGTAGAGGAGCATGTCCTTGGCCCGGTCCACGATGGACAGGTAGCCGTCCTCGTCGAGGACGCCGATGTCGCCGGACCGGAACCAGCCGCTCGCGTCGAGCACCTCGGCGGTCGCGTCCGGGCGGTCGTGGTACCCGGCCATCACCTGGGGCCCGCGGATGCACACCTCGCCGCGCTCCCCGGTGGGCACCGTGGAGCCGTCGCCGTCGACGAGCCGGATCTCCGTGCCCTGGGACGGCGGGCCGACCGAGCCGACCTTGCGGGTGCCCGAGCGCCACGCCGGGTTCATCGTCGCCACCATCGTCACCTCGGTGAGCCCGTAGCCCTCACCGATCACCGCGTCGGGGAAGCGTGCGCCCAGCGCGTCGAGGACCGTGACGGGCAGCGGCGCCGCACCGGAGGAGAGGCCGCGGACGCTGGTGAGGTCCCGGGTGGCCATGTCCGGGTGCCGCAGCAGGGCCACGAAGACCGGCGGGGCCCCGCCGATGAGGGTGGCGCCGAAGCGCTCCACGTCGGCCAGGTAGGCGCCCGGGTCGAACCGCTGGTGGATCACCGACGTCATCCCCGCCAGGACCGGGACGTTGAGGTAGCCGATGACACCCATCGCGTGGAACCACGGCGTGAGGTTCACCGACACCCCGTGCCCGAGCCGGATCGGCCACTCCTGCTCGCTGCCGACCTGGTCGAGGGTGAGGTCGCCGGCGGCGTCGCGCACCGGGTCGCTGCCCGTGGTCCAGCAGGCCGACTGGAGGGTGTTGGTGACCACGTGGGCGTGGGTCAGGCGGACACCCTTGGAGCGGCCGGTGGTGCCCCCGGTGTAGGCCAGGTGCGCGAGGTCGGTCGGGGCCGGGTGCTCGGTGGGCGGCACGGTGGGTCGGCCCTCGCACAGCTGGTCGAGGGTGGGCGCGTCCGGCAGGTCGGCGTCGATCGTGACCACCAGGCGCAGCGGCACCTGCCCGCGCACGGCCTGCAGGGCCTGGGCGGCCGCACCCCAGGTGAGGACCGCGACCGCGCCGGAGTCCTGCAGCTGGTGGGCGAGCTCGGCCACCGGGAGCAGCGGGTTGGTGGGGGAGAACACCGCGCCGGCCAGGAGCACGCCGTAGTACACGGCGGGGTAGTCCAGGCAGTTCGGGGCGTGCACGGCCACCACGTCGCCCGGGTCCACCCCCAGTGCCCGCAGCCCGTGGGCCACCGTCGACGCCCGGGCGAGCAGCTCGGTGAAGCTGATCTCGACGCCGTCCTGGTGGAACGCCACCCGGTCGCCGTACCGCGAGGCGGCCCCACGCAGGACGGAGCCGACATCGACCGGCGGTACGTCGAGCTCGGCGGGCAGTCCGGGCGGCAGGGTGCGGTGCAGCGGCGTGGTCACGTCAACCTCCTCGGGTTCCGCACCACGGGGTGGCGCGGATCACCCGAGTGTCCACCTCGGGCTCAGGCGGCGGCGTACAGGGTGGCGACGTCGTCCCCGGAGAGCTCGACACCCGCGGCGCCCATGTTGTCCTCCAGGTGTGCCACCGAGCCGGTCCCCGGGATCGGGAGGTTCACCGGTGAGGTCTGCAGGATCCAGGCCAGGGCGACCTGGGCGTGGCTGAGCCCCATCTTCTCCGCGATCGCGTCCACCGGGCCACCGGGGCGCGCCAGCTCGCCGGCGGAGACCGGCGCCCACGGGATGAAGCCGATGCCCCGCTCCGAGCAGTACTTCGCGACGTCGGCGTCGGTGCGGTCGGTCAGGTTGTAGCGGTTCTGCACCGTCGCGACGGTGAACACCTCGGCCGCGGCCTCGATCTCCTCCACGGAGACCTGGGACAGGCCCAGTGCCTTGACCTTGCCCTCGTCCTGCAGCTCCTTCAGCACGCCGAACTGGTCGGCGCGGTCGACCTCGGGGTCGATGCGGTGCAGCTGGAACAGGTCGATCACGTCGAGCTTGAGGCGGCGCAGGCTCTTCTCGGCCTGCTGGCGCAGGTACTCCGGGCGGCCCAGCGGGATCCACTGGTCCGGCCCGGTGCGGGCGAGGCCGGCCTTCGTCGCGATGACGAGACCGTCGGCGTAGGGGTGCAGGGCCTCGGCGATGATCTCCTCGGAGACGTCCGGGCCGTAGGAGTCGGCGGTGTCGATGAAGTTCACGCCCAGCTCGACGGCGCGGCGCAGCACGTCGCCCGCGGTCTGCCGGCTGGCGGGCTCGCCCCAGATGCCCTCGCCGGTGATGCGCATGGCGCCGTAGCCGAGCCGGTTGATGGTGCCCACCCCGGCCAGGTCGAAGGTGTCGGCGGCCGAGGCGTTGGGTGCAGTCATGATCGGTCCAACCGGCCGCGGGGGCGGTTCTGTTCCGGGCTAGGTTGCTGACCGTGACGCGCCCCGACGACCCGGACGTCGGGCTGCTGGGGTTCCACGGTCCCGTGGTGGCCGTGGTGGCTGCCGGCGGCGCACTCGGCGCGCTGGGCCGGCTGGGGCTGAACACCGCGCTGCCCCACTCCGGGGGGTTCCCGCTCTCCACCGTGCTCGAGAACGTCCTCGGGGCCCTCGCGCTGGGGGCGCTCACCGTGGTCCTCACCGAGCTGCGGCGCCCCCACCGCCTCGTCAAGCCCTTCCTGGGGACCGGGGTGCTGGGCGGGTTCACCACGTTCTCCACGTACGCGGTGGAGTCGGTGACCCGGGACTCCGGCGGCGTCGCGGTCGTCTACGCGGTGCTCACCCTGGCGCTGGCGCTGGGGGCGTCGTGGCTGGGGATCACGACGACCCGGCGCGTGGGTGGGAAGACGTGACCGCGCTGGGGCTGGTGACCGCGTGACCGCGCTGTGCCGGGTGACCGCGTGACCGCGCTGTGGGTCGTGCTGGGGGCCGCGCTCGGCGCACCCGCCCGCTACCTGGTGGACCAGGCCGTCACCGCCCGGCACTCCTCGCGCTTCCCCTTCGGCACGCTGGTCGTCAACCTCTCGGGGTGCCTGCTGCTGGGGCTGCTCACCGGTCTCGCCCTCGGACCCACCGCCGCCGCGCTGCTGGGCACCGGCTTCTGCGGGGCTTACACCACCTACTCGACGTTCAGCTACGAGGCCGCGTCGCTGGCGCAGGGCGGCCGGGCCCGGGTGGCGGGGGTCTACGTCGCGACGAGCGTGGTGGCCGGGCTGGCGCTCGCGGCGCTCGGGTACGCGGTGGCCCGCTGACCGGGTCCCCGCCCGCGGAGGAGGAGCCGCCCGGGGGTCGCGCCGAGGACGGCCGCCGGGCCAAGATGGGCGGCATGGCCCACCCCCGCGCAGGACAGCCCGCCCAGCCCGGGGACCTCGTCGACCTCGCCGCCCTGGAGGCCGCGTACTTCGAGCGCACGCCCGACCCGGAGGACCCGGCCCAACAGGTCGTGTTCGGCACCTCCGGGCACCGCGGCTCCAGCCTGGACACCGCGTTCAACGAGGCGCACATCCTGGCCACCACCCAGGCGATCTGCGAGTACCGCCTGGCCCAGGGCACCACGGGGCCGCTGCTCGTCGGGCGCGACACCCACGCGCTGAGCCTGCCGGCGTTCTCGACCGCCCTGGAGGTGCTGGCCGCCAACGACGTCGACGTGCTGGTGGACTCCCGGGACGGCTTCACCCCCACCCCCGCGGTGAGCCACGCGATCCTGCGGCTCAACCGTGACGGCGCGAACGCTGACGGGATCGTGGTCACCCCCAGCCACAACCCGCCCCGTGACGGGGGCTTCAAGTACAACCCGCCCCACGGCGGCCCGGCCGGGTCCGAGGCCACCGGGTGGATCGCGGACCGCGCCAACGAGCTGCTGCGCGCGGACCTGGTGGGCGTCCGCCGCACCGCGGACCCGAAGCCCGGGACGTACGACTTCCTGGGCCACTACGTCGACGACCTGCCCTCGGTGCTCGACCTGGACGTGATCCGGTCGGCGGGGGTGCGCATCGGCGCGGACCCGCTCGGGGGCGCGGCGGTGCACTACTGGGGCGAGATCGCCGAGCGCCACCGCCTCGACCTCACCGTGGTGAACCTCGAGGTCGACCCGCGGTGGGCGTTCATGACGCTGGACACCGACGGCAAGATCCGGATGGACTGCTCCTCGCCGAACGCGATGGCCTCCCTGGTCCGCGCGATGAAGGACGGGAACGCCTACGACATCGCCACCGGCAACGACGCCGACGCCGACCGCCACGGCATCGTCACCCCCGACGCCGGTCTGATGAACCCCAACCACTACCTCGCGGTCGCCATCGAGTACCTGTTCTCCCGCCGCGGCTGGGGAGCGACCGCGGCCGTCGGGAAGACCCTGGTCAGCTCGTCGATGATCGACCGCGTCGTCGCCGAGCTCGGCCGCACGCTGCTGGAGGTCCCGGTCGGGTTCAAGCACTTCGTCCCCGGCCTGCTCGACGGCTCCGTGGGCTTCGGGGGCGAGGAGAGCGCCGGGGCGTCGTTCCTGCGCCACGACGGCACCACCTGGACCACCGACAAGGACGGCCTGCTGCTCGCCCTGCTCGGTGCGGAGATCCTCGCGACGACGGGGACGAGCCCGTCACAGCGCTACGCCGAGCTGGTCTCGCGCCACGGCGACCCCGCCTACGCGCGCACCGACGCCCCCGCCAACCGGGAGCAGAAGGCGAAGCTGGGCCGGCTGTCGGCGTCGGACGTCACCGCCACCGAGCTGGCCGGCGAGCCCATCACCGCGACGCTGACCGAGGCCCCGGGCAACGGGGCGGCCATCGGCGGGCTCAAGGTCGTCACCGAGAACGCCTGGTTCGCGGCGCGCCCGTCCGGGACCGAGGACGTCTACAAGATCTACGCCGAGAGCTTCCGCGGGCCCGAGCACCTGGCCCAGGTGCAGGAGCAGGCCCAGTCCCTGGTCGACGGGGTGCTGCGATGACGGTCCGCTCGTGACGGGGCTCGCGTGACCGACCCGCTGCAGGACCCCGACGACCCGGCGCTGCTGTCCCCCGAGGCCGCTCGCCTGCTGGCCGAGCGGGTCGAGGACGCGCTGCTCGCCGCGGGTGCGGTCCGCCACGGCACGGTCGGTCGGGTCGGCTGCGCCCGCGTGGTCGTGCACCCGGGCAGCCCGCTGCCCTCGGGCAGCTTCGCCGTGGCCCTCGACGGGGCCCGCGCACCGCTCGGGTCCACCCTGCTCGCGCTGGAGCAGACCTTCGCCGACGCGGGCAAGGCGGAGGCGCTGGTGCACGCCTCGCCCACCACGGTTGCCGAGATCCAGGGCCTGGCCGACGAGGCGGGATGGTTCGCCGTCGCCGAGCGGTGGACCGTCGTGCGGCTGACCCCGTCGGAGGACGCCACGACCGGGGTCCGCCCCGCCGCCGACGACGACCTGGTGGGCATCGCCGAGCTCCTGGCCGACGCCGTCGAGCTGCCCGAGGGGGGGACCGACGCGCTGCTGACGGTGCTCGGCCACCGCCTGGAGGACCCGCGCACCGTCCTGCTCGTGGTCGTCGGCGTCGAGCTCGACCGGGTCGTGGGCACCGCCCTGGGGTACTGCGGCACCGGGAGCGCCGCCGTCGGCGTGGTGGAGCACGTGGTGGTGCGGCCCTCGCGGCGGCGGCGGGGGATCGGCACCGCGCTGCTCACCGCGGTCGGGCAGGACCTGTTCGACGCCGGGGCCACCCTGGTCGCCGCGCTCGTCGAGGAGGCGGGCGCGGAAGAGGCGCTCGCCGAGGCGGGCGGGTTCGTCGCCGCCTACCCGGTGACCACCTACGCCCGCCGCCTGGACGAGCTCGTCTGAACGGGCGGGTCCGCCTCGGCTGCGTGACGATCACCCGATGACCGACGACACCCCGCTCTGGGTCTTCGCCGACCAGCTCGGCCCGCACGTCCACTCGAGCCCCGAGCACGCGCACCGGCAGGTGCTGCTCGTCGAGGCCGCCACCTCGCTGCGCCGGCGCCGCTACCACCGCCAGAAGCTGCACCTGGTGCTCTCCGGGCTGCGGCACCTCGCCGACGAGCTGGGCGAGCGCGCCCTGCACCTGCGCACCGAGACCTACCGCGAGGCGCTGGTCCAGGTGGGCCGTCCGGTGCTGGTCCACGAGCCCACCTCGCGGGCGGCCGAGGCGTTCGTGCACCGCCTCGCCGAGGAGGGTCTCGTCGAGGCGGTGCTGCCCACCCCCACCTTCGCCCTGGGCCGGGCCGAGTTCGCGGAGTGGGCGCACGGGCGGGAGAGCTTCCGGATGGAGGCGTTCTACCGCGACCAGCGCCGCCGCTTCGAGGTGCTGCTGGACGCGGGCGAGCCGGTGGGCGGCACCTGGAACCTGGACGCGGAGAACCGGGAGAAGCCGCCGAAGGGCCGCGCCACCCTCGGCGTCGAGCCGCCCTGGTGGCCCACCGAGGACGCCATCGACGCCCAGGTCCGCACCGACCTGGACGCCATGGTCGCCGCGGGGGAGCTGGACCCCGTCGGCGTGGACGGGCCCCGGCTGTTCCCGGTGACCCGGGCGGAGTCCGAGCAGGCCCTGGCCCAGTTCGTCGACACCCGGCTGCCCGCGTTCGGCCCCCACGAGGACGCGGTCATGGCCGCCGACTGGCCGATGGCCCACTCGCTGCTCAGCGTCCCGATGAACCTGGGCCTGCTCCACCCGCTGGAGGTCGTCCGCTCCGCCGAGGCCGCCCACGCGGCCGGCGACGCCCCGCTGGCCAGCGTCGAGGGCTTCGTCCGCCAGGTGCTGGGCTGGCGGGAGTACGTGTGGCACCTCTACTGGCACCTGGGGGAGTCCTACCTCGACCGCAACGCCCTCGACGCGCACGCGCCGCTGCCGAGCTGGATGACCGAGCTCGACGGTGACGCGGTCACCGCGGCCTGCCTGTCCGACGCCGTGAACGGGGTCCGCGACCGCGGCTGGGTGCACCACATCCCGCGGCTGATGGTGCTGGGCAGCCACGCCCTGCAGCGCGGGTACGACCCGAGAGCGCTGACCGAGTGGTTCGCCACCACCTTCGTCGACGGCTTCGCCTGGGTGATGCCGGTGAACGTGGTGGGGATGAGCCAGCACGCCGACGGCGGCCTGATCGCGACCAAGCCGTACACCTCGGGCGGTGCGTACCTGAACACGATGACCGACCACTGCTCCGGCTGTGCCTTCAACCCGAAGGTCCGGGTGGGGGAGGATGCCTGCCCGTTCACCGCTGGGTACTGGGCCTTCACCCACCGCCACCGCGAGCGCCTGGCCGCCAACCACCGGACCGCACGGGCGGTGGCCACCATGCACCGGCTCACCGACCTCGACGCGACGCTCGACCAGGAATCCCACCGGGAGACCTTCTAGCCTGGCACGGTGCGCCCACCTGCCTGGTCGACGGCCGTGAGCACCGTCAGCCGCCTCGGTCTGGTGGTGGTCTGGCTGGTCGCGGGCTCCGTCAAGGCGGTCGACCCGCTGCAGACCGAGCAGGCCGTCCGGGCCTACCAGGTGCTGCCCGAGCCGGTGGTGGGACCGGTGGCGCTGGTCCTGCCGTTCCTGGAGATCGGCCTGGGTCTGCTGCTGCTGCTCGGGCTCGCGGTCCGGCCGGTCGCGGTCGTCTCGGCGCTCGTGCTGACCGTGTTCATCGCCGGGGTCGCCTCGTCCTGGGCCCGCGGGCTGAGCATCGACTGCGGCTGCTTCGGTGGCGGCGGGGCGGTCGCCGACGCGGGTGCGGGAACCTACGTCGTGGAGATCGCGCGCGACGTCGGGTTCACCGCGCTGGCCGCCTGGCTGGTGTGGCGGCCGGGCAGCTGGGGGACGCTCGGACCGGGCTCCCGACCCGTGGAGCAGGGCAGCTCCGAAGCACCGACGAGACCGACGACGACAGCAGGAGGCGACCCGCAGTGAGCGGCAGCAACACCAGCAAGGGCAGGCGCGGCAGTGCGGCGAGGCCGGGCGGCACGGGTGCGGGCAAGAAGGTGGTGACCGCAGCCCGGCCCACCCAGGGCGGGCGCGGCACGCTCGTCGCGGCGCTCGGCGTCGTGCTGGTCGTGGCCGTCGTCGTCGGGGGCATCGTCCTGAACAGCGCACGGACCTCGACCACCAACGCCGGCCCCGGCTCGGCCGGCACCGCGGCGGTCACGGTGACCGACGGCGTCGTCACGGTCGGCTCCCCGGACGCCGGGGTCACCCTCGACGCCTACGAGGACTTCCTCTGCCCCGTCTGCGGGCAGTTCGAGGGCAAGTACGGCAAGCAGATCGCGCAGGCACAGGACGCCGGCACCCTTGCCGTCCGGTACCACGCCCTCGACTTCCTGAACCGGGACTCCGCCAGCGGTGACTACTCCAGCCGGGCCGCCGGGGCCGCGCTGTGCGTCGCCTCGGACGGCAGCGGTGCGTCCTACCCCGCGTTCCACGCCGCGCTCTACAGCCCGGAGAACCAGCCGGAGGAGCAGTCCGGGTCGGACCTGTCCAACGAGCAGCTGGCCGCCCTGGCGGGCGGGGTCGGGGCGTCGGCCGAGGCGCAGCAGTGCATCTCGGCCGGAGCCGACGTCGACCAGGCCAAGCGGGCCTCGCAGGCCGGGCAGGCCGAGCTGGAGAACACCGGTCGCAAGGTCGGGACCCCGACGATCCTCAACGGCACCACCGAGATCGACTACAACAACGGCAGCTGGCTCGGCGACCTGCTCTGAGCCGAGGTCGCGGGCGCGGATCTCTCCCACCCACCACGCCGGATTTCTCCCACCCACCACGTCGGATTTCTCCCACCCACCACCCGCGGGGTAACGTCTGCGCTCGCAGCACCCGGGGCTGTGGCGCAGCTGGTAGCGCATCACACTGGCAGTGTGAGGGTCAGGGGTTCGAGTCCCCTCAGCTCCACCGGGAAGCAGCAGGCAGCGGGCCCGCACCTCGTCACGAGGTGCGGGCCCGTCGTCGTCGCGCCGGGGTCGGCGTGCTGGTACCGGCCGCGTGGACACCCCGTGTGCTGCCGGTGTGAGGCGCCGGTGCGCGGTGGGGGTCCGACAGCGCGTAGTTGACTCCTCCGGGATACGCTCTGCCTCGCCGGAGATCGGTGCCCGACGCCATGCAGGAGGATCAGTGACGGCCCTAGCGCCCCAGCCCGTTGTCACCCGGCCGTACCCGGCCCGGGAGGCGAAGAAGGGCTCGTTCATCCGGAAGATGATCCACACGACGGATCCCAAGGACATCGGGATCATGTACCTGGTGACGTCGTTCGGCTTCTTCATCGCCGGCGGTCTCATGGCCCTGCTGATGCGCACCGAGCTGGCGCGCCCGGGGCTGCAGTTCCTCTCCACCGAGCAGTACAACCAGCTGTTCACCATGCACGGCACGATCATGCTGCTGCTGTACGCGACGCCGATCCTGTTCGGCTTCGCCAACTACATCGTGCCGCTGCAGATCGGCGCGCCCGACGTGGCGTTCCCGCGGCTGAACGCGTTCTCCTACTGGCTGTACCTGTTCGGTGGCCTCATCGCCGTCTCCGGCTTCGCCACCCCCGGTGGGGCGGCGGACTTCGGGTGGTTCGCCTACACCCCGCTCTCGGACGCCATCCACTCCCCGGGCGCCGGTGCGGACCTGTGGATCACGGGTCTCATCGTCGGTGGTCTGGGCACCATCCTCGGTGCGGTGAACATGATCACCACCGTGGTCTGCCTGCGGGCCCCGGGCATGACGATGTTCCGGATGCCGATCTTCACCTGGAACATCCTGGTCACCTCGATCCTGATCCTGGTCGCGTTCCCCATCCTCGCCGCGGCCCTGTTCGGCCTCCTGGCCGACCGCCACCTGGGTGCGCACGTGTTCGACCCGGCCAACGGCGGGGTCATCCTCTGGCAGCACCTGTTCTGGTTCTTCGGCCACCCCGAGGTCTACATCGTGGCGCTGCCGTTCTTCGGGATCGTCACCGAGATCTTCCCGGTGTTCAGCCGCAAGCCCTGCTTCGGCTACAAGGGCCTCGTCTACGCGACCCTGGCCATCGGTGCGCTGTCGATCGCGGTGTGGGCGCACCACATGTACGCCACCGGCGCGGTGCTGCTGCCGTTCTTCTCCTTCATGA
>JBBSUN010000078.1:0-9888 GCA_038234335.1 Mycobacteriales bacterium
CCACCATCGGGATCGTCCTCATGGTTGTCGGCGTCCTGGGCCTCGCCCTCGGCCTGGTCCTCATGACCCGTCGCCGCCGCACCGACGTCGTCCACATCGACCTCGCCCCCCGCCGGACCGTCCGCCGGAGCACCACGTCAGACGAGCCCGGCGACCCCACCGACTCCAGGTACTGACGGCCGACGCGAGCACTAGCGGCTCGCGCCCCCAGACCGACTCGGGACCCCGACTGCCGCGGCACCGCAACGACCGCGAGACGCGGCTTCTTGCTCGGCTGCCATCGATCGACCCGAGCGGACCCGTAGTGCCCCCTCCCGCAAACCGAGCCGTCACCGGTCAGCGATCGTCAGCCGGACGGCACCGACGGTTGATCGCCCAGCAGTCGAGGGCTCAGTGGTCGACCCAGGGGCGGGGGTGCGGCGGGTGATTGGCCAGCCAGCGGGCTCCTGATCGCACGTCGCTCAGCAGCTGGCGTGGTGTCGTGTCCCGGCGTGGCGCCGGCGCGGCGGCGCGGCCGAGGGCGGCGAACACGGCGACAGCCAGGAGAAGGAACAGCACGGTGGCGCTCATGCCGGCTCCCCCACCCGCGGCTTGCGTGGGAGCGGTGCGACGGGTCCGGACGCGGGCTCCGGCGCGGGGGCGCGGAGGGCGCGGAGGTGGCTGAGCACGATGGCCGGATCCATGGTGGTCGACGCGCACAGCAGCTGGCCGTGGACCCGGCCGAGGCGTCGCTGCAGGACCACCAGCTGATCGTGCTCGGTACCTCCCAGGCTGGCCCCGGCTGCGCCCTCAAGCTCGGTCACCGCCCGGGCGAGGGCGGCCAGGGTCCAGCGGTCGTCGGTCGCCTCGGCGGCGGCCTGCACCAGCTCGTCCAGCGCCTGGGCCAGGCTCGGGTGTGCGGTCATGTCGTCCTCCTGCTCGGTGTCACCGCCGGTGCGGCTGGGCCAAGCCTGGAGCGGGCGGGACCTACCCACGAGTGGCAGGACTGTCGGTCTGCGCCAAGTTGCTGCCATACTTGGGTGATGCTGAAGAACGTGGTGGCGCTGGTCTACGACGGGGTGGGTTCCTTCGGGCTGGGGGTGGTCTCAGAGGTGTTCGGCTATGACCGCACCGCCGACGGCCTCCCCGGTTACGACTTCGCCGTCGCCGCGGTCACGCCGGGCACGGTGCGCACCGACACCGGGCTGCAGATCGTCGTCGAGCACGGCCTCGAGCGCCTAGCCGCCGCCGACCTGGTGTGTGTGCTGGGTTGGGAGCGCCCCGAGGAGGTGCCGCCGGAGCCGCTGCTGCAGGCGCTGCGCGACACCGTCGCCCGGGGTGGGCGGGTGATGAGCCACTGCACCGGCATCTACGTGGTGGCCGCGTCCGGGCTGCTCGACGGGCGCACCGCGGCGACCCACTGGCGCTCCGCCGCCGACGTGTCCCGCCGCTACCCGGCGGTCACCATCGACCCGGACGTGCTCTACGTCGATGACGACCCCATCTTCTCCAGCGCCGGCACCGCCGCCGGCATCGACACCTGCCTGCACCTGCTGCGCCGCGAGCACGGCGCCGCGGTGGCCAGCGCGGTAGCTCGACGGATGGTGGTGCCACCGCACCGCGACGGCGGTCAGTCGCAGTTCGCCACCCGCAGCGTCCCGGAGGTCGAGGACACCTCCCGGTTGCACGACACGCTCACCTGGGCGCAGCGCAACCTGGCCACCGACCTCACCGTCGACCAGCTCGCCGCCCGCGCCCTGATGAGCCCGCGCAGCTTCGCCCGGCACTTCCGGGCCGCGACCGGGGCCACCCCGCACGCCTGGCTGCTGGCCCAGCGCGTCGCCCACGCCCAGGAGCTGCTGGAGACCACCGACCTGGCCGTCGACGAGGTGGCCCGACGCAGCGGGATGGGGGCGGCCACCACCCTGCGCCACCACTTCACCCGCCGGGTGGGCACCTCCCCGCAGGCCTACCGCCGCACCTTCCGCGGGCCGCGGACCGTGGCTGAACCCCCGCTGGGGCTACGCGTGTCCCATGGCTGAGGTCGCGTCGCGCACTAGGGCGTGTCTCCTAGCGCAACCCCACCGCCGACGGGCTGCGGCGCGTCAGCTTGCCTGAGCAGTTCAGAACCACCTCGCAGGGTCGTCCGGTCGCCGAGCTGCCGCGGTCCACGCTGTTACCACCACGGTCACCTGACTCTTGATCACCTAGGGGCCTGTTCGTGCGGGAGCAGGAGTGCCGACAGCAGCTCGGCGAGCCGGATCCTCTGCTCGGCGTCGACCGGGTCGAGGAGCTGCTCCTCGGTGTCGAGGTGGTCGGGCAGGGCGGCATCGATGAGCACGCGGCCCGCGCCGGTCAGGGTGACCAGGACGCTGCGGGCGTCGGTTGGTCCTGGGGATCTGCAGACCAGGCCACGCACCTGCAGCCGGTCGAGGCGTTGGGTGACCGCCCCGGTGGTGACCATCGCGCTGCGCGCCAGCTGCCCAGGCGTCAGTGCGTAGGGGGACCCCGCCCGGCGCAGCGTCGCGAGCACGTCGAAGGACGCCGCGTCCAGGCCGTGCCGGGCGAACGTGGCCCGCTGGCGGGCCTCGATGACCCGGGTCAGCCGGGAGAGCCGACCGAACACCGCCATCGGGGAGACGTCGAGGTCGGGACGCTCCCGCGCCCACTGGGCGAGCACTTCGTCGACGTGGTCGGCCATGGCGCCCACCGTATCGCTTCGGTCTAAGGTATATTGACTTAGTGCTAAGATTTCTGGTGTTGACGGCGGTGGCCCCGGCGACCTGGGGTTCGACCTACCTGGTCACCACCGAGCTGCTGCCGCCCGACCGTCCGCTGCTGGCCGCGGCGGTGCGGGCGCTGCCCGCGGGGCTGCTGTTGCTGGCGCTGTCGCCCGTGCGGCCGCGCGGTGTGTGGTGGTGGCGCAGCGCCGTGCTCGGCACCCTCAACATCGGCGGTTTCTTCGCGCTGCTGTTCGTCGCCGCCTACCGGCTGCCGGGCGGTGTCGCCGCGCTGGTGGGCGCGGTGCAACCGCTCATCGTGGCCTCGCTGGCGCCGCGCCTGACCGGGGAACGCCCGGGGCGCACCGTCCTGTGCGCCGGAGCGCTCGGACTCGCCGGTGTCGCCCTGCTCGTGCTGCGCCCGGATGCCACCCTGAACCCGGTAGGGCTCGTCGCCGCGTTCGGCGGGGCGCTGTCGATGGCGCTCGGCATCTTGTTCACCAAGCGCTGGGCGGCGCCGGTGCCGCCACTGACGCTGACCGCCTGGCAGCTGCTCGCCGGCGGGGCCCTGCTGCTGCCCCTCGCGCTGCTCACCGAAGGCGCACCACCGGCCCTGACCGCCGAGAACCTCGCCGGATACAGCTACCTGACGATCATCGGCACCGCCCTGGCCTACACCCTGTGGTTCCGCGGACTACGAGCACTGCCCGCCAGCCGCATCGCCACCCTCGGCCTGCTCAGCCCGCTCATCGCCACCACCCTCGGGTGGCTCGTCCTCAACCAAGCCCTCGCCACAGCACAGCTCGTGGGAGCTGGCCTCGTCATCAGCGCACTCGTCCTCGCCCAGATCCGACATCGGCGCAGGACCCAAGCCCCAGACGTCGACGATCAACTGGCGCGAGACGCCGGCGCGGTCGCGGGAGACCGCTGAGCGCCACTGTCTCCCCGAGATCGGGCCAGCAGCTCGCACACGACGTCCCAAGCCCACTACGCAACCCGTGACTGTGTGCCCCGTCCGTCCCGGCTGCCGATCGTCCTGCGGTCCGAGGCTTGGTGGTTGCGCTTGCTGTGCCCGGGTTCCACGGACGCACCAACGCGAACGAGTGGTACGCTATCCAGTACCACTACTCGTAGGAGGGATGATTGTGACTGCGATTACTGCTACTGATGCGCGCAAGAGCCTGTTCGGACTCATCCAGCAAGTCAACGACGACCACGTCGCGGTCGAGGTCGTATCCCGGCACGGTAACGCGGTCATCATGTCGAAGGACGACTACGACGCGATGACCGAGACCGCCTACCTTCTGCGGACTCCCGCAAACGCCGAACGACTGCTCGAGGCGATCGAGCGCGCGCGGCGCGGCGAGTTCGAACAGCACGACCTCCTGGACGCGTGAACCGAACGCTCGCCTTCGACCCGAACGGGTGGGAGGACTACGTCTACTGGCAGACCCAGGACCGCAAGACACTCAAGCGCATCAACCAACTCATCGCCGACGTGCTCCGCGACCCGTTCGCAGGCATCGGCAAACCGGAACCGCTCAAGCACATCCTGACGGGCGCATGGTCACGCAGGATCGACGAAGCCAACCGCCTCGTCTACTACGTCACCGATGACCACGTGGTCGTCCTGCAAGCCCGGGACCACTACTGACGTCAGGTTCGGGCAACCCCGGGACGCCCGCAGCACGATCGCTCTCCGGTCACCGGTCGGGTGCCGTGCACTCGGGTTCTGCGACGATGTAACGCAGAGGGCTCGCCTCGGTAGTGAGGTGCATGGAGACCAGGACCCAGGAGAGCGACGTGCAGGTGGTCGCTACCCAGCCCGCGGAGCTTGAGGCGTTCTACCGCGACCACCTGCCGTTCGTCCGCAGCTACCTCGCCCGCCGGCTCAACGATCCGTGCGACGTGGCCGACGTGACCGCCGAGGTGTTCCTGGCCGTGGTCCGATCGGCGGACACCTACCGAGCCGAGCTGGGTCCACCGCGGGCCTGGCTGACCGGGATCGCGCGCAACGCCGTCACCGACCACCTTCGGCTCAGCGCCCGCCACGACAGCACGCTGCGACGGTTGGCCGGGCAACGCTGGCTGGACGAAGACTCCACCCACCGCATCGTGGCGCGCATCACCGCCGAAGCACCCGCCCGGGCCCTGCTCGCCCGAATCACCGAGCTCCCCGCGTCCTTGCGCGCCGTCGTCGAGCTCGTTGCCGTGGACGGGCTCACGGTGACCGACGCCGCCACCGTCCTGCAGATCAGCGCAGGCGCAGCACGGGTCCGATACCACCGCGCCCGCCGCCAGCTCCGAGACGACCCCACCCTTCCCCGACACGAGGTGAGCTCATGACGAACCAAGACGACCTGCAGCTCGACGGTTTCGAGACCCGGCTGCTCACCGAGCTCAAGGCTGAGGTCGACGCCCGCGCCTCCCACGCGCAACCGGTGACCCTGCCGACTGTCACGCCTGGCCACCGACACCGTTGGTACGTACCCGTCACCGGGGCTGCTGCCGCTGCAGTGGTCGGCATCGCCCTCGTGGTGACCGTTGCCCGCCCGACACCGGCCTACGCCGTCACCGGCAGCAACGGCGAGGAGATCACCGTGACCGTCAACCGCCTCGAAGGCGCCGACGCGCTGCAGGCCGCGCTTCTCGAACGAGGGATCCCCGCCGACATCGAGTACCTCCCGACCGACACCCAGTGCCTGCCCGACCGATACACCCCTGTCGACATACCAGGGTTGTCGCTGCAGGTCGGTAGCGACCTCTTCAAGGTCACCATCCCTGCCGGCGCGGTCGGGCAGGGCGACACCTTCGTCCTCTCCGCCGCAGTGACACCCACCGACGGCGGGGTCCGCGCCATCGTCAACTTCGATGTAGCCCAGGGAGCCGTTGGGCCGTGTCAGGTGGTTCCAGCTTCATAGAACTCCGGCCACCACCACAGTGGACCAGCGACGCACGCCGCCAACGGCTCAACACCGGCCACGCCCCGGTTACCGATCCTGCAGCGGAACGCGGACCTGGCCGGTGCACACGGTTCCTGAAGTCCGCCTCAGTGCGTCGCGGGTTGGCGCTGGCCGTCGTACCAGTCCAGGACGCGTAGCGCGCGCAGCGTGTTCCACCGGCTCGGGTGTCCGTCACCGTCCTCAAACTCGAACTGGCTCTGCCCCGGGTGGGTGTTCTCGAGCAGCCAGGTGCCGTCGAGCTGGCGCTTATCCCGGACCAGCTGGACGGCCTCGGCGACTCGCGGGTCCGGTTCGTCGCCGGTGCGGCGGAAGTGGTCGAGGGCGCGGAGCACGTCGTAGTGCCAACGTGGCGGCCACGTGAACTGCAGCCATCGCTCGGCCGGCACCTCACCGGTGGTCTTGCGCCTGAACAGCTGCCGCTGCAGCAAGTACTCCTCGCCGCGCCGTCGGGCGGCCGACACGGCCACCCTGCCCCCGGCACGTTCGTACTCGTACAGACCTTCGACAACGCAGATCGTCGAGTCGAACGAGGAGACGGTGGCGCCGTGCTCGGTCCAACAGTTCCAGCCGCCGTCGTCGAGCTGATCGGCGAGCAGACCGGTGGCGAGGCCGTCGACCTCCCCGTCGAAGAAGGCCTGGCCTTCGTGCTCCCACCGGCAGTTCGCGGTGACCAACCGGATGGTCTCGCGGGCAGCAGCGCTCGCTGGATCCAGGCCAAGGTCATGCAGCACCATCAGCGTGGGCAGCGTCGAGGTCCACGGCTGCCCGTCGGAGAAGTCGGTCTCGATGCCGGCTCGCCAGGCCGCAGCGACACGTTCCGGGAAGCACGCACCGCCATCCCACTGTTCGTCCGAGTCGCGCACGGCGAGCAGTCGGGCTCCCCAGCCCTCGGCCTCGACACGAGCACGCTCGGCTGCGACCTGGTCGGCAGGCGCCCCAACGACGTCACGCAGCACCTGCCACCGGATCGCCGGATCACCTTGGAGCAGCCAGTCCACGACCTGCACGCCGCGATGCTACGTCCCTACAACCCACATGCTCGGGCTTCACTACTGCCCGCGATAGGGATGCTCCGGGGACAGGCGGCATAGTCAGCCGGCTGTCGAACGCGCAAGGGCGACACCGCGAGACCTCGGTAGCTCCGCTCAGCAGCTGCCCCGGTCAGCCATCCCTGACCGGCCGCTGGGCCTCGTGGTTGCGGGGGCTTCAGCGTGGTCAGCTCACGCGTGTGGGTGGGCGAGTGGTGGCTTGTCGACAGGGAAGGCGCTGTGCTCGGTGCTGGCCCTGGCCAGGGGTCAGTCCTGGTTCCACCCTGGGATGGAACCGAGCTCTGTGGTCTCGTGTTCGCTGAGGTGCCCGGTGCGTGACCGACTGCGTTGTCGGGTGATCCAGGCGGTGACACCGATGCCGTCGACCCGGGCGTCGCGGGGAATGTTGTTGAGGTCGCCGTGTTCGCGGGCGCAGGCCCGCACGGCCTGGAGGCGGTCTGCCCAGTGGTCGGTCATGGGGTTCCATTGCCACCCGGGTACGGCCTCGAGGGCGTGGATGCGTTGGGGTGGCAGGGCCCCGGCGCGGTACAGGGTGCGCACGCGGGCGACCCACGCACCGAGGGTGAACCCTGAGGGGTGCACGGTGAACTGGTCCGGGCTCGCCGACCCGGTGAGCTGGTGGTGCTCGTGCAGCAGCGCCAGGCCTTGGTGGAAGCGCTTGTCGAGGCGGCCCCACGTGAAGTCCGGCAGCGCGTCGAGCTCGGCGACCTGGGCGGCGGGCAGGGTCCCCCCGGTTCGACGCCGCCGTGCGGTGTGCAGCCAGGTGCTCAGCTCGAAGCCCTGGTAGGTGGTGTCGTCGGGGACCGCGGCGGTGCCGTGCTCGTCGACCCAGGCGTGCAGGCAGGCTGCGCCGTGCTCCCAGGTGAACGGTTCGGGGGCCCGCTGCGTCCAGTACCAGCCCGGTAGCGCCTGCAGGGTCGCCGCCCACTCCGTGCGGATCTCGCCGTCGACCTCGGACTGCCGGCGGCGCTTCACCCACGCGCCGAGGGCGAACCCGTCTTCGGTGGTGTGGTCGCGGGTGACCGCCGCGGTCCCGTGCTCATCGACGTAGGTGAGCAGGTGCGCCAGGCCCTCCTCGAAGCGGCTCTGCTGGGTCCGTCCCCATGACCACCCCGGCAGCGCTTCCAGTGCCGCGACCTGCTCGGGGGTGATGGTGCCGGCCCGGTGCCGGCCTCGTTGGTGCGACACCCACCGTCCCAGCTCGTAACCGTCCACGACCACGAGGCGGGTGGGGGGCTGCGCGTGGCCGTGGGCACCGAGGTAGGCCCGCAGCGCCGCCAGGCCCTGCTCCCAGTACACGGCGCCCTGCGCTCGACTCCGCGCGCTGCGGCCACCACCACCGGCGTCCCGCCGGGGTGCCGCGGCCCCGTGGTCGGTGCTCACCGGTCGGGGTCGGAAACCGGGGTGGCCCGGTCGTACCCACCGGTGTCGTGCCCGCCGGCGGCGAGCGCGGCCAGGGTGGCCTCGACGCGGGCGATCACCTCCGACGGGGGCACCACCGCCACCGGGGCAGCACCCAGGGCGCGCAGGTCAGCCACCGTCGCTGCTACGGCGTCCTGATGCTGACGCTGGCCCTCGTTCACGATCACTCCCTGCTCGATCTTCGGGGCCGAGTCTGCACCGTTCGGGCGCCTGGCCGACGGGGTGGCGCGGCAATCGGTGTTGGACGGTCGGTGTTGGACGGTCTGGGGCGATCCTCCCAGGAACCACGGTGGTTCTTGGTGTGCGTGGCCGCGCCCCGCGGTTGGCCTGGGTTCTCACGTGGTGGTGCATCCGTTTGCGGCAGGGCACCGCGAGCAACAGCGCCGCGATGCCGGGGGCGCTCAGGTGTCAGGTGCTGCAGCGCCGTCGGGGGTTGGCGTGGTCGTCGATGAGTACGACCCCTGGGGGGGGGGGGGGTACTGGGGGCCGCTGCTGGATCCGCGTGCGTCGATCCTGGGCTGCCCCGCAGTCCGTGGTCTGCACGGTGTCAGGCCGGGGGGCAGGCTTCGTCGACCACGGCGGCCAGGAACACCGCGGCGTCACGGGTGAGTCCGGCGGGCAGCGCGGTCTCCATGCGCGTGCGCATCCGGTGGCCGATGTCGGCGACGCCGACGCCAGCCCCGGCCTCGGGCAGCCTGTCTGGTGGACGATTCAGCAGGACGTAGAACGAGGTGACGGTGACGGCCCACCCATCGAGCTCCGGTCGGTGACCGAGGTGTGTGGCGAGCTCGCCGCGCGCCCACACCGCGGTGCCGATGGCGTCGGCGCCGGGGGTCACGAGCGTGACGGGTGTGGCCCCGGACAGCTGCGGGAGTCCGCGCCGGTGCAGCATCACCAGCGGCACGGCGAGGATCAGGGCGGCGACGCTGTGCAGCAGGGCGGCGGACCGCCGGCCCTGGTAGCGCCACCAGGACCCGGCGACGAAGTCGTAGACCAGCACCACCCCGACCGGGCCCACAAGGAGGTGGGGGACGCGGTGGGCGGCGACGAGCCGATCGTGCAGGATCGTCCACCCGGCGGATTCCAGTGGGGCAAGGCTGCGGGCAACCTTGGTCTCTCGGCGCGCTTGACGTCGGAGCTCGCGGACCACGGGTCCACCGGTCAGCCACGATCGCGTCCAGGACGAGGCTGCACCCAGAACAGCGCCGGCGACGGCAGCACCGATGAGCACGCCGGGACTTCCGCTTGGGAGACCCACGAGGACGCCGACGAGAACACCGATGACGGACACCATCAGGGTGGGCTTCGGCTCGAGGCGAGCCACCCCCGTGGTGCGGGCACGTTCGATGTCGGCCCGGCATCGAACGGAGGTGGCCGGAGGGACTTGGCCGGGGCGCTCGTGGGCAACGAGGTCCCACACCATGCTGGCCCGTGTGACAGGCACCGGTCGCGGTACATTCTCCTGCTGGTTCTTGCTCATCGCGGCCCTGTTCGTCGTGGTGGTCCGCGACGCTAGCTGCACCCGCCGACAGTTCCCCGAGCCCACCTCAGCCCTGATCCACCGCCGTGGGTGGGTGCTGTGGGCGTGGCGTAGGTCGAGGTGCCTCGCTGAGCTGGGAAGATGTTGAGGGCGACGTCAATATCCACCAGCGCAGAGAGGCACCTCGTAGGTGAAATCTTCTCACAGGGTCCGCCCGGTGTTTGATGATCCGAACCTGGTGTCGGCGGCGGGTCTGCTGCCGGTGCTGGAGCTCG
>JBBSUN010000079.1:0-9817 GCA_038234335.1 Mycobacteriales bacterium
ATCACCGCCGACGAGCTCGACAACCTCGGGAACCAGATGCTCCAGCAGATGGAGCAGGTACGGACGTCGTGGACCAAACAGCTCCGCGTCCAGGTCAGAGGGGCTGTGCTGCGCAAGATGTGAACACACCGCCCGTGAGCTCGTCGGACACTGATCTGACTCCCTACACACCCAATGGATCGTGGAGGTCGCATGTACGCACGTCTGTACGCGAAAGTTGTTGGGGTGATCATCGTGATCATCGGCGTCGGTGGCGTCCTGCTCGGTGAGAAGTCGCTGTTCGGGGTCCTGAACATCGACATCGCCGAGGACGCGATCCACCTGATCACCGGGGGATTGATGGCGGGTGTGGGCTTTCGCGGCTCGGACCGGGCCGTGCGTTCGGTGGTCGGCGGCCTAGGAGTGGTGTACTTGTTCGTGGGCGTCCTGGGCTTCTTCGTCCCGGACCTGTTCGGGCTCCTGCCGCACGAGTACCACACCGTGCTGGACAACCTGATCCACCTGTCGCTGGGCGTGCTGGGCATCGCGGTCGGCTTCTTCCTCGGCCAACGACCAGTCGCGCAGACGCCGAAACTGGCCACGTAACTGAGGGGCCTCCACGGCAACGAACCTGCTGGACGGATTCAAGGTGTCGTCGCAACACGATCAGCTTGCGGGCCCCCCTGGCGTGGCAGTGCTGCGTCACTGGCTCCTGCAGCGCCACCCGGAGACGGCGCACTGACCGTCAGAGTCGTCGCCGGTACTCAGCACGGTGCCGTCAGCGCGCAGTCCGAGGGTGTGCGCGGCACCGGCGGCGATGTCGACGACGTCACGCCAGCCGTCGACGTCGCACTGGCCGTATTCGTTGTCGCCCGCCGCTCGGACCCTGCCGTCGTCGGCCAGTCCGACGGTGTGGTGGCTGCCCGCCGTGACCGCGGCGATGCGTCTCCAGCTGCCCACCTCGTAGGCACCGGCGTCGCTACGACCGGTCGAGACCACCGTCCCGTCACCCCCGAGACCAATGGTGTGCAGGTACCCGGCTGCCACGTCGACCAGTTCGCGCCAGCCCTGGACGGCGCACTGGCCGAAACGGTCCACGCCGGTCGCGACCGCGGTGCCGTCCGTGCGGACGCCGACGGTATGCCAGTCGCCGGCCGCTACGGTGACGACCTCTCGCCACGGCGTGACGTTGCACGCGGAATCCGCCGTCCGCCCGGCGGACAGGACCCGCCCGTCGGCGAGCAGGCCGAACGAGCGGCGCCAGCCTGCGGCGACGTCCACCACACCGCTCCACTGTTCAACCTGGCACTGGCCGTCGGCGTCCCACCCGCTCGCCAGCACGGTTCCGTCCGACCGGAGCGCCAGGGAGTGCGACTTACCCGTGTTGCGCGCCGCGTGCACGTTCCCCGCGGCAACAGCGACGACGCCGCGCCACCCCTGGACGGCGCACTCACCTGCGGCCCCGTTGCCCGTGGCGGCCACGGTCCCGTTGGCGTGCACACCGAGGGAGTGCCGTCTGCCGCCGGCCAGCAGCGATGGTGAACGTCGGAACAGCAAGCCCCACCTCCAAGCTCGGGCCAGTCTCCACCGAACTCGCGGAAAGGGGTCTGAGGCGGACCGTCCCGAAACGAGTCACCTGTCCCGGTCCACCATCCGCCTACGGGTGGATTTGGGGGCTCAAGGTCGGTCGAGGTGGGCAAGGACGGGCTCGTCGGACCAGAGCTGGACCTCGACGTAGCTGTCTATGCGGAGGGGCTGGTGGCCGGTTGTGTCAGGTGTCGGGTTGTTGTTCCAGGAGTGCGGGTTGGCCGTGGGTGTCGGCGGGGATGGGGAAGAAGCTGTGGTGGGTGGTCGGGTCGAGGGCTACGACGTGGGCGTTGTCGGCGAGGTGGTCCTGCCCGGTCACGACCAGCTGGTGGCCGCGTAGCTCGGCGACGGTGACCGTGCCGCTCTCGGCGGCGACGTAGAGCGTCTGGGCGCTCTGGTCGTAGGCCAGGACGTCGGGGGTGTCCCCCACCGGGGTGGTCCCGGTGACGTGCCCGGTGGTCAGGTCGACCGTCAGCAGGGTGGCGTTGGCGTCGCAGGCGACGAACGCGAGCTGGGCAGTGGGGTCCAGGGCGAGGCCGTGGGCATGGTCGCAGCCGGGTAAGCCGATTCTGCGGCTCACGGTGAGGGTGGCCGGGTCGATGACCGCGAGATCACCGCGGCCCTGCACCGCGACCAGCACCTGGTCGGTGCTCGGGTCGTAGGCGACGTTGCCGGCCTCGCCGCCCAGGACCACGGTGCCCCGGATGGTGCCGGTGGCGGCGTCGGTCACCGTCTCGGTGCCACCGGCCTCGTTGGTCGTCCAGATCTCGCCCCGTCGTGGGTCGTAGGCCAGCCCATCGGGATAGGACCCGGTCGGACTGCGGGTGATTACCTCACCGGTGTCCTCGTCCAGGGCCAGAACCTCGTTGTGACCGGTGGCGGTGGCGTAGACCCGGTGCAGCTCGGGGACGACGAGGACCCCGTGCACGGAGGCGACGTCACCAATGGTGCGCACCACCTCGTGGGTCTGGATGTTCACCTCGATGATTTCGCTGGCCCCGAGGTGCGCGATGAACAGCAACCCCCGTCCGGGGTCGAGGCTGGCGTAGTCGAAGCGCGAGCTGCCACCGGGCAACGCCACCGCACCGACCGTGCGTAGCGGCAACGCCACCCGCGGTGCCGGCGGTGCGCGGGTGAGCCCTACGACGGCCACCACGGCCACGACCACCGCCGCCGCGGCACCCAGTGCGGCGGCGATCCTCCACCCGCGGGGGCGACGCACCCCTCGCGTGGGCGTGGGTTCCACCTCGAGCGGGTCCATGACGTCCTTTCCCATTGTTGCGACGGTGCCCGGTCGAGCCGACCCACCACGGCGGTACGCCCGCGGGTCCGGCTGACACGCAGCTGTTCGCGTCCGCCCAACTACTTGCTCTTGTCGGACTTGGCCATGCGTCGCTGCGGGTCGATGTCGGTGGGTGATGTTCCGTGTGGGGTGTACGCACCCGGAGCGGCTGCCCACCTCACCTCACCTCACCCCTGGCCTGGTCAGTAGAGGTAGATGTCGATGAGAAGGGCTGCGGTGGCGGGGAGGAGCGCGACGGTGCTGGTGCGCCGGCCGCTGGCCTGGAGGGGTCCTAGGCCGAGTAGGAGGGCGGCGACGGCGAGAGTGGTGATCCCGGAGCCGGTGTCCTGCCAGCTGATGGGCATCGGTGGGAACGGGGCGTCGTGGGAGAACGCCCCGGTGGCGTCGGTGGAACGCAGCACCGAGTTCCACGCGAGGGGTCCGAGGAAGGCGGTTGCGACGGCGGCGAGGGTGGTGGCGACCCGGTGAGGCCCGGCGGTGAGGGCAACGAGGATCCCGGCGAGAAGGGCGGACAACGTCGCTCCGTAGAGCATCGTGCTCAGGTCCATCGGGGGTGATCCTCTGCTGTGGGGGCGGTGCTGTGGGTGCGGTGGTGGACCGTGCGAGCCAGCCACAACCGCCGGTAGGCGGGCTGCCTCAGCAGCGTGCGCAGAGCAGGCCGGGTCGTGGTCATCTACAGCATCGAGCCGAGGTCGGAGCCGTGGGTGGGGTAGGCGGCGGTGGCGGACTTGAGCTGGCGGGTGGTGATTCCGACCTTGATGGCCAGGCCGAGGGTGTTGACGAGCTCGGCGGACCCGGGTCCGAGCAGGTGGGCTCCGACGATGAGGTCGGTGGTGCGGTCGATGAGGATCTTCGCCGCCGACGTGGTCTCGCCGATCCGGTAGCTGGAGTACCAGGTGCTGGTGTCGGAGTAGCGCACGGCCAGGTCGATGGCCTCGTCGGCGGTGGCCTCGGCTTCGGACAGGCCGACACCGACGAGCTCGGGGATGGTGAACACGGCGGTGGGGATCCCGGTGTAGTCGGGGGTGGTGGTGGTTCCCTTGAGCATGTTGGAGGCGGCAACCTTGGCCTCGGACACCGCGACCGGGGTCAAGGGCATCCCGGCGGTGTCCGCGGAGTCACCCGCAGCCCACACCGCAGGGTTCGTCGTAGCCTGCAGGTGCCCGCTGACGTGCACCCCCCGCTCACCCCACTCGACGCCGGCGGCTTCCAGGCCGAGGCCGTCGAGGGCGGCGACCCGGCCCGCGCCGTGGACGACGAGGTCGGTCTCGACCGTCTCGGTGTGCCCGTCACGCTCGAGGGTCACCCGGTAGCCCTGGTCCACGGGCTGCACCGCGGTGATGGTGGTGTTGCGCCGCACGTCGACCCCGACCTGACGGCCCCGGTCCACCAGGAGCTCGACGAGGTCGGGGTCGAAGCTGGTCAGGGGGCGTGGCCCGCGGTCGACGATGACGGTGGCAGCGCCGGCCCGGGCGGCGAGGTGGGCGAGCTCGAAGGACACGAAGCCACCCCCGACGAACAAGATCCGCGCCGGCACCGTGTCCAGGTCCAGGAAGGTGGTGCTGTCGGCGAGGTGCTCGTGGCCGGAGAACCCCAGGGGGCGTGGTCGTGCCCCGGTCGCGACGAGGACCCGCTGCGCGTCGAAGCCGGTGCCGTCGACCTCGAGGCTTGTGGGGCCGGTGAACTGGGCGTGCCCGTGCAGGGTGTCCACCCCGACGGCGGTGAGGGTGTCCTCCATGGACTTCGGGACGGGGTCGGTGAAGCCGTGCTTGTGGGCCATCAGCTCACCCCAGCTGATCCTCAGCCCGCCCTCGTCGATGCCCTTGCCGCGCATCAGGCGGGCACTGTCGATGATCTCCGCCCCGCGCCGGAGGATCTTCTTCGGGTCGCACCCCCGCAACGCACACGTGCCGCCGTAGGGCAGGGCGTCGACGATGGCCACCCGCCACCCCGCGGTGGCGCACTTGGTGGCGGCAGCCACACCGGCCATCCCCGCGCCGATGACCATCAGGTCGTAGGACTCGTTCACCGGTGGTGTCCCTTCGTGGTATCCAAGCGTCGGTCGGCTGTCAGGCCCGGAGTTCCGAGGTGCGCGGTAGGCGCTGAGCACGCCGCGGGGGTGGCGTGTCGGCGGCGCCGCACCCACCGGGCGCCCCCGAGGACGGCCAACGCCAGCCCGACCCCGATCAGGGCCCAGCTCGACACCGACAGCCCGGCGACCGCACCGGCCACCCCCAGCGAGAACAGCACCGGCAGACCACAGCACACCCCGAGAACACCACCGGCCGCGGCGACCGCGGCGAACGGGGGGACGGTCGAGACCCGCTCACGCACCGGTCAGCACCGCGCGCAGCTGGTTAAGTGTCGGCGCACCCGCGAGCCCATCAGGGGTCACATACCGGCGACACGTCAGCCCCACCGGGGAGCCCGGCCCGGCGAACACGTCGACCCCGTCAACATGGATACTGGGCGAGCCGAGGAACCCCACACGGTCAGCCTCCACCGCCGTCTCCACCAGACGCCGGGTCACCGTGAGATCCGGCCGCTCCGCCGCCAGCACCAGCAGGTGCTCATCGGCGACCTCCCAGTTCGGGCAGCCCTCGAAGTACAACAGGGTGACGTCCATGAACCCGACGGTAAACCCTGCACCACGGTACAAGGTCAAGTCGTAGGGTGCGGGTATGCGCATCGGGGACGTCGCCACCGCCACCGGCCTGGAGACCCAGGCCATCCGCTTCTACGAACGCACGGGCCTGCTACCCCCTCCGGGACGCAGCCCCAACGGCTACCGGGTCTACGACGCCTCGACGATCACCCGGCTGCAGTTCATCCGCAACGGCCAAGGAGCAGGGCTCACCCTCGCCGAGATCGCCACCATCCTCGCCCTCCGCGACGACGGCGACACCCCCTGCGCCCACGTCCGCACCCTGCTCACCACCAAGCTGGCCGACGTCCACACCCGACAACACCAGCTCCGCGCCCTCGAGACCGAGCTCGACACCCTGATCCACCGCAGCGACACCCTCGACCCCGCCGACTGCACCGACACCCAGATCTGCCACATCATCACCCCCCGGGGCACGTGAACCCGCTGACCCACGCCTAACGGCTCACGGCTCACGGCGTCCCCTGACCGGCGGGCCTACTTGTGCTGTCGTCGGCTGCCGCCGTGCCAGTCCTCGCTGACCCCGATCTCGTCCTCGGCGACACCGAGTCCCCGCAGCTGGGGCAGCTCCCGCAGGGACCGCTTGAGCTCGGCGAAGCCGGGGAACCGGGCCAGGCCCACCACGTGGTCCCACAGCTGCACAGCCTCGGACTCGCTGGGCAGGCGGCTGATGACCGGACCGAAGAACGCCACACCCTGGGGTGGCTCGAAGTGGATGATTGGGGTCCCCACGTCCTTGCCCGTCAACGCGAGGGCCTCATCGGTGGACGCCTGGATCTGCGCGTCGTAGGACTCGTCATCCACCGCGACCGCCAGCCCGGTGGGCAGACCCGCCGCGAGCAGGATCGGCTCGACGAACCCGACCGTTCCCCGCCGCCCCTGGTCCTGCAGGGCAACCTCGTCCGGGTCGGAGTCGAAGACCACCGCCCCGCACGCGGCGTAGAACACGCCCACCGCCTCCTGCCCGTGCTCGGCCCGCACCCGTGCCGCCACCCGCAGCAGCCGCAGACCCGCGGTGTGCCCGGCCTCGTACTCCGGGGGGAACTGGGCGTCGTAGTCGACGTGGGCGTTGAGCTGGCGCAACGAGATGAACCGCCACTGCACGCTGTAGTCACGCTGGGCCTGCACCGTGCGCACCCACTTCGACGTCATCCACGCGAAAGGGCACACCGGGTCGAAGTAGAAGTTGATGTCCGCCATGAACCCAGTCTGCTCCTGCGGTCACCCTCAGCACGGCCAACGCCCCACCCGCAGCGCGCGGCGCGTGTCCGGCGTTGCTGGTCTCGCCCTTCACCACGGGACCCGGGACGGGTCGGTGAGTTCACCGCGTGGCGAGTGTGCGGGCCAGGTCGTCGACGCCGGTCACGGTGATGTCCGGTGCGGTCAAGTAGGGCGGGTACGGAGTGCTGCCGGAGCGGTCGATCCAGGCGGTTTGCAGGCCGGCGCGGGCGGCACCGTCGATGTCCCACGGGTGCACCGCCACGAGCATCATCTCTGCGGGGGCCACGGCGCACTCCTGGGCGGCGTAGGCGTAGGACTGGGGGGCGGGCTTCCACCGGCCGGCGTCCTCGACGCTGAGCAGCGCCTCGAACTCGTCGCGGATCCCGGCGTTGCTGAGCAGGGCCTCACCGACGCTGGTGGCACCGTTGGACAAGGTGAGCAGGCGCAACCCGCCGCCGGTCAACGCCCGCACACCGTCCGGGACGTCGGGGTGGACATCCAAGGACATGAAGCCCTCCAGCACGTGCGCCACCGCGGCGTCGCCGTCCCGGTTCGGCCGGTGCTGGGCGAAGATGCTGCGCAGCACCCCGTCGGCGATGGCCGCGAACGTGGCCGAGCTGCCCGCGGCGGCGAGGGCGAACCCGTCGCGCAGCACCTGGGCGAACCACGTCGTCGCGAAACCGGCGGGCAGCCCGATGTCGGTGAAGCGCCCGGCCATGGGCCCGAGGTCGGACAGGGTTTCGTTGACGTCGAACACGATCACACGGGGGGCAGACACGTCAGGTCCCTTCGTCGTTCCGGCGGCTGTTCACAGCTCACGGTAGGCCGCTGGCGTCCGGGCCTCGACCAGCAGCCGCAGCGCTGCGTCGACGACCTCCCGCTGCCCGCGCCGGTCCCCGACCGCACCGATCGTGCGGCCCATGAGGTGCGGGGTGATGAGCACCCGCGGCACCTGCAGCTGCCCTGCAACGTGGGCGAAGGCCCGGATGAACACCGACACCGTGGGAATGCCCTGCTCTTCCAGGGCCCTGCTGACGAGTCCGACCGACCCGTGGCACACCGGTCAAGTCGCCACGAGCAGGCAGGCGTCCACCCCGTCCGCGCGTAGCTGCTGCGCCCACCGTGGGGCCGCCTGCTCGCGCAGCCGCACCTGCGAGGTGGCCCCGGTGAAGGCGTAGTGGGTCTCCGCCAGACCGACCACGCCCTCGGCGGCCAGATCCCGAAGCACCGCCAGGGGGAACACCGTTCCCGGGTCCCGCTGGGCAGTCCGCGCGTCGTAACCGGGGTGCCGGGCAGTCAGCGCCGCATCCGGGGTGTCGCGGGGGATCTCCGACAGTGTGGGTGCGCCCCGCAGGAAGTCCTTGATCAACGCCAGCGACTCCTGCTGGGACGGCCCATCCGAGCCCATCGGGTCCTCATCGACGCGGAAGACACCACCGGCGGAGATCAGCGCCAGCCGCCGACCCGCCAGGTCCCCGGTCATCGCCGTGAACGGGGAGCTGTCCACCGTCGGCGCATCATCGCCGGCGTAGGCGGCGACCTGCGCCGCGAACACCGCCTCACGCACCGGCCCCAGGTCACCGGTGTCGAAGGCAACACCCAGACGCTCCAGCACCGTCGCCACCGCGTCGGCGGCGTCCTCGTCGCTCATCGCAGCGAGGAACTTCGCCTGCATGTCGCTGTGCTCGCCGTAGTAGAAGGACCTCCGGAAGTCCTCAAAGCTCATCGGCTCGTCCACCATGCCGCCTCCTCACCCTCGCTGTCCGCTCACCCCATCACACCCCGACCGTCCAACACCTTCCCGGGTCTGGGCGGGCGCGACAAGGGCCACCGGGGTCACCCGTCGGGGAAGAAGCCCCGGGCTACCACGTTGCCCACGGAGGTACGCACGCGCCAACCCTTCGAGAGGACCCCTTTCATGACTCGTATCCCCGTGCACACCGTCGACTCCGCCCCCGAGGGCAGCCGCGACACCCTCAAGGCCCTCGCCGCCCAGTTCGGCGGCAAGGTCCTCAACATCCACGGTGCGATGGCGCACTCCCCCGCCGTGCTGCAGACCTACGCCGCCATCCAGGATGCACTGAAGGCCAGCGGCACCTTCGACGCCAAGACCCGCGAGGCCATCGCCCTCGCCGTCGGCAACGTCGACGACTGCTCCTACTGCCAGGCCGCGCACACCGCCGGCGGCAAGGCCGCCGGCCTGAGCACCCAGGACACCATCGACATCCGCCGCGGCGCCGTCACCGACCCCAAGCTCAACGCCCTGCTGACCCTCGTCCGCGAGCAGGCCCAACACCTCGGCCACGTCCAGGACAGCACCTGGCAGGGCGCCCTCGCCGCCGGCTGGACCGACACCGAGCTCACCGAGACATCCGCCGTCGTCGCCCTCAACCTGTTCACCAACTACTTCAACCACCTCGTGCAGACCGAGCTCGACCTACCCCCCGCCCCCGCCCTCTGACCAAAACCTGACAACCTCGCCCAACGGCAACCACGCTGACCGGTCGGGGGCAGGCCCACGCCGGCTGCCCCCGGCCGTGATGGTGGAAGCCGCCGGGGAAAGTTCGATCGGAACCCGCGCAGCTCGGCCGGCCGGTGACCGAGGCCCAGGAAGATGTTCGGCACGGAGCCGGAATTCTCCGCGATCGCCCCGATGCGCTGGCGCAGGTCCTCGGGCAGGTCGGCGAGGCCGACGACGGGGAACCGGCTGATCGGCGCGCTCACGTGGACGCCACCGGCGGCACGGTCCGCAGCGACTCCGCGGCGACCGTCCCCGGCCCGTCGTCGGCGTGGTAGTCCGCTGCGACCGTGGCGTCGTGCCCCTCGGTCACCTTCATCGCCCGCAGCGCGAGCGAGACCACCACGGCACGAGGAGGTTCACTCACCTTTGGTTGGGCGACGCGGGTTCTATGCACCAGGCCCGCAACGCGTGACACTGACGGCAATGCCGAGTACTGACGAGGAGAACTGATGACGATTCTGCCGGGTGCGGGTGCGTACTGGTTCGAGGGCAACGATGTTGGCTGTCTGCTGGTGCACGGCTTCACCGGCACCCCGCAGAA
>JBBSUN010000080.1:0-9493 GCA_038234335.1 Mycobacteriales bacterium
CGCGCGCGGGCGTCCCCCGCCCCCCGCACCGGGAGCTCGCGAGCGAGCCCCTCCGCACGACGACGGGCGGCCCCCGCCGGGGGCCGCCCTTCGTCATTCCCGGGTGCGACGGAGCGGGGGCGGCACCCGGTGTTACCGGTGCCGCCCCTGCTCCGTGCCCGGGACGGGATCAGTGCCGGTGGCCGTGCCCGTGGCCGCCCGCGGGCTCGTCCTCGGCCTGCTCGGGCTTCTCCACCACGGCGCTCTCGGTGGTGAGGATCATCCGCGCGATCGAGGCCGCGTTCGTCACTGCCGCCCGGGTCACCTTGACCGGGTCGACGACCCCGTCGGAGACCAGGTTGCCGTAGGTCAGGGTGGCGGCGTTGAAGCCCCCGCCCGCCTCCATCTCGGCGACCGTGTTCACGACGACGGCGCCCTCCTCGCCGGCGTTCGTGGCAATCCAGAACAGCGGCGCGGTGAGCGCGGTGCGGACGACGGCGACGCCGGTGGCCTCGTCACCGGAGAAGCCCAGTCCCCCGTCGAGGGACTTCGCGGCCTGCACCAGGGCGGAGCCGCCGCCGGCGACGATGCCCTCCTCGACCGCGGCCTTGGCCGCGGAGACGGCGTCCTCGACGCGGTGCTTGCGCTCCTTGAGGGCGGTCTCGGTGGCCGCGCCGACCTTGATGACCGCGACCCCGCCGGCCAGCTTGGCCAGGCGCTCCTCGAGCTTCTCGCGGTCCCAGTCGGAGTCGGTGTCCTCCACCTGGCGACGCAGCTGCGCCACCCGGGCGGCGATGTCCTCCGCGGTGCCCGCACCGTCGACGATCGTGGTGTCGTCCTTGGTGACCACGACCCGGCGGGCGGTGCCCAGCAGGTCCAGCCCCGCCTCCTTCAGCGACAGCCCGACCTCGGAGGCGATGACGGTGGCGCCGGTGACGACGGCCAGGTCGTCGAGGAACGCCTTGCGGCGGTCGCCGAAGAACGGGGCCTTCACCGCGGTGGCCTTCACCGTCTTGCGGATCGCGTTGACCACGAGGGTGGACAGCGCCTCGCCCTCGATGTCCTCGGCGATGATGAGCACGCCCTTGCCCGACTCGGCGACCTTCTCCAGCAGGGGGAGCAGGTCGGCGAGCGCGCTGATCTTGTCGCGGTGCAGCAGCACGTAGGTGTCCTCGAGCACGGCCTGCATGGCCTCGGCGTCGGTGACGAAGTACGGCGAGATGTAGCCCTTGTCGAACTGCACGCCCTCGGTGACCTCGAGCTCGGTGCTGAGGGTGGAGGACTCCTCGACGGTGACGACGCCGTCGGCGCCGACCCGGGTCATGGCCTCGCCGACCATCTCGCCGATCTCCTCGTCGCGGGAGGAGACGGTCGCGACCTGGGCGATGGCGTCCTTGCCGTCGACGGGGGTGGCGGCGGCCGCGAGGGCCTCGCAGACCGCGTCGGCGGCGGCGGCGATGCCGGTGCCCATGGCCATCGGGTTCGCGCCGGCGGCGACGTTGCGCAGCCCGGCACGGACCATGGCCTGGGCGAGCACGGTGGCGGTGGTGGTGCCGTCGCCGGCGACGTCGTTGGTCTTGGTGGCGACGCTCTTGACGAGCTGCGCGCCGAGGTTCTCGAACGGATCGCTCAGCTCGATCTCGCGGGCGATGGTGACGCCGTCGTTGGTGACGACGGGGCCGCCAAAGCTCTTGGCCAGCACCACGTGACGGCCGCGGGGGCCGAGCGTGACCTTCACGGTGTCGGCGAGGATGTCGACCCCGCGCTCCATCGCACGGCGGGCGTGCTCGTTGAACTCGATCTGCTTGGGCATGCGGGCTCCTGGTCTTCGGGTGGATCGGGGCGGCGCCGGTGGGCGCACGTGACGCACGACCGCCCCGGGGTCCGGTACGGACCGCCGGGGCGGGTGCGGGAAGGACCTGTGCTGCTCGGGTCCGGGGTGCTACTTGCTGACGACGGCCAGCACGTCGCGCGCCGAGAGGATCAGGTACTCCTCGCCGGAGTACTTGATCTCGGTGCCGCCGTACTTGCTGTAGATGACGGTGTCGCCCTCGGAGACGTCGAGCGGGACGCGGTCGCCGTTGTCGTTGAACCGACCCGGTCCGACGGCGATGACGGTGCCCTCCTGGGGCTTCTCCTTCGCCGTGTCGGGGATGACGAGACCGGAGGCGGTGGTCGTCTCCGCCTCGTTGGCCTGGACGAGGATCTTGTCCTCGAGCGGCTTGATGTTGACGTTCGCCACGATGGGACCTCAGCTTTCCGGGGTCGGTGCGTGCCGGGGCGTTGCCCGGCTCTGGGGGATCACGAGTGGTGTGACGCCAGCGGAGCACCCCGTCGTCGCGGGAGGCCGGGGCGAACCCTGGTGTCACTGGCACTCTAACCCTCCGAGTGCCAGGGCTTCAACCGCTCCACCTCGACGACGCGGCGCTCACAGCGTGGTCGTGGTGACGGCGAGCCCCGGGTCCGTGCCGAGGTGCTCCTCCGAGGCGGGTGCACCGGCCGCCACCAGGTGGGCCCCGAGGGCAGCCACCATGGCGCCGTTGTCGGTGCACAGCCCGGGCCGGGGCACCCGCAGCACGATCCCGGCGCGGTCACAGCGCTCCTGGGCCAGGGCACGCAGCCGGGAGTTGGCCGCCACCCCGCCGCCGAGGACCAGGGTCTCGATGCCGGCGTCCCCCGCGGCCCGCACGGCCTTCAGGGTGAGCACGTCGGCCACCGCCTCCTGGAAGCTCGCCGCGACGTCGGCTGTCGGGACCGGCGTGCCTGCGCGCGCCAGCGCCTCCACGTGCCGGGCAACGGCGGTCTTGAGCCCGGAGAAGGAGAAGTCGTGCCGGGCGTCACGGGGTCCGGTCATGCCGCGGGGGAAGCGCACCGCGGCGGGGTCACCCCCGCGCGCGAGACGGTCCAGCGCGGGCCCGCCGGGGAACCCCAGCCCGAGCAGGCGGGCGACCTTGTCGAAGGCCTCCCCCGCGGCGTCGTCGACGGTGGCACCCAGCGGCACCAGCGGGGCGGCGAGGTCGGCGACCTGCAGCAGGCTGGAGTGGCCGCCGGAGACGAGCAGGGCCAGGCACGGCGGCAGCGGGCCGTGCTCGAGGGTGTCGACGGCGACGTGCCCGGCCAGGTGGTTCACCCCGTGCAGCGGCACCCCCCACGCCTGGGCGTAGGCCTTGGCCGCGGCCACCCCGACCAGCAGCGCCCCGGCCAGGCCCGGCCCCGCGGTCACCGCCACGGCGTCGGGCTTCGCGACACCCGCGGCGGCCAGCGCCCGGCGCACGGTGGGGACCATCGCCTCCAGGTGCGCCCGGGAGGCGATCTCGGGAACCACCCCGCCGAAGCGGGCGTGCAGCTCGACGCTGGAGGCCACCTCGTCGGCGAGCAGGGTCAGGGTGCCGTCGTCGTCGCGGCGCACGACGCCGACGCCCGTCTCGTCGCACGAGGTCTCGATGCCGAGCACGATCACGTCAGCAGCTCCCGCTTCATGGTGTGGGCGTCGGCCCCGCTGGGGCTGTAGTAGCCCTTCCGGGTGCCGACCACCCGGAACCCGTTGCGCACGTACAGCTCCTGGGCGGGGGTGTTGTCGGTGCGCACCTCGAGGAACACCGGGCCACCCACGGCGTCGGCGTGCGCGAGCAGCGCGTCCAGCAGGACGGCCCCGGTGCCGCGGCACTGGTGGGCGGGGTCGACGCCGATGGTGTGCACCTCGTGCTCCGGGTGGGCCGGCGGGCCGAGGCGGGCGATCCCCGCGTAGCCCACGAGCCGGCCGTCCTGGCGGGCGGCCAGGTAGTGGTTGTGGGCGGCCGCGAGCTCGGCGGTGAACATCTCGGCGGTCCACGGGTCGTCGCCGGGGAACAGCACCGCCTCCAGCTGCGCGCAGCGGGGGGCGTCCGCGGGGGTCATGCGGTCGATGGTCACGGCGTCGATCGGCACGGTCACGGGCGTCCCGCCCCCGGGGGCGGAACGGCGTCCGGGCGGCGCAGGTAGCGCGGGAGGAACGGCGGCGGCACGGCGGTGAGGTCGGCAGCGGTGAGTCCGGCGGCCCGCGCCAGCGCGGCCGGGTCGGGGTGCTCCGGGCCGAGCACGGGCAGGCCGAGCAGCGCGGCGTGGGTGGCCGAGCCCGCGACGGCGGTGGCGGCTCCGAGCTCCACGGCGACCGGGGCACACACCCCGGGCCCCTCGGTGCGCACGCCGTCGACGTAGCGGGCCCAGTAGACCTCCCGGCGTCGGGCGTCGGTGACCACGAGCAGCTCCCCGGGGTGGTCGGCGGCGGCGGAGTGACCGGCAATGCCGTCCAACGAGCACACGCCGTGCACGCCGACACCCAGGGCGTCACCCCAGGCCGCGGCGGTGACCATCCCGACGCGGAGGCCCGTGTAGGGCCCCGGCCCGGTGCCGCAGACGATCACGTCGAGCTCGGCGGCAGCCACTCCGGCCTCGACGAGACACGCTTGCAGCGAGGGGGTGAGCACCTCGGCGTGGGCGCGGGCGTCGACGGTGACCCGCCGGGCGAGCACCTGGCCGTCCTGCACCAGGGCGGCGGTCACCGCGGGGGTGGCGGTGTCCAGGACGAGGGCGAGCACGGGCGCCGAGGCTACCGGCCCGCGGCTTGGCCTCCCCGCCCGCAGGACCGGGCAGCCCCCGTCGTCGTCACGACCACGGCCGGTGCCCGATCAGCCGCGGACCCACTCCCAGCTCGCCGTGCGCGTCTCGTCGTCGACCGCCCGCTCCAGCCGGACCAGCAGGTGGCGCTCGGTGAGTCCCTCCACCACCCCGGCCCCCCACTCGACGACGACCACCGCGGCGTCGAGATCGGTGTCGAGGTCCAGCGCGTCCAGCTCGCCACCGAGGTCGGACGCCCCACCGAGGCGGTAGGCGTCCACGTGCACCAGGCCGGGCCCGCCGCCACCGGACCCCCCGCCCCCCGGGCGGTGCGCCCGGGCGATCACGAAGGTCGGCGAGGTGACCGGGCCGAGGACGCCGAGGCCGCGGGCGATGCCCCGCACCAGCACCGTCTTGCCCGCCCCGAGCGGTCCGTCGAGGACGACCAGGTCCCCCGCCACGAGGCCCGCGGCGAGCTCCGCACCGAGCGCCTCGGTGGCGGCCGGGGTGGGCAGGACGCGCTCGCTCATCCCTGGCCGGCCCGCGCCAGCAGCGTCTCCAGCGACTCCGCGACCAGCGCCGGCGACTCCAGCTGCACCAGGTGCCCCGCGTTCGGGGCCACGACGAGATCGGCGTGCGGCAGGGCGTCGGCGAGGTGGCGGGTGTGCCGCAGGGGGGTCAGCCGGTCGTGCTCGCCGCACAGGACCAGGACGGGGACGTCGGCCAGCCGGTCGAGGGCCCCGCGCTCGTCGTGCTCGGTGATCGTGGGCACGAAGTCGACGATGGTGCGCAGCGTCGTCTCGGCGATCATCCGCTCGGAGAACCACGCGACGGCGGGGCTGAGGTCGTTGCCGCCGTAGGACATCGCGTTCACGATCGGCCGGATCAGCGCGTCGACCGGGGGGCGGCCGAGCTGGACCAGCGGGGCGCGCAGCCGGCTGACCCGTCGCAACCCGGCCAGCACGAGCCGCCCCGGGCCACCCAGGAGGCGGTGCAGGGCGAGGCCGTCGGCCGCGGTGGAGAGCAGCGCGACGCCGACCACCCGCGGACCGATCAGCGCCGGGCGCTGCCGCGCCAGGGCCATCAGCGTCATGCCCCCCATGGAGTGCCCGACGAGGACGACCGGGCCCTGCGGCACCACCGTGTCCAGCACCGCTTGCAGGTCGCGCCCGAGCTGGTCGATGGTGCAGCTGGGTCCGGGGCCCGCACCGGAGCGACCGTGCCCGCGCTGGTCGTAGGACACGGTGCGGATGCCGGGCCGGGCGGCGAGCCACTCCCGCTGGAAGTGCCAGGACTCCATGCGCAGGCAGAACCCGTGCACCAGGACCACGGTGAGCGGGGCGTCGCGCTCACCGACCTCCTCGACCACGAGCGGCACCCCGTCATCGGCGACGACGGTGGAGACGCGCGTGGCGACCGGCTCGGGCGGGACCGGGTCGGAGCGGCGGCGGCGCTGGGCCCCGTTGAGCGCAGCGGCGGCCGCGGACCCGGCGACGGCCACGCCGAGCGCGCCCCCGACCAGCCCGGCCCGGGTCCTGCTGCTCACGCGCCGACCCCCGTCCAAGTGCGGCGGGCCCGACCCCGGACCCCGGTGACGATCTCGTAGTGGATGGTGCCGAGCTGGGTGGCCCACTCCTGTGCGGTCGGGCCGTCGTGCGTGCCGTCGCCGAACAGCACCGCGACGTCGCCCTCGGCCACCGAGCTCCCGGGCCCCAGGTCGACGAGGAGCTGGTCCATGCACACCCGCCCGACCACCGGCCGGCGCGCACCCCCGAGCTGCACCCGGGCTTGGTTCCCCAGCGCGCGCGGGACGCCGTCGGCGTAGCCCACCGGCAGCAGGGCGACCGTGGTGTCACCGGGCGCGGTCCAGGTGTGGCCGTAGGAGACGCCCTCCCCGGCGGCGACCCGCTTCACCAGCGCGACGCGGGCACGCAGCGTCATGGCCGGGCGCAGGCCGAGGTCACCGAGCCCGGGCACCGGCGAGAGCCCGTACACGGCGACGCCGGGGCGCACCAGGTCCATCGCGAGGTCCGGGCGGGTGAGGGTGGCCGCGGAGTTGGCCAGGTGCACCACCTGCGGGACGAGCCCGTGCCGGGCCGCGGCCGCCACCGCCAAGCGCAGCCGCCCGGCCTGGACGTCGACGACGGGGTGGGTGGGCTCGTCGGCCCGGGCGAGGTGGGAGAACATGCCGCGCAGGGTGATCGCGCCGTCAGCCTGCGCGCGGGCCAGCGCGGAGAGGACGTCCTCAAGCACGTCGTGGCGCACGCCGTTGCGGTTGAGGCCGGTGTCGACCTTGAGGCTGACCGACGCGGTGGTGCCGGTGGCGCGGGTGGCGGCGAGGACGGCGGCGAGGTGCCGGGGTGAGCTGACGCCCACCTGGACGTCGGCGGCGAGCACCGGGCCGAGGTCGGTGTCCGGCGGGTACAGCCAGCACAGCACGGGGGCGGTGATCCCGGCCGCCCGCAGGTCCAGGGCCTCCTCGGGGGTGGCCACCCCGAGCTCCGCGGCACCGGCGGCGAGGGCGGCCCGGGCGCTGGGCGCCGCGCCGTGGCCGTAGCCGTCGGCCTTGACCACGGCCATCACCCCGGCCGACCCGGCGTGCTCGCGCAGCACCCGCACGTTGTGGGCGATCGCGTCGAGGTCGACGTGCGCCTCGACGGCGGGAGCGGCGGGCGCTGGTGCGGTGCTCATCGCTCCCAGTGTTCCACCCGGCGCCGTGCTCACCGCGTCGTGCACGCACAACGTCCCAAGAACGCCCCCGGAACGACGTCGTGCGCGCACGTCCCGGGGGCAGTTCAGGCCGGGCAGTTCAGGCCGAGGCGCGGACCGAGCGGATCGCGGCCCGCAGGTGCTCCAGGACCGGCGAGGCCGAGACGGGCGCGCCCACCCCGCCGTGCACCGCGGCCAGCTCCCCGGCCCGGGCGTGCACCAGCGCCCCCGCGGCCCCGGCGTGCAGCGGGTCCACCCCGGCCGCGAGCAGGGCCCCGACCAGCCCGGAGAGCAGGTCCCCCGCACCGGCCGTCGACACCCAGGAGCTCGCGGAAGCGTGCACCAGCACCTGCCCGTCCGGGTCCGCGACGATCGTGGTCCGCCCCTTCAGCAGGATGCTCACCCCCAGCTCGGCGGCGGCCGCCCGCACCGAGCCGACCCGGTCCGGCCCCGGGACCGCACCGGTGAGCCGCGCGAACTCCCCGGCGTGCGGGGTCAGCAGCACCGGCGCGGCCCGCTCCAGCAGCTCGCGGTGCTGCGCCACGACGGTGATCGCGTCGGCGTCGAGCAGCACGGACACGTCCTGGGCCAGCACGTGCCGCAGCACCCCGAGCGCCTCCGCCCCGGTCCCCAGCCCGGGTCCGGCCGCCCATGCCTGCACGCGCCCGGCGTCGGCCACGTCCAGCGTCGCCACCACCTCGGGGAAGCGGGCCAGCACCGCGTCCCGCCCGGTCCCGGCGTAGCGGACCATCCCCGAGGTGGCCGCCACGGCCGCGCCCGTGCAGAGCACGGCCGCTCCCGGGTAGGCGGCCGAGCCCGCGAGCACCCCGACGACGCCCTGGGTGTACTTGTCGTCGGTCGGTCCCGGCACCGGCCACAGCGCGGCCACGTCCGCGGGCTCCAGCGCACCCAGCCGCGATCCGCCGAGCGGGAAGGGCATGTCCACCAGCACGACCCGCCCGCACTCCCCCGCCGCCAGCAGGTGCACCGGCTCGAGGCTGCCGAAGGTCACGGTCACCGCCGCCCGGACCGCCGGCCCGTCCACCGCCCCGGAGTCGGGATCCACGCCGCTGGGCAGGTCCACCGACACGATCGGTGCGTGGACCCGTGCGACCACCGCGGCGGCGGCGTCGCGCAGCGACCCCCGCGCGGAGAGCCCGACGATGCCGTCGACCACCAGGTCCACGGCGAGGTCGGCGTCGGTGGCCTGCTCGACGACCCGTCCACCGGCCCGGCGCAGCGCGGCCAGTCCCGCCGGGTGCGCCCGTTCCGGCACCAGGAGCACCGCCGTGACGGCGACCCCGCGGCGGGCCAGGAACGCCCCCGCCCACAGCGCGTCACCGCCGTTGCCCCCCGAGCCGACCAGCAGCGCCACCCGGCGCCCGACCACGCCGCCGGTGCGGTGGGCGAGCTCGGAGAGCAGCACCCGGGACAGCCCGAACGACGCCCGCGCCATCATCGCCGCGTCGCCGTGGCGGTCGTTGGCGGCCGCCTCCGCCTCCCGCGTCACCGCCGCCGTGAAGGTCTCGATCACGGCTCGCGCCGCTCGGCAGCACCCACGACCTCGCGCCGCTCGGCGACCACCACGGCCTGCGCGAGGTCCGCGTCGTGGGTCAGCGTGACGTGCCAGTCGGTCACCCCGGCGCCGTCCGCGATCCGGCCGAGCAGCCCGGTCACGCGCAGCAGGGGGCGCCCACCCGGGCCCACCACCACCTCCACGTCGTGCCAGCTCCAGCCGCGAGGGGCGCCGACCGCCTTGGCCGCCGCCTCCTTGGCCGCGAACCGCGCCGCCAGCGAGCGGTGCCGCCGGGGCGCCCCGGAGCGCGTCACCCGCTCGGCCTCGGTCCAGCACCGGGGCAGCAGCCCGGGCGTCCGCACGAGCGAGGCCGAGAACCGCGGAACCCCCACGAGGTCGGTGCCCACCCCGACGATCACCGACCGACCCGTTCTGCGCGCATGAGTGCACCGTAGGACGCCGGGTCGCCTGCGCCCACCCGTGCGAAGGTGGACGGGCCCACCCCGCAACGCTGCTGGAGGTCCATCCGTGAGCACCGTCGAGCACCCCCGCCCCGAGCACGACGGCAGCCCGCTGGGGGCGGCCGAGACCCCCTCGGGTGCGCTCCTCGAGCCGCTGGCCGGGGACTTCTACGGCTACTTCGAGCTCCTGCGCCCCGAGGACGCCGAGGTCGTGGCGGTCCTCCGGGACTTC
>JBBSUN010000081.1:0-9140 GCA_038234335.1 Mycobacteriales bacterium
CACGAGCCGGGCGGCACCGGTGCCCCGCCCCGCCCCGCTGCCGCGGTGCAGCGACACCGACCAGCACGGCCAGGTGGCGGTACGAGGGTCAGGCTCAGGACGGGTTGGTCTCGGGCCGCTCGCGTTGGGGTCGGGGTGTGACGGCGGCGGCGGGGACCCACTGCAGCATGGGCAGGACACCGCGGCGCCCGGCAACCGCGAGCTCCATGGAGACCAGGGCGAGCCAGCGCCCGTCGGTGACCCTGGCCCACCCGTGCAGCTCGGCGTCCTGGGAGCCGGTGAGGGCGAGCCCGGCCTGCACCACCCGCATCGGCAAACTGCGGCGATCGGTGCGGCTGGTGTTCGGGGGCAGGATCTTGCCCAGGTCCACCACCACCAGCTGCGGTGGGTGCACGGTGTGCCGGTTGGGCACGTCGAACGTGTCCGGCCACCGCGCACCGACATCGAACATGTGAACGATTATGCCCTGTGGAAACCCTCGGCCCCGCGGGGGCCGACCCGCCGCCTGCAGCCGGCGGGGAAAAGTAGTACGCCGCCTGGCTCCGGGGGGAGGGACCAGGCGGCGCGATCTCGACGGTACCGGCCTGCGGGGCGCTCCGGCAGGGCGCACGACCCGCTCGCCCCCGCCCGGTCCGGTGACTGCGTGATCGTCCCTGCGTGACCCCTCCGTGTCCGTTGGTGTCGGCGTTGGTCGCCGTGTTGGTGGTGTGTTGGTGGTCTTGGCTAGGGCCCGAGGTGCTCGCGCAGCTGGGCCAGCCGCGTGGTGGCGGCGCGTCGTTCGCGGCCGAGGGTGAGGAGGTGGTCGAACAGGTCGGCCTCGTCGAGCTCGGTGGCGGCCTGGGCCATCGCGACCGCGGCGGTGGCGTACCCGCGGCGGTAGGCGGCCCGGGCCACGGCGAGGGCGTAGTGGTGGGCGGCCTCCCCACCGGCCCCAGCCAACGTCGCGTCGGTCAGGGCCCGCAGCAGCACCGTGCCGTGGTGGTCGGGCCCGGTGCCGGCGGCGGTGATGGTCGCGGCGATGCTCGCCGGGTCGTGCGGGGTCCCCGCCACGGCGTGGGTGGCGATGAGGGTGAACAGCTGCCCGTAGCGGGGGCGGTAGAAGTCCCCTGCAGTGAGCAGCCCGGTGACCAGGGTGGTGGTGGCCTGCGGCGCCCAGAGCAGGGCGCACAGGCACAGAGCCTCGACGTCGGTGCGCGGATCCTCCGACAGCTCCGGCACCACCCCGTCGGGCCACGTTGTCTCCCCCACCACCCCACCCGCCAGCTCCCCACCGGTGTCGGAAGACGTGTCGAGCCCGGCCGGTGGCGCCTGGTCCACCTCCGGTGGCACCAGCGGTGGGGGCTCGCTGCTGGTGCTCACGCCCCGGGCCGCAGCGGCGACTCCGCGAGTGTCACAGCCACGTCGGCGGCGTCGCCGGTGATCTGCTCGACGAGGCGACGCCCGGCCCGGGTGGTCGCGGCGTGGTCGTAGAGGCAGCGCTGGTCGTAGCACGGCACCAGGGCGGTGGTGGTGTCCCCGACGTGGAGGGTGACCGCGTCCTGGGAGGGCCCGTTCCACCCGATGGTGATCGGTGCGTGGGTGCGCAGGTGCTCCGCCGCCGCGGTGGTCGCCGCGACCGCCGCCCGGGTGAGGCTGTCCTCGGCCCCGGACTCGTCGTTGCTGATCCGCCAGGTAATCACAGCTGCTCCGTCGTGGTCTGAGGTGTTGCGGGCTCCCGCACCGGGGTGGTGCGGGGTGGTGGTGCTCGGCTCGTCGTTCGTGAACATGGGGTGCCTCCAGGTGAGGCCCGGTACCAACACGGCTCCGGTGTCAGCAGGTGGGTCCTGCCAACCACTCCCCCGGGCCGCCCGAGCACGCAGTGCTCCAGGGGCCGGTCCCAGGGACCGAGCGCAGCGAGGTGGTGCGGGGGTTCCGGCTCGGCCGATCAGGTGGTCTCCCGCAGGGACCGAGCGCAGCGAGGCTTGGATCACCGGATCGGATGGGCCGAAACCATCGAACCCCTGCCGTGGGTCGGCGCCCACCCTGGGCGAAGCCGGGCGGCCGGGGGTTCAACACAAAGGCCGGGACAGCGCGGCGAGCCCCAGGCGAGCGGTGCTGACCCGGCTCCGCACCAGGACCGGCGCACGCCCTTCGAGCCGATCCTGGTTCCATCAGCAGCCCCCCCGGGGCCGTGGTCGGCATCAGTGCTGTCAGCGCCACCACCTCATCAAGCCCAGTCCGCGGGAGCTGCGCATCGAGAGCTCACCCGAACAAGGTCCCGGTTCGGTGGTGCCTATGAGGGCATTTCCGGATCGACAACGAGATATCGCTGCAAGGCCTCGTTGAGCAGGGCGGAGCGTGAGGGTGCGCTCCACTGCTCAACGAGCCCGTCGAGGGTGGCGAGGTCACCATCGCGAAGCCGCATCTGCGCGGTGGAGCGGGCGGGTCCGACACGGGGCGGGGCGGCGGCGCCTTCGAACAGTGCCCCAGCCGAGGTCGTGGCGGGCTTTGTCCAGTGCGTGGCGAGGTCGTTGGCGTGGGCCTGGACGGCTCGCAGGGCGACCGTGGGGTGGGTGAGCTGTGTTCGTGCGGCGTAGGCGCGCAGCGCTTCTCGAACCTCGGCATCGATCGCGATCGACACCAGACGGGAGCCGGTCGGGGTGCTTGCCGGGGCCCTGGTGGGTCCACCTCGGCGCCGGGCGACTGGGACCCCGTCAGGTTCAACCAGGGGGCTTGGCAACGGTGCCGACAACGGTGCCGGCGGCTTGTCCAGCGCCGAATCGGCCGGGTCGGGGGTGCTGGTCAGGGGTGTGAGCTTGCCTGCTAGGCCAGCCCCCCGGGTGGGTCCTGCTGTCCCGCCGTACTTCGCGGCGAGCCCTGCGCGGCCGGTGGTGCTCATCGAGTGACCTCCTCGGTGCTTGCCAGGCGGGCCTCGGCGGCATTGACGGCGTCAAGGACCTCGCTGGCGAGGGCTTCGTAGTCCCCTGCGATGCCGCTAGCGTTGCGGTTGAGCAGATCCTGCGTGCTGGTGGCTTTCTCGCGACGTCGGAGGCGGTCCAGGATCGCGGATTGCGCCTTTGGCTGCTCGACCTCGAGCTCGTGAGGCAGCAGACCACGCCGGCGCATGTCGACCGCTGCGGTCTCGACGTAGCGGATGACGGTGGTGAAGACCGGGGCGACGCCGCCGAGCATCTCCTCGAGGGTGTCGCGGACGCTGGCCTGCAGGCGGGTGCTGCCCGAGCGCATGCCGAACAGCACCACGCCGAGCAGCGCGAGGTCCGGGTTCGTGGTCTTGGCAGCGGCGAAGCGGTCGGCGACGGCCTCGAGCCCGTCCAGGGACGCTTCGTCGGATCGGGTCGGAATGACGAGGTGGTTGGCCGCGGCCAGGACTAGGTCCTGGATGACCGGCTCCCCCGGCGGGGTGTCGATCAGGATGAGGTCGTAGTGCTCGTGGTCGTGGCCTTCGGGGCGCAGCGCTGCTAGCGCGGCTCCGAGGCCGACGACGGTCTCCCCCCGCATGCCGCGGCCGACGACGGTGGGCGCGAGGTCGTGCAGCGCGGCGCCGCCAGCGATGCAGTCAAGGTTGGGGCGCACAGCGCGCAGCGGTGCAAGGGCACTCCCCCGCAAGATCGCGTTGCAAAGCTCGGCTCCGTCGCTGGCTTCGTAGCCCAGGTCCCGGCGAAGGTTGCCCTGCGGGTCGGCGTCGACGGTGAGGACCCGAAAGCCGGCGTGTGCAGCCAGACCGGCGAGGCCCGCGGTGAGGCTGGTCTTGCCAACCCCACCCTTGCCGTTGGCAATTGCCACTACTCGTCGCATGAATGTCCCCATCGTGATGATGTGCTGGCTTCGTTAGTGGTTGCACGTTGCATCACTACGTTGCGTCGTGATGGTGCTGGTATGACCGAGGTTAGTGATACTGCCCTGCGAGAGCAACTGCCACTGTTACTGCCCGCATGTTGTGGTCGTTAGTGTTGGCACTAGTGGAGCAGTTGTGACTACCCAGTGCGTGCAGCTTCCCTGATGGTTCACTGCACCTCCGCGCGACTGGCGATGCGGCCGAGCTCGCGGCGTGCTGCTGCGTGTCCTGCGCCACCAAGGGCTGCGACGCCGGCGGCCCGGTCTGCTTGATGACGGACACGGGCTGTGTCCTGCCGAGCTCGCTCTTGCGCAGCGGCCATTGCTGCGGCGGCCTCACGAGCGTCGTCGAGAGCACACGGACGGTCTTGAAGATCGCCGTGCTGTGTCAACAGCCACGAGAGGTAGCCGATTGGTCGGCGTGGGGAGCCCAGCAGCCGCCGCCCGGTGCCGGCGTGGGTCGCGATGAGTTGGTTCAGGTCTCGTGCGGTCCAGAGCTGTGCGGCGGGGATGGCCAACAGGCTCGCCCAAGCGTGGGTTGAAACGTTCCTGGCCCAAGTGGGTGTTCCGGGGAGGACGAGCCATCTGCGGGCGAGGAGCAGGCCTCCAGGGTCTCGCGCACCCGTATGTCGCTGTGGTTGGCGGGTGGGCGTCCTTGGCTGGCGCGTAGCGCCTCGAAGTCTTGGCGCTGCAGCGGTAGTAACCCTCGAATCAAGGTGGGTGGTGGACAGAACAAGACCACTACGTGGTGGGGTGCCATCTGTCCTCTGACCTGGACGGATGGGGGAGGAGTTGTCCACAGGACCAGTGATCCGGCTGAGGTGGGTGCGGCTGGGGTGCAGGGCGTAGTCAGCGCACCACCCGCGGGTGCGGTGACCTCGGGTCCAGGTGTCCAGTCGCTCGGAGCGGGTGCGGTGTCGGCCGGGAGCCACCTCCGTGGCAAGGCCGGCCAGCCGGAGGAAGGTGCGGGCACGGGTGACGGTGCGCGCACCGAGCTTGGTGGCGGCGGTGAGGCCGCTGGTGCCACCAGTTTCACCAAGCTGGGGTCGTGAGGATCGCCCAGTGCGGAAGTCGGCCGCCGCTGCGTGTGCGGTGGCAACGGCGACTAGAGCGACGCGGGAGAGGCCGCCGCCGGTGATAGCGACCAAGGCAGGACGAAGCAGCAGATAGTGGCGGCGGTAGACGGCGTCAACCTCGGCGACCCATCGTTCCGCCGACCACCAGCACTCCAGAGTGGACCAGCAGTCTGTGGATAGCTGGCGGCGCAGGGGAGGCCGAGCAGCGTTGTGTGCCCCAGGCCGGGTGGAGTCTTGACGTGAGGCGGGGCCCGTCGTTCGTGCGGCGCGTCGACGGGGTGGGGGAGGGGCACAGGTGTCGTTGTTGGCGACATTCTGTCCCCCGATTTGGTCCAGGTATGGACCGTTGTCAGGGTGCGCGCTACCCTGAGACCAGGCAGGCAAGCCATAGTCCCTTCGGGGATGCAGCACAGGTGATCAGGCGCCAACCCGATCGCCCTAGTCCGATAGTCCGAACCCCTCCCGCCAAGGAGGGGTTTTCGGCGTTCTAGGGGCTACCTAGTGCGGTGTGTGAAGTTGTGAAGGCGGCACTGCTGCCGCTGTGGGCTATCCCGTCATGGGCAGCCTCTCCTGGTGCAGCTCCCGAACCTCGCTGTCGAAACCCATGAGGATCGAGACTCGGTCAGCGAGGTAGACGCTCACAGGAAGACCAAGTTCAGCTGCCCGCCGCTTGATCTCCTCGTACACCGGACGTGGAAGCCGTACCGGAACCAGGTGCCGATCACCCTTGTGCGGCCGTCCGCCGCCGCGGTGCTCGTGAGCGTCCATGCGGTGATGTTCGCAGTCGGTTTCTGATACCGGACCGCGACACGCAGGGCCACCTCGGTAGAAATCTGACGCGCCCAGGCAGGCGCTCAAGCGCTGCTGGGACCAGGAGCTGCCGTCAGGTCGCACGGCAGTCGGCGTCCTACGCTCATAAGCATGAGCTTCGACGCGCACCCTGACGTCGTTCGGCTGGACGCCGCGCGCCCGTCGCGAGCCGCTGACGTGGTCGCAACCGCCACTCACCCTGGCGTCATGGTGGTGCTGGTGTTGGCCGTGGTCGCGCTGAGCTCCACCCCGGATGTGGGGCGGGCAGCCCTGTGGACGGCACTCGCGGTGGCCTTCTGCGTCGCGATTCCGTACTCGGTGCTGCTCGTGATGGTCGCCCGCGGGAAGGTCATGGATCGGCAGCTCGTCGTGCGCGAGCAGCGCCGGACACCGCTGCTGTCGGCGTTGGTGTCGGTGATCGTCGGCCTGCTGGTGCTCTCCGTCGCGGGCGCACCCCGGCCCGTGGTGGCCTTGGTGGTGGCGATGCTGGCCGGCCTCGGCGCGATGACGGCCATTTCGCACTGGTACAAGGCATCGTTCCACACGGCGGTGGCCGGGGGAGTGGCGGTCATCGCCGGCCTCGTCCTGGGCTGGGTCGCCCTCGTGCCGCTGGCAGTGCTGCTGGGACTCATCGCGTGGGCGCGGCTGCGCGCTGGGCGCCACACCCGGGGCCAGGTCCTGCTGGGCCTTGCCGTCGGTGCCGCGGCCGCCGCGGCCATCTACCCACCCCTGGCGTGACCACGGGCCCACGCAACAGTAAACAGCACGCATCATCACGGTGACCGACGATAAACTAGAGGTAGTTGAGGGTCAACGGGCCGCGCGGTAGGCCCGTGCGGTCTGCAGGAGCTGCTCGAGGGCGGCGGTCTCGTTCACCGTCGCGGTGAGCACGTCGTGGGCCTGGGTCGCCCCCCGTTGTCGGGTGGCCAGGGCGCCCCCGAGTGCGGTGGGCCCGGAGTGCACCCGGCACCCCACCGTCTCCTGCCGCAGAGCGTCGTTGATCTCGATGATGACCCGACGTTCCCGGAAGTGGCGGCGCACGAGCAGCGGTCGGGGGGCGGGCAAGGACAGCCGGACCTCGGGGTGGCGGTGCACGAGGTGCGCCCAGAGGGGTTTCAGGGTGCGCCAGCGCCGCTCGGTGGCGGCGAGCTCGACGCACCACGGCATGGTCAGCAGGGCCAGAATGCCCAGTGAGAGCACCATCAGCGGCCACGGCAGCAAGGCGTCGCCCAGGTGACCGAACCGGTTGCCGGACAACGACGTCACGTCGGGGAGCACCGCGCTGAGCGCGTACAGGGCGAGCACCGGCACAGCCGTCCCACACCCCACCCCGATGAGGGTGAGGCTGCAGCGTCGGGTCAGCGCGGCGTGCCCACGGCGTGGGTTCGCCTCCCGCACGCAGAAGCGGGTGACGTTCACCAGCGCGAAGGCCATGTAGGCGTAGAACACCAGGTTGTACAGCACCAGCGCGACCGAGCGGGGCGCGGCGGCGAGGTCGACGTACTCGATGGTGTGGACCGGGCTGGCCAGCCATGTCATGACCATCGCGACGATCGTTGCCCCACCCCAGGTGAGGCAGCGTCGCACCCGGGTTGGGTCGGGAGACTCAAAGCGCAGCGTCAGCAGGTAGATGTGGACGGAGGCGACGCCGGCGGCGAGGACCAGGTGCGCCACCAGGCCGGTCAGGTTGGGGGTGTGCACGACCCCGTCAAGGTCGATCCGCCGCAGGTAGAGCGTGACCCCGGCGGCCAGGGCCACGGTGGTGACGGTGAAGCTGGTGCGCCACAGCTCCCGTGGGCAGGTCAGGGTCACCCACACCCGGTACACCGCCGCGGTCCACAGCAGGACCGTGGCCGCCGCGATGGTCACGTCATCCTGTCGAAGACCCGATCCCGGTCACCGTGCGCGGACCGGTGCGCGGCCCCCAGCGCGGCGGCGAGGGTGGTGCCGAGCCGTTCGGCGTCGACCTCCGCGGCGTCGCCGTAGCCGTGGCGCTGCAAGAACCGGGCGGCCACGGCCGGGTCGATGCTGGGCGCGGCGTGTGCCGTGAGCGCCGTCAGCGCGGTGAGCTCGGCGGTGCCGGGGCGGGGGGCGTGCTCCAGGAGCATGTGGGCCAGCTCGTGGCACACGATGCCCGATCGCCACGGGGCGTCGGCGTTGGCCGGGTAGGCGATGTAGTCCTGGGCCTGGGTGGCGATCCACAGCCCCGACGGGGCGTCCCCGGCAAGCTCCACCGGCATCAGCGTGATCGGACGGGACCGCATCGCGGCGACCGCGTCGACGAGGTCGGCCAGGTCACCGCTGGCGGGAACTAGGTGGGTGAACTCAGTCCTCCCGCTCGACCGGGGTGTCCTGGGGCGACGCATCAAGGCCTTCCATCTGCCGGATCTGCTCGAGGATGGCGCTCAAGCTCGCCATGTTCTGTGGGCTCACGCCGTGAGCCCGGGTCATTAGAGCCTTCACCCCGGAGTCGCGCAGCGCAGCCAGCGCGGCCAGCTCGGCGCTGACCGTGGCCTCCACGTCGGGGTCGGAGAAGTACGCCAGCGGCACCCCGAACAGCCTCGCGGTCGCATCGAGCAACCGAAACGACGGGTTGTCTCGCTTGCCCGAGCGCAGCAGCCACAGGTGCTGGGCGCTGACCTGGACTCCCAAGGCCGCAAGCGCACCCGCGGCCGCCTCGTTGGTGTATAGGCCACCACCGTCAGCACGGGGCACCGTCTCGAACAGCCGGTTCAGGTTCGCCGCCAGCTCAGGTACACCGCCCCGCGTCATGGTGGCCTCCCGAGCCGTTCGGCGTTGTTGCGCGGGAGCATCCCACACCCCCCACTGCCAGGCAGCCGCGCACTTGGCCGCCAGTTGACCCTCCGTCCGTATCGGTTTACTTTTGATCAAGGTACATAAACTACCGTTTGGCACGTAGGGGTGATCACGATCAGTGCAGGCGGAGCGGTAACGGCCATCGGCGGGGGAGTCCTGGGCGTGGTGCTGCTACTGGCAACGACGATAGGCGCGGTGCCCGAGGCCAGCGCATCTACGGGCCAGCTGCAGCCGGGCGCGGTGCCAGCAGCGTTCGAGCCGTGGGTGCTGCAGGCGGGCGCACTGTGCCCGCAGGTTGGTGCTCCATTGGTGGCGGCGCAGCTGGAGCAGGAGTCGGGGTTCGACCCGACCGCGGTGTCCCCGGTGGGGGCTCAGGGCCCGGCGCAGTTCATGCCGTACACCTGGCCGGGCTACGGGGTCGACAGCGACGGCAACGGGGTTGCCTCTCCGTTCGACGTCGGTGACGCGGTCATGGCGCAGGGGCGCTTCGACTGCGAGCTGGTCGGGAAGATGCAGGCCGCGCTGGATGCGGGGCGGGTCTCCGGTGACGTCACGGACCTGATGCTCGCCGCCTACAACGCCGGGGCCGGGGCGGTGTACGGG
>JBBSUN010000082.1:0-8975 GCA_038234335.1 Mycobacteriales bacterium
CGGCCGTGAATTGTCAAGAACCAGCTTCACCGCATCCTCCCGGAACTCCGGGGAGAACACGCGCTTCTGTCGAGCCATTACCGCACCTCTCATCTCAGTGGACAAATCTTATCCACTGTCCGAGAACCGCGGGGCACTTCAACGGCTCAATGTCAGGCCTGCGACGACCGGTCTCTGACCCCACCGCCTGAGGAGCTCGACCACGACAGCGTGACCCGCCGATTCCCCGTCCGCTCCGCTGGGGGGGTTGCGGGTGCTCTACGATCCGAGGTGGTTCGGACCGCGAGCCCTCCGCGCCCGCCGGGCGCCGTTCACCCAGGCTCGTGGTCCACCAGGAGACACTTCGTGTCTCTCCCGACCCCGCTCCCCACACCACGCCCAGCCGGTCGTCCGGCGCACCCTCACCGCCCCGCACCAGCCACCACTGTCCTGCGGGGCCACCGTGGCTGAGCACCAACGCCTGCCGGGGGCGACCACCGACGCCTGGGAATGGCGCACCCACGGACTGTGCCGGGGCCTGGACTCCGCGATCTTCTTCCACCCCGACCACGAACGTGACCCGGCCCGCCACCACCGGGACGCCCTCGCGAAGTCCCTGTGCCAGCGGTGCCCGGTCCTGCAGCAGTGCCGCACCCACGCCCTGACGGTGCGCGAGCCCTACGGGGTGTGGGGCGGGCTCACCGCCGAAGACCGCCACCACCTGCTGCACCCCACCAGCACCAACCGACCAACCGTCGGCACCCGCACCCGCACCCGCACCCACCACTCGGCACCACGATGACCCGCCGTGCCGGTGGCAGCACAGATCGGGCCGGCACCCGGCCTGCCGTGCCGCGGTCACCCCAGCCCCTGCCCCCGCTGCCGTGACGACCCTCGACACGCCCTCGACCGGGCCCGTCCCCGACGACGGTTCACCGCACCTCGACCAGACCGATGCTGCGCAGTGGGCCAAGGCCTACTGCGGGCCCGCCCACGGCCACACCTGGCGGCGTCAGGAACCAGGCTCCTGGCCGCCGCGCATCGTGCTGCCCAGCCCCACCGGTCCGCTGGAGTACCGGCTCGTGCGTGACCTCCGAGCCCACCGACCCGCCCGTGACCGCCTCGGCAACACCCTCTACATGCCCGTGCCCCCACACCAGAGCACCGGTGGGCGGTGGTGATGGCCGACTACAGCACGCTCCCCGCGGGGCTGGGTGAGAGCTGGGACTGGCAGGGCCGAGGTGCCTGCCGCACACGACCCACGGACACCTTCTTCCACCCCGACTTCGAGCGGGGCGAGTCCCGGACCCAGCGGGAGTCCGCAGCCAAAGCCGTCTGCGAATGGTGCCCCGTCCTCACCCAGTGCCGCACCTACGCCCTGACTACCCGGGAGCCCTACGGGACCTGGGGTGGGCTGACCGCAACCGAGCGACGCACACTGCTCCGCGGCCACCGCGCCCCCCGCACCGCAGAACCCGGTGACCCAGCCCCTGCCCCCTCCGCGACGCACGGACCGGCCCACACTCCCCCGGCCACCCGGTAAGCGGCTCAGCCCCGCACCCCCGACGGCGCTCGCACCGTTCACTGCGACGGCGCCCCGCGCCAGCACCTCCCCGCCATCGAGCAAATCCGCCCGCCCCAGCGGGTTGCATCGTGCACTACCGATCGGCGCGGGTTCGGATCGGGAGCCCACCGCGCTTGCCGGGCACCGACCCGTGCGCGACCAAGGTCCTGGTGGTACCCACCGACCACCTCACCCGCACCCTGACCGACTGCCACCGTCTTCTCGACGTCGCCACCCTCACCCCCCACCTCCGCAGAACCCCCTCGGCACCCGGGCCGCGGCCGAGCAGGCCAAGGGCATCCTCATGGCCGCCCACCAGATCGACGCCGCCGCTTCGAGCTACTACGCGCCCCGCCCCGCAACACCAACCCGGAACGCAACACCATTGGGGAAGTACCTCAAGATCCTTTCGGGGGCGCTCGCGTAGTGGGGTTACTCTTTGGTGCTGAAAAATTCAGCCGAGTCTGGAACTGGCTCGAAGCCCTCCTCGCCGCAGGCCGGGGGCTCGCCAAGGTCCCACCGTCAGAGGGCGAATCCGCCCTCGCCGCACCGAGCTGCGCCAGCAACTTCCGTTGGCCGCACTTCCGTATCCCCTGCGAACGCAAAGCTGAGCATGGACTGGGCAGGAACGACCACTCGCCTCACCGTTGATAAGGAGATAAAGGACATGACGCGCATTTTGATTATCCTGTTGACGCTGGCAGCGGCGACAGTCCACTTCAAGTTCTTCATCGACGATCCGAGTGGCGGGTTGATCTATGGTCTCAACGGCCTCGGGTATCTGGGCCTGCTGGGGCTGATCTATCTTCCCTTCCCCTTCCTGGCGCGGCTGCACAGGCTGGCCCGGTGGTTGTTGGCGGGCTACACGGCAGCAACGATCGTGGCCTACATCGTGTACGGGGTCCAGCACAAGGAATGGACTGTTCCACTGGGACCCGTGACCGTGGTGATCGAACTGACTCTCATCATCCTTCTGCTCCTTGAAGCGCGGCGACCTGCTAACGCATCCGCAACTTCCGCTGAGTTTCAGTCCACCGATGCCAAGGGGTACTGAGCGCGCCGTGACGCAGGATTCCCCGGACCTCACCGCCTTGACTCCTTGAGGGACGTGACGGTCGACGTGGGTCAGGGCGTCACCGGCACCGGCTCTCTCGACCCGCAGCAGACCTACCTGCTCGTTCAGACCCTCAACCTCTAGCCGAGCCCCGATCAGCGATCGACGAGCGGGACGGCACCATCCTCAGCTGGTGAACGTGGCCTCCCTACGATCTCGGTTGTGGCAAGCGAGGCCGTGCACATGCGGCGCAGCTGGGAGGGCCCCACTGGGTCGCCCGACGTCCCTCGGGGGCTCGGTCTGCGTGTGGTGGAGACCGGCGACGCCCGGGCGCTCGGCACGCTCATGGCGAATGCGTACCGAGGCACCATCGACGACGAGGGCGAGACCGCCGAGGATGCGCTGGCTCAGGCGCACGCCACCCTCACGGGCAGCTGGGGACCCCTGATCGCGGGCGCAAGCCTGGTCGCACTGCGCGGTGGCGCCGTCGTCGCCGCGGTGATCACCGTTCGAGATGCCCAGCACGAGATGGTTCCGCTGCTGGCGTTCGCGCTCACTGATCCGCGGTGGCAGCGCCAGGGCATCGGGACCTGGTTGATCCAGGAGAGCATCTACCGCCTCACGGCCCTCGGCATCACCGAGCTGCACCTGGCAGTGACCCGCGGCAGTCCCGCGCGACGCCTCTACGACCGTCTCGGGTTCCAAGAGGTCGGGTGACCCGGCGCGCTCCGCGACCGGTCACCGATCCCCTACGGACTCGTCGTGTCGGGTGCCGGCGGGCGCTGGGAGTCGCGCGTTATGGAAGGCAGCTCCCGTGGGCGACTCGGGTGCACACGCGCGGGTTCTAGCTACGTCGGGTGTTCTCTCTTGCCGCCCAAGGGCAGCATGGCGTGATGCAGATTAGGTCGGCGACCGCCGTGGACGTGGCAGCGGCGCCGGAGTGGTTGGACGGTGTTGACCTACGCCCGGATGGTTGGCGTGACCGGTGGACTCGCGCGGTCGTCGGTGTGGACGTCGCGACCGGCGCCTTGCTGGGTGTGGGGCGGATCTTCACCGACCGTGTTCACGACAGCAGGTTCTGGACCGAGATCATGGTGGCCCCATACCTGCGGCGGCGTGGCTACGGGACCCAGATTGCGCGGGAGCTCGCCTTGTTGCGGGCGGAGCCGAGGCTGATGTGTGACCGCGGCTTCACCGGGTCCGAGCGAACCTTGTTCTGTCGCAGCCTCGGCGGACAGCCGTACCAGACGTGCCCTCCTGGGCGGGTCCTCACGGCAGACGCGGCTGAACTGGTCGTCTCGGGGTCCGTACGGACCCAGCGCGGTGCTGACGTCGGGATGGCAGAGCTGCGCAGGGCCTGGGTCGATCTCTACACCTGGATGCACGAAGACTGGGCCCCCGTCGCGGCTCAGTTCGAGCAGCCGTTGCTGCACGACTTCGAGGACGTCGACCTCGTGCACACCCGGGTCGTGGTGGTTGACGGCGAGGTCAGGGCCGGCGCGTTCGTGTTCCCGGACGACCCAGCACCGGGCGTCGTCGCCGAGTGCCGCACCCGCACCGAGCCCGACGGATCGACGCTGCTGCGAGCATGTGTGCGGGACAGCTTGCTCGAGCTGGCCGCGCACGACGTCCCCGCCGTCGTCTTCGACGGCCACGACACCGACCCCCACTTCCGGCCGCTGCTGCAGGAGCTGCCCACGATGAGAATGGGAGCCTGGTCTGGCCCCATGGTGGCGGTCTGATCTGGCCCCACTTCCCGGGGCGACACGCCGCTGTGGCGGCCTGAGCTGGCCCCACCCCTGCAGGGTGGATCGTGTTGCTGGTGGGTTGTTCCACGAGCGGCGGGAGGCCGTGAGGTGGGGTCCAGGGTGGAGCTGTTCGAGGCGATCCGGCGTGACCACCGTCGGGAGGGGCTGTCGATCCGGGAGCTCGCGGCCCGGCACGGGGTGCACCGTCGGACGGTGCGCCAGGCGTTGGAGTCGGCCCTGCCGCCGGTCCGGAAGGTGCCGGAGCGGGCGGCGCCGAAGCTGGAGCTGATTGCCCCGTTGATCGACGTGATGCTGCGGGTGGATCTGGATGCGCCGCGCAAGCAGCAGCACACCGCCCGCAGGGTCCTGGCCCGCCTGGTGGAGGAGCACGGGGTGCGGGAGGTGTCGTACTGGACGGTGCGGGACTACGTGGCCCGCCGGCGCCCGGAGATCGCGGCGGAGAACGGGCGGCTGTTGGAGACGGCGTTCGTGCCGCAGTCCCATGCCCCCGGGGCGGAGGGGGAGGTCGACTTCGCTGATCTGTGGGTGGACCTGGCCGGTGTCCGGACCAAGGTGCTGATGTTCACCCTGCGGCTCTCGTCGTCGGGGAAGGCGGTGCACCGGGCGTTCGGCACCCAAGGGCAGGAGGCGTTCCTCGCCGGGCACCTCGAGGCGTTCGCCGTGCTGGGTGGGGTGCCGACGGTGCACGTGCGCTACGACAACCTCAAGTCGGCGGTGTCGCGGGTGTTGTTCGGGCGCAGCCGCATCGAGTCCGACCGGTGGGTGCAGTTCCGCTCCCACTACGGCTTCGACGCCTTCTACTGCCAGCCCGGGGTGAAGGGCGCTCATGAGAAGGGTGGGGTCGAGGGCGAGGGCGGCCGGTTCCGCCGCACCCACCTCGTCCCGGTCCCCAAGGTCGCCTCCATCGCCGAGCTCAACGCCCGCCTCGCCGCCCACGACGCCGCGGATGACCACCGGCGCATCGCCAACCGGGTGGCCACGGTCGGGGAGGACTTCGCCCTGGAGCAGCCCCTGCTGCGGCCGCTGCCGACCGAGGCATTCGAGGCCGGGCTGACCCTGACCCCGCGGGTCGACCGGCACGCCCGGGTGACGGTGCGCCAGTGCCACTACTCCGTCCCGGCCCGCCTGGTGGGTCGCCAGGTTCGGGTGTTGCTGCGGGCTGATGAGCTGGTCGTCTTCGACGGGCGCACCGAGGTAGCCCGCCACGAACGCTCCACCGTCCGCGGCTCGGCGACCCTGGTGCTCGATCATTACCTGGAGGTCCTGGTCCGCAAGCCGGGGGCGCTGCCGGGGGCCACGGCCCTGGTCCAGGCCCGCAAGAGCGGGGTGTTCACCACCGTGCACGACGCGTTCTGGGCCGCCGCACGCAAGGCCCACGGGGACGCCGACGGCACCCGTGAGCTCGTCGAGGTCCTGCTGCTGCACCGCCACCTCACCGCCGCCGACGTCGTCGACGGGCTCACCGCCGCACTCACGGTCGGGGCGGTCCGCGCCGATGTTGTCGCCGTCGAGGCCCGCCGGGTCGCCGACCAACGCCCGGTCGACCTCCAGACGCCGGCCGCCCCGACGCAGCTCGGCGACACGGTTGCGGTGGGGGCGCGGGTGGCGTCGCTGACCGAACGCCGGCTCGGCGACCCCACTGCGGTCATCGCCGGGCTGCCCCCGGACGCCCGGCCGCTGCCGTCGGTCACCGGCTACGACGAGCTCCTGCAGCGCCGCAGCACCCGCACCCCACCCGGCCCCGCAGGACCCGCGGCCGGCTCGAGCGAAGGACAGGTGTCATGACCACCACCGCACCTGCACCCACCCCGCCGCCGTTGCGGCGGCGTCGGGGGATGACCGACCAGGCCGCGGACGCCGCGGTGGAGCAGGCCTGCCGTGACCTGCGCCTGCCCACGATCCGGGCGCGGGCTCAGGAGATGCTGGTCGCGGCGGAGAAGGAGCAGCTGACCTACCGGGGTTTCCTCGCCGAGCTGCTGTTGGCCGAATGCGACGACCGGGCCCGCCGGCGTTCCGCCCGCCGGGTCAAGGCCGCCGGGTTCCCGAGGGACAAGTGGGTCGGGGACTTCGACTTCGCCGCCAACCCGTCGGTGAACCCGGCGACGATCCACACGTTGGCGACGTCGGCGTGGGTCCGGGCTGGGCACCCGCTGTGTCTGATCGGGGACTCCGGCACCGGCAAGTCCCACCTGCTCATCGGCCTCGGCACCGCCGCCGCCGAAGCCGGGTTCCGGGTGAAGTACACCCTGGCCACCAAGCTGGTGAACGAGCTCGTCGAAGCCGCGGACGAGAAGGTCCTCGCCAAGACCATCGCCCGCTACGGCCGGGTGGATCTGCTCTGCATCGACGAGCTCGGCTACATGGAGCTCGACCGCCGGGGTGCCGAGCTGCTGTTCCAGGTCCTCACCGAACGGGAGGAGAAGAACAGCGTCGCCATCGCCAGCAACGAGTCCTTCTCCGGCTGGACCAAGACCTTCACCGACCCCCGGCTCTGCGCCGCCATCGTCGACCGCCTCACCTTCGGCGCCAACATCATCGAAACCGGCACCCACTCCTACCGCCTCGCCCACACCCTCGCCACCCAGAGTGGTCGCTGAACAGACACCTGCCGGCGCCACGCACTCACCGACGAACCGAACCGCAGCCTCGGCACCTCCGCGGTTCGCGCCACCGAGCGAGGTGTTGCGCGTGACACCCACCCCACATACTCAATCTGTGTCATTATCTAGCCATGCACGCAGGTAATGAGTCAGTGAGAGAGCAGCCGGCGGTCGAGCACGTGGAGCTGGCGGTGGAGACCTTCCGCATGCTCGCCGACGTGACCCGGGTGCAGATGTTGTGGGCGTTGCGCGATCACGAGCTCGCGGTCAACGAGCTGGCGGCGGTCGTCGGCAAACCGGCGGCGTCGATGTCGCAACACCTCGCGAAGATGCGACTGGCCCGGCTGGTGAGCACCCGCCGGGAGGGGACGAAGGTGTTCTACCGGTTGGACAACTCCCACGTCCGCCAGCTCGTGGAGGACGCGGTGTTCAACGCCGAGCACGCCGGCGCCGACGTCCCGGCCCACCACCGGGGCAGTGCCGATGTCGCCGAGCTGCCCGCCGCCCGCGGCGGGGGAATCGCCTGATGAGCGGCACTGATCACGAGCCCGGCCACGACCATGGACATGAACATGGCGACCGGGAGCAGCCGCACGCCGGCAACCCCACTGACCTCGATGTCGGTCAGGACCTCGAGGGCCACGGCCACGGTCACGGTGATGGTGGGGAGCACGCGCACAGGGGTGGGGTGGTGGGGTTCGTGCTGTCACTGGTGCGGCCGCACTCCCACGACGCGGCCGACTCGGTGGACTCCGCGCTGGAGGGCAGCACCGAGGGCATCCGGGCGGTCAAGATCAGCCTCGCCGTGCTCGGGGTGACCGCGGTGGCGCAGCTGCTGGTGGTGCTGTTCACCGGCTCGGTCGCCCTGCTCGCGGACACCATCCACAACTTCTCCGACGCCCTGACCGCGATCCCCCTGTGGGCGGCGTTCGTGCTTGGCCGCCGGGCCGCCACGAAACGCTTCACCTACGGCTATGGCCGGGCCGAGGACCTCGCCGGGGTGTTCATCGTCCTCATGATCGCCCTGTCCTCCCTGGTCGCCGGCTATGAGTCGGTGCGTCGGCTGCTGGACCCGCAGCCCATCAACCACGTCGGGGTCGTCATCGCCGCCGGGCTCATCGGCTTCGCCGGCAACGAGCTCGTCGCCCTTTACCGCATCCGCACCGGACGGCGCATCGGCTCCGCCGCCCTGGTCGCCGACGGGCTGCACGCCCGCACCGACGGGTTCACCTCCCTCGCCGTCGTCGTCGGCGCCCTCGGAGTGCTCGCCGGGTTCCCCCTAGCCGACCCGATCGTCGGGATCCTCATCACCCTGGCGATCCTCGTCGTGCTCCGCGGCGCGGCCACCGACATCGGACGTCGCCTCATGGACGCCGTAGACCCCCACCTCGTCGACACCGCCGAGACCAGCCTGAGCACCGTCCCCGGCGTCCTCGGCGTCGAGGACCTGAAGCTGCGGTGGATCGGGCACCGGATGCGCGCCGAAGCCGCCCTGCTCGTCGACCCCACCCTGTCCGTCCTCGACGGCCACGCCATCGCCGTCACCGCCCACCACCAGCTGCTGCACGACGTCCCCCGCCTCGTCGACGCCACCATCCACCTCAGCCCCACCGGCGAGCATGGCACCACCCAGCACCAGATCCTCGCCCACCACCGCTGACCTGTCCGGCGCCGGACACAAGCCCGGCGCACAGCATCCCGGCTCAAGAACCCACCACAGCGGGCCACGGGCACCTCGCGGCCACCTCAGCTCATGAACGCAGTTCTGATGGTTGAGCAGCGTCCTGGATTCACAGTCCACCAGATCAGCTAGGCCATCGATTGGAAGAGGATGCGGCGGGTGAGCTCCCCTGGGGCCAGATCAGACCGCCACCCTGGGGCCAACTCGGGTTGACACACTCACCACGACCGGTGAACCCTTCGAGCTCCTGGAATGGACCTGAACGACACGGTTCCGCGCGGCGGACTCCAGCGGCGGCCAGGCCAGCAAGCGCGTCCGGTCACCGATC
>JBBSUN010000083.1:0-8753 GCA_038234335.1 Mycobacteriales bacterium
CCGATGACCAGCGCGGCCGCGGGCGAGACCACCGGGTAGCCCTGCAGTGAGGTGTGAGCGCCGGCAGCGCCGAGGCCACCAAGGAACACCGACTGCCTCCGGGCAGCGCCGCGGTGCTCCTACCCTGCTGCTCTCGCCAGGGCCAGTAGACCGTCCCGGACGCCGATCGGTCACCGGGACGGGTCGGCCACCGGTGTTGCTTGCGATCTTCATCGCATCGGTGGTGACGTCGTCGTGGTTCCACCGCGCGTCGGGGCGTCTGCTTGTGGGTCGCGGGTCTCGATGTTGGTCTGCGCGAGTGCAGTCGGTGAGCGCGCCACCGGCGAGCGCGACGTGCTGGTCGGACAAGAGTTTGTGCGCGATGTCGCGGCCGTCCTCCAGGCCCACGCCTTTGCGCCCTCGTCACCCATGAGGGCACCGGCGAGGGGGTGGCGCTAGGACTCGATCCGCTGGCAGGCAGCGAGGTGTTCGGCGTTGTCGGCGCTCAGGGCCCGACCGAGCAGGATGAGGTCGGCGACGCGCGGGTCGGTCACCCGGTAGTAGGCGAAGCGGCTTTCGCGTCGGACACTGACGTAGCCGCAGTCCGCGAGGCAGGCCAGGTGGGCACTGACGCGGCCTTGGGCGAGACCGATGTGCTGCACGCACTCGCTGACGGTGTGTTCCTCCGTGAGCAGGAACTGCAGCAGACGTAGCCGGGACGGGTCGGCGAGGGCTTTGAAAAACTTGGCGAGGACGGCCCGCCCCGGCTCTTCTACCGGTAGCAGCTCAACCGATTCGCGTGTGGCACTGCTCGTCACCGGGCCTCCTCTCGTGCTCTACAAGCGCCAAGGGTAGGCGACGGACGCCCATGGGGCGCCCCTACGACCGGATCGCGCGGATCCGGGGGATCTGGCGGGCACCTGGCATGTATCCGGGTATGCGGTTACGATAGCGCGGGTCTGGTGACCACCCGGGCCCGCACCACCCAGGCTCGGATCACATCGGGATCGAGGAGGCGTCGACGTGCTCACCCAGCGTATTCGTGCCCGTGTTGCTCTGCCTGAGCCCGCCGCCTGGGGTGCCGTGGGGTCGCACACCGGTGGTGGGCGTGCGCGCGGGTCAGGGCGGCCTGGCCGCTGAGGACACCACCGAGCTCACTGCCCGCACTCGTTGAGACCCACCCACCGGAGAATCCCATGACCATGATGAAGCCCGATTCTGACCGCACCCGCTCGATGACCAGCCCCGAGCCGGTGTTCCCCCCTGGGTCGGTGTCCACCCCTGAGAAGCCCGGGTGGGTTCCGGGCTCTGGCTCGGTGTGCTGGCGCTGCTGCCGATCGCGTGTTGTGGGCTGCCGTTGCTGCTGGCGGCGGGGTTCGCCGCCGGGACGGGGGCCCTGCTCGGGGGCGTTGTGGGCATCGTCCTGGTCGTCGCGGCGGTGGTGCTGGCGGTGGTGACGTGGCGGCGTCGCCGCACCTCGGTCTGCCGCACCGGCACCGGCGCACCCCAGTCCAGGACGGGGTGCTGATGGGCTCCCGGGCCCCGCTGGGCTCCGGTGCTCCGGTGCCGTCCGGGACGTCGGTGGCCTCTCGCGCCCCGGTGTCGACGGCGGGATCTGCGTTGCGGCGGGTGGTGGCGGATCGGGTGAGCAGGGTGCTGTTCGCGGGGTTGAGCGTTGTGATCACCGTGGCGTATAGCGTGACGCTGCCGTTCGCGTTCACCCAGCGGCTGTCGTTGCGCAACTGGCAGTTCCTGACCCCGTTGCTGGGTGTCTTCGCGGTCGCCCTCGGCCTCGGCATGGCGTTCCTGCTGACCGTGCAGGTCCACGCGTTCCGCCGTGCCGCCGCTGTCCGCCGGGCCTCCGGCGACAAGGCGCTGAGCGGGTTCGCCCTCCTGGTGAGCCTTCTCCCGACGTTCCTGTGTTGCACCCCGGTCATCCCGACCGTCCTGGCCACGTTCGGGTTGTCGGCGATCAGCGTCTACAGCACGACCCGCTCCTTGCAGGGGTTCTTCGAGATCCACCAGACCGCGTTCGTCGCCGCCAGCCTCGCCCTGCTCGCTCTCACCGCGTGGTGGAGCCTGCGTCGCGTGGCCAGCGCCGAGTGCCTCACCCCCACCGGCTGCGAGCTCCCCCGATGAGCTGGCCCACCGAAAGGCCCCCCATGACCCGCGCCCTGCCCCGTTCCCGTTCCCGCGCTGCTGTGCTGGCGGTGACCGCTGCGGCGCTGCTGGCCACCGCCGCGTGCGGCAACCAGGCCACCAGCTCCGCGACCCCCGCCGGCACCGCGGGCAGTGGGTCATCGGCCGGGTCCGCCAGCGCGGCGCCGGCGACGGTCGGAGCCCCCTCACCTGCCGGCACCTACACCACCCTGGACGGTCAGACCGTGGACGTCGCGTCGGCGCACGGCACACCCACCGTGCTGTGGTTCATCGCCGCCGGCTGCTCCAGCTGCACCGCAAGCATCCCAGCGCTGGCCGACCAGCTCGCCGCCCTCAAGGCCGACGGTGTCCAGGTCAAGGTCATCGACCTCTACGGCGACCTGGGGCAAGGCCCGCAGGGCGCGACGGAACTGAGCGCGCTCGGCCATCAGCTGGCGGGTCAGCGTTTCGACGACCCGACCTGGCAGTGGGCCATCTCCTCGCAGGAGCTCAGCTTCCGCTACGACCAGCTCGGCGAACCCGACGTGTACTACGTCCTGGACCGCACCGGCAAGATCACCTACAAGAACACCGTGCCGGTCAGCACCATGGACCAGCTCCTGGCCCACGCCCATGCCGCCGCCACCACCTGAGCGACCCTCCCCGGTCGCGCCCGCCCGCGGTGGTGCACTGGGCGCGGCGGTGGCCGCGGTCCCGGCCCTGGCCGCAACAGCGGTCAACGGTCTGGTGGCCCTGTGCCTGAGCTGCGTGGGGGTGGCCCCAGCCGTCGCCGCCGCGGGGGCCGGCAGTGTCGGGGTGTCGGCAGGTGGTGCCCTCACCGGGCTTCTCGTGCTGCTGGTCGTCGCGGCGGTGCAGGTGCGTCAGCTGCGCCGCTGCTACCCGGCGGGCCCCGTCCGCCGCCGGGCGGCCGCCACCCGGGTGCTGACCCTGCTGGTCGTGGCGGGGCTGAGCTTCGCGGTAGTGCAGTGGCTGCTCCTGCCGCTGCTGACCCCCAGCACAGCGGGTGGGTTCGCCCCTGCCCTGGCCGGGTGAGACCACCCTGGGCGTCACCGAGCCAGGATGGTCTCCACCGGGTCAGGGCCGTCGGCCGCGGAGCGCCCAGAGCACTTCGGTGGTGGCGGCGACACCAAGGCCGAAGACCAGGTGCGCGGCGACGCCCCGCAGGTGGGTGGCCAGCGGGTAGTCCCGGTTGGGGGCACTGAACCCGAAGGCGGGGGTCATCCACTCGTCGGCGACCGCGGACATCGCCGCCCCCGTGCCCAGCCCGGCGACCACCGGCCCCAGGCTCGTGGTGCGCCGCAGCAGCAGGTACAGCGGTGACCACGACAACGCGAGCCCGTAGTGGGCGACCAGGGCCGCCCGCTGCAGGGCTGCGCCCTCCAGGCTCACCCCCACCAGCCCGGCAATCTTGGTCGCCGCGATCTCGTAGGGCATGCCGGGGCGGGCCGCGTCCTCCCGTTGGCGGTCGGCCTCGGACTCCAGCTCGTAGAGCTTCATCCCGACCGGCTCCATGGCCTTGGTCCCGACGTAACCGGCGACAGCAGAGACCGCCAGGTCCTCCAGCAGTGGAGCGAGCTTCATGGGTGTTCCTTTCATCGCGCCTGGGGGTGACCAGGGGACTGTGGCCAGGGGACTGCGCGCAGGTGTGGGTCAGCAACAGGTGGTGCCGGCGGCGAGCTGCGCGGCCAGCGGCCGGCCGAGGGCGAAGGCGTCGGCGACGGGCAGGACGGTGGCCGCGGGGTGCTCGGCCAGCCAGGGACCGGCGGCGGCGGCGGAGATGAAGAAGTGGACCTGGTCGCAGAACGCCCCCCGGATGCTCACGGCGCGCCCGGGGGTCACGATCGAGACGACAGCGCCGGGTGGGCTGACGTGGCTGACCCGGTGCGGGTCGACCTCGACCTGCAGCTGGACGGGGCGGCCGGTGGCGTGGCACGGGGAGCTGACGGTGGCCGGCTGGCCCAGCAGCGCCGGAAACATCAAGGTGTCCAACGCGCACCAGGTGAACAGGTGCCTGCCTGCGACGTTGAAACGGTGGGGCGTCTCCCGCTGGGTGATGCCCCACCCCACGATCGCGCCGGCGTCGTCGAGCTCGGTGTCCGGCAGCCCGGCCAGCGCCAGCCGAACCTCCTGCACCGGGCGCCCCGTCGCCTGCGCCACCCGCTCGAGGGTGACCGGCTCACCACCGGCGACCAGACGCAACACCACCGGCTGCAGCCAGGCGACCGTGGCGTCACCGCGCCGCAACGTGTCGGTCAGGGCGCTGGCGAGGGCGTCAAGATCGGCCATCAGTCATCTCCGCACTTGAGGTCAGGGTGTCACGAGAACAACACCCACCATACATCCGGGTATACGGTTTGATAACGGTGCTGCCCCTCGGTTCGGTGGGTGGGACGCGGTGAACACCCGGGGCGCGTGCCCGTCCGGCCGGCGGGTGGCGCGGTCATGGGGGTAGACCCCGCCCACCACTAATCCGTTCAAGCGGATACGCTGTGGGTGTCGGGTGGACCGGGGTGCGCTGGACCGCAGCGGGCCCGGCTGCCGAGGACAACGAGATGAGGAGTGGTGATGGGCGAGAACGTCGACGTGGTGGTGCTGGGTATGGGCCCGGGTGGTGAGGTCGCGGCCAGTGCTCTGCTCGCGGCGGGCCGCACGGTCGCGGTCATCGAGCGGGAGCTGATCGGCGGTGAGTGCGGCTACTGGGTGAGTGCGGCTACTGGGCGTGCATCCCGTCGAAGACCCTGCTGCGGGCGCCGGAGGCCAAGACCGGGGTCGACCGTGTCGACGGTGTCACCGGTGCAGGCCTGGACTGGGCGGGCACCCGCGCCTGGCGCGACTCCATGATCCGGCACTTGGACGACAGCAAGCAGGTCACCGGCTACCAGGAGTCCGGTGCGACCGTGGTGAAGGGCGTCGCTCGGATCACCGGGCCGGGGACCGTCGAGGTCGACGGCCGGGTCCTGACCACCGAGCACATCATCGTCGCGACCGGGGCGGAGGCGTTCCTGCCACCGGTCGAGGGTCTTCAGGCGGCCCGGGAGCAGGGCCGGGTGTGGACCAACCGGGAGGCCACCACGCTGACCGACATCCCCGACCGTGTGGTGATGCTCGGGGGTAGCGCCGTGGGTGTCGAGCTGGGGTTGTTCCTGCACCGGTACGGGGCGCAGGTGACGATCGTGGAGCGCTCGGGGCGGTTGCTGGCGCGGGAGGACCCCCGGCCCGGGGAGCTCACCGGCACCTACCTCAGCGGTGAGGGCGTCGATGTGCTGACCGGTGTGACGGCGACGGCGATCGGTGTCGACGGCCAGGACACCGTCGTCACCCTCGACGATGGAACCGAGGTGCGCTGCGACGTCGTCGTCGTCGGCAGTGGACGGACGCCGCGGACGGCGGAGCTGGGGTTGGAGACCGTGGGGGTTGGTCTCGGGGAGAAGGGCGAGGTCCTCATCGACTCCCGGTGCGCCGCCGCTGACGGTGTGTGGGCGATCGGGGACGTCACCGCGGTCATGCCGTTCACCCACGTCGCGATGTACCAGGCCCAGGTCGTCGCCGACAACATCCTGGGTACACCCCGCACCGCCCGCTACGAGGGCATCCCCCGGGTCGTGTTCGCCGACCCCGAGGTCGCCGCGGTCGGCCTGACCGCCGCCCAGGCCACCGAGCAGGGTCTTGCCACGGTGAGCACCGAGGTCGACCTGAGCGAGGCCATCGCCCGGCCCTGGACCTATGAGAGCGAGCCACGCGGGCACCTCGGGGTCCTCGCCGACGCCGACCGCCACGTCGTCCTCGGTGCCTGGGCCGTGGGACCCATGGCGAGTGAGTGGATTCACACCCCGGCCCTCGCGATCCGCGAGCAGATCCCCCTGGGGCGGCTGCGGGACCAAGTCGTGCAGTTCCCCACCTACACCGAGGGCTGGTCCGCCGCCTACCACCAGCTCGACCTGTAAAACCCCCACCGCCCACCGCCCACCGGGTTCTGGGCACGTACACCGCGACATTGCGTATGAGAGGCAACCATGAGCGAGACCTACGACCTGATCGTCATCGGCACCGGGGGGGCAGCCTTCGCCGCCGGCATCGAGGCCCGCGAACGCGGCAAGCATGTGCTGCTCGTCGAGCGTGACGTGCTCGGGGGGACCTGCCTGAACGTGGGGTGCGTGCCGTCCAAGCGGCTGTTGGCCGCTTCCGGGCACCGCCACGCCGCCGCCACCAACCCGTTCCCCGCCGTCCCCACCAGCGCCGCCGAGGTGGACCTGCCCGCGCTCATCGCCCACAAGCAGCAGCTGGTCGATGACCTGCGGCAGGCCAAGTACCAGGCCGTCGCCGACGCGCACGGCTTCGACGTCCGCTACGGCCAGGCCACCTTCACCGGGCCCGACACCCTGGAGGTCAACGGGGAGGAGCTCACCGCCGGGGCGTTCCTCGTCGCCACCGGGTCGCGCCCGTCGACCCCGCAGCTGCCCGGCATCGACACCATCGACGTCCTCACCTCGACCACCGCGATGGAGCAGACCCACCTACCGGAGTCGATGATCGTGCTCGGCGGTGGGTACGTGGGGCTGGAGCAGGCCCAGCTGTGGTCCCAGCTCGGCGTCGCCGTCACCCTGATCGGCCGGTTCGCCCCGCACACCGAGCCCGAGCTCGCCGCCGTCCTCAAGGACGTCTTCACCGACGACGGCATCACCGTCGTGGAGCAGCGCGCCACCGCCGTCGCCGCCACCGACGACGGCCGGGTGCAGGTCAGCACCAGCGACGGTCACACGGTCACCGCGTCACGGCTGCTGGTCGCCACGGGCCGCGGCCCCAACACCGACGCCCTGGGCCTGGACGCGGCGGGGGTGAAGACCGACGACCGCGGGTTCCTGGAGGTCGATGACCACCAACGGACCACCAACGACCGCATCTGGGCCGCCGGGGACGTCTCCGGTGCCCCCCAGTACGTCTACGTCGCCGCCCAGAGCGGCCACGTCGCGGCCGCCAACGCCCTCGGGCAGGCGCAGACCATGGACTACCGCGGGCTGCCCGGGGTCACCTTCACCACCCCGCAGCTGGCCAGCGCCGGTCTCACCGAGGCCCAGGCCCTCGAACAGGGCCACCGCTGCGACTGCAGGACCCTCGCCGCCGACGACCTCCCCCGCGCCCTCGCCAACAACGACACCCGCGGTGCGCTGAAGATCGTCATCGACGCCGATACCCGCACCGTCCTGGGTGTTCACGCCGCCCTCGACGGGGCCGGTGACCTCATCCTCGCCGCCACCTACGCCATCAAGTTCGGGCTCACCATCGACGACCTCGCCGACACCTGGGCCCCGTACCTGACCATGGCCGAAGCGCTGCGGCTGTGCGCCCGACTGTTCCTCTCCGACATGCCCACCAGCTGCTGCGCCTGAGCGGAGCCCCCGCCCAGGCCCCGACCGCAGGGGTGAGTCCACCGACACCCCCTGCCGGTGCAGTGCACGTCGGCAGCCCGCACGGCCGGTCCGTCACCACACCCAGCTCGGTGACCACCCCGATCTCAGTAAGCGCCCGTAGCCGTGACCCGAGGAGAGCGACCGTGAACAACCCCACCCACCCCGCACCTGCTGCCGTCAACGGCAACGTGTTCAACGACCTGGCTGACCGCCCTGCTGCGGGCCAACCCCGCGTGCGCAGCGCCGCCGCCGTGGCGATGCTCGCCCGAGATCAGGGATCGCGCCGAATGTTCCCGGTAGCGGCAGTGATCGCTGTGGCCGTCTACGCCCTGCTGCTACCCGCCATACACACCAAGCACGTCAGCCCCACCAACTGGGGCCAGCTCAACGGCGACGACGTGGTGTTCAGCGTCGCGCTCGGAGTGACGATGGCCGCGGTGCTCACCGTGCAGACCCTCACCTGGCGCACCGCCGCCGCCCACCGCCGCACCACCGGCGGGAAAGCCGCACTCGGGGGAGCGGGGTTCCTGGCCAGCGTGACACCAGGCCTGTGCTGCACCGCGGTGCTCCCCGCAGTGCTCGGCGCCTTCGGTGTCGGCGCGGCCGGCGGCGCCAGCACCATGCACGCCGTCGCACCGCTGGCCACCCCCATCCAGCTCGCCAGCCTCGCCCTACTGCTTACCATGCTGTGGTGGAGCCTGCGGCGTCTAGCCACCGCCTGCACCACCAGCTGCGCTGTTGTCCTCACCCCCGGCCGCTAGGCGCGTGCGAGCTTGCGCATCGTTCTCCACCGCACCGTCATACGACGCGCCATCTCCGGTCGGCATCGACGTTATCGACGCCGATCCACCAGCGTAGGCACCAGACGCAGATCCCCAGATCCCTCGCGATCGTGGCCGTCGGCTGCTCGGCCCTGGCGGGCGAGCGCAACAGCGCGACGACGGAACTCCGGCGGCTTCGCAGCAGGCATGGTGGAACTCCCCTCTCCGAGACGATCCTCGCCTCAAAACAGGTTCCGGTAAACCGGTTCAGGCCCCTAGTGGGGTCAGGTCGGGTTGACAGGCTTAGCCCGGGGCTTTCACGGGTGAGCTGTTGATCGAGGGTGTTGCTGGGCTGGAGGGTGCCCCTGACCTGGGAAGATAGGGCTTGCGACGGTCCTGTCTGACCACGAAGAAGGAGCACCCTCCAGGTGAAGCAGCGTAACCG
>JBBSUN010000084.1:0-8307 GCA_038234335.1 Mycobacteriales bacterium
CGCGCCCTGGGTCCAGTTATCACGCACGAGCGACGGAGTCGCTCACCAGGTCGTCGGCGTGCACCACGGGGCGGCGCAGCTCGGGCGGGAGGTCGGCGGTGCGCAGCCCGAGCACGGCGGTGAGCTCGGCCGCGTCGTAGCCGACCACCCCGCGGCCGACCGCGACCCCGTCGGGACCGCGCAGCTCGACGACGTCACCGGCGTGGAAGTCGCCGTCGACCCCGAGCAGCCCGGCGGCGAGCAGGGAGCTGCGCCGGCCCACGACCGCCCGCACGGCGCCCGCGTCGAGCAGCACGCTGCCGGCCGGGTCGGCGGCGTGACGCACCCAGAACCGGCGGGCGGAGAGCCGTTCCGGGCGGGCCGCGAACGCGGTGCCCACCTGCGCGTCGGACAGCGCGGCGCCCGCGTCGGTCGCCGCGGCCAGGAGCACGGGCACGCCCGCGTCCGACGCCAACCGGGCCGCCGACAGCTTCGAGGCCATCCCCCCGGTGCCCAGCGTCCCCCCGGACCCGGCGACCACCCCGTCGAGGTCGGCCGCCCCCGCCACCTCGCGGACCAGCACGGCACCGCCCTGGCGGGGGTCACCGTCGTAGAGCCCGGCGACGTCCGAGAGCAGCACGAGGGCGTCCGCCCCCACCAGGTGGGCGACGAGCGCGGCGAGGCGGTCGTTGTCGCCGAAGCGGATCTCGGTGGTGGCGACGGTGTCGTTCTCGTTCACCACCGGGACCACGCCGAGCACCCGCAACCGGTCCAGGGTGCGCTGGGCGTTGCGGTGGTTGCCCCGGCGGCTCACGTCCTCGGCGGTGAGCAGCACCTGCCCGACGGTGCGCCCGTGCCGGGCGAACGAGCGGCTCCACGCCTGGGCGAGGAGCAGCTGGCCCACGCTCGCCGCGGCCTGCTGGGTGGCGAGGTCGCGGGGACGACGGGTCAGCCCCAGCGGTGCGAGCCCGGCGGCGATGGCCCCGGAGGAGACGACGACGACGTCCGCCCCCGCCTGCACCCGCGCGGCGACGGCGTCCACCAGGGTGTCGATCGCGGCGGCGTCGAGCCCGCCCGCGAGGCTGCTCAGCGCAGCGGAGCCGACCTTGACGACGACCCGACGGGCGGCGGCGACGTCCTCGCGCGCACCCACGGTCTCAGCGACCTGTCTCGGGTTCCCGGCCCTGGACGTCGGGGTCCAGGCCGCGCCGCACCCGGTGGGCGACCTTGCGCTCCGCCGCACCGATGCGGTCCACCTCGTCCAGGCGCGGGTCGGTGCCCCGGGACGTGCGGGTGGTGGTCATCCCGGCGGGGGTGGAGGGGTGCCAGTCGAAGCTGACGCGGCCGATGGTCACCGGCGACCCGGGCACCGCCCCCAGCTTGGCCAGCTCCTCCTCGACGCCCAGGCGGGCCAGGCGGTCACCGAGGTAGCCGACGGCCTCGTCGTTGTCGAACATCGTCTGGGCGATCCAGCGCTCGGGACGGACACCGGTGACCACGAACCCGCCCTCCAGCTCGGCGTCGCGCCGCACGCTGAACCCGCTGTCGTCCACAGCCACCGGGCGCAGCACCGTCCGGGTGGGCGGGGGCGGCGGGTTCGCCGTCCGGTACGCCCGGACCGCGGTGGCCAGGGCGAAGGTGAGCTCCCGCAGGCCGGTGTGGGTCGCGGCGGAGACGGTGAAGACCGGCCAGCCGCGGGCGGCCAGCTCGGGGGTGACCAGCTCGGCCAGCTCGGCGGCCTCCGGGACGTCGATCTTGTTCAGGACGACCACGCGGGGGCGGCGGTCGAGGCCACCGAGCACGGCGTCGTCGGCCAGCGCCGGGCGGTAGGCGGCGAGCTCGGCCTCGAGCACGTCGATGTCGGTCAGCGGGTCCCGGCCCGGCTCCAGCGTGGCGCAGTCCACGACGTGCACCAGGACGGCGCAGCGCTCGAGGTGGCGGAGGAACTCCAGCCCGAGACCACGGCCCGTGCTGGCGCCGGGGATCAGCCCGGGCACGTCGGCCACGGTGAACACGGTCTCCCCCGCCGTGACCACGCCCAGGTTCGGGGCCAGGGTCGTGAACGGGTAGTCGGCGATCTTGGGCCGCGCGCTGGAGAGCACGGAGACCAGCGACGACTTCCCGGCCGACGGGAAGCCGACCAGCCCGACGTCGGCGACCGACTTCAGCTCGAGGACGAGGTCGCGGACCTCGCCCTCCTCGCCGAGCAGCGCGAAGCCGGGGGCCTTGCGGGCGCGGGAGGCGAGCGCGGCGTTGCCGAGGCCCCCGCGGCCGCCGCGGGCCGCGTCGTAGCGGGTGCCCACGCCGACCAGATCAGCGAGCAGGCGCCCGTCGGAGTCCAGCACCACGGTGCCGTCGGGCACGCGGAGGACGAGGTCGGAGCCGAACGCGCCGTCGCGGTGCCCGCCCATGCCCTGGCGCCCGCGCTCGGCGCCGGCGTGCGGGTGGTGGTGGAAGTCGAGCAGCGTGTGCACGCTGTCGTCGACCTCGAGGACCACGGAGCCGCCCTTGCCCCCGTTGCCCCCGTCGGGGCCACCGAGGGGGACGAACTTCTCGCGGTGCACCGACGAGCAGCCGTTGCCACCGGGACCCGCGGCGACGTGCAACACGACGCGGTCGACGAAGCGGGACAACGGGACTCCTCAGGTGCGGGGCGTTCGGGGGTGCTGCGGGGTCGAGCACGACAGCAGGGGCGGGCGGGGTGCGATCACCCTGCCCGCCCCTGCCGGGACTGCTGTGTCGGGACCGTCAGGCGGTGACGAGCTCAGAGGGGACGAGCGCGGCCGGGACGATGCTGATGGTCTTGCGACCGCGCTTCGTGCCGAACTCGACCGCACCCGCGCTGAGCGCGAACAGCGTGTCGTCGCCGCCGCGGCCCATGTTCGGACCGGGGTGGAAGTGCGTGCCCCGCTGGCGGACGACGATCTCGCCGGCCTTGACGACCTCGCCACCGAACCGCTTCACGCCGAGGCGCTGCGAGTTCGAGTCGCGACCGTTGCGGGAGCTGGAAGCACCCTTCTTGTGAGCCATGGCGCAATCCTCCTGGAGGGGTTCGACTACTTGCTGATGCCGGTGACCTTGAGGACCGTCAGCTTCTGACGGTGCCCCTGGCGCTTGTGGTAGCCGGTCTTGTTCTTGAACTTGTGGATGCGGATCTTCGGGCCCTTGGTGTGCTCGACGATCTCGCTCGTCACGGTCACCCCGGCCAGGGCCTCGACGTCGGTGGTGAGGTCGGTGCCGTCGACCAGCAGGACCGCGGGGAGCGGGACCTGGGCGCCGGGAGCTCCCTCGACCTTCTCGACCTCGAGGAGGTCACCCTCGGCGACCTTGTACTGCTTGCCGCCGGTCTTGACGATCGCGTACATCGGAGGGGATCTCCTGCTCTTCGATACTCGGGCCGCGCTCGCCCCGGAGGACGGACGGATGGGTCTGGTCACCGGGACCGGCGTAGGGGCGCGAACGACCGCGCCACCGAGCGGCGACCTGGCGAGATTACGGGCCGCGCCACCCCCGGGTCAAACCCGGCGGTGGCACCGGCCGCGCCGCTCAGTCCTGCTCGTCGACGGGCGCGCCCGCGGGGCGGCGCACCGCCCGTCGTCGCGCCGGTCGCACGGGCTCCGGGGTGGGGGCCACCTCGGGCTGCGACGGGTCGTCCGCCGCCACGGGCTCGTTCGACCCAGCGACGCCCGACCCAGCGACGTCCGACCCCGGGCCTGCCGGCTCGGGGCTGGCGACCACCACGGGCTCGGGCGTGGCGCCGGGGGCCGGGGCGGCCGCCCGGGTGGCCGCGCGGCGGACCCGCTTCGGCGTGACCGCGGGGGCCTCCACCTCCGACGCCACGGCACCGGGCTCCACGGCACCGGGCTCCGGAGCGGGGGTCTCCCCCGCGTCCGGCACCGTCACCACGACGGGCTCGGCGGCCTCGGGGGCGGACGTCCGCCGGGAGGAGCGACGCGCACGGGTCCGCGGCGCGGGGGCGGGCGGCGTAGAGGTGGACGGTGCTGCCTCCACGGCGGCGGGCCCGGCAGCGTCGACGGCCGCGGCGGGGGTCGCCTCGGCGACGGCGGGCGGCACGTCCGCGGCCACCTCCTCCACGTCCGTCGTCACCGGGGCCGGGGAGTCGACGTGACGCGCAGGGCCCGGCCGGGGCGGGGTGGTGTGCACGAGCGGACCGGGGTCCAGCACGACGGGGGCGGAGTCCGGCCTGCGGTCGTTGCCGCCCCGGCTGCGGCCCGAACGGCTCTCCGAGCTCACCGAGGACGGCTCCACGGGCTCCGCCTGCACGACCACGCCGCTGCCCTGGCAGTGCTCGCACGGAGTGGAGAACTCCTCGAGCAGTCCCGCGCCGACGCGCTTGCGCGTCATCTGCACCAGGCCCAGGGAGGTGACCTCCGAGACCTGGTGGCGGGTGCGGTCGCGGCCCAGGCACTCGTTGAGCCGGCGCAGCACCAGGTCGCGGTTGCTCTCCAGCACCATGTCGATGAAGTCGACGACGATCATCCCGCCGATGTCGCGCAGCCGCATCTGGCGCACGATCTCCTCGGCGGCCTCGATGTTGTTGCGGGTGACGGTCTCCTCGAGGTTGCCCCCGGCGCCGGTGAACTTGCCGGTGTTGACGTCCACCACCGTCATCGCCTCGGTGCGGTCGATCACCAGGGTGCCGCCCGAGGGCAGCCACACCTTGCGGTCCATGGCCTTCGCCAGCTGCTCGTCGATGCGGTGCGCGGTGAACACGTCGACGTCGCCGGTGTGGCGCTCCACCCGGTCGGCCAGGTCCGGCGCGACGGCACCGACGTAGGACTCGATCGTCCCGGTCGCCTGCTCGCCCGACACGACGAGGGCGCGGAAGTCGGAGTTGAACAGGTCGCGGACCACCTTGACCAACAGGTCCGGCTCCTCGTACAGCGGCACGGGGGCGCTGAGCTTGCCGGGGCCCTCCATGGCCTTGGTCGCCGCGGTGGAGATCGACTCCCACTGGGCCTGCAGGCGCTCGACGTCCTGGGCCAGCTCGGCCTCGCTGACGCCCTCCGACGCCGTGCGGATGATCACTCCGGCCTCGGCGGGGACGATCCGCTTGAGGATGTCCTTGAGCCGCTTGCGCTCGGTGTCGGGCAGCTTGCGGCTGATCCCCGTGGAGCTGCCACCGGGGACGTAGACCAGGAAGCGGCCGGGCAGGCTGATCTGGGTGGTCAGGCGGGCACCCTTGTGGCCGACCGGGTCCTTGCTCACCTGCACCAGGACCGGGTCGCCGGAGTGCAGGGCCTGCTCGATCTTGCGGGAGCGCCCCCCCAGCCCGGCGGCGTCCCAGTCGACCTCGCCGGCGTAGAGCACGCCGTTGCGCCCTCGACCCACGTCGATGAAGGCAGCCTCCATGCTCGGCAGCACGTTCTGCACGCGGCCGACGTAGATGTTGCCCAGCATCGCCGTGGAGCTCGCGCTGGTCACGAAGTGCTCGACGAGGACACCGTCCTCCAGGACCGCGACCTGGCTGCGCCCCTGGTGCTCGCGCACCACCATGGTCCGTTCGACGGCCTCGCGGCGCGCCAGGAACTCCGACTCGCTGAGGATGGGCGGACGCCGGCGGCCGGAGTCGCGCCCGTCACGACGACGCTGGCGCTTGGCCTCGAGCCGGGTGGAGCCGGTGATGCCCTGCACCTCGTCGCTGTCACCGCGGGCCTCGCCGCGGTTGTCGCCCCGGCCCTCGCCCCGCCCGCCGGAGCGGCTGCGACGCGCGCGCGGCTCGCGCTCGTGGACCACGGTGTCGGGCGGGTCGTCGCCGGACTCGGCGTCCTCGGTACCGCTCTCGGCCCCCTCGCCCGACGAGCGGCGACGACGCCGACGCCGACGCCGACGGCCGTTGCCGTCACCGCCCTCGTCGTCACCGTTGCCGTCGCTGCTGTCCGTGCTGTCCGTGCTGTCCGTGTCGTCTGTTTCGTCCGTGTCGGAGTCGTCGGACGCGTCCTCGGAGCTGCCGTCGTCCGCAGCGCCGGCAGCGGTGGGCTGGTCCGCGGTGTTCTCGTCGGCGGTGTCCTCGGTGTCATCGGTGCCCTCGACGTGGTCGTCCGCCCCGCGACCACGTCCACGACCCCGGCGGCCGCGACGACGACGACGGGGCGTCTCGTCGTCGGAGTCCGACGACGCGTCGACGCCCGGCTCCGGCTGCTCCTCGGCGGGGTCGGGGGCCTCGGCGGGGGCGGGGGCCTCGGCGGGGGCGGGGGCCGGCGCCTCGGTCACCGAGGTCTCCTGCGACGACCGCGAGGACCGACGTCGCCGTCCCCGGGTCGGGGCCTGCTCCGGCACGGGCGCGTCGGCGCCCGCGGTCTGCTCGGACCCGGTGGTCCCGGACTCGGCGGTCTCGGGCTGTGCGCTCTCGGCGACGGGTGCGGTCGTCCCGGCGAGGACCGGCACCGACTCCTCCGCCGGGGCCGCCGCCCGGCTGGCCCGACGGCGCCGAGATGGCGCGGCGACCGGCTCGGGGGCCATGAACAGCGGTGCGGTCGTGGACGGGGCCGCCGGGGCGGCGGCCTCGGGCGCGGCGGCCTCGGGCGCGGTGTCCTCGGGCGCAGGAGCAGCTGGCTCCGGGACGTCCACGACGGGCGACAGCACGGCCCGCACCCGCTCGGCGACGGCGCGGTCGATGCTCGACTGGGCGCTGCTCACCGCCGCACCCAGGGTGGTCAGCTCGGCCAGGACGGCCTTGCTGGTGGTGCCGAGCAGCTTGGCGAGGGCGTGCACGCGCAGGCGCGCAGGCAGCTCCTCATCCTGGGCGGTGCCGGTGGACGGGGTTGACTGGGCCACGAGGTCTCCTCAGGCACCCGGGCGCGTCCACCCGGGGGTGGGACGCGGCCACGCGGGAGCCGGTTCGTCGGACGCGGCACCCGTGCGGGCGCCGGTGGGAAAAGATGTCTCAGACGACGTCCGGCCCCCGCTGCGCCGGAGCACCGGACCCGGTGGGGTCGGCCTCCCTGTCCGCAGCGAGCGGATCGCCGAGCGCACCGTCGGCGTCGAGCGGGCCCTGGGCCGTCCGGAGGGCCCTCACGGGCACCGGTGGCTCGAGACCAGCGACGATCCTCAGCGCACTCATCACGTCATCCGGTCGCACCGCGGGGCTGACCTGCCGCACGACCGCCGCCACTATCCCACACGGCCCCCCGGCGGCGGTCAGCGACGCGGAGACCTCCAGCGAGACCACCGCCGACCGGGCGTCGAGCTCGCGACGGCCGTCCTTGGTCAACCGCTCCACGAGCACCGTCTCCGCCGCCATGAACTCCGCCGCCGCCGCGGCCAGCACGTCCGCCTCGACCCCGTCGACAGCGATCTCCCAGCGACTGGCGTGCATGCGCTCGGGCAGCGACGTCGTGGCGCCGGTGGGGCCCAGCGAGGCGGTCACCGCGTCGACGACGTCCAGCCCCGGGGGCAGCGCCTTGTCGACCTCGCGGCCGACGAGTGCAGGGTCCAGCACCCGGACGAGCGAGAGCTCCACGTACTCGGCCTCGCTGGCCACCCCGGTCGGCGCGGCGCCCACCCAGGAGATCTTGGGGTGCGGGTTGAAGCCCTGGGAGTACGCCATGGGCACCCCGGCGCGGCGCAGGGCGCGCTCGAAGGCCCGGGCGACGTCACGGTGGGAGGTGAAGCGCAGCCGCCCCCGCTTGGTGTACTGCAGCCGGATCTTCTGCACCGGCGCGGCGGAGGGGTTGGGCTCGTGCTGGGCGGGCAGGGGGGTCTCCTCGGTCGGGTCCGGGTGAGGTCGGTCTCGGCTGCTGCGCACGGTAACGGAGCCGACCTCCGTCCTCGCTACGGTCAGCAGCCGTGAGCGAGCACCCGCAGGAGACCTACCCCGCCCCCGCCGCCCTCGCGGCCACCGCCAACGTGACCGAGGAGGCCTACGCCCGTGCGGCGGCGGACCCGGAGGCGTTCTGGGCCCAGCAGGCGGCCCGCCTGGAGTGGACCCGTCCCTGGGACACCGTCTACGACGGCAGCGACTTCCCGTTCGTGCGGTGGTTCGCCGGGGGCGAGCTCAACGTGGCGCGCAGCTGCGTGGACCGGCACGTCGAGGCCGGCCTCGGCGACAAGGCGGCGCTGCTGTGGGAGGGCGAGCCCGGGGACTCCCGCACCGTCACCTACGCCGACCTGCAGCGCGAGGTCGCCCGCTGCGCGCACGCCCTCACCGCGCTCGGGGTCGGGGTCGGCGACGTCGTCGTGGTGTACCTGCCCGTGCTGGTGGAGACCGTCGTGGTCATGCTCGCCTGCGCCCGCATCGGCGCCATCCACTCGCTGGTCTTCGGCGGCTTCTCCGCCGACGCGCTGCGCTTCCGGGTCACCGACGCG
>JBBSUN010000085.1:0-8227 GCA_038234335.1 Mycobacteriales bacterium
GACACCGGGGCCGACGTCGTCCAGGGCGGGGTCCAGCTGATGAACATCCACTCCAGCTGGTGGTCGATGCGCAACTGCCTCGAGTACTACTTCTGGTTCCGCAGCCGGCTGCACTTCCAGGCCGCGCAGAACTTCATCCCCCTGGGCGGCAACACCGTCTTCATGCGGACCGCCCTGCTGCGGGAGTACGACGGCTGGGACGAGACCTGCCTGGCCGAGGACTGCGAGATCGGCGTGCGGCTCTCGACGGCGGGGGCCAAGGTGGCCGTGGCTTACGACCCGGAGGTGGTCACGCGCGAGGAGACCCCGGACACGATCGCGTCGCTGGTGAAGCAGCGCACGCGGTGGGACCAGGGCTTCCTCCAGGTCCTCGGCAAGGGCGTGTGGAAGCAGATCCCCAGCCGCCGTGCGCGGTGGCTGGCCCGTTACACCCTGGCCATGCCGTTCCTGCAGGCCTTCACCGGCGTGATGATCCCGATCTCGCTGGTCATCATGCTGACGGCCAAGGTGCCCACGGCCCTCACCTTGCTGACCTTCCTGCCCGTCGTACCCACCCTTATCACGGTGGCGGTGGAGATGGCCGGGCTGGACGACTTCGCCCGCAGCTTCGGCCTGAAGGCCCGCGCCCGCGACTACGTCAAGCTCGTCCTCGGGGTCTTCCCGTACCAGGTGCTGCTCGCGTTTGCCGCGCTGCGCTCGGTGTGGCGGCAGGCCCGCGGGGAGAACAGCTGGGAGAAGACCTCGCACTCCAACGTCCACCGCACACCCGTCCTGGACACCGCCGGTGAGCTCCAGCCCGTCGGAGGTGCCCGATGACCGCGCTGCTCGACCGCCGGTCGGTCACCCCTGAGCCCACCCCGGTCCCGTCGACACCCCCACGCCGCGGTGGAGGTCTGCGTCGGTTCGCCGGCTGGGCGCGCCGCCACCGCACCTCGCTGCTCGTCCTGACCCCGCTGCTGCTCGTCTCCGGTGTGGTGCGCTTCGTCGGCATGGTCACCGCCCCGCAGCGGATCGACGACGAGGGGACCTACGTCGCCCAGGCCTACGCCGTGGAGAAGCTGGGCTCGCTCGGCCACTACACCTACTGGTACGACCACCCGCCGCTGGGCTGGATCCAGATCGCGGGCTACACCTGGCTCACCGACGCGTTCAACCGCGCCCCCAACGCCGTGGCCGCCGGGCGCGAGGCGATGCTCGTCGCGGCCGTCGCGAGTGCGGGCCTGCTCTACGTCCTGGCCCGCCGGCTCGGGGTGTCCCGGTGGGGCTCGGGTGCGGCCGTGCTCATCATGGGGCTGAGCCCGCTGGCGGTGCAGTTCCAGCGCACCGTGTACCTGGACAACGTGGCCACCCCGTGGGCGCTGGCCGCCTTCGTGCTCGCGCTGTCCCCACGCAACCGGCTCGCGGCCACGGCAGGCGCTGGTCTGGCCTTCGCCATCGCGGTGCTGAGCAAGGAGACCTACCTGCTGCTGCTGCCCGCACTGGTGTACCTGGTTCTGCGGCACAGCGCCGCCAGCACCCGCCGCTACGCGCTGACCGTGGCCGGCACGCTGTTCGTGCTCGCAGGCGCGGGCTACGGCCTGCTCGCCCTCATCAAGGGCGAGCTGCTGCCCGGCCCCAACCGGGTGAGCCTGGTCGGTGGGCTCGAGTTCCAGCTCGGTAGCCGACAGTCCAGCGGCAGCCTGTTCGACCCGTCCTCGCTGTCGCGGCGCACGGTGAACACCTGGTTGCAGCTGGACACGGTCCTACCGGTGGCCGCCGTCCTCGCCGCCGTCACCGGGTTGTTCGTCCGGCGGCTGCGCCCGATCGCCGTGGGCATGGTGCTCCTCCTGCTGATGATGCTGCGCCCCGGCTACCTCCCGGTCCCCTACGTCATCGCGTTGCTGCCCTTCGGCGCCCTGCTCGTCGCCGGGGTGGTCGACGCCGCGGTCCGCGCGGCGCTGTGCACCGGCCGCCGGCGCTCGCTCGCGGCGGTGACCGCCACGGTGGCGGTCCTGCTCGGCGGCGCCGGGGTCGCCACCGCAGCCCCAGCGTGGACCGGTCAGCTCCGCGGACTGGCCCTGGCCAACCTCGACGCCCCGGTGGCGCAGGGCGAGGCGTGGGCGATCGCGAACATCCCGAAGGGCCAGCGGATGCTCATCGACGACGCCATGTGGGTGGACCTCGTCCGGTCCGGTCGCGACCCGAACAACATCGTCTGGTTCTACAAGGCCGACACGGACTCCGCCGTCATCGACAAGGCGCCCAACGGGTGGCGGGACTACGGCTGGGTCATCACCACGGAGTCCGTGCGCCGCTCCGCCGACGGCTCCCCCACCGTCGCCCGGGCCATCGCCAACAGCACCCTCGCCGCCAGCTTCGGGCAGGGGAACACCCGGGTGGAGGTGCGCCAGGTCCAACCCGAGGGCATCGATGCTGCGAACGCCACCAACGGTGCGGCGGCCTCGGCCCGCAGCCAGGGCGGCGCACAGCTGGCAGGCAACCCCGCGATCGCAGCGGACACCGCCACCGCCGACCTGCTCACCGGGGGCCGGGTCGACTCCCGTGCCATGGCGGGCCTCGCCGCCCTCGCCGCGCAGCAGCCGGTGACGTTGCTCGGCGCACCCGCGGTGGACGGGGAGGATGCGGCCGGCACGCCCCGCCGACAGCTGCTCCTCCGTGGCGGTGCCCCCGTGCAGCAGTTCTTCGCCACCCAGACGGGTGCCCTCGCACCCACGGCGGTCACCACCTCCGGCGACGGCGTGCTCGTGACCTACTCCGCGGTTGCCCCCTCGTGAGGCGCTGCGCAGCACTCGACCACCACACCCACGACAACCGCACCCACGTCCACCACGAACACGTCCCAGGAGGACCCGTGACCCGTCCCCGCACCCTGCTCGTCCCACTCGTGACCGTGCTGGCCGCACTGCTCCTCGGTCTTCTCGGGGCTGGGACCGCCGCCGCGCAGGCCGCACCGGCGGCGAACCCCAGCGGGTTCGTCCGCCTCGGGCACCTCGCGCCCGACGTGGGCCCGGTCGACGTCTACCTCGCACCGTTCGGGGGTGCCCAGCAGGCGGTCATCACCGCGGCGCCCTACGGGTCCCTCACGGCCTACCAGACCCTGGCCCCCGGCGACTACACGGTGGCGATGCGACCGGCAGGCAGCGCGGCCAGCTCCGCCCCGATGCTGTCCGCCCAGGTCACCGTCGCCGCGGGCTCGGCGTACACCGTGCTGGCCACGGGCCGGACGAGCGCACTGTCCACCTCCGTGATCACCGATGACCTCACCCCACCACCCGCCAACGCCTCCCGGGTGCGACTCATCCAGGGATCCACCACGGCCCAGGACCTCACCGTCGAGGCCGTCGGAGGGCCCACACTGGCCCGCGGACTCGCCTACGGCACCGCCACCGGCTACGCCGACGTCCCCCAGGGCCGGTGGACGCTGAGGGTCACCGCCCCCGACGGCAGCTCCGCGATGGCTTCGGCGCCGATGGTCGACCTCGCCGCCGGATCGGTCAACAGCCTTCTCATCACCGACACCAGCAGCGGTGGCTTCGCCATCACCCCGGTGGTCGACGCCGCCGGCATCGACACCGCCCTGGCCCCCGCCGGCGGGGTGGAAACCGGCGCCGGAGGCACTGCCACCAACATCATCAGCACCACCTCCAGCTCGACCGCCCCCGTCATCGGGATCGGTCTCCTGCTGGTGGCCGCCGGTGGTCTCGCACGCCGCAGGATGGTGGCAGCACGGCCGTGAGCACCCTGCGACGACTGCTCGCGGGTGCCGTCGCCGTGCTGGTGGTCACCGCCTCCGCCGTCCTCGTCCTGGACCGGGGCCGGGGCCGGGGCCCGACAGGTCCTGACCCCGCAGAGAAGGTGGCCGTGGCCTCGGCGCAGCACTTCCTCAGCGACTACACCGACGCCGACGGCCGGGTGGTGCGCCGCGACCAGGGTGGCGACACCGTCAGCGAGGGCCAGGCCTACGGGATGCTGCTCGCCGTCGCCGCGGGCGACCGCAGCCGCTTCACCACCATCTGGGGGTGGTCCAAGGACAACCTGCTGCGCCCCGACGGCCTCATGTCCTGGCAGTGGCGCGACGGCGCCGTCGTCGACCCCGCGTCCGCGGCCGACGCCGACCTCGACGCGGCCCGCGCACTCGTCCTGGCCGGTGACCGCTTCGCCGATCCCGCGCTGACGGCGGACGGACGCACCATGGCCGCGGCCGTGCTCGACCACGAAACCGCGCGGACCCCGCTCGGACTCGTGCTCACCGCGGGGACGTGGGCGCGAACGGCACCGTGGGCGGTCAACCCGAGCTACTTCTCGCCCGGAGCCACCCGAGAGCTGGCCATTGCCACCGGCGACCCCCGGTGGGCCGAGCTCCGCGCCGGGGGCACCGCGGTGACGCAGGCGCTGCTGGTGGAGAACCCGCTGCCCCCCGACTGGGCCCAGGTGAGCAGCTCGGGCGAGGTCAGCGCGAGAACCGCCCCCGACGGCGGCGAGCCGCGCTTCTCCTTCGACGCCGCCCGGACGGTGCTCCGCACGGCCGAGTCGTGCGACCCCGCCGACCGCGCCCTGGCCGCCGACACCGCCCGCGTGCTCGACCAGCCCGTCAACCAGCTCCGCGGAATCTACGCATTGGACGGTTCCCCCACCGTCGACTGGCAGCACCCGCTGATGCTCGCCGCCGCGGCAGCCGCCGACAGCGCGGTGGGCGACACCAGCAAGGCAGCGGCCGCCCTCGACGCCGCGGCCGCACTGAACGACGACGCACCCAGCTACTACGGCGGGGCGTGGGTGGCCCTGGGCCGGGTACTGCTGCAGACCACCCTGCTCGGCGCCTGTCCGGGGATGACCGCGTGATCAGCGCCGCCGGCGCAACGGGGGCCGCGATCCTCGCGCTGGGCCCGCTCGCGGGCTGCGCCAGCACCCCCGTCCAGACCCCCGCCGCCGCACCGACCAGCCCGTCGGTCCCGGCGGCGCTACCGCTCGACGGACCACAGCCCATCCCGGCAGGCGCCACCGTGTTCCCCACGCGCCTGCAGGTGCCAGCGACCGGGGTGAACACCTCCCAGCTGGAGAAGCTCAGCCGCGGCACCGGCGGGGAGCTCAACTCCCCGGTGGACTTCAACCGCGCCGGCTACTAGGAGAACGGTCCGGCCCCCGGAGACCCCGGACCCGCCGTCATCGCAGCCCACGTCGACGACACCAGCGGCCCGAAGGTGTTCTACCCGCTTCGCGAGCTCGCCACCGGTGACCAGGTACGGGTGACCCGCTCGGACGGGCGGGTCGTCACTTCTCGGGTCGACGCGGTCGAGCAGCACCCCAAGGACCAGTTCCCCACAGCCGCGGTGTGCGGCCCGCAGCCCGGGGCGTCGTTACGCCTGATCACCTGCGGTGGCGCTTCGACGCGGCGGCACGCTCCTACCGGGACAACATCGTCGTCTACGCCAGCCAGGTTCCCGGGTAGGGCTTCGCTCAGCTCGCCAGGGCGACGGCGTAGTCCGTCCACCACTGCCCCGCCGGGGGTCCGCCACCACAGCTGCCATCGGACTCCCCGACCCGCTTCACCCACAGGTTCGCGTCCTGGTGGGACCCATCGGCGACGATCGCCGGGACGGCCCCGAGCGTGCGGCCCGCCGGGTTGCAGAACTCGCTGGTGGCCCCGGCACCGTTGCGGCCGGTGTCCACGACGTAGCGAGCCCCCGCTGTTCGCGCGGAGACCTGCTCGGCGTAGGCCCGCTCGTCGGCGCTGGTCTGGAACGCGCTGACGTTCGTGGCGAACCCCCGCGCCCCGGCAACACCGGCAGCCCGCAGGCGCGAGGCCATCGTCGCTGCATCCACCCACCCGGAGTGCCCGGCATCGAGGTACACCGCGGCACCCGCCGAGGTCAGTGTGGTCACGGCTGCCCGCAGCAGCCCCGCGCGGTCACCCTGTCCCGAGCACGCACCCAGCTCAGCGAGCGCGTCCGGCTCCAGCACCACCGCAGTGCGGGTCCCACGCAGCGCATCGGCCACCGCCGACACCCACCCCGGGTAGCTGTCGGGGGTCAACCCGCCCGCGGAGTAGCTGCCACAGTCGCGACCCGGGATGGCGTAGACCACCACCACACCGGTCTGGCCCGCACTGTTGGCCCGCCGCGCGTACCCGCCCACAGCGGACCCCACCTGGTCACGGGAGAACCAGTCGCCCGCCCAGAACGCCGCGGTCTGCGCCGAGATCCGGTCCAGCGCCGCCGCACCGGCCGGGTCACCGGCCCGCCGGGCGGTCGCGGCGGCCACCGACGGGTAACGGGGATCGACATACGGCCGGCCCGCAGCGAACGGATTCGGGGTGCTGGTGGTCGTCGGTGCAGTGGTGTCGACCCAGCCCACGTGCAGGTTGCGGTCACACCCCGGACCAACCGCGTCGTTGGGGAAGCCAACCGTGACCGAGTGAGCACCGGCCGCCAAGACCGGTCCAAGCGGGTAGCTCCACCACTGCGTCGCATTGACCACGTCGACCCGCCCCAGAGCCGCACCGTCGACGCTGATGACGGCCTGCGGCGAACCGTTGCAGAGGTCCGCACGCGCATGCAGCACGAGCTGCCCGCCGCCCGGCACCGATGAGCTCGCACCACCAACACTCCACAGCAGCACCTCCGTACCAGCCGGGGTACCGACCGCCGACTGGACAGCACCCGCCCCAGGCGACACGGTCCACACGGTGCCCGCCTCGGCGGGCACCACGGCGGCGGTGGACCCGCCGATCAGCACGAGTGGGGTGACGAGCGCCCACAGGATCACACGACGGGTACGGGGCACCCCCACACCTTCGGCACCAGCGGGGCACCGCCTTGACCCCCTGGGCCAGCCACCACACAGCCCCGGTTGCCAAAGCCACGACGACGGTCACCCTGAACCGCCCCGGGTAGTCCGGAGACTCAGCACCAAGGGGTCAAGATTGGCTCGGCGTTGACACCACAGGGGAATCCGGCCGCCAGGCTCTCCGCGCGCCCTCGCAACCACGAGGAAGCACCATCCGCCGAATCCGGGAGTGGTTTCGCAGCAGCGCTCATCCCGAAGGCCTTGTCCGGAGGGTTGACCGGCGACGGGGCGGCACGCGGTGTCGCCTGGTACCTCGCCCCGGGACCTGCACCCGCGTGACACCACCCGCAGGTCGCCCCGACGATGGTGAACGGCGCCCGGATCAGCACCGCTGGGATGGCCCGGGTGCGGAATTTTCGTAGTGCCTCGGACGGTGAGTCCGGTGGAAGTGAGTCCGAGACCCGTCCGGACGGACGCGGCGCTCGGGCTTCGCGCTTCCCCCGCACCTGTGGCCGCTGCACCTGGTGCACGGTGCTCACGGGGGGTCGACCCGGCGTCGCCGGTCCCCGCCACGATCCCAGCACCACGCCACCGTGTCCGGAACGGCCAACAGCGCCTCTGCGGCGGCCCGCTCGTGGCCGTGGCGCAACCGGTCCCGGCATCCCGCCTCCCGGGCCAGCTCGATCAGCCGCTGACCGACCCACCGGACCAGCGAGTCATCCTGCTCCAGCACCAGCTGGGTCGACCCCGCCCAGTGGACGGCGTCGGCGACCACACCTCGCAGGCACTCCCCGCGCCTGCAGGTCGGTGTGGTAGCGGCGCCCGGCATCGTCGACGACCACCTCCAGAGCGGCCTGCACCAGCGCCGCGACGATCTGCCGGCGCCGGATGTGGCGCTCGGCCTTCCTGTGCAGTCGCCTCTGACCAGGCAGGACCAACCCGCGCACCACCCGCCGCAGCGGCTCCACCGCCCCCGCCACCACCACCTCCCCCGCCACGACGCAGCCCTGCTGCTCGGTCTCGTCGAGGAACGCGTGGCGGACCACCCGGGGCTCCCTCACCCGACCATGTTCTCCCACCGCTCCGACCCCGAGCGCACCCGAGTTGGTCGACAGGCAGCCGGACAACTCGAGCCATCCAGTCCCACGGACCGACCGACACCCGGCGGGGAACCCACGCGGGCCATGCCCTGCCAGCTGCTCATCGCGCACGCGCTGTTGCGCAACCTCCGAGCCGTCATCGGTGCTCGGGGCACACCAGCTCGGGGGCCACCGGCCAGCCGTCGGTCACCAGCCAGTGACGTGCCTGGTAGACCACCGATCCCGGGCTGCTGTCCTGCGCGACGGTGCCGGTGATGATCGGTCCGTCCCCGCAGCAGGTGCATTCGACGTCGACTACCGGACCGCGTCGTCGTGCAGGCCCGACAGTGCCGGGCCTGCAC
>JBBSUN010000086.1:0-8134 GCA_038234335.1 Mycobacteriales bacterium
GGATCCCGCTGCGGCGACGAGGTGGGGACCACCGACTCAGGCGCGGCTGCGCAGTCTCAGACGAGCAGGCGCGGCGTGATCGGCGTCTCGACCGCTCCGTTCGGGCCGCGCTCCACCCGGTAGGCCAGTGCGTTCGGGGTCTCGGTGACCGCCTCGCTCAGCTCGGTCCCGACGTAGACCAGGCCCACCCCGTCATCGGTGGCGTAGCTGGTGGGCAAGGTGCCATCGGCCACGAGCGCCTGCAGCAGCGGCCGGCGGCCCGGCTCGGCGTCGTAGTGCACCCCGTTGCCGAAGGGCAGCAGACCCAGACCGTCCACGACCGGGGCAAGCTCAGGGCCGAAGGAGTCGGTGGTCCCGCCCACGTGCCAGCAGATCGAGCCGGCGCTCACCCCACCCAGGACTACACCGGCTTCCCACACGCGGCGGAAGGTCTCGTGCAGCCCGTGCGCACGCCACACGGCCAGCAGGTTGACCACGCTGCCGCCACCCACCCAAACCACGTCCTGCGCCAGCAGGTGCGCCTGCACGTCCTCGACGCTCGGCATGGGGAACAGCCGCAGCACCGTCGTGTCCCACCCCGCGCTGCGCCCGGCGTCCAGCACCCGGGTCGAGAACCACTCCTGATCGCCGAACGCGGTACCGAGGTAACTCACGCGGGGCGCACGTCCGCTCACCCGGGCCAGCTCGACGGCGTGGTGCACCAGCGGGGCGAAGGCCAATGGAGAACGGCGGCCCTCGGCGAACCCACCAGAGGTGGCCACGATCGTCGGCCCATCAGCTGCCATGACGCCGAGTATCCCCTCAGCCCCGATGGCGGATCGACAACGGGCGGTGGGCTTGACGCCCACCGGGACCCCGGTCGGGGTCCTAGTTTGCTAGCAGCGGCCTGGTGCCGTCGCCGGTATCCGGGACCCCTCCCGGGCCGGCCCGCACAGAGGTACGTCATGGACGCCTTGCTCGTCGGGTACGCCCGCTGCTCCACCGATCAACAAGACCTCACCGCCCAACGCGACGGCCTGGCCCGCCTCGGGGTCACCCCCGACCGGGTGTACGTCGACCACGGCCTGACCGGCACCAACCGGGAACGACCCGGCCTGCGCGAGGCGCTCGCCGCCTGCCGCGCCGGGGACACCCTCGTGGTGACCAAGCTCGACCGCCTGGCCCGGTCCCTGCCCGACGCCCGGGCCATCGCCGACGAGCTCACCACACGCCAGGTCAGCCTGAACCTCGGCGGCTCCGTCTACGACCCCAACGACCTCGCCGTGCTCAGGCTCCGTCGACCGCGTGGTGTGAGCCGCGTGCGCAGCGCCTTCCCGACCGGGGCCTCCGTCGGCCTGCTCACGTAACCGTCTCGTTCCGTGGGCAGGACTCTGCTGCTGGCGCAGCTGTCGGCATCCGGCTGGCACAGTGCCCGGCCGGGTCACGATCGGGTGGGGACGCCGTGACGTGGTGACCGTGCCGAGACAGGCCGCACGCGTCACGGAGCGGTTCCCCGACGCGGTGCTGCACTGGTTCGAGCGATGCGGTCACTTTCCACAATGGGACGCACCGCACGAAGCGACCCAGCTGATTCTCGACAACACCAAGTGAGGTCGGATGCTCGGCCCAGCCGACGACAGCACCCGTCGTCGTAGGTGGATCGACGGCTGGAGACCTCCGGAACCTCGACGTCGTGTTGGTTCGCCGGGGCGTCGCCTCACTTGGTCTTGCGGTAGCTCTCGACGACGACGCCGGTGTCGAAGGTGCGCGAGCTGGTGAGGCTGAGCGGCTGGGGGGAGAAGGAACCCTCGATCATGGGCACCCCAGCGCCGAGCACGACGGGGTTGCGCTTGATGACGATCTCGTCGATCTCCACTCGCAGCGCTGCTGCGAGCCGGCCACCTCCGGCCAGCCAGATCCCACCGGCACCGTCCTCAGCCTTGAGCTCACGCACCCGCGCCACCGGATCGGATGCGGGCTCGTAGGTGCGCCGGCCCATCAGGACCGTGTCGTAGTGCCGGTTGCCGTGGTCAGCGATACCGAGGGCTTCGCAGGCGTGCACCGGCAGGGTCTCGGGGTACTCCTCGATGATCCAGGCAGCGAGGTCACCGTCGAAGCCGAAGAAGTCGACCTGTCCGTCAGGGCCGGCGACGTACCCGTCAGCGGACGCCGCCACGTAGTAGGTCAGTGATCGCATCCGAGGACCCCACGAGCCGACCGGGCCCGCACCCACAGCATTTCGTCCCGAGTGCACGATCCTCCGATTCACCTCGTCCTGGCCCATGTCGGGCGCAGGCTGGCCGGTCGGATCAGGAGTCTCGGGTGTCGGCGTCGGTGAGCCGTGCGGCGGCGACGATGAGCTCCTCGGCGTGGTCCCAACCGAGGCGCACGGTGTCCAGCACCAAGTGGTACAGGTTCGGGCTGGCCGAATCAGCCTGGTAGAAGTGCTTCACGTAGCCGGCGCGAACCTTGTCGTTCTCCTTCAGCGCTGCCTCCGCGGCGTCGCGGTCGAGGCCGTGCTGGCGCATCGCGGTCTGGATGCGGCCCTCGGGCGCCCCGTCGAGGCGTACGTGCAAGGTGTCGCTGCGCTCGGCGAGCACCACCGCCGCCGCATGGCCAAGAATCAGGCAGCTGCCTGCGTCGGCCTCCGTGCGGATACCGGTTTCGGTCTGGCCGATCAGCTGGCGTTCGGTGACGCGCCGATCTTCGGCGGGGACGACCATCCCGTAGCCCGCGCTCGACATCCCGGCGAACAGCTGCCAGAGCCGACTCGGCCCGTTCTCCGCGATCGCCTCGGCCTCCTCGACCGAGATGCCCAGCTGACCAGCCACGGATACCGGGATCGCCCGGTCGATGAACCGCATCCCGAGGCGGCGAGCCACCCGGGGCCCAATCGCGCTACCGCCGGCGGCGTACGACGCGGACATGGTCACGACCGCCATCAGGACACTCCCCTGCTCGAGTCGAGCTGCGCTCCAGTCCGTCACGCTAGTCCCGCCGCACACTCAGCCTGACGGGGGTTGCGGTGTAGGTCGATCCCCGACCGGTCGGGGTTCCCCGGCGGACGGCACACGTGTTCATCGGTTGATGGCTGTCCCCGAGGACGGTCGAAGCGACGGGTGCCGCTCCCGGCGAGTTCACGGCGGTCGGCTCTGCGGTGGCGTCGACCCGCGAACGTGACGACGCCCTTGGTGTTTCGGCGGATCGAGGAACCCCCCGGCGGCCCGTCGCGGTATTGGCTCGGGCAGCTGCTGGAGCCCGACCCACCTGGTGCCCAGGTGGGGCACGGCGGCGTGCTCGAGCGGCGGCCGCCAACCACGGGGGGCCAGGAGCCAGGGCCCGCCGGAGCTCCGTGAGCACTCGACGCGGTCACGCAACCGAGCAGGGCACGCAGGTGCAGGGCACCGCTTCGACCGGGCCGTCGGCCACCGGGGGGGGCGTGGGCGTCCACCGGGAGCACTGTCACCGGTACCTGTCAGGCCTCTACCCGCCCTGGTCCGGCTCGGTCTGCGACCGGGGCATCCTGGTTGGGTGTGCTGTTGCTCGCGGCTGGAGGCTGACTGATGGCGGTGGTGCTGGTCGTCGACGACGAACCGAAGATCCGCGGGGTGGTCCGGGCCTACCTGGAGCGCGACGGGCACCGGGTGGAGGTGGCGGCGACCGCGGCCGCGGCGCTTGAGCTGGTGGGGGCCGTCGACCTGGTGATCCTCGACCTCGGGTTGCCGGATCGTTCCGGTGAGGAGGTTGCCCGGGAGGTGCGGCGCTCGGGCGGAACCCCGATCATCATGCTCACCGCGCGTGCCGGTGAGGCGGATCGGATCGCCGGGTTGCGCCTCGGAGCCGATGACTACGTCACCAAACCCTTCAGTCCCGCTGAGCTGGTGGCGCGGGTGGCGGCGGTGCTGCGCCGAGCAGGCCACGAGGACGGTGCGTCCAGGTCGTTCGGTGGTGGACAGCTGGGCATCGACTCCGGTCAGCGGGAGGTGTCAGTGGCCGGCCGCACGGTTGCGCTGACCCGGTCGGAGTTCGAGCTGCTCAGTGCTCTTGCTGCCCGGCCCGGCCGGGTGTGGTCGCGTCGGGAGCTGGCGGTGCGGATCCGAGGTGGTCGCGACGGTCACGCCGATGAACGCACCATCGACGCGCACGTCAAGAACCTGCGACGCAAGCTGGACGATCCACCGGCGACGGCCCGGCTGGTCACCACGGTGCCCGGTGTCGGGTACCGGCTGGGGATCGACCGTGATGTCTAGGTCGGCCGGGCCCGCCCAGTGGTTTCGGGGGCACGTGGCCCGGCGGGTGGCGGTGGCGTTCGCCGCGGTCGCGGTCGCTGCGGCCGCGCTGACCGCGCTCGTCGTCAACGCCGCGTTCGGCGCCCAGTTCACCAGCTATCTCACCGCCCAGCAGCAAGCCCGGGCCCAGCAGGTCGTCACCCTGGTCACCGCGGACTACCAGGCCCAGGGTGGGTGGCGGCGCGAGTCCCTGGACCGGTTGGCACCGGGACTGCAGATGTCGGGTTCCACCGTCGAGGTCCTCGGGTCCGACGGCCGCCCGGTCTGGTCGCTCGCCGACGCCGGTGGCGGCTCGAGCATGACCGCCATGCGCCGCGACATGATGGGGACCCCGACGCTGGGACCGAGCACCCGGTCTCCGGTGACGGTGGCCGGAGACCAGGTCGGCACGGTCGTGGTGCGGGTGCCGGTCGCCGCCGCGCCCGTCGCTGACCAACAGTTCCGGGACGGGATCAACCGGCTGCTCCTCGCGGCGGCACTGGGCGCCGGGGCGGTCGCGCTGCTCGTCGGGCTGCTCCTGGCCCGGCGCGGGGTTCGTCCGCTCGCCGAGCTGACCGCGGCCGCCGACGAGCTGGCCGCCGGTCGCCGGGACCGTCGGGTCGCCGTGACCAGCGACGACGAGCTCGGCCGGCTGGCACGGTCGTTCAACGCCATGGCTGACGCCGTGGACCGTGAGGACGAGCTCCGCCAGGCCTTCGCCGCCGACATCGCCCACGAGCTGCGCACCCCACTCGCAGTCCTGCAAGGTCAGCTCGAGTCCATCCAGGACGGGATCACCGCACCGGACAGCCTGATCATCGACTCCCTGCACGAGGAGTCGCTGCGCATGGGCCGCCTCGTCGCGGACCTGGAAACCCTCGCCGAGGCCGGTGCCGCCGGGTTCGGGCTGCGCTGCCGGGAGGTGGCGCTGCGCCCGCTGGTCGTCGCCGTCCTCGACGGCCTCAGCACCTTCCTCGCGGAGCACCAGACTCGGGTCACCCGCGAGCTCGAGGAGATCACCGTCATCGCCGACCCGGTTCGGATCAGCCAGGTGATCACCAACCTGGTGACCAACGCGGCAACCTGGACCCCACCGGGTGGAACCGTCACCGTCACCCTCGCCCAGAGTGGTACCGGCGTTGAGCTGGTCGTCGCGGACACCGGCCCCGGGATCCCCGTTGACGAGCTGCCCCGGGTGTTCGACCGGTTCTTCCGCGGGGCCGCCGCCCCACCTGGAGGCTCCGGCATCGGGCTGGCCGTGGCCAGCGAGCTCGTCGGAGCCCACACCGGCACCCTCACCGTCAGCAGCGAGCCCGGCCGCGGCAGCCGGTTCCGGATCTGGCTCCCGCCGGCTTCCAGCGGCAGCTCCGCAACCCTTCACCAGATCTTCAAAACGGCTCCCTAGCGTCTGGGTTGCCAGTGCGAAGACCCACGAGAAGGAGCCAGACGATGAAGCCCACGAAGAAGGTCCGCGCAGCGCTCGCCGCCGCGGTGGTACTCGGAATCGGGGTCACCGGCGCCGGTGTCGCCGCGGCCGCGCCCACCCAGACCCCGGCACCGCCGACGCAGCCCGGCGACAGCGCGTCGGTCACGCAGATGGAGCAGATGATGCAGCAGGCGGTGCAGCACCTGCCGGCCGACCAGCGCGCCGCGGCCCTGCGCGTGCACGAGCAGATGCAACCCGCGATGACACAGATGATGACCGGCGGCATGAACAGCATGGGCGGCATGGGCGGCATGGGCGGCGACGGGGGTGGCGCAGGCCAGCCCGGCGGTCCGGGCACGACGGGAGGCTGAGATGCACGTCGAGACGATCGAGACCCCGTCGCTCGGGGACCGCACCTACCTGGTGCACGACGGTGCCGACGCGCTGGTCGTGGACCCGCAGCGCGACACCGACCGCATCACCGATGCCGCCGCCCGGCTGGGTGTGCGGATCGCCGCGGTGGCCGAGACCCACCTGCACAACGACTACGTCACCGGTGGGGTCCACCTCGCCCGCCAGCTGGGCGTCGACTACCTCCTCAACGCCGCGGACGAGGTCGACTTCGAGCGTTGCCCCGTCACCGACGGCGAGGAGCTCGAGGTCGGCCAGCTGAAGGTGCGGGTCGTGGCCACCCCAGGGCACACCCACACCCACCTGTCCTACGTCGTCTCCCACGCGGGCGAAACCGGCCGACCACAGCAGGCAGTGTTCTCCGGGGGGAGCCTGCTGTTCGGCTCGGTGGGCCGGACCGACCTGGTCTCACCGGATGACACCGACGGGCTGACCCACGACCAGTTCCACTCCGTGCGGGCGCTGGTCGCCGTCGCCGAGGACGACGCCGGGCTCTACCCCACCCACGGCTTCGGGTCGTTCTGCTCCTCCGGGCCGGCGTCGGGGGCGGACAGCTCGACGATGGGAGAGCAGCGCACCAGCAACCACGCCCTGACCACCGCCGACGAGGACCGTTTCGTCACCGACCTGATCGCGGGTCTCACGGACCACCCGACCTACTACGCCCACATGGGCCCGGCCAACGCCCACGGCCCCACCGCACCGGACCTGACCGTGCCTGCCCCGCTCCACGCCGACGAGCTCCGGGCCCGCCTCGCCGACGGTGGCTGGGTGGTCGACCTGCGGACCCAGCGGGCCTTCGCCGACGGGCACCTCGCGGGCACGCTGTCCTTCGAGCCCGGCGGCAGCTTCCTGACCTACCTCGGGTGGACCTTGCCCTGGGGGGCGCCGCTGACCCTGCTGGGATCCGAGGACGACGTCGCCGCAGCGATCCGTGAGCTGGCGCGCATCGGCTGGGACGATCCCCAAGCGGTCCTCGGTGACCCGCTGGCCGCGCTGCCCGGGCACCCGGTGCACTCCTACCGTCGCGTCGGCTGGCCGGAGGTCCTCGCCGAGACGCCCGCCCTGGTTCTCGACGTGCGTGGGACCGACGAGTTCGCTGCAGCGCACCTGCCGGACGCGGTCAACGTCCCGCTGCACGAGCTACCGGCCCGCGTCGGGCAGATCCGGGCCGGACAGGTGTGGGTGCACTGCGGCTCCGGCTACCGCGCAGGGGTGGCGGCGAGCATCCTCGACCGGGCCGGACGGAACACCGTCCACGTCGACGCCGCGTTCGCCGAGGCCGCCGACAGCGGGCTCACCATCACCACCGACCCGCAGCGCTGACCGCGGAGCGGACCGCCACGGGCTTGACGCCACGCCCAGCCAGCCACCACGAACGACGATGGAGGATCCAACATGATGAACGGAACGAACGGGTCCATGGACATGACCGGCGCTGCAGGATGGTGGGGACTGACGATGATGTTGCTCATGCTGGTCGGGGTGGTCCTCGCGGTCCTCGGCGGCGTCTGGCTCTTCCGACAGGTAACCGGCACACACACCCGACGCGCTGAGCCGCTGACCCACGGGGGGTCTGCCGTGCAGGACCCCGCCTGCCGCCGGCTGCGCGAGCGGTACGCCGCAGGAGAGATCGACGACGAAGAGTACGAGCGACGGCTGTCCGCCCTCACCCAATGGCACTGACTGCTGCTGTGCCCGCAGGCTCCTGGAGGCTGCGGGTACAGCGGATCGCCGCCTGGCACCGATGATGACCCGAAGCTGCGGTGTCGATGGGTGAGCCACGTTCGCAGTGTCGGAAGCGCGCCAACAACTGGCCGCGATCATCGACCGCGCCCGTGCTGAGCATGCTCCGGTCTACCTCGCCCGCCGAGGTCGGCGGGTCGCCGCGGTGATCGACGCCGACGATCTCGACGAGATCCTGCAGCTCGCCGAGGACATGTCCGACATCCGGGCTGCCGAGGCGGCGCGGACTGAGATGCGAACGACGGGTGCGACACCAATCCCGTGGGAGCAGGTCAAGGCAGATCTCGGCTTGGCATGACCTACC
>JBBSUN010000087.1:0-8031 GCA_038234335.1 Mycobacteriales bacterium
CACATGGCGGTGCTCGCCGACGGTGGGGACCTCGACGGGTACCGGCAGCGGATGTTCACCGCCTGGCACGAGGAACCCGGCCGGCTCTCCACCACCGACATCGTCGGGTTCGGCCACGCACACGGCCTCGGCCACTTCGACCGCCCCACCGCCTTCGCGGCCCTGGCCGCCGACCACGCCCACGCCCACGAGCTGGGGGTCTTCGGCACCCCCACCCTGGTCTTCGGCGCCGGCCACGCCGGCTTCGTCACCCTCGACGCCGTCCCGGCCACCGACCAGGCCCAGCCGCTGCTGGACCAGCTCCGGCAGCTCACCCTCACCCAACCGGCACTGCGGCAGTACCAGCGGGTCGCCCCCACCGGGGACAGCGGATGACCGAGCGGCTGGTCGTCGTCGGTGGTGACGCCGCGGGGATGAGCGCAGCATCGGCAGCCTCGAACGCGACGATCGCGAGCTCGTCGGGGCTGCGTGGCGTGGCGCCCGCAGCCTGAGCGGACGCCACGCCGAGTCGTGCCGAGAACCAGATCGGGGTCGTCGTTCGGGTCAGCCGTCGTGGCTGCCGCCCACGCTGCCGCGGTTGCCGCCGGTCACGTTTCCGTCGCTGTCGCCCGTACCGCCGGTGCCGTTGCTGCCACCGGTGCCGCCGGTGTTCTGCGGGTCGCCACCGTCCTTGCCGCCTCGGCCCGCCCGGCTGAGCTGCGGGACGGTGAAGGAGTCGAGCACTGTGCCGTCGGGCCGGATTGCCTTCGCTGCGATCGAGTCAGCGCCGAAGTCCAGCTGCAGGTACTCGGAGCTGACCGGAGCGGAGGTGGCCATCCAGGGCTGCGGCAGGAAGTCCGGGTAGTTCTGGCCGGTGGAGGTCAGCTCCAGGTAGGTGGTTCCCTTGCCGGGTCCGACCCGTCGCGGGGAGATCGCCGGCACGGCGCCGCGGTCGCGTTTCCCGACGAGCGGGTAGCTGCGCACGTAGTGCTTGTCGTGTCCGGACACGACCATCTCGACGCCGTACTTGTCCATCAACGGCACCAGCTGCTCGCGGAACTCAGGGTTCTCGTAGTTCGGGGTGACGCGGCTGGTCTTGGAGTGGAACGGCGGGGAGTGATCGACCACCACCTGGAAACGGGTGCGCTTGGCGGCCGCCTTGAGATCGGCATCGAGCCAGGCCATCTCGCGGTCGAAATATGGCCGCGGGGTTTCGAGGTTCGCCTCGACCACGGCGAAGTGCACGCCGTTGACGTCGTAGGAGAAGTAGCGGCCGGACCCGTCCCCGTTCGCGGGCGCCGGGAACGCGGCAAAATACTGTTCGGACGGCACCCCCTTGCTGAACGCCCCGTAGGTTTCATGGTTACCGACCGCGCTCGACATGGGGACGGAGGCGAAGGTTGCGGGGTCCGCCTGGAACAGCCGCTCCCACTCGGTCTCGTTGGTACCGGTGTTGATGTTGTCGCCCGCCGAGATCACGAACTGCGCACCGGAGGCGCGGATCTGCTCGAGCGTCGGCTTCAGAGCAGGCACGGGCCACCCTGGCTGGACCTCGTCTCCGATGTGCACCTCGCCGAGGAACGCCGCCCGCAGCGGGGAATTGCCACCCGAGGGGGTCGTGAAGCCGTACTGCGGACTGACCGCCGCTCCGTCCACCACGCGGTAGGTGTACGCCGCGCCGGGCTTCAAGGCGGTCGCGTCTGCCTGGTAGTAGCCGTAGGGCCCACCGTCCGAGCTTCCGATGCTGCGGCGCTGCGCGTCGACCACCACGCAGGCGCTGCCCGCCGAGCCGCACGAGGCGAAGTCGGCGGCCGCGGAGGGGACGAGCTGCAGGACGCCCGGTCCGGCGGTCGCGTTGTCCCGCCAGCTGACGGCGATCGACGTGGTCGGGTCGTTGCGGTAGCTCAGCTTGACCTGGCTGATGCCGGCGGCGGCGGCGTCGGCGGCTGCCGTGGTCGCACCGACACCTCCGACCAGCGCAACCACCAGGGCAACCGCCCCTACCCGCCGAGACCGCCCGACGCGGAGTGCTCGTGCTGAGATCATGATGTCCTTCCTCCAGCGGAACTTGACCTCTGGATCAGATCAGCATCGGTTGAAGACGCGGGCTCGTTGAGATGAACGGACGGAATCTGGAAGACGACGAGCAGGTCGTCCGGTGCCCCGCCTCCCGCGGGGCGCTGACCAATGCACTCGCGGCCGGCGTGCGCTGCGGCGCCTGCCCGAGAACCAGACGTCAGGGATAGCGCCGGGGCGGCCAGCAACAGCGTCACCGCGTCGGATCGCCTCCGGCGCCGAACCGCGGCCCGCGACGGTCGGCCCCACCACGCGCTTCTCGGCCGCACAGGTGCGGGCCTGCCTGACGAATTCGGTGGTGCGCATCGCCCGTGGGCCGGGGTCACCAAGTGACGCCGCCCCACGCGCACGTTCTCGTCGACGGGGCACCTTCCCCAGGTGTCGCGGACGGCAGGTAACGGGATGCCGGTGGCGACATCCAGGATCAGGTCGACCTCGCCGCGGACGGCACAGGGCCCGAGCACGAACCGCGGGCGGCGGGGGAACGGGCTGCCCCGGGCCGAACACGCCAGCGCCCGACCTCAACCCTCGTGCCGTCCTGTTGGTCCCGCCGCCGGCGGGCCTACTTGTGCTGTCGTCGGCTGCCGCCGTGCCAGTCCTCGCTGACCCCGATCTCGTCCTCGGCGACACCGGGTCCTCGCAGCTGGGGCAGCTCCCGCAGGGACCGCGTGAGCTCGGCGAAGCCGGGGAACCGGGCCAGGCCGACCACGTGGTCCCACAGCTGCACAGCCTCGGACTCGCTGGGCACGCGGCTGGTGACGGGACCGAAGAACGCCACACCCTGTGGTGGCTCGAAGTGGATGATCGGCGTACCCACGTCCTTGCCCGTCAGCGCGAGCGCCTCATCGGTCGAGGCCTGGACCTGCTGGTCGTAGGACTCGTCGTCCACCGCGGCTGCCAGCTCGGCGGGCAGACCCGCCGCGACGAGGATCGGCTCGACGAACCCGACCGTGCCCCGCCGGCCTTGGTCCTGCAGAGCCGCTTCGTCCGGGTCGGCGTCGAAGACCACCGCCCCGCACGCGGCGTAGAACTTGCCCACCGCCTGCTCCCCGTGCTCTTCCCGCACCCGTGCGGCCACCCGCAGCAGCCGCAGACCCGCGGTGTGCCCGACCTCGTAGTCCGGGGGGAACTGGGCGTCGTAGTCGACGTGGGCGTTGAGCTGGCGCAGCGAGATGAACCGCCACTCCACGCTGTAGTCACGTTGGGCCTGCACGGTGCGCACCCACTTCGACGTCATCCACGCGAAAGGACGCACCGGGTCGACGTAGATGTTGATGTCCGCTGTGCAGCCAGTCTGCTCCCACGGTCCCGCTCAGCACGACCAATGCCCCAACCCGCAGCGCGCGTTGCTGGTCGCGCCGTGCACCACGGGACCCGGGGCGGATCGGCGGGTGGGTCAGCGCGTGCCGAGGGTGCGAGCCAGGTCATCAACACCGGACGCGGTGAGGTCGGGTGCGGTGAGGTAGGTCGGGTACGCCCCGCTGCCGGTCCGGTTGATCCAGGCGGTCTGCAGGCCGGCGCGGGCAGCGCCGTCGATGTCCCACGGGTGCACCGCCACGAGCATCATCTCCGCCGGGGTCACCCCACACTCCTGCGCGGCGTACGCGTAGGCCTGCGGGGCGGGCTTCCACCGCCCGGCGTCCTCCACGGTGAGCAGCGCCTCGAACTCGTCCCGGATCCCGGCGGTGCCGAGCAGGGACTCGCCGACCGTGGCCGCCCCGTTGCTCAGGGTGACCAGGCGAAACCCATTTCCGTGCAACGTCCGCACACCGTCCGACACGTCGGGGTGGACGTTCAAGGACGTGAAGCCCTCCAGCACGTGCGCCACCGCGGCGTCAGGGTCCCGGTTCGGCGGGTGGTGGGCGAAGGTGCTGCGCAGCACCCCGTCGGCGATGGTCGCGAACGGGGCCGAGCTGCCCGCGGCGGCGAGGGCGAACCCATCGCGCAGCACCTGGGCGAACCACGTCGTCGCGAGCCCGGCCGGCAGCCCGACGTCGACGAACCGCCCACTCATCGGTCCAAGGTCGGAGAGCGTCTCGTTGACGTCGAACACGATCACACGGGGTGCAGACACGTCAGTTCCCTTCGTCGTTCCGGCAGTCGTCCACAGCTCACGGTAGGCCGCTGGTGCCCGGGCCCCGACCACCAGCCGGAGCACGGCGGTGCCCGTGTCCCCCACCTCCGCGTCGGGCCTCCGGGCAGCGTGATCGACCACTCGTGACGAGCTGCAGCACGACCCACCTCCGAGCCCGACCGCACCGGGTCCTTCCTGGTCATCGACGCGATGGTCCCGGTCCTGGACCGCCCCGCCGACCAGGCGGTGACCGAGGCAACCGGAGGGCAGCACCCGCCGTCGGGTCGGTGGCGCGGCGGCTGGACGGGCTGGGTCGGTACGACGGGGTGGGGTTCGCAGCGACGCTGTGACCCGCGTTGGCCGTCCCGGATCCACCCACCTGTGTGCCCGCCGCGGGGCGGGACACGCGGGGGCGAGAACTAGTGGAGGAATGAATCTCTGTGAGTATCACCGGACGCCCGATCTTGCTCACCGGCGGCGGCAGTGGCATCGGCCGCAGCCTCGCCCTGAAGCTGGCCGACAAGAACGTGCGACTGACCCTGGTCGGTCGCCGTGCGGACCCACTCGAGGAGGGCGCCGAGCAGGTCCGCGCCGCCGGAAGCCACGCGACCGTGGTCACCGCCGACCTCTTCCAACCTGGTGCCCTCGCAGGCGTCGTCTCCCAGGCCACCGCCGCCTTCGGCGGTATCGACGTGCTGATCAACAATACGGGCAACGTCCGCGCGGGTCGTGTCGACACGATCACCGAGGACGAGATCACCGCCCAGCTTCAGCTCAACCTCACCGCGCCCATCCTGCTGACCCGGGCCGCCTGCCCGCTCTGCGCGAGTCCGGCGACGGCCTGATCGTGATGATGTCCTCCGCGATCGGCCTGGTCGCGATGCCCTTCTACGGCACCTGCGCCGCGACGAAGGCGGGTGTCGCGCACGTCGCGGAGGCCCCGCGCCCTGAGCTGCACGGTGAGGGCGTCGGGGTGCTCACCGTGTATCCGGGTGCGACGAGCACCCCGATGATGACCTCCGCCGACGCCGACGCCGGCGTCGACCTCGGCTTCGACTACGAGAGTCCCGACGAGGTTGCCTCCGCCGTGCTCACCGCCATCAGTGACGACGAGATCATCGTGGTGCGAGGTGATGCGCAGCGCTCGGCCACGATCGCCGCGAACCGCGACGGCCCCGCCTCGGTCGACGAGAAGCTCGCCGGGATGAAGGCCGACCTGGAACGTGCCGTGTCCGACCACTCCAGCATCTGGGTCCAGCTGGGATCGACGGGTGTTCGCTTGCGGACGACACCCGCCCACGCAGGTACTTGCTGGTGGCGCCCACGGGACGGGATGACGCCCGGGGACATCCGGAAGCCGAGCCATCCCCCTGCTCACACCCGTGAAACCCCTGCCCGTCGTACCGTGACGGGCGGTCGACTCCACCGTCGAGACCACGACCTCCTCCGCCGGTTGCTCGCGTCCGGAATTGCGCTGCCGGGGCTCTGCCGGTCTCCGGCGGGTACTGGCGGGTTCGGTGCGGCCCACCCACCGGGCCGCCGGTCGGCCCGGGGCGCCCCCCCGTCAGACCGGGGGCCCGTCCACGGGTTCGACCGGCGGTCGGGGTGGGTCGGGGTGGCGTTCGAGCAGGTTCGCGGTCAGCGACCGATGGCCGCCAGGGTCTCGCGCGCCAGGGCGGCCTCGCCGGTGGCGTTGGGGTGGACCGGGAAGGCGTTGATGGGCATGACGAGAGGCTCCATCCACCGGACGTTGGCCGGTGCGCAGGCGTCGTGTCCTTCGGAGGGGGTGGAAGTGTCGACGAAACGGGCGCCGGTCGCGGCGGCGGCGCGGCGCACGGCGTCGTTGAGGACCTTCTGCTGGTTCACCAACCACGGCACGTCACCCTCGGAGATGCCGGTGACGGCGTAGCACGCCGGTGAGCCGGTGGCGGGCAGGATCTGCGGGTAGCCGAGGATGACGATGCTCGCGCGCGGCGCCCTGGCGCGTGCCGCAGACAACGCGTTGACCAGGTTCGGGTAGGTCTTCTCCCTGATGAGGTCGGTGAACGTGGTGCCGTACTTCTGCTGGCACGGGTTGCTGGTGGGGTCGCCGGTGAAGGCACAGCCGAAGAAGGAGTTCACGAAGACGTCCTCGTCGTTGCCGCCGATGGTCATGGTGATCAGCCGGGTGTCCTTGCCGACCGCGTCCAGCTGCGGTGGGACACCGGAGGCCTGCGAGGTGAAGAAGTTCGAGGTCTTCGCACCACTGCACGTCACATCGGTGAACGCTGCCGGGCGCGTGCTTCTCGAGATGTCCTCGGAGTAGTTCAGCTGCGAACGGCTGCACGTCGTCGGGGCGCCCACGACCTGCGGAGCGATTCCGGCACCGGAGGAGTAGCTGTCGCCGAGCGCGACGTAGGGGGAGGTCTTGATCGACGCCGCCCCGGCCGTGTTCGGGGTGGTCTTCGCCGCGGCCGCGGTCGTGGTGCTGATCATGCCGACGCCGACGAGGGCGGCGCAGGCAACGAGAGTGGCGATTCGGCGCACAGGACTCCAACCAGTGTGGGGCTGGGGTTCTGCACCCAGCTCCGAACGATGTGATGGACGTTACGAACGTTACACACGCGAAAGTTGTCGCCGGAGGACGGGCCGTCTCCGTTTCCTACCGAGCTCGGGGTGCGAGCGCTCGGTGTCGGCCGTGTCGGGGCGCGCGCCGGTGGCGAGGTCGCCGGCGTGGACCGCCCTACTCACGCTGTGATCGCGTAGCCCAGTCCGCTGGTAACCACGGAGCAGTGGAATCCTCGTGGGTGACGTTTTGGTCACGCACCGTAGCAATTTTCGGGGGTTTCGCTCCGGCGCGGGAAGTGAACCGCCCTGACGGGTGAATGCGTAGACCCCGGTGGAGGCGTGCAGATCGTTCACGCCCAGCCTGGCGTCAGCGGCGACGTCCGAGCCGACCATGCGAGCCCGTCCCCGGAACCCTGGACCGGCCGCCCGCAGTCTCGATCCGACGAAGAGAGAGGCGCCGTGCGCCCGAGATCCGCGTCCGTCCTGTCCGTGCCCGTGCTCCTGGCCGCCATCGCATCGGCGCTGCTGCTGGGCGGCGGCTCGTCTCTCGCCGCGCCGGCGCCGGTGTCGGTGACCGCACCGGTCGCGTCGGTGCACATCGCGCCCACGCCGGGCGTGAACGAGCGCGTCGCGGCGGCCGACGGTGGGCAGCTGCTGCCGCCCGCGGCGCCGCAACCTGCTCCCGCCTCCCCAGCAGCCACACCGGTGAGCGCGGGAACGGCCAGCGGGGGTGGGGGGACGAGCCTGCTGGGCTGGATCGGTACCGGCGCCCTGGTGCTGCTGGCGCTGCTCATGACCGCCGTGGCGAGCACGACGCTGTGGTGGATGCTGCACGCCTGGAAAACCCCGGAAACTTTGCGCAGCACAAGCTTTCGCCGACGTGACCACGTCCCGGGCCGCTCGTTCTCGCTGCTGGTCCCGGCCCGCCACGAGGAGGCCGTGCTCGAGCAGACCCTCGACTCGCTGGCCGAGATCGACCACCCGAACTTCGAGGTGCTCGCCATCATCGGCCACGACGACCCGGGCACCGAGACGGCGGCGCGGGCCGCCGCTGCGCGGCATCCCGGTGTGGTGCGGGTGGTCATCGACTCCAACGTGCCCAAGAACAAGCCCAAAGCGTTGAACACGGCGCTGCTCGAGTGCCGCGGCGACGTCGTCGGCGTCTTCGACGCCGAGGACGACGTGCACCCCGACTTGCTGCGCCTGGTGGACATGCGTTTCGCCGACACCGGGGCCGACGTCGTCCAGGGCGGGGTCCAGCTGATGAACATCCACTCCAGCTGGTGGTCGATGCGCAACTGCCTCGAGTACTACTTCTGGTTCCGCAGCCGGCTGCACTTCCAGGCCGCGCAGAA
>JBBSUN010000088.1:0-7791 GCA_038234335.1 Mycobacteriales bacterium
ATGGGCGTGTTCGAGATGGCCGCGTTCGCCGGGGGCACCCGCGGGGTCGCCGAGGCCATCGCGCGGGTCACCGAGGACGAGGGCGCGTTCAGCGTCGTCGGGGGCGGGGACTCGGCGGCGGCGGTGCGCTCGCTGGAGATCGGCGAGGAGCGCTTCAGCCACATCTCCACCGGCGGCGGCGCCTCGCTGGAACAGCTGGAGGGCAAGGAGCTGCCCGGGCTGACCGTGCTCGAGCAGGGTGGGAACGCCTGATGGCCCGCACCCCGCTCATCGCCGGCAACTGGAAGATGCACTGCAACCACCTCGAGGCCATCGCGCTGGTGCAGAAGTTGGCCTTCGCGCTGCCCGCCAAGTACTACGACGCGGTCGACGTCACCGTGGTGCCGCCGTTCACCGACCTGCGCAGCGTGCAGACCCTGGTCGACGCCGACAAGCTCCTGCTGACCTACGGGGCCCAGGACGTGTCGCCCCACGGCGCGGGCGCGCACACCGGTGACATCAGCGCGGCCATGCTGGCCAAGCTGGGCTGCTCGTTCGTCGTCGTCGGGCACTCCGAGCGCCGCACCGACCACCACGAGGACGACGCCCTCGTCGCCGCGAAGACCCGCGCGACCCTGGCCGCCGGGATGACCCCGATCGTCTGCGTGGGGGAGGGCCTGGAGGTGCGCGAGGCCGGCGACCACGTGGCGCACACCGTCGCGCAGCTGCGCGGCTCGCTGGCCGGGCTCTCCGGCGCCCAGGTGGCGCAGGTGGTGGTCGCCTACGAGCCGGTGTGGGCCATCGGCACCGGGCGGGTGGCCACCCCGGCCGACGCCCAGGAGGTCTGCGGTGCACTGCGCGCCGAGCTGGTCGCCCTCGGCGGGGCCGCGGCCGGCGACGTGGTGCGCGTGCTCTACGGCGGCTCGGTGAACGCGGGCAACGTGGCCGAGATCGTCGGGCAGGACGACGTGGACGGTGCGCTCGTGGGCGGCGCGAGCCTCAAGGGCGAGGACTTCGCCACCCTGTGCGCGATCGCCGCGGGCGGACCGCTCCCGTGACCCGGCCGGAGGCACCCCGGGCCTGCTCTATCCTGGTCTGACGCTCGCAGACCCCGCACCACGGGGACCCGGCACCCCGAGGACCACACCGGAAGGTTGAGATGCTCGTACTGCAGATCCTGCTCATCGTGATGAGCCTGGCGCTGATCCTGCTGATCCTGCTGCACCGCGGGAAGGGTGGGGGGCTCTCGACCCTCTTCGGTGGTGGGGTGCAGTCCAACCTCTCCGGCTCCAGCGTGGTGGAGAAGAACCTCGACCGGCTCACCCTGTTCGCGGGCCTCATCTGGATCATCTGCATCGTCGGCATCGGCCTGCTCGTCAAGGTCGGCTGATGAGCAGCTCCATCCGCGGCAGCCGCATCGGCGCCGGACCCATGGGCGAGAACGAGCGCGGCGAGTCGGCACCCCGGCAGCACGTCCCGTTCTTCTGCGCGAACGGCCACCGCAGTGCCCCGGCGTTCGCGCACGACGCCGAGGTCCCCGAGACGTGGGACTGCCCGCGCTGTGGGCTCCCCGCCGGGCAGGACGAGCAGGCGCCGCCGCCCCCGGGTCGCCTGGAGAAGTACAAGACGCACCTGGCCTACGTGCAGGAGCGCCGCAGCGACGCCGACGGCGAGGCGCTCCTCGACGAGGCCCTGGCCAACCTCCGCGCACGCCGCGGGCGCTAGGGGCGTGCACACCGGGGGGTGGCGGGACGCGGAGCCGGCGCTCGACCACGGCGCCCTCCGGCTCAGCCGCGACGCCCGCGGGCGGTCCACCCACCAGCGGTCGGGCGTCGACGTCCACGACCGGTGACCCACTGGCCGCACGACGGAGCAGTCCACGTCGGTCCCGGCGGCCGCGTCGCCGAACCGCGCGCAGCGATTCGAGGCGGGTGAGGAATCCGAGGCCGCCGAGGGTCCGACCCCGGTCGGGCAGCTGTCGCTGCAGCAGGTCGACGGGCTGCGAAGGCGTTGGCGGCGCTGGCGGGGAGTCGGGTCGGGCAGGGCAGGGTCAGCGCCGCGGGAGCAGCTCCGCGGGCAGCGCGGACGCGGCCGCACGGTCGAGCACCCACACGGTCCGCTCCCGGCCCAGGGCACCGGCGGCCGGCAGGTCGACCTCGGCGGTCCCGGTGACCCCGCTCCGGACCGCCTGCGCCTTGCCCTCACCGCTGACGCAGAGCCACACCTGGGCGGCCTGGCGGATCGCGGGCAGGGTGAGGCTCACCCGCACGGGCGGCGGCTTGGGACAGTCCCGCACCGCCACCACGGTGTGCTCGTGGGCGTGCACGGCGGGGGAGTCGGGGAAGATCGACGCCACGTGGCCCTCGGGGCCGACACCGAGCAGCAGCACGTCGAAGCGGGGGACCCCGGAGCCACCGCCACCGCCACCGCTGCTGCGGTCGGCGAGCGCTCGGGCGTAGTCCGCAGCGGCCGCGTCCGGATCGTCCCCGCGCGGGCCGTCCGAGGGCGCCATCACGAACACCCGCGTCGGGTCGACGTCGACGTGGTCGAGCAGCGCCGCGCGGGCCTGGGTCTCGTTGCGCTCGGGGTCCCCGGCGGGCAGGAAGCGCTCGTCGCCCCAGAAGACGTCGAGACGACGCCAGTCGACCGCGCCGCGGGCGGGGGAGGTGCGGAGCTGCTCCAGGATCTTCGTCCCCGTGCCCCCGCCGGTGAGCACGATCGACGCGGAGCCCCGCGCGGCCTGCGCGTCGACCAGCGCGGTGATGATCCGGGACGCCACGTCGGCGGCGAGCACGTCACCGTCGGGGTGCACGACGACCTCGATCCGAGGAGCGCCGTCCGGAGCGCCGCCGGGCGCGCTCACCGGGTGGCCGGGGCGGCGCCGGGGGTGGAGCTGGGGGTCGTCACCGGGGGCCTGGCCTGCGCCCGGGAGCGCTTGACCTTCGACAGGCCGCGCAGGGCGCCCTCGTACACGTCGTCGGCATCCAGGCGGCGCAGCTCCTCGGCCAGGCACTCCCGCACCTCGCGCCGCGCGAGCGCCACGGTCCGGTCGGGCTGTCCGGGTTGGGTGAGCACCGCGGTGCCGCCCTCCGGTCGCGTCAGCGCCACCGCGCCGGAGCGCCGCTCCAGCTCGACGGCCACGATGCCCTGGCCGCCGCCCCTGACCCGGCGCACCGGTACCTGCAGGTTCTGCGCGAGCCACCCGGCCAGCAGGTCGCTGGAGGCGGAGTCCGCCGAGCCGGTGACCGTCGCCGCGGTCACGGCCTCGAAGGGGGGCTGGTCCAGTGCCGAGGCGAGCAGCGCCCGCCACGGGGTGAGCCGGCTCCACGCGATGTCCGTGTCGCCGGGCGCGTAGGTGGCGTGCCGGTGCGAGAGCACCTTGACGGGGTGCGGGGAGGACGAGGAGTCGGTGATGCGCCGGCTCGCCAGCTTTCCGATGGGGTCCGCGGACGGCGTGGTGGGCGGGTCGCCCGGCCACCACACCACGACCGGGGTGTCGGGCAGCAGGAAGGGCACGACGACGCTGTCGGCGTGCTCGGCGAGCGGCCCGTACAGCCGCAGCACCACGACCTCCGAGGCCCCCGCGTCACCGCCGACCCGGATCTGCGCGTCCAGTCGCACCGTGGCCTTGCGGACCCCGCGGGCGAGCACGATGACGCGGCAGGGGTGCTCGTGGCTGGCCTCGTTGGCCGCCAGGATCGCGTCCTCGGTGTCCTCGCCGTCGTCGGTGACGATGACGAGGGTGAGCACGCGCCCGGTGGTGACGGCCCCGCCGGTCTCGCGCAGCTCGACGAGCTCCTTGTTGACGCGGCTCGTGGTGGTCGAGGGCAGGTCGATGATCATGGTCGCGCTCCTCGCGCTCGGGCGATCATGGTCGCGCTCCTCGCGCTCGGGCGATCATGGTCGCGCTCCAGGGTTCGACGGGACGGGCGCCCGGGTGGTCACGGTCGCGCTCCAGGGTTCGACGGGCCGGGCGCCCGGGTGGTCACGGGCGTCGCCAGGTCCGGCCGGTGCGCGCCATCATGTCGTCGGCCGATCCCGGACCCCAGGTGCCGGCGGCGTACGGGTCGGGGGTGCCCTCGCCCGCCCAGTGCTCGATGACGGGGTCGAGGATCGTCCAGCTCAGCTCCACCTCGGCGTTCACCGGGAACAGCGAGGGCTCCCCGAGCAGCACGTCGAGGATGAGGCGCTCGTAGGCCTCCGGCGAGCTCACGTTGAACGACTGGCCGTAGCTGAAGTCCATGTTCACGTCACGGACCTCCATGCCGGAGCCGGGCACCTTGGAGCCGAAGCGCAACGTGATGCCCTCGTCGGGCTGGACCCGGATGACGAGGGCGTTCTGCCCCAGCTCCTCGGTCATGGTGGCGTCGAAGGGCAGGTGCGGGGCGCGCTTGAACACCACGGCCACCTCGGTGACCCGCCGGCCCAGTCGCTTGCCGGTGCGCAGGTAGAACGGCACCCCCGCCCAGCGGCGGGTGTCCACCTCGCAGGTGATGGCCGCGTACGTCTCGGTGGTGGAGTCCGACGCGAAGCCCTCCTCCTCCAGCAGCCCGACCACCTTGGAGGCGCCCTGCCAGCCACCGGCGTACTGCCCCCGGGCCGTGGTCTCCTCCAGCGGCTGCGCGAGCCGGGTGGCGGAGAGCACCTTCACCTTCTCCGCCTGCAGCTCGGCGGGCTGGAAGCTGACCGGCTCCTCCATCGCGATGAACGCGAGCAGCTGCAGCAGGTGGTTCTGGATGACGTCGCGCGCGGCGCCGATGCCGTCGTAGTACCCCGCTCGCCCCCCGAGGCCGATGTCCTCGGCCATCGTGATCTGCACGTGGTCGACGTAGTGGCTGTTCCAGATGGGGTCGTAGAGCTGGTTGGCGAAGCGCAGCGCCAGGATGTTCTGGACCGTCTCCTTGCCGAGGTAGTGGTCGATGCGGAACACCGAGTCCTCCGGGAAGACCTCGTTGACCACGGCGTTGAGCTCGCGTGCGCTGGCCAGGTCGTGCCCGAACGGCTTCTCGATGACCACGCGCCGCCACTGCCCCGGCTTGGGCTCCGCCAGCCCGGAGCGCGCCAGCTGGGTGCAGACGACGGGGAACGCGCCCGGGGGCACGGAGAGGTAGAACGCGTGGTTGCCACCGGTGCCGCGGACCTGGTCGAGGTCGGCCAGCGTGGCGGCCAGGGTGTCGAAGGCCTCGTCGTCGTCGAAGCTGCCCTGCACGAAGCGGAACCCCTCGGCGAGGGTGTTCCACACGTCCTGGCGGAACGGGGTGCGGGAGTGCTGCTGCACCGCGTCGTGCACGACCTTGCCGAAGTCCTGGTCGGCCCAGTCCCGCCGCGCGAAGCCCACCAGGGCGAAACCCGGCGGGAGGAGGCCGCGGGCTGCGAGGTCGTACACCGCGGGCATGAGCTTCTTGCGCGAGAGGTCGCCGGTGACCCCGAAGATGACCAGCGCGGACGGCCCGGCGATCCGGGGCATCCGCTTGTCACGCGGGTCGCGCAGCGGGTTGGTCCACCCCGTGGACGAGGTCACCGGCTGCCCCTCAGGCCTGGTCCGCGGTGGCGGCAGCGCTGGGCGCGGTGCTGGACGCGGTGCTGGACGCGCTGTCGAGCTGACCCTGGACGGTCTCCAGGAGCTCGGCCCACGACGTTGCGAACTTCTCCACGCCCTCGTTCTCGAGGACGAGGAAGACGTCGGTCAGGTCGATGCCCAGCCCGGTGAGCGCGTCGAAGTGCTCCTGCGCCGAGGCGGAGGTCTCGCTCACCGTGTCGCCCGCGAGCTCGCCGTGGTCGGCGAAGGCGTCCAGCGTCTTCTCCGGCATCGTGTTCACCGTGTTCGGCCCGACCAGCCCGGTCACGTACAGCGTGTCGGACAGGTTCGGGTCCTTGACCCCGGTGGAGGCCCAGAGCGGACGCTGCGGGTTGGCCCCGCCGGCCACCATCTGCTGCCAGCGCGGACCGACCTGGAAGACCTGCTCGTAGGCGCCGTAGGCCAGGCGGGCGTTGGCCAGCCCGGCCTTGGACGTCAGGGCCATCGCCTCGGGGGTACCGATCGCGGTGAGCCGCTTGTCCACCTCGACGTCGACGCGGGAGACGAAGAACGACGCGACGCTGTGGATCCCGGCCGGGTCGTGCCCGTTGGTCCGCGCCTGCTCGAGCCCGTCGAGGAAGGCGTCCATCACCAAGCGGTAGCGCTCCACGGAGAAGATCAGCGTCACGTTCACGCTGATGCCCGCGGCCAGCGTTCGGGTGATCGCCGGAAGGCCCTCGAGCGTGGCGGGGATCTTGACGAGCAGGTTCGGCCGGTCGACGGTGCTCCACAGCTCTGCGGCCTGCTCGGCGGTCTTGTCCGTCTCGTGGGCCAGGCGCGGGTCGACCTCGATCGACACCCGTCCGTCCACGCCGTTCGTCGCGTCGTACACGGGGCGGAAGACGTCGCACGCCCGCCGAACGTCGTCGGTGGTCAACGCCCGCACGGCGGCGTCCACGTCGGCCCCCTCGCCGACGAGCTCGCGGACCTGGGCGTCGTAGGCGTTGCCCTTGGCCAGCGCGCCGGCGAAGATCGTCGGGTTGGTGGTCACCCCGACCACGGAGCGCGTCTCGATGAGCTCGGCGAGGTTGCCTGAGTCCAGCCGCTCGCGGGAGAGGTCGTCGAGCCACACCGACACCCCCGCCTCGCTCAGGGCGGCCAGGTTCGTGTACTGCGTCTTGCTGCTCTGGGTCATGTCTCATGCCTCCAGTCGGGCCAGCGAGCGCTGCGCAGCAGCGACGACGGCCTCATCGGTGATCCCGAACTCGCGGTACAGGGTCTCGTAGTCGGCGGACGCGCCGAAGTGCTCCAGGGAGACCACCTCGCCGTCGGTGCCGGTGAAGCGGTGCCAGCTCTGGGCGATGCCTGCCTCGACGGCGACCCGCGCCCGCACCAGCGGGGGCAGGACGGTGTCGCGGTAGCTGGCCGGCTGCTCGTCGAACCACTCGACGCACGGCATGGAGACCACGCGGGTGCCGATGCCCTGGGCCTCGAGCCGGGCGCGGGCGGCCACGGCGAGCTGCACCTCGGAGCCGGTGGAGATGAGCACCACCTGGAGCTCGGAGGCCTCCGCGTCGGCGAGCACGTAGCCGCCCCTGGCGACGCCCTCGGTCGAGGTGCCCTCCAGGATCGGCACGTTCTGCCGGGTCAGGGCGAAGCCGGACGGGCCCTCGGGACGCTCCAGCACCGCCTTCCACGCCGCGGCCGTCTCGTTGGCGTCGGCCGGGCGGACCATCGACAGGCCGGGGATCGCGCGCAGCGCCGCCAGGTGCTCCACCGGCTGGTGGGTCGGGCCGTCCTCGCCGAGGCCGATCGAGTCGTGCGTCCAGACGTAGACGACGGCGGACTTCATGAGCGCGGCCAGGCGGACGGCCGGACGCATGTAGTCGCTGAACACCAGGAACGTGCCGCCGTAGGGGCGGGTCGGTCCGTGCAGCGCGATCCCGTTCAGGATCGCGCCCATGGCGTGCTCGCGGACGCCGAAGTGCAGGGTGCGCCCGTACGGGTTGGCCTGCCAGTCGTCGGTGGAGATGCTCGTCGGACCGAAGGAGTCGGCACCGGAGATGGTGGTGTTGTTGGAGCCGGCGAGGTCGGCCGAGCCGCCCCACAGCTCCGGCAGCACCGGACCCAGCGCGGCCAGCACGGCCTCGGAAGCCTTGCGGGTCGCCAGCGCCTTGTCGCCGGGCGCCCACGTCGGCAGCACGTCGGCGTAGCCGTCGGGCAGGGTCCGACCGAGGATCCGGTCCAGCAGCGCCTTGCGCTCCGGCTCGCGCTCGGACCACGCGGTGAAGCGG
>JBBSUN010000089.1:0-7560 GCA_038234335.1 Mycobacteriales bacterium
AGCTTCGGGTACACCGTCCACAGCTTCGCCCCCAGCAGCGGGATCGACGCGGTCCCGGTGATGACGTGCAGACCCTGGGTGAACCGGTACAACCCCACCGGCCGGGTCGGCCACGTCCAGAACAACGGCGGGTGCTGCAGGAAGTGGCTGATCAACCCCGTCACGAAGCACGTGCCGAACGCGATGCCCAACCACAACCCCACACGCGCCGTCACCGTCGCGCTGTGCAACGGCGACGTGAAGTGGTGCTCGTGCGGGGTGGGCACCCCCAACCGGTCCCGCAGGAGCCCCGACTTCTCGGCGTCGGGCGCCCGGGTGCTCATCGCCCGAGACTACGGCTGCCGACCCAGCAGGGCTACGGACCGACCGCACACGTTCGTGGTGCCCCGGTGCACGAGCCCCACGGTCCGGGCGAGCTCGGGCACGGCGGCGGCACCGACCCGGGCCCAGCGGAACCACGGCCCCACGCCGTCCTCGGTCTCGATGCGCAGCCGGTCCACGACGGTGCCGCCGGTGGCCTCGACCTCGACGACGACCACGCCGTCGGGGGCGAGCAGCTCCGCGACGCGCCGCAGCACGCGCTCGGGGTCCCCGCCGATGCCGATGTTGCCGTCGGCCAGCAGCACCCGCGCCCAGCGCCCCGGTCCGGGCAGCACGCCGAACAGGTCGCGCTGCAGGGCCAGCCCGCCCCGGGCCACGGTGAGCCGGACCGCGAGCGGTGAGCTGTCCACGCCGAGGGAGGCGATCCCGCGCCCCGTGAGCTCGGCGGTGAGCCGGCCCGGTCCGCAGCCCAGGTCCAGCGTGGGACCGGTGCAGTGCGCGAGCATGGCGGCGTCCACGGCCCTGTCGTCGTCGGTGGAGGCGGCCCCCCCGAGCCAGCGGCGCACGGGCAGCTCGATGCGGCGGCCCGAGGAGTCCTGCACCCAGCAGGGCAGGCCCGCGAGCGCACGCTCGAACAGCACGTCGGCCTGCAGCGCGCCCTCCTCGGCGACGACCTCCGGCCTCGGGGTCTGCAGCGCGGTCACCGCGCACCCCCGGCCGCCGGGGCCACCGGGTTCAGGAGCCCGGTGGCGGCCACGGCCCGGGCGAAGCGGGAGCCGGGCACCAGCGCCGCCACGCCGGCGGCGTCGTCGGGGGTGTCCACGTCACCCAGGGGCTCCAGCAGCGCCACCCGGGCCCCGGCCGCGCGCAGCGCCGCCAGGGTCCGCTCGCCGGTCTCGTCGGTGGACATCGGGACGCCGGTGAGCACCTGGGCCAGCGCCGCCTCGGTGACGCCGAGGCCCCACCACCCGCCGTCGTGGGCGGGGCCGAGGACGGCGTCGACGTCGTCCTCGGCCAGCGTGGCGGCCGCCTCGGTGAGCAGTGCCGAGCTCAGCTGGGGGGTGTCCATCCCGACCTGGAGCACCGGGCCCGGGCCGGCGTCGACGTGCGCGGCGGCGAGGCGCTCCCCCAGGGCGTCGCCCCGCTGGTCGACGACGGTGAACCGGGCCAGCGAGCGCCGCAGCGCGTCCCGCCCGGTCGCCCGCGCGAGGTCCCCGGTCAGGGCGACGACGTACCGGGCGGCGCGGGTGCCGACCACCGCGTCCAGGGTGTCCAGCAGGGACGCGGCCGCCACCGTCGCGGCCTGCTCCGCGGTGAGCACCGACATGAGCCGCGTCTTGGCCAGGCCGGGCACCGGCGCCTTGGCCACCACCAGCAGGGTCGTGCGGTCGGGAGCGGCCCTCACGCGAGCGCCGTCCGGAAGTCCTGCACGGCGTGCACCGTGCCCCGGACCGACCCGGAGACCTTGGAGCGCCCCGCGGTGCGGGGCGCGTAGGTGATGTCACGCTCCTCGACCCGCCAGCCGGCCCGCCCGGCCCGGACCAGCAGCTCCAGCGGGTAGCCGGAGCGGCGGTCGGTGACCCCGAGGTCGAGCAGGGCCTGGCGCCGGAAGGCGCGCACCGCGCCGATGTCGTGCACGTCGAGGTCGAGGCGGTGGCGCAGCAGCGCGGAGACGGCCACGTTGCCCAGGCGGGCGTGCCAGGGCCACACTGCGCGGCTGGTCGGGCGACGGCGGCCCACGGCCAGGTCGGCCCCGTCGTGGACCAGGGCGACCAGCTGCGGCAGCTCGCGCGGGTCCATCGACCCGTCGCCGTCGAGCACGCACACCACGTCGGCCGTGGCGGCGAGGACCCCGGCGTGCACGGCCGAGCCGTAGCCGGGCACCGGCTCGAGCACCACGGTGGCGCCGGCGGCCCGGGCGAGCTCCGCCGTCGCGTCGGTGCTGCCGTTGTCGACGACCACCGCGTGGTAGCCCGGCGGCAGCGCGTCGAGCACCCCCGGCAGCGACCCGGCCTCGTCGCGGCACGGGACCACCACGTCGACGGTCCCCGGCCCGTGCGTCTGCATGGCGCCGAACCTAGTGCTCGCGACGCCCCGGGACCGCGCGACCGCGCGCCGGGACCGCGTACCCGGGTGCGGTCCCCCTATCGTCGGACCGGTGAGCACGAGCGTCCGCCCCCGGCCGGGCACCCCGTCACCGGAGGGTCGCCCCGCCTCGGGCGGCGGCGGCCGGACCGACCTCGCAGCCGGTGCGGCGGGCCTGGCGCTGGTGGTCGCAGCCGGGATCGTCCCGCACCTGCTGGCCACCGACCCCCGCGCCGAGCTCGACCAGACCGTGGCCCCGATCCTGGCCAACCTCGACCCGCACGTCGGCTGGGGCACCCCGTTCGCCGTCGTCGTGGCGCTGGTCGTGGTGCTCCGGGGACCCGCGGTCGCGGCGCGGCTGCGCTGGCGGACGCTGCTCGTCGTGGCGTACATCACCACCCTGGCGTGGGGCTTCTCCCTCGCGATGGTCGACGGCTGGCAGGAGGGCTTCGCGGGCAACCTCACCACCGACGACGAGTACCTCTCGCAGGTCGGCGACGTCGGCAGCATCCGCGTGCTGCTGCAGACCTTCACCAGCCACATCGTCGACTACCAGCCCGGCCGCTGGACCACGCACGTCTCCGCGCACCCGCCGGGGGTGTTCCTGTTCTACGTGGGCCTGGACCGGGTGGGGCTCGGCGGCGGGGCGTGGGCGTCGAGCACCACCTTCGCGATCGGCGCCTCGGCCACCGTCGCCATCCTCGTCGCCGTGCGCGCGCTGGCCGGTCGGTCCGGGGCCGTCCGGTTCGGGGACCTCGACGGGGAGGCGCTGGCGCGACGGGCAGCCCCCTTCCTCGCCCTGGCGACCACGGCGATCTGGGTCGGCGTCTCCGCGGACGGCATGTTCGCCGCCGTCTCGGCCTGGGGCGTCGCCCTGCTGGCGCTGGCCGCCACCCGGTCGGTGCGGCACCCCGCCCTGGTCGCCGCAGCGGCCGGGCTGGTGCTGGGGACCAGCATCTACCTCTCCTACGGGGTGGCGCTCATGGCGCTGCCCGCCCTGGCCGTGCTCGTGGCCGCCCGGAGCTGGCGGCCGATCGTGCCGGCGGCGGTCGGAGCGCTGGTCGTGGTCGCGGTCTTCACCATCGCCGGGTTCTGGTGGTACGAGGGGTACCAGCTCGTCGTCTTCCGCTACTACCAGGGGATCGCCGCCCGCCGCACCTACTCGTACTGGCTGTGGGGCAACGTCGCCGCGCTGACCGTCTCCATCGGGCTGACCTCGTTCGCGGGGGTGCGCCGCGCGCTGGCCCCGCGCCGCCTGCGGGCCCGGGAAGGGCTCAGCATGCTGGTGCTCGGCGCGGTGCTCGCCGTCGCGTACGCCGACTACAGCGGCCTCAGCCGCAGCGAGACCGAGCGCATCTGGCTGCCCTTCGGGGTGTGGATGGTGGCCGCGGCCGCCCTGCTGCCCGCCCGGCACCACCGGCGCTGGCTCGCGGTCGCCGCCGTCAGTGCGCTGGCGATCAACCACCTGCTGCGGACGGGGTGGTGAGGTCGGTGCGCTCGCTGTTGCGCCGGCGACGGGCCCGGGCGGCAGCGGGTGCGGAGCGGGACGCCCGGCTGCGCTGGGTGGCGGTGCGCCACGACGACGTGGTGGTCCTCACCAACCGCGGCGCGAGCACGGCGACCGAGGTGCACCTCTCGGTGAGCGCGGACGGCCGGACGGCGGCGGAGGGCGCCCGGGTGCTGCCCGACGTGGTGGCGGCGGTCGCGACGGGTGCCCATGCGCGGGTGGTGTGCCCGCTCAGCACGGACACCCTGTGGCTCGGGGTGGAGTGGACCGACCCGCGGCACGGACCGCAGCGCACGGTGCTGCGGACGGACGTGTTCCCCCGCCCGGAGCGCTGAGCGCCGCGCCGAGCGGCTCGAGCTGGAGGTCCTCGAGCTGGAGGTCCTCGAGCTGGAGGTCACGGAGACGCAGTGGGTCCACGACGCACTCGTCAGCTCCAGCACGCTCAGGACCCTCGACGACGCCGGTGTCAGCGCGATCCTCGACGATGTCGGGACCGGGTACTCGTCCTTGCGCCACCTCGCCGACATGCCCGTCAGCGGCGGCAAGGTCGACCGCTCCTCCGTCTCCGCGACCAGCACCGACGAGCGCAGCGCCGCAGTGGTGCGCGCCATCCTGTGCATGGCCCACGAGCTGGGTCTGCGCAGCGTCGTCCGTCACGTCCTCGAGGTGCTGCGCGGCGTCGTCACGAACACCAGCGCGACCACCGGCAGCTGTAGCCGCACCGACGAGCTGCCGGAGGTGTCGCTGGCCGTTCGGCTGTCGGACCGTTGTCGCGGTACGACTCGGATCTCGTGATCGACACGCCAGCAGCACGGGCGCCGGCTGATGTGGCTCGTGGCGGTCCGGGGTCGTGCTGGTTGCCGCGCACGCGGGATCTCCCCCGCCGCCGCACCGGCCACGTTCTGCTCGGTTCACCCGGAAGATGACGCACCGTTGCGAGGTTCTCGCTTAGTGTTCCGGTGTGGCGGGGTGGCGGGCGCAGGTGGGTGGGCTGATCAGGAGCTTCGCGGCTGTTGTCGAGGGCCCGGCGCATCAGGCCACGTCGCCTGCGGGGTGCACGCTGCCCGCCAGGGGCGTGGCGCCTGAGGACGTCGTGGCGCTGCGGGCGCTGCAGAAGGTGACCCAGCGGGTGCACGCCAGCCTCGACCTGACCGAGACGTTGGATGCGGTGGCAAGGGGGGTGCTGGACGCCACGGTCTTCTCCCTGGTGACGATCAACCTGCGGCGTCCGTCGGGTGGTTTCGAGGTCGTCTCCGTGGAGGGTTCGGACGAGGCGCGGGCCACGCTGCTGGGTCTGGTGAGGCCAGATGAGGTCTTGCTGACCATGTTGGGCAGGCTCGCGCAGGACCAGGAGCCCGACCGGTGGGGGACGCTGTTGTTCTCCGACCACCGTTCCATCCCCGCGGAGGTCGAGGCTGTCCCGTGGTGGGTGCCGGATCTCGCCGTGTCCAAGGACCCCGAGGCGTGGCACCCGATGGACGCACTGCTCGCCACGCTCGTTGCCCCGTCGGGTCTGCTGCTGGGCACGTTGAACGTCGACGTACCTCGTGACGGTCGCCTTCCCTCGCGCGCACAGTGCGCGCTGCTCGAGCTGTTCGCCGAGCACGCCGCGATCGCCATCGAGCACGCGAGGATGACCGCCGAGCTCCAGGGCAGCCGCGACGAGATGACGCACGCCGCCCAGCACGACCCGCTGACCGGGCTCGCCAACCGGTCCCTGCTCATGGAGCGTGGGGCGGAGGCCGTCGCAGGGGGCAACGGGGTCGGGGTGGTCGTGGTGGATCTCGACGGGTTCAAGGCCGTCAACGACCTGTTCGGGCACCAGGCCGGTGACGATGTCCTGCGGGTGCTGGCCGCACGGATGCGGGCCTGTGCTCGCGCGGAGGATCTGGTGGCCCGAGCCGGGGGGGACGAGTTCGCGGTGGTCGTACCCCTGGACGACGGGGTGGGCCCGGACGTGGTCGAGACGCTCGCCGCCCGGCTGCGACGGGTCTGCTCCGAGCCCGTGACCAGCCACTGCGGGTGCCACCAGGTCGGGGCGAGCGTGGGCACCGCGGTGTTCGAGGTGGGTTCGAGCTTCGACGAGACCCTCGCCGCCGCCGACACCGCCATGTTCACCGAGAAGCACGCCAAGGGCGGCGCACGCGGTGCGCGCGTCACTGAGAGCTGACCGTGCCGACCGCCCTCGGGGACCGTGTCCACCTTGCTGACCAGCACTCCGACCCGAACCGGACACGACAGCATGGTTTTCACCCCTCACCCCTCACCGGTCGCCGATCGGCATCTGAGGCACGACCGCCCGTGCTCGCTGTCCCCCATGGGACGCCTGCCGTGGCTGCAGACCGTTCCCGTTGCGGTGACGAGGCGGGAGCGCGTGGCTGCTGAGGACCACGTCCACCTCCGGTGGCGATCGGCTCGTCTCGTCGGCGGGCACTGGTTCACGGCCCGTTGCCGTGCTGCTCAGGCGCCTCCCGACTCAGGTGAGCAGGCGGTGTGGACACGTCCACGCCCTGTGGCCGGTCGTCTCGTTCCACCATCGAGGGCATGTGCCGTCGGCTGCGGTCCTTGGCTTGGTACATGGCGTGGTCGGCGTCCATGACGAGTCTCTTGCTGATGGTCTCGCCGGGGTGGGCGTAGCGCAGACCGACGCTGGCGGTGACCGCGACGGCGACGTCGGCGGCGGCGTCAACAGCGATGGTGAACGGTGCGGCGAAGGCCGTGGTGATACGGCTCGCGATGTCGTCGGCATGCGACTGGTCGTCGAGGTCCTCGCAGAGGAGCACGAACTCGTCGCCGGAGACGCGGGCCAGCGTGTCACCGGGCCGGATGAGGCCGATGAGTCGGCGGGCCACCGCGACGAGGAGGGTGTCGCCGACGTGGTGCCCGTGGTGGTCGTTCACCCTCTTGAACTCGTCGAGGTCCACGAACAGGACTGCGGCGCCGCCGCGGGAGCGTTGGGCGCGCTGGTCGGCGTGGGTGAGCCGGTCGTGCAGCAGCTCCCGGTTGGGGAGGCCGGTCAGCGGGTCGTGCAACGACTTGTGCAGGAACAGGTCGGAGGCGTGCTGCGCCTGCTCCCGGGACTCGGCGTTGGCCAGGTAGGCCGCGGTGACGTCGGCCAGGGTCTGGGCGGCGCGCAGGTCGTGCGCGCCGAGGGGGCCGGTGGTGTCGCGGTACAGGTCGAGGGCACCGATCAGTCCGTGTCCGTGTCGCAGCGGGAAGGTGAACACCGCGGCCATCCCGGCGTGCCGGGCGGCGGGGGCGAAACGGGGAAACCGGGTCTCGACGGCGATGTCGGGCACGGTCACCGCCGAACCGGTGCGGTAGGCCAGCAGGCACGGTCCCTCACCGACCTCGGACTGCAGCTTCTCGAACCGCAGTGCGGCGGGGTTCGACGCGGCGATGTAGCGCGGGGGGCGGCCCTCGGTGATCAGGGTGACACCGGCCGCGGTGATCGGGAGGATCTCCACGATCCGCGCGACCAGGGCATCGAGGATGGCCTGGATGGGCAGGGCCCCGGCAAAGTCGGCGTGTAGGGCTGTGACCTGCGGATTCGTCTCGGTGTGGCCGGTGTGGCGTGGGTGACGGATGTGGTCCGTGGGTTTCGATGGGAGTTCTCACACAAGCCAGCGAGCCGAGGACCACACCCG
>JBBSUN010000090.1:0-7229 GCA_038234335.1 Mycobacteriales bacterium
CGCGAGCCGGAGCGCAAGGCGCTGCTGGACCGGATCCTCGGTCGGACCCTGCCCGACGGCTACGCCGACGTGCTGCCGACGTGGGCGCCCGGCGACAAGGCGCTGGCGACCCGCAAGGCCTCCGAGGCGGTGCTGGCCGCACTCGGTCCGGTGCTGCCGGAGCTGTGGGGCGGCTCGGCCGACCTCGCCGGCTCCAACAACACCACCATCTCCGGTGCCGACTCCTTCGGCCCGGTGAGCATCTCCACCGAGGACTGGCAGGCCAACCCGTACGGACGCACCCTGCACTTCGGCGTCCGCGAGCACGCCATGGGCGCGATCCTGAACGGGATCGCGCTGCACGGACCGACCCGCCCGTATGCCGGCACGTTCCTGGTGTTCAGCGACTACATGCGCCCGGCCGTGCGGCTGGCCGCGCTCATGAAGAGCTCCGTCGTCTACGTCTGGACGCACGACTCGATCGGCCTCGGCGAGGACGGCCCCACCCACCAGCCGGTGGAGCACCTGGCCGCCCTGCGGGCCATCCCCGGCCTGTCGATCGTGCGCCCGGCCGACGCCAACGAGACCGCCGCGGCGTGGAAGGCGGTGCTCGAGCGCCCCGAGGGTCCCTCCGGCTTCGCCCTGACCCGGCAGAACGTCCCGATCCTGGAGGGCACCTCGACCGAGGGCGTCGCCCGCGGTGGTTACGTGCTCGCCGACGCCGAGGCCTCGGAGCTCCGGGTCGTGCTCATCTCGACCGGCTCCGAGGTGCAGCTCGCCGTGGCCGCCCGCACCCGGCTGGAGGCCCAGGGCATCGGCACCCGCGTGGTGTCCATGCCGTGCGTCGAGTGGTTCGACGAGCAGCCCGCGAGCTACCGCGACACGGTGCTGCCCCCGCTGGTGCGGGCGCGGGTCGCCGTGGAGGCGGGCATCGCCCAGAGCTGGCACCGGTTCACCGGGACGGACGGCGAGGTGGTCTCCCTGGAGCACTTCGGCGCGTCCGCCGACTACGAGACCCTGTACCGCGAGTTCGGCATCACCGATGAGGCCGTCGTCGCTGCCGCGCAGCGCTCGCTGGCCCGACTGGAGGCATGAGACATGACCCAGAACGCGAACCTGGCCGCCCTGAGCGAGGCCGGGGTGTCCGTGTGGCTCGACGACCTTTCGCGCGAGCGGTTGGACTCGGGCAACCTCGCCGAGCTGATCGCGACGCGCTCCGTGGTCGGGGTGACCACCAACCCGACGATCTTCGCCGGCGCGCTGGCCAAGGGCAACGCCTACGACGCGCAGGTGCGCGACCTCGTCGGCGAGGGGGCCGACGTGGACGCCGCCGTGCGTGCGCTCACCACCGACGACGTGCGGCGGGCGTGCGACGTGTTCCGCCCCGTGCACGACGCCACCGGTGGCGTCGACGGACGGGTGTCGATCGAGGTCGACCCGCGGCTGGCCCACGAGACGGACAAGACCGCCGAGCAGGCCGCGGAGCTGTGGAGCACGGTCGACCGGCCGAACCTGCTCGTCAAGATCCCGGCCACCGAGGAGGGCCTGCCCGCGATCACCCGCACGCTCGCTGCGGGCATCAGCGTGAACGTGACGCTGATCTTCTCCGTGGAGCGCTACCGGCTGGTGATGGACGCCTTCCTCGACGGGCTGGAGCAGGCGCGGTCCAACGGGCACGACCCGGCCGGCATCCACAGCGTCGCGTCGTTCTTCGTCTCCCGCGTCGACGTCGAGGTCGACAAGCGGCTCACCGCGATCGGTACCCCCGAGGCGATGGCACTGACCTCGAAGGCCGGGCTGGCCAACGCCCGCCTGGCCTACGGCGCCTACGAGCAGGTCTTCCAGGTCGGCCCGCGCTGGCAGGAGATGGTCGCGAACGGGGCCAACCCGCAGCGCCCGCTCTGGGCCTCCACCGGGGTCAAGGACCCGAACCTGTCCGACACGCTGTACGTGACCGGCCTGGTCGGGCCGAACACGGTGAACACCATGCCGGAGAAGACGATGGCCGCCTTCGCCGACCACGGCGAGCTGGCCGGCGACACCGTGAGCGAGACCGCCGCCTCGGCGCAGGAGCACTTCGACGCGCTCACCGGGCTGGGCATCGACCTGACCGACGTCTTCCTCACCATCGAGAACGAGGGCGTCGCCAAGTTCATCGACTCCTGGTCAGAGCTGGCGGACACCGTGCAGGGCCAGCTCGACGCTGCCACCAACCCGTAGACGGCAGCGGGCGGCCACCGCCGCGAGAAGAGGCGAGGGGTGATGACCCCCCGCCGCCGTGAACCGCTGGGTTGCTCAAACGTCCTGGCTGGTGGGGAAGCGGTCCCAGGCGCGGTGGCGGGCGAGCAGGTCCAGCAGATCCGTCGCGACTGTCCGGGCCGCCCCCACGATGACGCCGACGTCGTCGGCGCCCGCGCCAGCCTCGGTCAGGGCCTGGCCGGCGTCGACGGCGCCGAGGGCCTTGGAGTGCCGCCACGCCTCGTTGACCAGCTTGACGACCCGCGGGTCGGTCCCGTTGGCGGGGGCCCCGGCCTTGGTGTCACCGCTGATCATCGCGTCCGGTGCGGGGGGTAGGTCACCGATCAGGACGAGGGCGTCGAACTCGATGGATGCGGCGTTGGCGTAGGTGCGGTGCACCGTGAGGTCCCCGATCTTCCCGCCGTGCGGTCCGACGACCAGCGCCACCACACCGGCGGCTTGCGCGGCCGCGGTGATCGCGGCGACGGCGGTCGGGTCGACCCCGTCACCGACGACGACGCCGATCTGGCGACCGGCGACCGGCCACGTGCCACCGAGCTGGGTCAGCGCCGCGCTGACGGTGCCCTCCTGCGGGTCGAGCGTCGCGGCGGGCGCGGGCAGACCGAGCCCGTCGGCCACCTTCTGGCAGAGCCCGGCGTCGATGTTGGCCAGGGCCTGGAGCTGCCGCTCACGGATGGTCGCCTCGAAGCACTTGGACAGCTCGAAGGTGTAGGCCGCGGTGACGTGGTCGCGCTCGAGGGGGCTCAGCGACCGGTAGAACAGGGTGACCTGGCTGAAGTGGTCGTCGAAGGAGGCGGGGTGTGCCCGCTCGGGGACCCCGGCTGCGATCGCGGACGGCAGGTCGATGAAGGGGTGGTCGTCGTGCCCGGCGATGAACGGGCAGCCGCCGTCGAGGCTGTTGGGCTTGTACGGCGCGACTCCTGCGTGCACGGCGTCCTGGTGGGAACCGTCGCGGAGCATGTCGTTGACCGGGGCGTGCGCACGGTTGATCGGCAGCTGGTTCCAGTTGGGCCCGCCCAGGCGGGTGATCTGGGTGTCGAGGTAGGAGAACAGGCGGGCCTGCAGCAGCGGGTCGTTGGTGACGTCGATGCCCCCGACGAGGTTGGAGGGGTTGAACGCGACCTGCTCGGTCTCGGCGAAGTAGTTCGTGGGGTTGGCGTTCAGGGTCATGGTGCCGAGCAGCTGGACCGGGGCGAGCTCCTCGGGCACGAACTTGGTGGGGTCGAGCAGGTCGATGCCCTCGAAGGTCTCTTCGTCGTTGTCGGGCATCACCTGCACACCCAGGTCCCACGCGGGGAAGGCACCGGCCTCGATGGAGTCAGCGAGGTCGCGGCGGTGGAAGTCGGGGTCGTAGCCGTTGCTCAGCTGCGCCTCCTCCCACGTCACCGAGTGCACACCCTGACGGGGCTTCCAGTGGAACTTCACCAGGGACGTCTCGCCATCGGCGTTCACCAGGCGCCAGGTGTGCACCCCGAAGCCCTCCATCGTGCGGAAGGAGCGGGGGATGCCCCGGTCGGACATGTTCCACATCGTGTGGGCCTGGGACTCGGTGTGCAGCGACGCGAAGTCCCAGAACGTGTCGTGCGCGCTCTGGGCCTGGGGGATCTCCCGGTCCGGGGACGGCTTCGCCGCGTGGACGACGTCGGGGAACTTGATGCCGTCCTGGATGAAGAAGACGGGGATGTTGTTGCCGACCAGGTCGTAGTTGCCCTCGGCGGTGTAGAAGCGGGTCGCGAACCCACGGGTGTCCCGCGCCAGGTCGGCGGAGCCGCGGGAGCCCAGGACGGTGGAGAACCGCACGAACACCGGGGTGCTCACACCGGCCTGCAGGAACGCCGCCCGGCAGATGCCCTCGGCGGCACCGTTGGCCTCGAACACCCCGTGCGCACCCGCCCCACGGGCGTGCACCACCCGCTCCGGGATCCGCTCGTGGTCGAAGTGGCTGACCTTCTCCCGCAGGTGGTGATCCTGCAGCAACGTCGGACCACGCCGGCCCACCCGCAGCGAGTGATCGGTGTCGCGCAGCCGCGCCCCGTGCGCGGTCGTCAGGAACTCACCCTGCTGCCCGACGCTCTCCGGGGGCAACCCGGTGGGCACCCCGGTCGGGGTCAACGTGTCCGGACCGCCCTGGTCGGGCTTCGGAGGCAACGGACCAGTGGGGGTGGTCGGCTCGTCATGGGACGGTGCCGAACTGGACGGAACACCGGGCACCAGCGGCTCGCTCTTCTTGCTCGTGGCCATAGAGATCTCCTGGGTCGACGTCGACGAGGCCTGTGTGCCGCGCGGTTGTGCCGCCGACGCTAGACCCGGACGCCGAGCGCCGGCAGACGAACCGGCACGCGGATACCCACGACCAGCGCACCGGGGCGGTGATCCTCCGAGTGCGAATCCTCCGGGTGCGAACGGAGCGGATTGACGCGGGCCGAAATGCCTCGCAGGCGGATGCACACGGCGATCCACTCGGCGCTCAGGAGATGGTGGGTATCCCCGGGCGGCGTGCACGGATGCGGTGCCACCACCAAGGATTCACGGCGAGGTGAGGGGACCGTCAGATCGGGGCGGTCGGTGCCGTCACGACCGCCCGGAGAGCATCAGCCGGCCGGGGGAGGGCACAACCACAAAGACCTGGGCGGCGCTCAGTCCGGCGGGGGCGCTGTACGACGCTCGACGAGGGTCGCCAGCCGGGCTAGCGCCTCGACGTTGCGCCGCCGTATCCCGGCGGCCACGATCGGGTTGTGCAGCCACCGGCCGGGTCCCTGGACGGGTTCCTCGTCCATCTCAACCAGGCACCCGGGGCCCTGGGCCGTGAGTCGCAGCTCGATGCGGGCCTGCCCCAGCGGACCGCCCTTGGCCTGCATCACCAGCAGTTCCGGTGCCTCGCTGGCCAGCACCACCGTCTCATCGCGGGTGACCAACGGCCAGACCCCGCTGGCATGAAACAACTTGGCCCCGACCGCCGGCCAGTGCTCCTGCACGGCCCGCGTGTGTGAGGTGCCGACCACCCAACCGCTGTAGAGCCAGCCATCACCGAGCACCGCGAACACCGCCGCGGGCGTCGCCTGGATCGTGTGCGTCACCGTCATGGTCGCACCCCTTCCCCTCGGCCGGCCCCGCGTCACCAACCGGGTGGCGGCCGGACCGAAACCAGTGTCGACGAGCGTAGCGTGCGCCCATGGACCAACCCCGAGGGCGAGCCAGGGGCGCACGGGACGGCGACCCGGACGCTGTCGTGGTGGGCGCCGGGCACAACGGGCTGGTCGCGGCGAACATCCTCGCTGACGCAGGCTGGGACGTCGTGGTCTGTGAAGCCACCGCCCACGTCGGGGGAGCGGTGCGCTCCGCCGAGGTCGCCGCTGCGGGGTTTGTGTCGGACCTGTTCAGTGCGTTCTACCCCCTGGCCGCGGCCTCACCGGTGCTCGCCGCCCTGGACCTCGGCGAGCACGGACTCGCCTGGTCGCACGCCCCCACGGTGTTGTCGCACGTGTTCCCCGACGGCCGCTGCGCCACCCTGTCCCGCGACCTGGAGGCGACGGTGTCGTCGCTGAGCGCCTTCGACTCCCGCGACGGGCACGCCTGGCGAACTCTCGTCGCGGAGTGGGACACGGTCCGCGAGCCCTTGCTCGGCGCCGTGTTCACCCCGTTCCCACCGGTGGTATCGACGGCGCGGATCCTGCGTGCGCTCCGGCTGGGCGGCACCCTGCGCCTGGCCCGGCTCGCGGCCCTGTCGGCGCGGCGCCTGGGCGACGAACGGTTCCACGGCGCGGGTGCGGGCATGCTGCTGGCCGGCAACGCCCTGCACGCCGACCTCAGCCCCGACAGCGCCGGCAGCGCGTTGTACGGGTGGTTGCTGAGCATGCTGGGCCAGACCTACGGCTTCCCCGTCCCGGTCGGTGGTGCGGGGCGGCTGACGCAGGCCCTGGCCGACCGGTTGCGTGCGCGTGGCGGTGAGGTGCGCACCGGTTCGCCGGTGCAGGACATCCTCACCAGCGGCGGTGTCGCGACGGGTGTGCGGCTGCGCTGCGGTGAGCACATCGGGGCGCGGCGGGCGGTGCTCGCCGACGTCGGCGCGCCCCTGCTGTACCGCGACCTGCTGTCGACCACCGCCCTGCCTGCCCGGTTGGAGGAGGACCTGGACAACTTCGAGTGGGACACCCCGACGGTGAAGGTCGACTGGGCGCTGTCGGGCCCGGTGCCCTGGGCCAACCCGGCCGCAGCCGGCTCCGGGACGGTGCACCTCGGGGTTGACCTGGACGGGTTGTCGGTCTACGCCGCGGAGCTGGCTTGTCGTCGCGCCCCGGTGCAGCCGTTTCTGCTGTTCGGGCAGATGACGACCAGCGACGCCACCCGCTCTCCGGCCGGCACCGAGTCCGCGTGGGGTTACACCCACCTGCCGCCGGGGGTGGCTCAGGATCCGGACCTGGTTGCTGAGCAGGTCGACCGTGTCGAGCAGGCCGTGGAGCGGGTGGCCCCCGGATTTCGCCGCAGCATCGTCGGACGCTACGTGCAGTCGCCCTCGGCGCTGCAGGAGGAGAACCCGAACCTGGTGTCGGGGGCCATCAACGGGGGCACCGCCCAGCTGCATCAGCAGCTGGTGTTCCGCCCGGTGCCGGGCCTGGGCGGTGCAGCGACGGTGCTCGACCGGCTGTACCTCGCCGGTTCCTCCGCCCACCCCGGCGGCGGTGTGCACGGAGCACCAGGCGCCAACGCCGCCCGCGCGGCGCTGGCCCGGGACCGACTCACCGGACCGCTTCGGCGGCGCGCCACAGCGGCGGCGCTGGAGCGCATCTACCGCTGACCGGCCAGGCCGGTGCGACGATGCGTCAGCTGTCGGAGTTACCCCAACGACCGCCGGTAGTCGAGGCCAGGTTGCTCGTGGGACGCCGCGCGCGGGTACGGCTCGGCCCACATGGTCGCTGGCCGTCGTGCGTCCGGGTTGTTAGCCAACACTGTCCGTGGTTGATTCCTGCGGTACGCCCGCCGGGGGTGACGGA
>JBBSUN010000091.1:0-7122 GCA_038234335.1 Mycobacteriales bacterium
AGTGCCCTCGTTCCCTGAAATGCGACACCCCTCTGTGCCGCAGCACGCCCCGTCACCGGGACGACCTCCGGACAGGGCATACGGGATACGCGCTACTGCGCAGCGACTGCCAGATCCGGCTGTGTCGGGTGGGGTTCGGTGTGCGGGACGGTAGCGCCGGAGTGACCGAGGCCCCGGGGCTGTGTGCCGCGGGTTCGTGGCGGTCGCTGGGTCACGTTGGTGTGGGGGAGTGCGTGGTTTCGAGCGGCCGTGCGGCGGTGAGAACGGTGAGGAGGGGGAGCAGCAGCAGGAGGGGGGACAGCCAGGGTAGGTGTTGGACGACGAGGGCACCGACACCGGCCCCGGTGACGAGGGCCCCCAGTACCTGTGTGCTGGGGAGCAGCTCTGGCAGGGGCCGGCGGCCGGCGACACCGCCGATGAGAACGGTCAGGGTTCCGGTGAGGTAGGTGGAGGACAGTCCGGGGACCCCGAACCGTTGGACGGCGCTGCTTTGGACGCCCAGTGCCATGGCCGCGATCACGAGCATCCCGAGCTGGGCTTGGTGGGTTCGGTCGGTGAGGGTCAGCTCCCAGATGATGAGGAAGCAGACGATGGCGCCGAGCTCGAGGGTGAGGGCGCGGGTGACGGGCCGAGGCCACACGGGGTCCTCGGGCTGAGGTGTGCCGGCGACGTGGGCACCGATCAGGACTCCCACGATGTAGCTGCCGATGGCGCTGCCGGAGGTGATGGCCAGCGTGGCGGTGGCGGTACCGGCGGACAGCCCGAGCAGGACCATGTTTCCGGTCATGACGCTGGAGAACGCCCCGCCGAGGGCGAGGAACCCCGTCGCGTCGGCGCTGCCGGTCACGAAGGTGAGTACCACGACGAGCAGGTGCCGTCGCCGGCGCTGCGCCAGCGACGAGGGTGGCGTGGGCGTTGGTGGGTGCCTGCTTGGCCGGGGTGCTGGGCGCGGACGGCGAGGGGGAGGTGACACTCGGGCCTCCTTCAGGGCGTGAGGTCGACGCTGTTCACCGTGGGCGGCCGTGGACGCGGCGGCGGCCGGTGAGCGGTCCACGGCGCCGTGGGGTGTGGGGGAGTCGACGACCGGGGGGTAGGTGGCGGGTGCACGGCATCGTGCCACCGCCGCCCTCTCTGGGGCTCCTGGATGTTGGCGTGAGCCAGGGGTGGGGGTCACGCGATGGGCGCCTCAGGTGCCTGGGGATCGTCACCGCGGTGCGTCACTGATCTGGGCGGATGTGACCGGTGCAGGAGGGTTCCGGCGGGTGGGCGTACCGCCCATTGCCGAGTGTGAGGGGGTGATACGTGTTTTTAACGCTGCGCGCCTCAACCCGAAACACGGTGCGGCTTCAGTGATCCACGGTTGTTGGCCACCGTGGAGAAGAGGACCGACCGATGGATCTGATGCTGCGCCAGGCGCGGGTTGAGGACGGCCGCCCACTTGTGGACATCGCGATCGAGCAGGGGCGGATCGTTGCTGTGGGACCTGGGCTGCCCGAGGGGGCGGATCAGACGATCGACTGTGCGGGGCGGGTGGTGATACCCGGTCTGATTGAGCCGCACCTGCACCTGGACAAGGCGTTGCTGGACAGGGAGAAGCCGAACCTGGAGGGCACCTTGGCCGGTGCGATCGCGGTCACCGGGGAGCTCAAGCGGGGCTTCACCGCGGACGGTGTCCGCTCCCGGGTGAGGAAGGTGCTCGACCAGGCGATCGGCAACGGTACGACGGCGATCCGTGCGCATCCCGACGTCGACCCGATCATCGGCCTGCTCGGGGTCGAGGTGCTCCTGGAGCTCCGGGAGCTGTACCGGGGACTGATTGACCTGCAGGTCGTGGCCTTTCCTCAGGAAGGCATCTTGAAGGCGCCCGGCACCCTTCAGATGCTCAGGGAGGCGCTGCACCTGGGGGCCGACGTCGTCGGTGGCTGCACCTACAACGAGGTTGATGTGCCTTCGTGTGAGCGGCATGTGGACCTTGTCTTCGAGCTTGCCGCCGAGTTTGGTGTGCCGGTCGACATGCATGCCGACTTCGCTGATGACACCGCCGATCCGCGCTTTGCGATGGCCAGCTACATCGCCGAGGCCACCGTCCGCTTCGGTATGTCGGGGCGGGTGGCCTTGGGGCACATGACGTCACTGGCGGGGCTTCCCCGCCCGGCCCGTCTGGAGACGATGGCCCATCTGGCCGCCGCGGGTGTCGCGGTGGTGCCGCTGCCGGCCACGGACATGCACCTGGGGGGCCGCGGGGACGACGTGAACACCCGGCGGGGGGTCGTCCCGGTCCGTGACCTGTGGGCCAGCGGGGTCACCTGCAGCTACTCCTCCAACAACGTCCGTAACGCCTTCACCCCGTACGGCAACGCCGACCCCCTCGACATCGGGTTGTTCCTCGCCCAGACCGGTCACCTCAGTGGACCCGCTGACCTCACCCGGGTCCTCGCCATGGCCACCACCGAGGCCGCTGCCGTCATCGGCATCTCCGAGCGGTACGGGATCCGGGTCGGTGCCGACGCCGACCTGGTCGTGCTGTCCACCCGGTGCGTCGCCGACGCACTCCTGGACCGCCCGGACCGCTGCTTCGTCATCAAATACGGCCGCATCGTCGCCGAGACCACCCGCACCACAACGATCAAGGAGCCTGTCCATGCGTGACCGAATCCCTCACGAGGTCGTGGCCTCGATCCTCGCCGGTCTCACCGCCTTCATCGGTGGGACCGCACTGAACCTCCCGCCCTGGGCCATCTTCATCAGCTGGGCCGGCACCTTCCTCGCCGGCGGCCCGAGCATGGCGGTGGCCTCCCGGCTATGGGTTGCGATGCCCGCCGGCTCAGCCTTCGCCCTGGTCATCGTGGTCCTCGACCAGCGGGTCGGGACCGCGTTCGGGGACAGCCAGCTCGCCCAGAACGTGGTGCTCGCCCTGATCATCTTCGCCATCAACACCGCACTGATGTACACCGGCCGGACCCGGTTGTTCTCCCTTATACCTGGCATGTTCTTCGGGTTCGCCTCGTTCTTCGCCACCTACTTCGGTGGCTTCGGCTACGACAAGGGCAACGTCGTGGCCGCGTGGGTCAGCGTGGTCGCCATGAACTTCCTGGGCCCCGTCTTCGCCTACCTCTCCCTCAAGCTGGCGTTCCCACGGCAGGTGACTCCGGCGGAGCCACCGGTCGGCGCCGCGAGCCAGTCAGAGGCGACCTCCGTGACCGGGCCGTCGCTGCAGGACTCTGCGTCGCGGGAGGACGGCCTGCCTCCCGACCGTCAGCGGGTCAGCCAGAGTGTCGACCTGATGCGGTAGCTCGACCCGACTTCGCAGTGGGGGTGTCGCCCGAAGCAATGGAGGCGACCCGTCCCGACCTGTCGGCGGGCCTCCTATCCGGGACTACCTGAGAGGCGTTACGTCCTGGGGCCGCCAACGGCGGCACGAACCCCAGCCTCCGGCCAACGTGCCGGAGGCTGGGGTTCACGGGTTGTTGGGTGCCGGCTAGGAGCGGGCGAGCTGGTCTCGTGTGAGCACGGCCCGGGTGTCGACGCGAACATCGGCGAGTGGTCCGTCGTCGGTATCGCTGCGGTCGATGGCGCAGACGACGACCCCGACGAGGCCGCCGGCCGCGCGCAGGGCCAGCGTGGCGTCGCGAACCGCGCCACCGGTGGTGATCACGTCCTCGATCAGCGTGATCCTCTGGCCGGCGACGTCGGCGCCCTCCGCCAGCCGGCGGGTGCCGTAGGTCTTGGCTTGCTTGCGGACGAAGACCGCGGGTAGCCCGGTGATAGAGCTGACCATCGTCGCCAGGGGCACGCCACCGAGCTCCAGTCCGCCCAACAGCTGGGTGTCTGCGGGCAGCAAAACGACCATCGCCTCGGCCACTCGTCGCAGCAGGGCAGGCTGCGACTCGAACAGGTACTTGTCGAAGTACTCCGTCGACGTCCGCCCCGAGCGGAGGACGAACATCCCATCCAGGCGGCACACCGCGTTGATGTCACGAGCCAGCGCCGTCAGATCCACGGGATCGATCCTCGCACCGCCGCCGTCATCGCCCGGCACGGGGCCCAGGGCCATCGTGGCGACTCAGCCCCGATTGCGTGGGGCGACGGACACATGGAGGGGCCGGCCGTCCTGATGCCGCGTTGGTGACGGGGTGCGATTGCGTGCACCACACGGCCGGAGCCCGGTGGAGCTAGGCCCTCGCCGTGAGGCTGGCCTGGGACGCGTGGTGCACCAGCTGCAGGTCGGAGCCTCGCGGCCCGAGGAAGCAGGTCCCGAGAGGTGAGCCGTCGCGGCCGGTGCCCAGGGGCGCCGAGACAGCGGGTCGGCCGGTGACCCCAGCGATGCACGTCAGCTGCAGGGTGGCCTCGCGGGCAGCCTCGACCGCGGCGGGGTCCGCCCACACCCGGGGTGCGGTCGACCCGGCGCTCGGGAGAACGAGGACATGGCTGCCCAGTAGGCGGTCCCAGTGTTCCCGGGCGTCGCGGAGCACGTCCTGCGCGCGCTGGTCCTCATCGGTGGTCACGCTAGCTGCCCACGCGAACCGGTTCGCTGGTGCGCCCCGCAGACTGTCTGGGTGCGCCTGCAGCCACGGCCCGTGGGCCTGCCATGCCTGCCATCCCTGGTGCACCGAGAACGCCGCGGACACCGCGGCCAGGTCTCCCAGCTCGTCGGCGAGTTCCGTCATGTCCACCTGCCCGGTCAGCGTGGGGGGCCGCTCTGGGGGGGTGGGGGTGCCGAGCAGCGCCGCGGCGGCCCGCCCGAGCAGGCCGGCGGTGCGGGTCAGCAGGCCGACGGTGTCGAAGTCCGGGGCCAGGGGGAGCATGCCGTCTCGGGGGACGGCGCCGTGCGTCGTTCGCAGACCCCAGAGCCCCTGGTAGGAAGCCGGGACCCGGATGGAGCCGGCGGTGTCGGTGCCCAGCCCGATGGTGGCCGCGCCGAGCGCGACGGCCGTGGCGGGGCCGCTGGTCGAGCCACCGGGAAGAGCACCGGGGACCACCGCGTTCACGGGTGTCCCGTAGTGGTCGTTGCTGCCCGCCAAGGAGTACGCGAACTGGTCGGTGCGGGCGATGCCCCGCAATGCGGCGCCCGCGTCGAGCAGCCGCTGCAGCGCCGGTGCGTGCCGGGTCTCGACGGCACGTTCGGACAGGAAGTCCGGGACGCCACCGCCCACCGCTGATCCAGCGACCGCGAAGACGTCCTTGACCGCGATGGACTCCCCGTCGAGGACCCCGGTGGCGGTGGCGGGGACCAAGGGGTCCCCGACCACCCGCCAGACCGTGCTGTCGAAGGTGGACGGCGGTGGTGCTACGTGGGCGGCGACGACCACCCACCTGTGTCCGTCCCCGTCTGGCTCGTGCCGCCACAGCTGGGTCTGCAGGCCGCGGCCACCGCGGTGTGGGGCGGTGACCGCGACGACCAGGGCATGCCCGGCGCCTGCTGGGACCACCCGGACCTCGAGGATGTCCCGGGCCGGTGCACCGCCCCGGGCCCGCCGGTATGCGGCGATCTCGTCGTGGCCCACCAGCAGCCCCGCCGTGTCCCCGCGCAGGGTGTCGGCGCCGGGTGCGAACAGGCGGTCCATGGCCGTGAGGTCGTCGGCCATGAGGGCGCGCTCGTAGGCCCAGAACGCTTCGAGGAGCCCGTCGGTCATCGCTGGAAGTCCGCCTTCCGGATCCGCGCGTGCACACCCTTGACGAGGTCGACGACCTGGGAGATGTTGAAGTCCGTCGCCGCACTCAGGTAGGCGTAGGCCTGGTCCCGGTCCATCCCGTAGCGCGCCTGCAGCAGGCCCAGCGCTGCTCGCACACAATTCTGGACCGCGACGTCGAGGTCCTCATCCAGGCCGGTGGGAACCAGGTAGTCGGCTGTTTCCACGAGCGGTCCGAGCAGCTCCCCGAACTGTGCCGCGGTCTCGGAGGGATCGAGCACCTCCACCCGCAGGGTGACGCGCAGGGACGCCTCGAGCGCGGTGAGCGCCACCTCGCCGTCGCCCTGCGCGAAGTGGGGGTCTCCCAGGTAGGCCATGGCCCCGGGCACGCGGACGGGAAGGTAGACCGTCGACCCGGGCCGCATCAGGTTGATGTCGAGGTTGCCCCCATGCGCGCCGGGGGGCACAGAATGCGGTCGGCTCGACCCCGGTACCGCGACGCCCACGATGCCCGGGAACTCCGCCAGCGGAAACGACACCACGTTGGCGGGGTCATCCAGGTCGCCACCACGCCGTCGCGGCAGCACCGCGTAGGCCTGCCCATCAGTTTCATGGACCGCGGCGAAGGCGCTGTAGGTGTCGGGTCCCTGGGGCATCTCGCCGGGCAACGCACCCCGCCCGTGCCGGTTCGAGATCACCCCGTAGGGCACCCGGCGTTCAGCGGACTCGATGTGGATGGCCAGCACATCACCAGGTCGGGCGCCGACCACCTCAATCGGGCCAGTCACCACGTGCGGACCGTCGTCGCTGCCACGAGTCCGGGTCGCAGTCAGCGCAACGGCCTCCTCCAAGACCAGCTCGGGGGCGACCCCGTGGCGCCCGAAGAAGGCCCGCGGGTCGCTACCCTGGTCGGGCAACAACCCCTCGTGGCTCAGGGTGTCCACCGTCAGGGAGGCCCCAGGCCTCACGCTGATGACCGCACGGTCATCAGCACACGGCAGCCGCCCCCACAAGACCTTCCCCGGGTCACACGGCAGATAGTCCGCACCCGGAACCACCCCATCACCACGCCGCAGGATCGGCCCACTGACCGACGCACTCACCACGTGCCACCGACCAACCGAACGGACCGGTCACCCCCATGGACAAGGCAGGCGAGGCAAGGACACCCGACGGCCACTCCCACAGCAGACGACAGCAGACCCTCGGCCACAGCGTCTCCTCCAGCTACGGTGCGGCACATTCGCCGTTGTCGCCACGCGTTCCATCCCATACCGAGACATGCTGCAGCCATCGCATTTCCGACACGTCTGACCCATGTTGCCAACACGTAAGACCATCGGGCGGTGACCTCCCGGTGTCCAGCCGAGGACGCGCATCAGCCCAAGACACTCCGGCCGCGCATCGCCACACCCCGGGCCCGAAAGTGACGAGCCAGCACCACCCGGGCCTTGGCACATCCCGACGAGCATGGGACTCCCGGTGGACGATC
>JBBSUN010000092.1:0-7092 GCA_038234335.1 Mycobacteriales bacterium
CCCCGCCGGCAACGGCACACCCCGGAGAACCTCACGTGGACACACCGGCACCAGCCGGGAACACAGCCACGCCCACCCGCACCCGCGGCCCCGACCACCACCAAGCCCACAGCCAAGAACCCGGCGCGGTGGATCAGGGCTCAGGCCAGCGCGGCGAGCACCACCGGCTCGAACGCGTCGGCCATCGCGGCGTAGCCGGCGTCGTTGGGGTGGAAGAAGTCGGCCGCGAGCCGGCCGCGCCACGACGTCGGACCGGACGCGCGCAGGTCGAGCACCCGGAGGCGACCCCCGGCCGTGGTGATGTGGTCGTTGGCCCGCCCGGCCGCGTCCGCGGGCTGGGGGAGCGTGGCCACCACGGCACCGTCGGGGAGCCCGTCCACCAGCTCGGCCATGGCGTCGGGCAGGGCACCCCGGGTGCCGCGGCCCCCGAACAGGTCGTTGGAGCCGACGAGCACGGTGACCAGCGGAGCAGGTGTCCCGGGCGCCTGGGCGGGCAGCTCCGCGAGCAGGGGCAGCTGCCGGGCGAGCACGTCGGGGGTGCGGGCGCCGTTCGCCGAGAGGTTCACCACGGCCAGGTCGTGGCCCGCGCGACGCAGCCGCGCCTCGAGCTGGCCGACCCAGCCGGCGTCGTGTGCGGACGCCCCGATGCCCTGGGACATGGAGTCGCCCAGCACGATCCAGCGGCGGCGCGGGTCGTCGAGGTTGCGGGCGGTCTCCGCGCGCCAGGCGGCCGCGTAGGGCTCGACCTGGGCCCGGACCCGGCGCACCCCGGGCACCGCGGCGCCGAGCAGGCGCATGCCGAGCCCGGCCGGGCGGCCGGTGCGGGTGTCCCAGCGGGGGGCGGTCGAGGTCACCGTGCGAGTGTGCCGCCCACCCGGGTCGCTCGCAGGCGCTCGACCACCGGGTGGTGCGGCACGGGGTTGCGTCCCCGCTGCGCAGCGAACCGGGCCACGTACCGACGCTGGGCGGTGGTCTCGACCGCCCCCGGGTGGAAGTGCTCCCGCACGAAGGTCACGGCCCGCCGCGGATCAACGTCGTCGAGCACGACCAGGCTGGCCGGCGCGGTGCCCGTGCGCCCCCGTCCACCCCGGCAGCCGCCCTCCACCCGGCACATCGCGGCGAGCTCCCGCGCCTGCGCCGGCACCCCGGCCGAGGACGGGTCCCAGGTCGAGCTCACCGCGCTCCCCCCGCCGGTTCACTCTCCTCGCTCGCGGCGGCGGCGCTGGCGTGGGCGGGCGCGGGGAAGCTCATGGCCTCGGTCACCGAGGCCCGCTTCAGGGCGACCCGGTCGCGCGGGTAGCTCATGGTCACCTTCCACGGGGCGGCGTCGCCCTGGTGCGGGAACTCCGACATCGAGCGCTGGACGTACCCGGCGGCGAAGTCCAGGAACGGCTCCTCGCCGACGGCGGGGTCGCGCTCCGGCACGGCCACGGGGGCGTGCTCGCGCTCCATGTGCTCCAGCAGCCGGCAGACGTACTCCGCGGTGATGTCGACCTTGAGCGTCCAGGACGCGTTGGTGTAGCCGAGGGCGAAGGCGAAGTTCGGCATCCCGGTCAGCATCATCGAGCGGTACGCCATGGCGCGGGTCAGGTCGACCGCCTCCCCGTCGACGACGAAGCCCACCCCCCCGAACGCGAGCAGGTTCAGCCCCGTCGCGGTGACGATCACGTCGGCCTCCAGCTCGTCACCCGAGCGCAGCGCGATGCCGGTGGGGGTGAAGCGCACGACGTGGTCGGTGACGATCGAGGCGTCGCCGTCGCGGATCGCGCGGAACAGGTCCCCGTCGGGCACGACGCACAGCCGCTGGTCCCAGGGGTCGTAGCGGGGGCTGAAGTGGGTGTCCACGGCGTAGCCCTGCCCGAGCTGCGCGACGACGCCCTTGCGGAACACCTTCTTCATCAGCTCCGGCCGGCGCCGGCACAGCTCGTAGATCGCCGTCGTCTTGAGGACGTTCTTCCACTTGACGACGCGGAAGGCGGCCCGCTCGGGCAGGTACTTCCGGACCCGCGCGGCCACGGTGTCGGTGCGCGGCAGCGCGACGACGTAGGTGGGTGAGCGCTGCAGCATGGTGACGTGCTCGGCCCTGCCGGCAGCGCCGGCTCCGCCTGTACCGCCGGCGAGGGCGGGCACCAGCGTCATCGCGGTCGCCCCGGAGCCGATGACGACGACCTTCTTGCCCGTGACGTCGAGGTCGGACGGCCAGTGCTGCGGGTGCACCACGGTGCCCGTGAAGTCCGCCGCGCCCTCGAACTCGGGGGTGAAGCCCCGGTCGTAGTCGTAGTAGCCGCTGCAGGAGAACAGGAACGAGCACGTCATGGTCCGCAGGTCGCCGCTGGCACCGTGGCGCAGGTCCACCGTCCAGCGCGCGTCGGCGGTGGAGAACTCGGCGCGCTCGACGCGCAGGTCGTAGCGGACGTGGGCGTCGATGCCCTCCTCGCGGGCGGTCTCGCGGACGTAGTCGAGGATCGCGGGTCCGTCGGCGATGGCCCGGGCGTCCCGCCAGGGGCGCAGCGCGTAGCCGAGGGTGTGCATGTCGGAGTCCGAGCGGACACCGGGGTAGCGGAACAGGTCCCAGGTGCCGCCCATCGCCGCGCGGGACTCGACGATTGCGTAGGTGCTCCCGGGTCGCCGGCGCCGCAGGTGCTGGGCGACGCCGATCCCGGAGAGCCCGGCGCCGATGATGAGCACGTCCACGTGGTCGGTCATGGCGGCCACGGTATCGACGCCCCCGCGGGTCAGCAGACCGCCACCAGCCCATCGTGGGCGCCGAGGCGCCCGCAGCCTGGCACCGGGCCGTGGCCTCGCGGCACGCAAGGCTCCGCAGCAGGCACACTGGAGGCATGAAGCACCTCGAGGTCGACGGTCTTGGTCAGGTCAGCCGGGTCGGGCTGGGCACCTGGCAGTTCGGCTCGCGCGAGTGGGGCTACGGCGAGAGCTACGGCAGCGGCGGGACCGGCGGCGGCGCCGGCGACATCGTCCGCCGGGCGCTCGAGCTCGGGGTGACCCTGTTCGACACCGCCGAGATCTACGGCTTCGGCAAGAGCGAGAAGATCCTCGCCGAGGCGCTGGGCGAGCGGCGCACCGAGGTGGTCGTGGCCAGCAAGATCATGCCGGTGGTGCCCGTGCCCGCGGTCGTCCGCCAGCGCGCCGAGGCCAGCGCGAAGCGGCTGCAGCTGCAGAAGATCCCGCTCTACCAGGTGCACCAGCCCAACCCGGTGGTGCCGGACTCGGTGATCATGCCGGGGCTGCGCTCGCTGCTCGAGGACGGGACGATCGGTGCCGCCGGCGTCAGCAACTACTCCCTGCAGCGCTGGCAGCGCGCGGACGCCGAGCTCGGCCGACCGGTGGTCAGCAACCAGGTGCAGCTCTCCCTGGCCCACGCCGGCGCCTTGGACGACGTGGTGCCCTTCGCCCAGGCGAACCAGCGGATGGTGATGGCCTACAGCCCGCTCGCGCAGGGCCTGCTCGGCGGGAAGTACGGCGTGGGCAACAAGCCCGGCGGTGTCCGCGCGGCGAACCCGTTGTTCGGGGACGAGAACCTGCGGCGCATCGAGCCGCTGCTGGGCACGCTGCGCGAGGTGGCGGCCGCCCACGACGTGGCGCCGGCGCAGATCGCGCTCGCGTGGTTGGTGGGTCTGGACTCCGTCGTCGTCATCCCCGGCGCGTCCAGCGTGGAGCAGCTGGAGCAGAACGTGGCCGCGGCCGACATCGAGCTCGCCGCCGACGAGCAGGCCGCCCTCACCGCCGCAGCCAAGGCCTTCACCCCGCAGTCGACCGCGCAGACCGTGCTCGACGGCGCGAAGGGCAAGCTCGACGAGCTGCGCGGCAAGCTGGGCTTCTAGCCCGGGCGTCGACGGACGGTCGCACCCCGACCTCAGGCGGCGCGGCGGGCGATCTCGCGGCCGATCGGGAGGGCCGAGGTGGCGGCGGGCGAGGGCGCGTTCAGCACGTGCAGGGTGCGCGCCGTGCTCCGGATGAGGAAGTCGTGCAGCAGGGTCCCGTCGCGGTGCACGGCCTGCGCCCGGATCCCGGCGGCCTCGGGCTGCAGGTCGGAGAGCTCCAGCGACGGGCAGTACCGCCGGGCCAGGGCCAGGTAGCGCCGCCGCGAGAGCGACCCCGCGACCTCCCGCGCCCCGGTGCGCACGTTCGCTCGCGCCACCCGCCAGAACCCCGGGAACCCTGCGAGGTCGGCGAGGTCGCGCCGGTCGACCGAGCCCTTGCGGTAGCCCTCCCGGGACAGGCCCAGCACCGCGTTCGGCCCGACCGTGGTCCGCCCGTCGACCATCGGCGTCAGGTGCACCCCCAGGAAGGGCAGCGCCGGGTCGGGCACCGGGTACACGAGGTGACCCACGATGCCGGAGCGGTGGGCGGGCAGCCGGTAGTACTCGCCGCGGAAGGGCACGATGCGCACGTCGCCGGCCACCCCACACAGGTCCGCGACCCGATCGGCCTGCAGTCCTGCGCACGCCACCAGCCGTCGGGCCACGAGATCGTCGCCGGTGGTGGACACCCGCACCTCGTCGGTGGTCTCCGTGATCGCGGTGACGCCCACCCCGGTGCGGACCTCGCCCCCGCCGGCCACGATCTCGTTGCGCAGCGCGGCGCACAGGGCGACGTAGTCGACGCTCGAGGTGACGGGGACGTGCAGGGCCCGCACCCCGGTGACGTTCGGCTCGCGCTCCCGCAGCTCGGCCGCCGACACCTCGTGCACGGTGATCCCGTTGGCCCGCCCGCGCGCGGCCAGGGCGTCCAGGCGGGCGTCGTCGCGGGCGTCGGTGGCCACCACGAGCTTGCCCAGCGCCCGGACGGCGACGTCGTGGGTCCGCGCGAACGCCAGGGTGGCGGCGGCGCCGTCGCGGCACAGCTGCGCCTTCAGCGAGCCCGGCTCGTAGTACAGCCCCGAGTGCACCACCCCGGAGTTGTGTCCCGTCTGGTGCATCGCCAGCCCGAGCTCCTTCTCGCACAGCACCACCGACGCTCCCGTCTGCTGGAGGGCCCGCGCGGCCGCCAGCCCGACGATCCCCCCACCGACCACGCAGACGTCGTGCACGTCGCTCATCCTTCCTGCCGGAAGACATCCCGGACCTGCTCCGGGCGTGCCCCGGCGGCGAGCAGCGCCGCCAGCTGCACCCGGGCCTGCCCGGCCCGCAGCCACGGCGCGAGCACGGCCCCGGCCGCGACCAGGTCTGCCCCGCCGCCGCCGCCGCCGTACGCCGCGCGCACCGGCCCGCCCGGCACCCGGCTGGTCACCACCACCGCGATGCCGGCCGCGACGTGCCGGGCGGCCGCGGCCACCACCACGGGGTGGGTGTTGCCGGAGCCGGTGGCCTCCAGGACGAGCCCACGGGCCCCCGCAGCGACGAGCGCGTCCAGCGCGGTCGCGTCGGCCCCGGGGTGCAGCGCGACGACGTCGACCCGCACTCCCGCGAGGTCGGCGGCAGCGAGCGGGGCGGGCCGCACCGGGCGGCGCAGCAGCGTCATGCCGTCGGTGGTGACCATCCCGACCGGGCCGCGGTGCGGGTCGCGGAAGCAGCACAGGGCCTCGGTGTGTCCCTTCACCGTCCCCCGGGCGGCGTGCACCACGCCGCCGAGGACCACGAGCACGCCCAGGCCGCGGGCGGTGGGGGAAGCGGCGACGGCCAGGGCGTCGCGCAGGTTGCCCGGGCCGTCGGGCACGGGGTGGTCCGCGGCGCGCACGGCCCCGGTCAGCACCACCGGGCGCGGGTCGTCGTGCACGACGTCCAGGGCGAGCGCGGTCTCCTCCAGGGTGTCGGTGCCGTGGGTGAGCACGACCGCGCCGGCCCCGCCGTCCAGCACGGACCGCACCGCGCGGCGGATCGTGTCCAGGTCCGCCGGGGTCAGCGCCGAGCTGTCGACGGCGAGCACGGCGTGGGTGCCGACGGGGACGTCCAGCGCGCCGGGGGAGACGGCGGTTGCGCCGGTGCCGTCGTCGCGGCTGGCGATGGTCCCGCCGGTGGTGAGCACGACCGTCCGTCCCGTCACGCCGCTGATCCTGCACCTGCAGACGTGTGCTGGTCGGCGCAGGGTCCGGTCTGGGTGGACGCTGGGGGTCGGGGCTGGGGGCTGCGGGGGAGTACCGGCTTGCCCGGTGGGGCCGTTTGGTGCCCCTGGGGCCCTGGTCGGGGCTTCCCGCCCGGATCGGCCGGGCTCCGTGCGGGCGTCGCGGCGGTGTGGACGAGCGTTGGGGCCACCTGCTGCGCCGCCGGCAGGACCTCGTCGAGGGTGCGCCGTCGCCGCCGGACCCACCGCCGGCGACCTGGTGCGAGGACGGTGGTCTGCGCCGCGGTGACCGGTGGTGCTCCCCGTCCCCGTCCCCGTCGCCGGGCCGCGGCGAGGCGCTCGGCGGCACCACGGCGGTCAGCCCTTCGGAGCCGCCCGGAACTGTCGGGGGTCGACCGTATGTTCGCTTCATGGAGGTCGAGGGGGTGCTGCAGACCGGGGAGCGGGTGCTCACCGGGCTCGCGGCGGTGCGGGAGCGGGCGTGGTCGTGCTCCGACGGCGAGATCGTCGACGCCACGGTGCTGGCGGCCAGGGTGCTCGCCGCGGCCCGGGCCACCTACCTGGTGGTGCTGGCCGAGGCCGCCGCCCGCGACGAGCTCACCACGGTGGCCGCGGTGGCCGGGCGCACCGTGCTGTCCCGGGGGCGCGTGCTCGGTGATCTGGAGCAGGCCCGGGCGCTCGGGGTGGGTGGTCCGTTGCCGGGGGTCGGCCAGGCCCTCGTCGACGGTTCCACGACCGCGGAGCACGCCGCGCTGGCCGTGCGCGCCCTGGCCTCGATCCCGGTGCGGATGGTGCGGGAGCGGGCCCCGGAGATCGATGTCCTGCTGAGCTCGCACGCCACCACGTTCACCGCCCCGGTGTTCCGCAGGTTGGCCCGGCACCTGCTGCACACCCTGGACCCCGACCGGGCCGACCGGTTCGACCCCGACTCCCACACCCGCCGCGAGGCCCACCTCGGGATCGACTCCACCGGCATGGGTCAGCTCCGCGCCCAGCTCGACCCGCACGCCACCGCCACCCTGAAAGCGGTGCTGGACGTCCTGTCCGCCCCCGCGCCGGGCCAGGACGGGG
>JBBSUN010000093.1:0-7019 GCA_038234335.1 Mycobacteriales bacterium
GCCTCCATTCCGCTGCGCAGCCAGGCGTCCCGGCCCTCGAAGCTGTCGCACAGCGACTGGGCGTGCAACCGGGTGCGGCCGTCGCCGAGGTCCTCGAAGCGCAGCGTCTGCAGCGCGACTCCGTCCGGGTCACCCTCCCAAGTAAAGGTCTGCACGATGCGGTCCGCCCGTACCTCGTGGAAGCAGCCATAGAAACCGAACTCCGCCCCATCCCGGGCAGCGAGGTAGCACCAGCTGCCGCCGGTGCTGGCGTCCCAACGGTCCACCGTCGTCGTCATCCCGTCCGGGCCGACCCACCGCGCGAACAGCTCCGGGTCGGTGTGCGCCCGGAACAGCTGGGCCGGGGTGGCGACGAAGTCCCGGGTGATGCGGATCATCGGGACCAGGGGATCCGCTGCGATCGTCGCGGTTCTCGTCGTGTGGGTCATGTCGTCTCCTCAACCGTCGGGTGGTGCCCAGCCATCTCCTCGTCGTCCATCTCGGCCAGCACCGCGTCCAGCCGCCGGTAACGGGCCTCCGCCCGCGCCCGGTAGCGCTCTATCCACTTCGTCATGAGGTCGAAGACCTCCGCCTCCAGGTGCACCGGGCTGCGGTGCCCCTCAGCGCCGCGGCTGACAAGGCCGGCCTGCTCGAGCACCTTCAGGTGCTTGGAGATGGCCTGCACGCTGACCGGGTACGGCGCCGCCAGCTGCCCCACGGGGGCATCACCATCGGTCAACCGCGCCACCAGATCCCGCCTGGTCGGATCGGCCAGGGCCGCGAACACATTCGACAGCGGATCACTCATCTCGGACGCCTCAAGCTCAACTAAGTAGTTGAGATTAAGCGTAGAAGCTCACCTGCCCGATGTCAACCGAACGATTGAAATGTGCCGACTGGCCGATCAACTCTGACAACGACCCAACCGAGCTGGGGCTTGGAACCGCCCGCAAGCCGATCGGCATGTGGAACAGCCTGCAGCAGGGGGTCGCAGCGAAAATCAGTTGACCCTGCGCGCCGCGGGTGGCTCCCTCACGTCATGACCGCGACGATCCGGCCACATCACCACGATCTGGTGTTCATGTCCCCGCTCTCGGAGGAGCGGGCAGCACGGCTCGTGCACTTCCTTGCTACCGACCTCACCGGCAGCGTTCTCGACCTCGGGTGCGGGTGGGCGGAGCTGCTGCTGCAGGTCCTCGCCGCAGCCCCCGACGCGCACGGGGTGGGCGTCGACGTCGACACGGTGTCCCTCGCGCGCGGCCGTGACCTGGCTGCGCAGCGGGGCCTGGGCAAGCGGGTGAGCCTGGTCGAGGAGGACCCCCGCACCGCCTCCCGGCGGGCCGACGCGGTGATCTGCATCGGGGCCAGCCAGATCTGGGGTCCACCTGTCGAGGACGGGTTGCCGCTGGACTATGCCGCAGCCCTGCTGGCCCTGCGGGCGACGGTGCAGCGTGGGGCCCGGGTGGTTTACGGCGAGGGGATCTGGTCACGGACCCCGACCCCGGAGGCGGTCGCGCCGCTGAGCGGTCGCCTCGACGAGCTGGTGACTCTGCCCGAGCTGGTGGAGCTGGCCGTCGCTCACGGGTTCGCGGCCCGGGCCGTGTACGAGGCGACCCTGGACGAGTGGGATGTCTTCGAGTCCGGGTACGCCGCGGGCTGGGCGACGTGGCTGGCCGAGCACGACCCCGACCACCCCGACGCCGCGGAGGTGCGCGAGCGGGCCGCCCGCCAGCGCGCCGCCTACCTCGGTGGCTACCGGGGTGTCTTCGGCATGGCCTACCTCGAGTTGATCGCGCTGTAGCGAACTCGAAGGATCGCCGCGACCGCCATCGCTGTCCGGTCACGGATCGCTGACCGGGACGGTGTTGCTGTCGTAGCCAAGGACTGCCGTGATCTGGATGAGTCGGGTGCCGCGGTGGGCGGCACCGCGCAGCTCAGCTGCCGGGGTTCCACTCCCACCCGGGTAGGCGTTGCAGCGCGGCAGCCCGGTCGCGGGGCAGGGTGTGGTGGCGGTGGGCGGTGCGTTGGCGGCTGACCCACGCCCCGAGCCGCACGCCGTCACCGGTGGTGTGGGTGGTGGGGACACGGGCGGTGCCGTGCTCCGCGACGTGGGCGCAGAGCACAGCGAAGGTCGTGGCCCACACCTCCCGCTGCCCAGCACCCCAGGACCACCCGGGCAGGGCCTGCAGCTGGGTGACCTGCTCGTGGTCCAGGCCCCCGGTGCGGTGCTCGTGGCGGCGGGCGTTGACCCACCTCGACAGCACCACCCCGTCCACCTCGACACCCGAGGGCAGCGTGCTGACGTCGCCCTGCGTGTCGGCCCAGGACCACAGGGCGGTCATCGCCTTCTTCCACGTGTTGCTGTGTACCCCGTACATCCCCGCACCTTCCACCCTGGTCGTGGATCCTGCACCCCGTCGTGGAAGTAGGTCACCGGTCGACGGTTCCGCGGCTGCCCGCGGGGCCACGGTGCTCACGCCACGGCGGTGGGGTCACCGGCGGTGAGTCGCCACGGTGCGCCGGTCGCTGCGGTGAGCTGGGTGTCGATGTCGGTGGCGCTCATGGGGCGGGCGTAGAGGTAGCCCTGGGCGAGGTCGCAGCCCACGGCGTGGAGCTGGCGGTGCTGGTCTCCTGTCTCGACCCCTTCGGCGATGACGGTCAACCCCAGGGTGTGGGCGAGGGTGGTGATCGCGGTGATGATCGCGGTGCCCGGGGCGGTGTCGTCGAGGTCGGCGACGAAGGACCGGTCGATCTTGATGATGTCCACCGGCAACCTGCGCAGGTAGGACAACGAGGAGTACCCGGTGCCGAAGTCGTCCACGGCCAGGCGCACCCCGATGCCCTTGACGCGGTCCAGGGCGGTCAGGACCCGCTCGTCGTCGTCGATGATGACGCTCTCGGTGAGCTCCAGGACCAGCTGGGCCGGGTCGGTGGCCGTGCGGTGCAGGACCTGGGCGAGCTGGTGGGGGAAGTCGGGGTGCACGAGCTGGCGGGTGGACACGTTCACCGCCAACTCGAGCAGGCTCCCGGGGTGCGTGGTGGCCCAGCGGGTCAGGTCGGTGCACGCCCGCTGCAGCACCCAGGCCCCGATGGCACCGATGAGCCCGTTGTGCTCCGCGATCTCCACCACCGTGGAGGCCGGGATCGGTCCGCGGGTGGGGTGGGTCCAGCGCAGCAGGGCCTCCACCCCGGTCACCGCACCCTCGATGGTGCTCACGATCGGCTGGTACACCACCGACAGCTGGTCGCGGTCCAGGGCGTGGCGCAGGTCCTGCTCCAGGCTCGCCCGGTCATGGGTGCGGACCTCGGCGCGCAGGTCGACCACCTCGTGGGTGGCCCCACCACGCCGCTTCGCCTCGTACATCGCCGCATCGGCCCGGTTGATCAGCTCCTCGGTGAGCTCCTCCCCCGGCCCCGCGTAGGCCACCCCCACACTCGCCGTCACCGTCACCGTCACCGTCAGCCCGTCCAGGACGAACGGGCGGCCGAACGCGGCCTCGACCCGGGCCGCGACCCGGTGGACGTCGGCGACACCGGAGAGGTCCTCGCCCAGGAACACGAACTCGTCCCCGGACACCCGGGCCAGGGTGTCCCCGCCGCGGATCAACCCCGACAGGCGGTCCGCCACCGCGAGTAGGAGCTCATCACCGCTCTGGTGGCCGTAGACGTCGTTGATCTGCTTGAACCGGTCCAGGTCGCAGAACACCACCACCGCGGTGGAGTGGTTGCGTGAGGCCCGCGCCGCGGCGTGGGTCAAGCGCTCGTGCAGCAACCGGCGGTTCGGCAACCCCGTCAGGGCGTCGTGCAGCGCCGAGTGCTCGAAGTAGGTGGCGGCCTTCGCGGCGTCCTCGCGGGCCCGGGCGTTCAGCAGGTACGCCGCGGTCACATCGGCGAGGACCTGGGCCGCCCCCATGTCCTCAGGGCTCAGCTCGCCGGGGGTGTCCCGGTAGAGGTCCAGGGCCCCCAGACACCCCCCACCGGGGTGGCGCAGCGGGAAGGTGAACACCGCCGCGCACCCCGCGGCCACCGCCGCCGGGGCAAACACCGGGAACACGGTGTCCCTCGCCAGGTCACCGACCGTGACGGGTTCGGCGGTGGAATGGGCGAGCAGGCACGGACCCTGCCCCAGCTCGGACTGCAGCTGCTCGAACCGCAACGCCGCCTCATCCGAGGCGGCGATGTAGTGCGGATCGCGCGCGCTACCGATCAGGGTCACCCCCGCCGAGGACACCGGCAGAACCTGAACGACCCGCTCCACGAAGTGGTCCAGGATCGCCTGGATCGGGAAGTCCGTCACCAGGGTCCGGGCGAACTCCGACAACACCCCAGACAGGACACGGTCCTCGACCACGCGGGACGCCACCGTTCAGGCTCTGCACTGCAGGCCCGCACACGGTCCGAACGGGGACACGCCAGCTGACGTGGACCTCACTATCCACCGTGCCCCGGGTGGGGCGCAAGAAAAGAATCACCGCAGGTCAGGGCGCGCTCACACCGCCACCCCATCGTCATCGTCAACGTCGTCGTCAACGTCGTCGTCGCTGGTGTCGTCGCTGGTGTCGTGGTGGGGGGCCCGGGTCGCGGCGGCGGTCACGATGGCCTGGGCGGTGGCCACGATCCCCCGGCCGGTACCGGCCGCCCGGGCCTCCAGGGCCACCCGGGCCTGCGCCAGGGTGCGCCCCCCGCCCATGATCACCCCGAGGGCCTGGTTGATGACCGAGATCTCCGAGAACCCCGTGAACCCGGCCACCGGGTGCGCCCCGTCGGGATCGTCGAGGTGGGCATCCAGGACCACCGCCCCCGGGCTGGGGTGCTGCTTCGCGGCGTCGGCGGCGAGGTCGACGAACGCCCCCGGGGTGCCCGCGTAGAACACCACACTGCTGCTGGTGGCCGTCCGGTCCGCGGCTCCCAGGGTGATGGCCACCGACGCACCCACCGCAGTGGGATCGGCGCCCGCCTCGAGGGCGGTCAGAGTGAAGGGGTAGTCCTCGACGACCACCGTCATCCGCAGCCCGAGGAACGAGGACACCGAGGTCCGCACGGACTGCCCCAGCTCGTGCAGCTGCTCCTGCAGGTCGATACCGGGGTCGGACAGGGCCTCGCTCAGCACGGCCAGCTGGACGACCAGGGCGCGGGAGAACTCCACGAGTGACCTCGGGACACGCTCCGATTGCGCCGTGGTCGTGGTGCCTGGTCCCGCACCCGGCAGAACGCCGGGCACGGGGACCGAGTCCCGATGCAGGTCGGTACCTGCACCACCGGACTCAGGACCACGACCGTACGCGTGATCACCACCCGACAACGAACGAGCCGAACCTGAACTGTGGTGCACGAACCGGTTAGTCCTCGGTGTGCCGGGCGCGAGCCCGCCGCACAGCCTGGTCGAGGAGTGTCTGCGCAACGACCGACAGCTTGCGGTTCTCCTGCTGGCTGATGACCCGCAGCCGGGCGAACGCCTCCACGGGATTGTGCCCGGAGCGGGCCATCAGCACCCCGATGGCCTGGTCGATAACCGCCCGACTGTGCAAGGCGGTCTCCAGCTGCGCGGCCAAGGTGAGGGCCTGGGCCAGGACCTGCGCGTTCTGCACCGAGATCGCCGCCGGCACCGCATACATCTCCCCCAGCTGCGCGGCGCGGTCGTCGAACGCATCCGGGCGGTGGGCGTAGATGTTCATCGCCCCCAACACCCCCTCGGACCCGATCAACGGCAACGACAGGGCACTGTGCACCCCCAGAGCACTCACCCGCGGCCCGAACCGCGGCCACGTCCCATCCCCACCCAACGACCCCGACCGCACCGTCACCCCCTCGGCGGCGGCGGTGATGCACGGGCCCTCACCGAGGCCGTACTGGATGTCGTCTACCGCCCGCACGAAGTCCGCCGTCGCCACGATGGTGTCGGACTTCCCGGCCTCCAGCAGGGTCAACCCCGCCCCGTCCGCCCCGGGGATGGCCCGCACCGCGAACTCCGCCACCCGGGTCAACAACGCCGGCAGGCTCATCCGCCCCGCCGCCAGACCCGCCAACCCCGCCAAGGACGACCGCAGGTCATCCTCCTCCGCCTGCTCGACCGCAGCCTCCTCCTGTGGGGTCGGGGTCCGCTCGGAGGCATCGGGTGCATCGTCCGACCGCGGGTCCCGAGGGGCCGTGCCGTCGTCGTCGGGGGTGTGGGCCATCAGGTGCCGTCGCTCTCGCTGATCACTACCGGTTCTTCGAGGTCACCTGAAGGGTTGCACGCCCCACACCCCCCGTCCACGACCCACCAGGCAGACATCTCACCGGCCACCACCGGCAGGACCGAACGACTGCACCCCCCGGGGGGGCTTGCGAGGGGGCCTACGGTCGGAGGTGAGTTGGGACACGAGCCCGCCGCACCCTCCCGGGTCGTCGGCCACCACGCTCGCGGTCCCCTGGGAGTCCCCCGTGTCCACCCACCCCCAGCCCACCAGAGAGACCTGGTCGGTCACACCCCGCCACGACCCGGACCCACCGCGCCGCGACCAGGACACCCGCCCGCAGGCTCCCGGTCCGCGCCGCCCCTACCGTGCTCAACCCCGCCGTGGTGCCGCAGCCACGATGGACACCACCTCGCCGGCACCGTTACCGGGGTGCAGGTGCCTACCGGCCGTCCTGGTGGTCGCCGACCACCACCACCACTGCCCGCACTTCCAACACTCCTAACCCGAGCTCACCCCAACCCCCACACCCCTCGTGGTGGCCTTGACCCCATTCGGTGGACACCTCGTAAGTGAGGATGTTCATCATGGGAAGACAGCGTCGGGAGTTCACTCCTGAGTTCAAGGACGAGGCCGTCAAGTTGGTGATCAACACTGGTCGTGCGGTGGCCACGGTGGCTCGCGAGCTGGGCATCAACGAGGCGACGTTGGGGCGGTGGGTGCACGCGTTCAGGTCCCGCCACGACGCCGGGGACGGGGCGCTGAGCGAGACCGAGCGGGTCGAGCTGGGGCGGCTGCGCAGGGAGAACTCTGAGCTGAAGTTGGATCGGGCGTTCCTAAAAAAAGCGTCACTCTTCTTCGCCC
>JBBSUN010000094.1:0-6994 GCA_038234335.1 Mycobacteriales bacterium
CCCACAACGTCGTCCACAGGAAGGCCGCGAAGGCCAGGACGAGGAAGTACAACGGCGCCAGGGGCACGCGCGGCCGTTGGTGGTCGCAGGTCGCGGCAGCGTCCGTCGCTCGTGCTCAGGTCCGGGGGCGACCTCGAGGGCTCCGGGAGACCTCGTGGCGGGATCCCGGCGTCGAGCAGGGGTGACCCGTGAACCTCCGTGCGGTCCGGCACGGTGCGGCGGCTCACTACGAGATCCCGGTACCGGCACCGGCGTCCTGGCTTTCACCCAGCCGTGCACTCTCGGCGACATCCGCACTCGGCAGCACCCGCACCGCTCACCCCAGGTAATCGTGGCACCACCTCTCGCGGTCCTCGCCGACAGCCCCTTCGCCCGACGAGACCGCCGGACGGTGCAGACCGTCACCACAACACTTCGGCGAGCCTCCGGGCCGTCTTGAGGGGGACGTGTCGATCAGACGTGGCGCGGCAACCGATCAGTGCGTGACCGCGGTGCGCGGTGCCGGCACGTCCGCGAGCGGGCCCCAGGACCCGGAAGCGGATCCACCCAGCTGCTCCCGCCCCTCGAGCAGGGCCAGCGCGGTGGCCTCGGGCACCGGCCGGGAGAACAGGTAGCCCTGCACGCTGCGGCAGCCTGCGTCACGCAGCCACTGCGCCTGGGGCTCGGTCTCCACGCCCTCGGCGACCACGCTGAGGTTCATGGTCGCGCTCATCGCGATGATGGCCATGGTCACCCGCGCGTCCTGCTCGTCCTCCACGACGTGGTCGATGAACGACTTGTCCACCTTGAGGATGTCCAGCGGGAGCCGGCTGAGGTAGGCCAACGAGCTGTAGCCGGTGCCGAAGTCGTCGATGGCCACCCGGATGCCCAGCTCGCGCAGCGCGCGCAGGCGCTCCAGCACCAGGTCCAGGTCGTTGAGCACCACGCTCTCGGTGATCTCCAGGACCAGCCGGCCCGGCGCGAGACCGCTGGCCTCCAGCGCACCGACCACCTGCTCCACGAAGTCGTCCTCGGCGAGCTGCTGGGCGGCGACGTTGACCGACATGCTCGGCCCGCTCACCCCCGGGTGCAGCCGCACCGCGGCGTTGCACGCGGCCCGCATGACCCACCGCCCGAGCGCCACGATGAGCCCGGACTGCTCGGCCAGGGGCACGAAGGAGATCGGCTGCAGCAGCCCGTGCGCGGGGTGCTGCCAGCGCACCAGCGCCTCGTAGCCCGTCATGACGTTGCTGCGCAGCTCGACGACGGGCTGGAAGTGCAGCACCAGCTCGTCAGCACCGATCGCCGCCTCCAGCTCGGTGCGCAGGTGCAGTCGCTCGATCGCTTCGGTGTGCAGCTGCGGCTCGTAGGCGGCGATGCCGGACTTGCCGCGCGACTTGGCCAGGTACATGGCGACGTCGGCGTGACGCAGGGCCTCCTCGCCGCTGCCGCTGCCCGGGGTGGCGGTGGCCAGGCCGATGCTGGCCCCCACCCGGCGGCGCGCACCCTCCACGTGGAGCTCCTCGTACAGCGACACCTGCAGGCGCTGGGCCACGAGCTCGGCCTCCGGCACGGTGGTCGCCTCCATGAGGATGGCGAACTCGTCGCCGCCGAGCCGGGCCACGGTGTCCCCGGGGCGCGTCACCCCGGTCACCCGCTGACCGACCTCGACGAGGACGGCGTCGCCCGCGCCGTGGCCCAGGTCGTCGTTCACCGTCTTGAAGTCGTCCAGGTCCAGGAACAGCACGACGAGGTCGTGCCCGCCGCGCCGGGTCAGCGCGTGGTTCAGCCGGTCGGTGAACAGGCGCCGGTTGCACAGCCCGGTGAGCGTGTCGTGGAAGGCCTGGTGGTCCAGGCGCTGCTCCAGGCGGACCCGCTCGGTGACGTCGCGCACGGTGAGCACGACCCCGCCGACCGCCTCGTCGTCGGTGAGGTCCGACAACGTCCCCTCGACGTGCAGCTCCCGCCCGGCGGGGGTGCGCACCCGCACCCGCACCTCGGTGTCCGCCGCCAGCGCCCGGGTGAGCTGGTCGTCGAAGGCCGATCGGTCCTCCTCCACCACCAGGTCGCGGAACGAGGTGCCCAGCAGGTCCTCGGGCTCCACCCCGAGGACCGCCGCGGTCGAGGGGGTGGCGAAGCTGACGCCCGCGTCACGACCGATGACCGCCACGACGTCGGAGGACTCCCGCACGAGCGCGGCCAGGCGGTGCTCGCCCTCGGCGCGCAGCGTCTGCGCGGTGACCTCGTGCTCCAGGCTGCGGTGCCGGGCGACGAGACGGCGGAACCAGACCATCCAGCCGACCGAGGCGCAGAAGATCAGGGTCGCGAAGATGGCGTAGGCCCGGACGTCGGTGGTGCGCTGGGCGTCGGCGACCTGCTGCTCCAGCGCGTCGACGGCGACCCGCAGCGTCGGCAGGGCGTCGGGGTTGGTGGCGACCTCGGTGGCCGCCGCCACGGCGGGTGCCGCGGCACCAGCGGGCACCCCGGCCCCCACCGCCTGCTCGAGCAGCCCGAGGGCGCTGCGGCTGGTGGCGGCACCGTCGGCGCCGGTGGCGTTCTGGAGCACTCCGTTGACCTGCGAGAGCGCCATGCCCTGCTCCCGCAGCGGTGCCGCACCGTGGTAGACCCAGGCCAGGAGCAGGAACTCGCCCAGCACGACGACGACGGTGACCACGACGGTGAGCGAGAGCCGGGCGCGGGAGACGGCACGGCCGGACGTCTCCGGGGTCGTCGTCGGGGCCTGCGCGTCGTCCGGTGCCACCTGCACGCCCCTAGCTCTCCGTCCCCGATCCGGGAACACCGTCGCCCGGGCGACACCGTCGCCGGACCGGGGTGGCGCACGGCCACCCCACAGAGGTGTCGATGCCGAGGGGCGTGTTCTTGAGGGTTGGACCGGATCGAGTGGTGGGACACCCTCCCGGTGGTGTGCGTCAGTAGGTCAGGGCCATCCCGGGGTCTGCGAGCAGCGCCCCGACGTCGGCCAGGAAGCGTGCGCCCTGCGCCCCGTCGACGACGCGGTGGTCGAAGCTCAGCGCGAGCTGGCACACCGTGCGGACGGCGAGCTGCCCGTCGACCACCCAGGGCGCCTGCTGCACCGAGCCCAGGGCCAGGATCGCCGACTCCCCGGGGTTGATGATCGGTGTGCCGGTGTCGACCCCGAGCACGCCGACGTTGGTGATGGTGAACGTGCCCCCGGTCATCGCCGCCGGGGGCGTGCGGCCCTCCCGGGCGGTGGTGGTGAGCTCACCCAGCGCGGCGGCCAGCTCGACCAGCGACATCGCCTGCGCACCGCGGACGTTCGGCACCACGAGACCCCGCGGGGTGGCGGCGGCGATGCCGAGGTTCACCTGCGAGAAGTAGACGATCTCGCCCGCGTCGCCGGCCTCGGCCTCGAAGCGCGCGTTGACGTCCGGGGTGCGGGCCACCGCCAGGCACACCGCCTTGGCCGCGAAGGTCAGCGGGGTCAGCTTGAGGTCGCGGAACTCCGGGCGGGTCCGCAGCCGCGCGCGCAGCTCCATCATCGGGGTGACGTCGACGGTGAGGAACTCCGTCACGTGCGGGGCGGTGAAGGCGCTGGCCACCATGGCGGCGGCCGTCGCCCGGCGCACCCCCTTCACCGGCACCCGCCGCTCGCCGGGGGTCGGCCCGGCGCTCGGGGCGGGCGTGGCGGGAGTGTCGGGAGTGGCGGTGGCCGCGTGCACGTCGGCCCGGGTGATGACGCCGTCGGTCCCGGAGCCCGTGAGCTCGGCGAGGTCGACGCCGAGCGAGCGCGCCAGCGCCCGCACCGGTGGCTTGGCCAGCGGCACCGTGCGCGGGGAGGACGGCTCGCGCACCGGCCCCGCGGTCGCTGCGGCCGCCGGACCGGACTCCTGCTCGGCGGTGGCGGACGCCACCGGCTCCGGGTCCACCGGCTCCTGCACCACACCGGGTTCGTCCGGCACGGGCACGGGCCGCTGCGGCGGCGTGGCGCGCGGGCGACGGGTCTTCGCCCCGTCGCGGGGCCCGTAGCCGACCAGGGTGGCGATCCGGCCGCCCGGCATGGCCTCGCCGATCTTGCCGCCGCTGGGGGTCTCCCCCTCGGCCGGCGCAGTGCCGGTGGCGCTCGCGGGCTCCGCGGGCGGGGGTGCGGCGGCGTCCCCCCCGGTGTCGATGGTGATGATGGGCGCCCCGACGTCCACGGTCGCGCCGGGCTCGGCCAGCAGCGCGGTCACGGTGCCGGCGAACGGGCACGGCAGCTCCACGGCGGCCTTGGCGGTCTCGATCTCCAGGATCACCTGGTTCACGGCTACGGTGTCGCCGACGGCCACGTGCCAGGTGAGGATGTCCGCCTCGGTGAGGCCCTCGCCGGGGTCGGGCAGGTTGAAGGTCTTCAGTCCCACGGTTCAGCCCTTCTCACGCGCATCGGCCGAACCGTGGGCCAGCGAGCGGTCCACGGCGTCGAGGATGCGGTCGAGGTCGGGGATGTAGCCGTCCTCGAGCTTGCTCGGCGGGTACGGGGTGTCGAAGCCGGTCACCCGGAGCACGGGGGCTTCCAGGGAGTAGAAGCACTCCTCGCTCACCCGGGCCACCACCTCCGAGGCCACCGACACCTCGCCCGGGGCCTCGGCGGCCACCACGAGGTGACCGGTGCGGCGCACGGAGTCGAACACGGGGCCCAGCGCGAGCGGGGAGAGCGTGCGCAGGTCGATGACCTCGAGCTCGATCCCGTCGGTGGCGGCGGCCTGCGCGGCGTCCAGGCAGGTCCGCACCGTCGGTCCGTAGCTGACCAGCGTGGCCGTGGAGCCCTCCCGCAGCACCCGGGAGGCCCGCAGCGGCGCCGGCGCCGTCTCGGGGTCGACCTCACCCTTCTCCCAGTACCGGCGCTTGGGCTCGAAGAAGATGACCGGGTCGTCGCTCGCGATGGCCTGGCGCAGCATCCAGTGCGCGTCCGCCGGGTTCGAGCAGGCGACGACGGTCAGCCCGGGCACGTGCGCGAACAGCGCCTCGGGGCTCTCCGAGTGGTGCTCCACCGCGCCGATGCCCCCGCCGAACGGGATGCGGACGACCACGGGCATGGGCGTGCGGCCCTGGGTGCGGAAGCGCAGCTTGGCGAGCTGGCTGACGATCTGGTCGTAGCCGGGGAAGACGAACCCGTCGAACTGGATCTCGCAGACGGGCCGGAAGCCGTGCAGGGCCAGGCCGATGGCGGTGCCGATGATCCCGGACTCGGCCAGCGGGGTGTCGAGCACGCGCGCCTCGCCGAAGTCCTTCTGCAGGCCGTCGGTGATCCGGAAGACGCCGCCGAGCTTGCCGACGTCCTCCCCCAGGATCACCACGTCCGGGTCCTCCTCCATGGCGGTGCGCAGCGCGGAGTTCAGCGCCTTCGCCATGGTCATGGTCGTGGCTGGGGCTGGGGCTGGGGCTGGGGCTGCCGTCGGGGTGCTCACGAGGCGGCCGGCTCGAAGGAGGCGTGGAAGGCGACCTGGGTGTCGCGCTGGCGGACCAGCTCGGGCGGCACGTCGGCGTAGACCTCGCTGAACATCCGCTCCGGGCCGGGGCTCGGCATCTCCTGGACGAAGGTGCGCAGCCGCGCGGCCAGCGCGTCGGACTCCGCCTGCAGGGTGTCGAAGTACTCCTGGCCGACCCCCTGGTTCCGCACCAGGTGCACCCGCAGCCGCTCCAGCGGGTCCTTCAGCTTCCACGTCTCCAGCTCGTCGGCCAGGCGGTAGCGGGTGGGGTCGTCGGAGGAGGTGTGCGCATCCATCCGGTAGGTGAAGGCCTCCACCAGGACGGGGCCGTTGCCGGTGCGGCACTGCTCCAGCGCCCAGCGGCTCACGGCCAGGCTGGCCAGCACGTCGTTGCCGTCGACCCGGATGCCGGGGAAGCCGTAGCCCGCGGCGCGGCGGTACAGCGGCACCCGCGTCTGGCGCTCGGTCGGCTCGGAGATGGCCCACTGGTTGTTCTGGCAGTAGAAGACGACCGGCGCGTCGTAGACCGCGGCCCACACGAACGCCTCGTGCACGTCGCCCTGGCTGGTCGCGCCGTCGCCGAAGAAGACCATGGCCGCCTCCGCGTCGTCCTCCGGGCCCACCTTGCCGCGCATCCGGGAGCCCATGGCCCAGCCGGTGGCGTTGAGGCACTGGTTGCCGATGACGATCGTGTACGGGTGGAACCCGGTCTCGCGGGAGTCCCAGGTGCCGTGGTCGGTGCCCCGGAAGATGCCCATGAGGTCGGTGGGGTCGATGCCGCGGCACCAGGCGATGCCGTGCTCGCGGTAGGAGGGGAACGCCATGTCCTGCGGGGCGAGCGCCCGGCCGGCGCCGATCTGCGCGGCCTCCTGGCCCAGCAGCGGCACCCAGATGCCCAGCTCGCCCTGCCGCTGCAGCGCGCCGGCCTCCCGGTCGAACCGGCGCACCAGCACCATGTCGCGGTAGAGGGCCTGCAGCTGCTCGACCGTGACGTCGTCGACGTAGCCGTCGAAGCGCTCGTCGGGCACCCGCTCGCCCTCGGGGGTGAGCAGCTGGACGAGGTCCGCCCCACCCTCGCTGGTGGCGCGCAGCCCGGCGACGACCCGGTCGGGCGTGGCGGACGGCGTGGCCGCGGTCGCGGGGGACTCGTCGGGGGCGAAGCGGTGGGGCACGAAGCTCTGGGACACGGCACTCTCCTCGGCTCGGCCGCGGGCCCGGGATGACGGACGCCGCGACGGTGCAGCTGTGGACGCGGCGGCACCCGGGGTGTGGGCCCGTCGCGATCCCGCCCATCGTGACACACCTCACCTGTGCGTGATTCCTGGACCCAGGTGGCGGGCGGATTCAGCCGGTCGTTGCAACATCGTTGGTTGTTGTTGGGCTGGAGAGTAGTGCGGTGATGGCTTCGGCGGGGGTGGCCCAGTTCAGGGTTGGAGTGTTCCCGGTAAAGTGGACACGGTTTAGGCCGCTATTTGGTTGATGTCCGTGTAGCCTAGTTCGTATTCTCGGGGTGTCAAGTATCCGAGTGTGGAGTGGCGCCGCTGGGTGTTGTAGTACATTTCAATCCA
>JBBSUN010000095.1:0-6650 GCA_038234335.1 Mycobacteriales bacterium
CACCGCCCTTCGCGCCACCACCCCCGAACGACACGGGCAGCTCATCACCAAATGGGGATCGGTGACCGGGCCTGGAGAGACGGGGCCGGGCCACGCGCATGTGCGCCGCTGACCGTCCGGTTCAGTTCGGCTCGCACTCAGTGGGCCTCGAGGACGAAGAACAGGAAGCTCAGGAAGCTCGTGCCGGTCAGCCCGCGGAACTCGTCGGGGAACAGGTCGTAGGCAGCAGCCACGGGCGGCGGTTCGCTGATGACGTTGATCCGGAAGCCAGCAGCGGTGAAGGCGTCGGTCATCGCGTACAGGGGCCGGTCCCAGAAGGTCAGCTGCGCGGTCTGGCCACCCATGTTCCACTCCTCGGTCCGTGACCGAGTCTGGAAGTAGCTGGTCTTGCCCCCGGCCAAACGATCCATGAGGCAGATGGCGGACGGGTGGTCGACGGAGATGATGAGCCGGCCGCCGGGGGTCAGCACACGCCGCAGCTCGGCCAGTGTCGGCCCCCAGTCCTGCAGGTAGTGCAGCACCAGTGACGCGACGACGTCGTCGAACGCGCCGTCGCTGAACGACAGAGGGTCGGCCAGGTCTGCGATCTGCAGGTCCGCCTCGGCGCCCAGCCGGCGTCGTGCCTGCTCCAGCATCCTGGCGCTTGCGTCGATGCCGGTCATGAGGGCACCGCGATCACGCAGGGCACCGAACAATGGGCCCGAACCGCAGCCCGCGTCCAGGATCCGGCGGCCGGTCACGTCCCCGGCCAGTTCCAGCATCGCGGGCCGCTCGTAGTAGGCGTTGATCAGGCTGGTCTCGTTCTCTGCCGTGTAGCCCTCGGCGATGCTGTCGTAGTCGTAGGACCTGGCTGGATTAGCGGAGAGGACGCGATTTTCCGGGGCCGAGGTCATGCGCCTGAGTTTCGCACGCGGGCTGGCGTCCATGTGGCTGCAACAGCGGTACGCGAGGCAGCCGCCGGCTGCTCGTGGTACCCGTTGAACTCGCTACGTCAACCCTCCAGCAGGTTCTGCTCGTGCGGCACGTCAAGAACCGGGGGTGTCGAGGTGGGAGCGGCGATCTCGTTCAGCCGGGCAACGGCCTGGTCCAGCTGCTTCGCAAGGTGGGGGATCGTGCTGGACGAGAGGTAGCTATCTGCGCCGGCGTCCAGCAGACGAGAGACCGGGCCCCGGTAGCTGACCCCGAGCTCGTCGTCCTCGATCTCCGCGATGATCATCTTGGCGTGCGGGAAACGCTCCCTCAGGCTCGCGATCAGCTGAGGGCTCACTGCCGGTATGAGCAGCACGTCGGCGCTCGTGGGCGCCGAGTTCATGTCGAGGACGATGTAACGGGGTCCGAGCTGTTCGGACAACGATGCCCGAGCTGATGACGACAACTCCATCGCGGTGGCTACGACCGCCACGTCATCGCCACGTGTTGACGAGCGACCAACAGCCTCATGGCTGGCTTCGACCCCCCGGTCCGACCCGACGCCCTCCACCCGGGATATCGCCGCGACCGGCCGGCCATCACGAGCAATGACCAGGTGATCGCTCGGGTTGAGAGCACCGATGAGTGCCACCAACTCGTCGGGAAGGTCACTGGTGTCGATCCATCGAGGGTCCACGCCCACCCGTCAGGATCGGCAGGGCCGAAAGAGGGCCTCGGCACGGACGCCACAGGTTCTCATCATGACCTCGGATGGTTCCACAACGTCGTCACTAAGGCGATCAACGTCCACATCGTCAGCCCCGACACCTGCGCCAGTTGCGGAACGCTGACCGGTCAGCGATCTCCTGTGGACGCTGGTGCTTGCACCGCAACCAGCTCCCGAGCTCCTCATGACGGGGCTCCCCGCAGGTAGCCCTGAGTCCGATCCGACCGCAGAACACTTGTGCAGAACACTTCTGCCGAACTATTCTGCAGTCATGAGCGAGCCACGACCGAGCTACCGTCACGTCGACCTGGATGCCACGCAGGTGGTGACCCTGGCGCACCCCCTGCGCTCCCGGTTGCTGGGTGCACTACGGGGTGGCGGCCCGGCGACGGCCACCACCCTGGCGGTGCGACTGGGCACCAACACCGGCACCACGAGCTACCACCTGCGCAAGCTGGCCGAGGTGGGGCTGGTCGAGGACGACCTCGAGCACGGGGACGGGCGGGACCGGTGGTGGCGGGCCGCGCAGGACGAGCACTCCTACCGGACCCAGGACTTCGCCGACAACCCCGATGCGAGCGCGGCCGCCGACTGGCTCTACTCCCACTACCTCGATCAGTACACCCGGCAGGCGCAGGACTGGGTGGAGTCCCGGTCGCAGTGGCCGACGTCCTGGCAGTCGGCGTCGACGATGTCGGACTACCGGCTGGTGCTGACACCAGAGGCGCTGACGGCGCTGAACGCCGAGCTGGACGCAGTGGTCGGCCGCTACCGCGACACCGCCGACCCCGGCCTGCCCAGCGCCGAGCGGGTGACGGTGCTGCTGCACGACTTCCCCGTGGGCGGTGCGCAGCCGGCGTGACCGCCGACCAGGTGCGGCGCCGCTACCTGCTGCTGACCGCGAGCCGGTGGCTGCCGACGGGGTTGCTCATCCCGCTGATCACCATCGCCCCCCAGCAGCGGGGGCTGAGCCTGGCCCAGATCGGCACCCTCGTGGCTATCGGCTCGGCGGTGGTGCTGGTCCTGGAGCTGCCCACCGGGGGGTTGTCCGACGTCGTCGGTCGGCGCCCGGTGCTGCTCGCCGCCACCGCGTTCAGCCTGCTCTCCACCACCGGGGTCGCGCTGGCCGGCACCTTCGCCGCCTACGCCGCGGCCTCCGTGGCGGAGGGGGTCTACCGGGCGCTGGACTCGGGGCCGCTGGATGCCTGGTACGTCGACGCCACCCAGGCCGCCGACCCGGGTGCAGACATCGAGACCGGGCTGGCCCGCAAGGGCACCGTGCTCAGCGTCGCCATCGCCGCCGGCGCCATCGCCTCCGGCGCGATCGCGCTGCTCCCGACCCCCGCCGCGCTCCCAGCGCTGGCCCTGCCGCTGCTGGTCTCGCTCGGGCTGCGCGGGGTCGACGGGGTCCTGGTGTGGGCGGTGCTGCGCGAGGGCCACCCACCCCGCGGCCGGGTCCGAACCGTGCTGACCAACGGCGGTCGCACCGTGCGGGAGGCCGTCGTGCTGCTGCGGGTCAGCACCCCGCTGCTGGCGCTGGCGGGCACCGAGGTGCTGTGGGGCGCGGGCATGGTGTCGGTGGAGGTCTTCGTCGCACCCAGGCTGGTCGACGAGCTGGGCGACACCGGGCAGGGGGTGCTCGTCTTCGCAGTCGCCTCCGCGGTGAGCTGGGCGGTGTCCGGGGCCGGTGCGGCCGCCGCCCCCTGGGTCGCGCGCCGGGCCGGCAGCTGGGTTGCCGCCGCGGTACTCACCCGAACCGTGCAGGCGGTAGCCATCCTGGGCGCCGGAGTCGTGGCCGGACCGGCCGGGTTGCTCGCCGGGTACCTCGGCTTCTACCTCGTCCACGGCGCGGCCAACGTGGCCCACACAGGCCTGCTCCACCGCAACGTCGGCGCCGCCCACCGGGCGACCACGCTCAGCGTCAACTCCCTGGCCGCCCGGCTCGGCGCCGTGGTCGCGGGCCCCCTGCTGGGCCTGCTCGCCGGCACCGCAGGACTCTCCGCCGTGTTCGTCGTCGGTGCGGTCCTGCTCGGAGCCGGCGCACCGCTCTACCTGCTCGCCCGCACGATCCCGGCTACCGCGACGGGCGCGCGCTGATCGAGCACGGGAAGTCCCGGTCACCGATCGGTCACCGGGGCTTGGTTGCGCGAGCGTTGGGGCTCTCGGTGAACCTCCCCGAGTTCTGCATACCAAACGGTTTACGCGTGAGTAGGCTGCCTACATGACAACGCAGATCGCCATCCGTCTCGACGATCGCGAGCTCGCGGCCCTCGATGCCGAGGTCGCTGACGGCCGGGCGGCCAACCGCTCTGAGGCAGTGCGACACGGGATCGCTCGCCTCCAGCGGGATCAGCGCTACCGCGGGGAGGAGTCAATCCTCATCGACCTGGCGCGGCGGGGCGAGCCGGTCTACGCCGACCTCGACGGGGTCCTCGACCTCCCGCACCCCACGCTGGACTGATGCGGACCATCGCGTCTGTACAGCTGGACAAGCGCCGGCCCGCACTGATCCTGACGAGGCAGTCCAAGCTCCATCTGCTGACCTGGGTGACCGTGGCGCCGATCACCAGCACCATCCGGGGGATCACCAGCGAAGTCCAGGTCGGTCGACGAAACGGGCTGGACCACGACAGCGTCGTCAGCTGCGACAACATCACCACGGTGCGAACGAGTGCAGTGGGCGACACCATCGGCCTGCTGTTCGACGACCAGGAACCCGAGCTGGCCCGAGCGATCAGCGACGCCTTCGAGCTCGACCTGCTCCGCGAGTGAGCCCACCCGGTCAACGCCGCGCCCCCCGCCCGCGCTGACCGTGTCGCCTCGAGACTCCACCCTGCCTCGGTTGACGATCGGTCAGCGGCCCACGAGTTCAACTCGGTTGCCCACGGGGTCGTGGGTGTGGAATCGACGGAGCCCGGTCAGGTGTGAACCGGCCCAATCCGCAGGGTCCGCCCAGGCGACAGCAGCCCCGGTTTCGACGACCAGCGAGGCCACCGCGTCAAGGTCAGCCCCGACGTCGAAGGCCGGGTGCGCCTTGCGGGCGGGCACGAACGGCTCCTCGATCCCGACGTGCAGCTCAGCCCCGTCCCGGGTGAACCAGCAGCCACCGCGGACAGCGAGAAGCGCTGGCTTCGGCACCTCGGTGAAGCCCAGCGCACCGTAGAACTCGCGGAGCACGTCCTCGCTGCCCGGCGGCGCGGCGATCTGGACATGGTGCAGGCTCACCGGGAGTCTCCTGTCGTCGAGTCGTTCCCAGCCAAATAAGATGATCGTACTGCTCAACGTCGATGAGCCCCTCGCATGCGTCTTTGCTGGTCTGTGCCGGCGCGCAACTGGATGCGACACTCCCTGGTGGCGACTACCCGAGTGACAGGTCGCCCCAACGGTTGAAGGGCGGGTCGGTGAGCGATTGTCATGTGGTGAGGGGCTTGACCCGGAGTGCGCTCCGGGTGTGAGGCTGCCCCGCATGAACGACGACGAGGACGACCGGTCGCTGAGCGCTGGCGAGGCCGCCGATGAGCTCGGGGTGTCTGCGGAGACCCTTCGGTACTGGGAGCGTGCTGGGCTGCTTGCCCCCGTCGGTCGCGACGGTGGTCACCGCCGTCGCTACCGCCCGGGCGATCTTGGCTTCCTCGACGTCATCCGCTGCCTGCGCCTGACCGGCATGCCCGTGCGGACCGTGCGCATTTTCAGTGACCTGGTGCGAACTGGGCCCACCACGGTCGCCGACCGCCTCGCCCTGCTCCGCGAGCATCGGGCCGCCGTCATGGCCACCATCGACGCGCAGGCCCGGGCCCTGGACGTCATCAACACCAAGATCGCCACCTACGAGAAGGGCGCACCATGACCGTCCCCACCCGCCGTCTCGGCCGCTCCAACCTCCAGGTCAGCGCACTCGGCCTGGGTTGTTGGGCCATCGGGGGCGCCATGGCCTCCGGTGACCAACCCCTGGGCTACGCCGGCACCGACGACGCCACCTCCCTGGCAGCCCTGCACCGTGCGATCGAGCTCGGCGTCACCCTGGTCGACACCGCCGACGCCTACGGCGCCGGGCACAGCGAACACCTGCTCGGGCGGGCGTTGGTCGAGCACCCCGAGGTCGCGGTGGCCACCAAGTTCGGCAACACCTTCGACCCCGACACCCGTCAGCTTACCGGGACCGACACCACCCCCGCCTACGTGCGCCGTGCCCTCACCGCGTCGCTGACCCGGTTGCGCCGCGACCGGGTGGACCTCTACCAGCTGCACACCCCCGACCTCGACACCCACCGAGCCCAGGAGCTCGCCGGCACCCTCGAAGACCTGGCCGAGGAAGGACTCATCGGCTGGTACGGCGTCAGCACCGACGACCCCGCCCAGGCCGAGCTCCTCGCCGCCGGACCCCACTGCACCGCCATCCAGCTGCAGCTCAACGTCCTCGACGACAACCCGATGATGCTCGAGGTGTGCGACCGCCACGACCTCGCCGCGCTGTGCCGCTCCCCCTTGGCCATGGGCCTACTGGGCGGCCGGTACACGGCCACCAGCCAGCTGCCCGCCAACGACGTCCGCGGACAAGCACCCCCCTGGATGCGCTGGTTCACCGACGGCCACCCCACCCCCGAGTTCCTCACCCGCGCCGACGCCGTTCGCACCACCCTCACCGCCGGCGGACGCACCCCCGCACAAGGAGCCCTCGCGTGGATCTGGGCCCACCACCCACGCGCGATCCCGCTACCCGGCTTCCGCAACACCACCCAGGTCGAGGACAACGCCGCAGCCCTGCACGCCACACCCATGACCCAGGCCGAGCACGACCTCATCGAGAACACCCTCGGGCGGACCCTCGACGGCTGCTGACTGCACCCCGGTAGCCGATCGCTGACCGGTCGCCGATCGTCGTCCGGTCGTCGTTTTTCGGACGGGACCTCGCGTGTCGGGGACGATAGACCGATGATGGCGACGCTGGCGTGGGGTGAGCGACGGTTCGGAGCATGGGTTGGCGTCGTGGTGCTCGTAGTCAGCCTGTTGGCGG
>JBBSUN010000096.1:0-6538 GCA_038234335.1 Mycobacteriales bacterium
CGATCCCGCTGCGGGACGGACGCGCCGGAGCGACCGTGACCCTGCGGCCCTCCGGAAAACCGCTGGGAAGTAGGCCGTGGTGTGGGGGGAAGTCGGTGACGTGGTCGCGCCACTCGTCGGGGACACGTGGCCTTGGTGCTGCCCGAGTGGTTGCGTGATCTCGAGCGTGCGGGGTTCGGCAACGGTAGGCGCAGTTCAGTCGGTTCCGATCAGGTGCTCGAGGTGCTGTTCCACGACCGGTTTCCAACAGCAGCGGGCGACGACGCTACGTGCGCTCGGGGGTTGATCTCGCCCATTGGCCGCCGATGGCGACCATGACGGCGGCGAGGGCGGCGGCGGTGGTGCCGGAGATGAGCAGGGGCAGGGTGCCGGTGGTGTTCCAGGCGAGCCCGGCCCACGTCCCGGCGACGAGGACGGCGCCGCCGGTGACGGCTTGGTACAGGCCTTGGGCGCCGGAGGTGCGGTCGGCCGGCGCGAGGTCGGTGATCCAGGCTTTGCCGACCCCGTCGGTGGCGGCGGCGAAGAACCCGTAGAGAGGCAGCAGCAGGAACACCCAGCCGGGGGTGTTCACCAGGCCCAGGCCGAGGTAGCCGACGGCGAAGAAGGCGAGTCCGGCGGCGAACACGAGGTGACGCGGTACCCGGTCGGAGATCGCGCCGAGTGGGTAGGCGGCGAGGGCGTAGACGGTGTTGTAGAGGATGTAGGCGGTGATCACCCCACCGAGGGAGAGCCCGAGCTGGCTGGCTCGCAGCAGCAGCAGGGCGTCGGGGAAGTTGACCAGTCCGAACACCCCGAGGGTGGCGATGAGCGAGCGCAGCCGATGCGGCAGGGCCGTGGGCCGCGCGATCGGGCCCCGGGGGGTCCGCCTCCGGGCAGGTCGGTCACCTGGGGGTGTGGGCGGTGGGGGTCGGTGGTCCTCGTGGACGGCGCGGATGAGCAGCACCGACAGCACTGCGGGGATGACGGCGATGATCAGTAGGGGTCGGACCTGGTGGTCGAGGAGCTCGTAGAGCCCCAGGCCCAGGGCTGGTCCGACGACCGCGCCCGCAGTGTCCGCGGCCCGGTGGAACCCGAAGATGCGCCCGCGGGCGGTGGGGTCGGCGCCGACCATCAGCAGGGCGTCGCGCGGTGCGCCGCGGATACCTTTGCCGACCCGGTCCACCGCCCGGCCGGCGAGGACCACCGGCCAGATGACGGCGAGTGCGATGAGGACCTTGCCCACCGCGGCGAGGCCGTAGCCGACGGCGATCAGCGGCCGCCGCGCCCGGGTGTCACCGAGGCGACCCGCGACCAGCTTGGTCACCGCGGCCACCCCCTCGGCGACGCCCTCGACGATCCCCACGACCGCGACCGGGGCACCGAGGGTGGTGGTGAGGAAGATCGGGAGGATCGGGTACAGGAGCTCGCTGGCCGCGTCCTGCAGGAAGCTGACCCCGGAGAGGGTCTTCACGTTCGGGGTCAGCCACCCACCCCCGCGGGCAGGGGTGTCCCCACCCGTCCCGGCTGCACCGGGATCCTCGGGTCGGTTGCCTTCGTGTCCCACGCTCACCACCCCATCGTGGCCGGAGGCGGGTGGGGTGCTCCGGGCGGGCTCCCACTGCTGTGGGTGGGCGGGGCGCCGGTCTCCGCGATGAGTCCGCAGGCGTCGACGTGCGCCTGGGTGGGGTCGTCGTCGATCAGCCCCAACCTGGCGGTGCGCCCCGCCGGGCAGGGCGGTGGTGGGGCGCGAGCGAGGACCCGCCGGGAGGCACGGACCCCGGCGGTGGTGGCGCCCCTCAGGACCCCACCCCAGCACCCGCCGAGGTGGCCCCGAGCCCCCACCGGATTCGGGGCGGGACGGGTGGTCCGAGTCTGGAGGCGGCACCACCGTTACCGTGCCGGCGGTGGGTGTTCCTCCGACCAGGTCGCTGGTGAAGCTGGTGGGGTGGGCCGACCGGCACCAGATCGGGGTGTACCTGCTGGCGCTGGCTGGCGGCGCCGCGGTGGGTCTCGCCGCCCCAGGCACCGCGCCAGGCCTGGAGCACGCCATCGAGCCGGTGCTGGCGGCGCTGCTGTTCGCGACGTTCCTGCAGGTGCCGTTCACCGCCCTGACCCGGGCCTTCCGGGACGCTCGGTTCCTGGCGGTGGTGCTGCTCGTGAACTTCGTGGTCGCCCCGCTGGTGGTGTGGGCGCTGACTCCGCTGGTACCCGCCGGGCAGGCGGTCCTGTTGGGCGTGCTGCTGGTGCTGCTGACCCCGTGCGTCGACTACGTCATCGCCTTCTGCGGCCTGGCCGGTGGTTCATCGCACCGCCTGCTCGCCGCCGCCCCGCTGCTCATGCTCGCCCAGCTCCTCCTCCTGCCGCTGTACCTGCTGCTGCTCGTCGGCCCCACGGTCGCTGAGGTGGTGGACCCCGGGCCCTTCGTGCGGGCGTTCGTCGTCCTCATCGCGATCCCGCTGCTGCTCGCCCTGGGCACCGAGCTCCTCGCGCACCGCCACCGCGTCGGGGTCGTCATCAGCGAGGTCATGACCGCGCTGATGGTGCCGCTGCTGGCCGCGACCCTGCTGGTGGTCGTCGCCTCCCAGGTCCCCGCGGTGCGAGGGGCCCTGAGCACCGTCGCCCGGGTGGTCCCCGTCTTCGCCCTCTTCGCCCTCGTCATGGTCGGTGTCGGGGTGGTGGCGACGCGGGTCGGTGGCCTCGACCCCGCGGGCGGTCGGGCGGTGGTGTTCAGCGGGGTCACCCGCAACAGCCTCGTCGTTCTGCCCCTCGCGCTGGCCCTGCCCCCCGGGTTCGAGATCACCCCCGTCGTCGTCGTCACCCAGACCCTCGTCGAGCTCACCGCCATGCTCGTGCTCATCCGCTTGACCCCCCACCTGGTCCGCGGCAGCACGCCAGAAGCTGCAACGCCGACATGAGGACAGAAGCACCTCGGAGGTCCGGAGGACGATCCCCATGCGACACGGTGCAGCACGCCCACTGGCGCGCTGCGCAGGGGGTGCTGGTCCCTCGCCCGCGGCGAAGCCAAGGCCCCGTCGGGGCCTTGCTCATGACCGACCGCGAAGGGGAGGGCGCGCGGCGCGCCCGCTGGGTCAGGCGACGGCCTGATCGGTCTTCGCCTGGCGTCGGTACTCGGTGGGGGCGATTCCGTGCACGCGCTTGAACGCCGCGCTGAGGGCGAAGGCGTTGGCGTACCCGACCCGGGTGGCCACGGATCCGATCGTCGAGCTGGGGTCGGTCAGGAGGTCGGCGGCGACGGCGAGTCGCCAGCTGGTGAGGAAGCTCATCGGGGGCTCGCCGACGAGGGCGGTGAAGCGGCGGGCGAGCGTGGCTCGCGACACCCGGCATGCGGCGGCCAGCGAAACCAGGGTCCACGGATGCGCGGGGTGGTGGTGCATGAGCTGGATCGCCCGGCCCACCACGGGATCGTCTCGCGCGGCGTACCAGGGCGGGGCGTCGTCGGTCGCTGCGGAGAAGACCGTTCGCAGGCTGGTGACCAGCAGCAGGTCCAGCAGCCGGTCGAGCACGGCCGCCTGCCCGGGAGAGTCGTGGGAGATCTCGGTGGCCAACAGCGCGATCAGCGGTGAGTCGAGGTCGCGCAGCACCACGTCGGAGGGCAGTCGGGACACCACCCGGGCGCCGACCTCGGTGGAGTGTTCGTAGGTTCCGATCAGCATCGTGGTGGCGCCGGAGGCGGAGTTGCCCCAGGTGCGCACCCCGAGGGCCATGGACTCGTCGAGGAGGTGACCGGCAGGGTCGAGGCAGACCTGACCCGGGACGATGCGGATGTCGTTCGGTGTCTGTGCGGAGTCGGCCAGGGTGTAGTGCGCCGGGCCGCGGGCCAGCACCAGGTCACCGGCTGTGAGTGTCACCGGCCCCGCAGACCCGGTGAAGACCGCCGTCCCGCGGAGCACGACGACGACGCTGAGCGGAGCCTCATCCTCCACGCCGATCGACCAGGGCGGGGCGAAGACGGCTTTGAGCAGGAAGGCGTCGCGGGCCCGTGGCCCGTCGAGGAGCCCGGTGAACGCATCCATGGTTGAGACGATGACACATGAATGTGCGGGTATCAACCATGGTTCGTCTCGGTCCGGTCGCCCAGACTCCTCTCATGACTACGACACTGATCACCGGCGGCACCGGCAAGACCGGCCGCCGGGTAGCGGAACGACTCACCAGCCTGAACCACCCGGTCAGGATCGGCTCCCGATCCGGGTCCCCTCCCTTCAATTGGAACGACGAGAGCACCTGGAAGCCTGCGTTGCAGGGCTGTACCTCGGCCTACCTCGCGTACGCACCCGACCTCGCCTTCCCCGGCGCGGCCGAGCTGGTGGGACGCTTCGCGGCCACGGCCGTCGCGTCCGGTGCGGGCAGGCTCGTGCTGCTCTCGGGCCGCGGCGAGCAGGGAGCCCAGCACGCCGAGCAGCTGGTCATCGACTCCGGCGCCCAGTGGACCGTTGTCCGGTGTGCGTTCTTCGCCCAGAACTTCAGCGAGAGCACCTGGGTCGACGCCATCCGCGCCGGTCGCCTCGAGCTGCCCGGTGACACTGTCGAACCCATCCTGGACGCCGACGACATCGCCGAGGTCGTGGCCACGGTGCTCACCGAGGACGCCCACGTCGGGCAGCTCTACGAGCTGACCGGTCCCCGGCTGTTCACCTTCGCCCAGGCCGTGCACGAGATCGGCGAGGCCACCGGCCGCGCCATTGCCTTCGAGCAGGTCACCCGGTCCCAGTTCGCGACCGGTCTGGCCGAGGCGGGCATGCCGGTGGAGGAAGCCCACAGCCTGGCTGAGCTGTTCACCGAGGTGCTTGACGGTCACAACGCCCATCTGGGTGACGGGGTGCGCCGGGTGCTGGGCCGCGAACCCCGCGACTTCAGCGACTACGTGCGCCGCACCGCCGCGACGGGGGTCTGGGGTGAATAGCTACGTCGCCCTGGGCGCCCGCACCAGCGCCGGCCTGCTCGCGGGGCTGTACTTTGCCTTCGCGGTGGCCGTCATGCCGGCGCTGCGTGGGCTGGGCGATGCCGCGTTCGTGGACTTGATGAAGCGGATCAACGTCTCGATCGTGAACCCGGTTTTCCTCCTGGTCTTCTTCGCTGCCCCCGTGCTTGCGGTTGTGGCAGCCGTGCTCCTTCGTTCGCCCCTGGTCTACACCGCGGCCGCTCTGGGTGTGCTCACGCTGGTGATCACCGTGGTGGTTAACGTCCCGCTGAACGACACCCTGGCCGCGGGCGGATCGCGGGCCGACTTCGAGAACCTGTGGGTGGGCTTCAACGTCCTGCGTACCGTCACCGGCATAGGGAGCTTCGTCTGCCTGCTGCTCGCCCCCTCTACAGTCCGATGACCTCCACCGACTCCGGTGCGTCCGCCTGTTCGCCCATCCGCAGAACGGAGGCGGCTTCATGAGCATCGCGTTCGTGCTCACCACCTTGGTGGTGGTCGCTACCCCGGGCACCGGCGCCCTCTACACGATCACCGCGGGCCTTTCCCGGGGCACTCGTGCGAGCCTGGTCGCCGCAGCCGGGTGCACCCTGGGCATCGTCCCGCACATGGTCGCCGCCGTCACCGGCCTGGCTGCCGTGCTGAACGCCAGCGCCACGGCGTTCCAGACCCTGAAGTACGTCGGTGTGGCCTACCTGCTGCTCCTGGCCTGGCAGACCTGGCGGGACACGACGCCGCTGAGCGTGGAGCAGGACGCCGAACCACGCTCGAGCTGGCGGGTGATACGTACGGCGATCCTGATCAACGTGTTGAACCCGAAGTTGACCATCTTCTTCTTCGCGTTCCTGCCCCAGTTCGTGCCGCCCGGCAGCGAGCACGCGCTGGTGAGGATGCTGGTCCTCAGCGCGATCTTCATGCTTGTCACGCTCGTCGTGTTCGCCCTCTACGGTGCGTTCGCCGCCGGCATGCGGCGTCACGTGATCTCTCGACCCCAGGTGGTGCAGTGGATGCGCCGCATCTTCGGCGCCACCTACGTCGCCCTTGCCGGCCGGCTCGCCCTGAGCACCCGATGACCCGCCCACCGAACCGGCAGGACAAACCACTACCGAAGCGCCGAGCGGTCTTGCCGTCGAGGTCACGCCGAGCGGACCAGCTGAGTCGCACGCCGGACCGGCTACGGACGCCAGCGCCCTCTGAGTCGTCTTCGGCAGGATGACCTCATGAGGCGACGGCAGCTGGTGTCCTCCGGCGCAGTCTGGGAGTCGGTCGTGGGGTATTCGCGCGCGGTCCGCGTAGGGCCCTGGGTGTCGGTGGCCGGCACGACAGCGGCGGCAGAAGGTGGTGGCGCTGTGGGCGGCGATGACATCGGCGCCCAAGCGCGTGAGGCGCTACGGCGCATCGCCGCTGCGCTGGAGGAGGCAGGCGCCGGGCTGGAGCACGTCGTCCGCACCCGCATGTTCGTCACCGACATCAGCAGGTGGGAGGAAGTCGGGCGGGCGCACGGAGAAGTGTTCGGTGAGGTCCGGCCAGCTACATCCATGGTCGAGGTGAGCAACCTCATCGACCCGGCGCTACTCGTCGAGATCGAGGCCGACGCGGTCGTCCCGTAGCGGGATC
>JBBSUN010000097.1:0-6397 GCA_038234335.1 Mycobacteriales bacterium
GCGGCCGCCGCGGCCGCCGCGGCCGCGGCCCGGGAGCAGGCGGCCGCCCAGGCCCGCGCACAGGCCCGGGCGAGCGCGGCGAGCGCGGCCCGCTCGGCGGGCTCGTCGGCACCCGCGGTGGTCGCGGCGGCGGCGGTGGCGGCCCCGCAGGTGCAGGTCCGGGCACCCAGCGCCAGCGGCACCGTCGCCCCGGCGCAGGGACGGTTGTCCTCGGGTTTCGGGCCGCGCTGGGGCACCGTCCACTACGGGCAGGACATCGCCGCCGGCACGGGCGCGCCCATCGTCGCCGCGCAGGCCGGCACCGTCATCTCCGCCGGCCCGGCCAGCGGCTTCGGGCTGTGGGTGCGCGTGCGCCACGACGACGGCACCGTCACCGTCTACGGGCACAACGACTACAACACGGTCACCGTCGGCCAGCGGGTCGCCGCGGGCGAGCAGATCGCCGCGATCGGCAACCGCGGGGAGTCCACCGGTCCGCACGTGCACTTCGAGGTCGCCCTGGGTGGTACCCAGAAGGTGGACCCGCTGATCTGGTTGCGCAGCCGGGGCGTCGCCATCTGATCGCTACGCTGGCGCGCTGTGACGCTTTCCCAGGCCGTGCCCGACGAGCGCCGCACCCGGCTGCTGGCCCAGGCGCAGGTCACCCTGCACGGCCTCGACGGGGTGCTCGGCCCGCTCGCCGCCCGCTTCACCGACGCGGGGCACGAGCTCTACCTGGTGGGCGGCCCGGTGCGCGACGCGGTGCTCGGCCGGCTCTCCCACGACCTGGACCTGACCACGGACGCGCGCCCGGAGCAGGTGCAGGTGCTGCTGCACGGGTGGGCCGACGCGCAGTGGGACACCGGGATCGACTTCGGCACCGTCAGCGCCAGCCGGGGCGAGCACCAGGTGGAGATCACCACGTTCCGCTCCGACGCCTACGACCGGGTCAGCCGCAACCCCGAGGTGGTCTACGGCTCCTCCCTCACCGAGGACCTGCTGCGCCGCGACCTCGCCCTCAACGCGATGGCCGTCCGCCTGGGGGCGAGCCCGGAGCTGGTGGACCCGCACGGCGGGCTGGACGACCTGCTCGCGGGCGTGCTGGACACCCCGGGTGCCCCGGAGGACTCCTTCGCCGACGACCCCCTGCGGATGTTGCGCGCGGCCCGCTTCACCGCCCAGCTGGGGTTCACCGTGGCCCCGCGGGTGCGGGCGGCGATGACCGCGATGGCCGGGCAGATCACCCGGATCACCGCCGAACGGGTGCGCGCCGAGCTGGACAAGCTGCTGTGCGGGGAGCACCCGGGCGAGGGCATCGACCTGCTCGTGGCCACCGGGCTCGCCGAGCACGTGCTGCCCGAGGTGCCCGCCATGCGGCTGGAGATCGACGAGCACCACCAGCACAAGGACGTCTACGCCCACTCCCTCACCGTGCTCCAGCAGGCCATCGACCTCGAGCTGGCCGACCCCGCGCACGAGAGCCCGGACCTGGTGCTGCGCTGGGCGGCGCTGCTGCACGACGTGGGCAAGCCCGCGACCCGGCGCCACGAGCCCGCCGGGGGCGTGAGCTTCCACCACCACGAGGTCGTCGGGGCCAAGCTGGTCCGCAAGCGGCTGCGCGCGCTGAAGGCGTCCAAGCAGGTCGTCGACGACGTCTCGCAGCTGGTGTTCCTGCACCTGCGCTTCCACGGCTACGGCGGCGGCGAGTGGACCGACTCCGCCGTGCGCCGCTACGTCACCGACGCGGGCCCGCAGCTGCGCCGGCTGCACAAGCTGGTGCGGGCCGACTCCACCACCCGCAACCCTCGTCGGGCCGCGGCGCTGCAAGCCACCTACGACGACCTGGAGCGCCGGATCGGGGTGATCGCGGCGGCGGAGGACCTGGAGCGGGTGCGCCCCGATCTCGACGGCAACGCGATCATGGAGCTGCTGGACGTGCCGGCCGGGCCGGTGGTGGGCCGGGCGTGGCGGATGCTGAAGGAGCTGCGCCTGGACCGGGGCCCGCTGGACCGGGACCAGGCCGAGGCGGCGCTGCTGGCCTGGTGGCGGGCCGAGGGCGGGGCGTGATCCCGAGTGCCGCCGCCCCGGGTGGGGAACCCGGGCGCTCCGGCGCGCGTCGGAGCTGCTGTGAACACCCTCGAGTACCGCTTCGGGACCGGCGACGGCAGCACGCGCTCCTGGCGCTCGCCGGCCGACCTCGACCTGGACGGCGACGGCACCCCCGACGCGGTGGCGCTGGACTTCGACGGTGACGGCCGGGTCGACGACGCGATGTGGGACTCCGACGGCGACGGGGTCGCCGACCGCTCCGTGCTCGACCTCGACGACGACGGCAGCCCCGAGCACGCGTACACCGACGACGGCAGCGGCACGTGGTCCCGGCCCGGTCCCGGCCCCGCCCGCGCCCCCGTGCCCACCCCGACCGACCCCGCGCCTGCCGAGCCGACCCCGGCCGGCCCGTCGCCGCACCCGGTCCGCTGGACCGACACCGCCGGTCTGGTCCACTCCGACCTGCCCACCCGCGACGCCGACGGCGACGGGACGCCGGACCACGCCCGGGTCGACGCCGACCGCGACGGCCGGGTCGACGACGAGGTGGGCGACGGCGACGGCGACCACGTCGCGGACACGGTGGGCCTGGACACCGACGACGACGGCGCCCTGGACGTCATGGGCGTGGACACCGACGGTGACGGCACCGTGGACACCCAGCTGGTCGACACCGACGACGACGGCGACCCCGACGCGACCGTGCGCTCCGGCGACCCGGACTTCCGCTGGTGAGCACGGCGTCCGCGAGTGTTGCCCGTGAGGGGCTCGTGGCGTGCTCGTGACCAGGCTCATGTCCGTTCGCCCGGCCGGGCCCGCGCCGTCCGTCCTACAGTGTGGGCTTGGCGCACGATGCCGTGCTGCCCGTCGGCCACGTGGCGTGGCCGGACGTCGAGGCAGGGCCGGTGCGGCTGCACCGGCACCGCACAACCAGCGGAGATGATCCCGACGGTGACCAGCGACGACGCTCGACCCACCCGGCCCCGCGACGAGACCGACGTCGTCCTCATCGGTGGCGGCATCATGAGCGCGACCCTCGGCTCCCTGCTGAACCGGCTCGCCCCCGAGTGGTCGATCGACGTCTTCGAGCGCCTCGACGCCGTCGCGCAGGAGAGCTCCGCGGCGTGGAACAACGCCGGGACGGGCCACTCCGCACTGTGCGAGCTGAACTACACCCCGCGCGCCGCTGACGGCAGCATCGACGCGAGCAAGGCCGTCAAGATCAACGAGGAGCTGCAGGTCTCCAAGCAGTTCTGGTCCACCCTGGTCGAGAAGGGGCTCATCACCTCGCCCACGGAGTTCATCAACCCGGTCCCGCACGTCAGCTTCGTGCACGGCACCGACGACGTGCAGTTCCTGCGCGACCGCTACGCCGTGCTGAAGGATCACCCGCTGTTCGCGGGCATGGAGTACACCGAGGACCCGGCCGTCATCGCCGAGTGGGCCCCGCTCATGGCCGAGCAGCGCGACTTCTCCGTGCCGGTGGCGATGACCCGGACCACTGCGGGCACCGACGTCGACTTCGGCTCCCTGACCCGGCACCTCGTCGACCACCTCGTCGAGGCCGGTGCCGGGCTGCACGTGCGGCACGAGGTGCGCGACCTCGACCGGGGCGCCGACGGTCGCTGGGAGGTCGCCGTCACCGACCTGGCCACGGGGGCCTCGCGCACCGTCCGCGCCAAGTTCGTGTTCATCGGCTCCGGCGGCGGTGCGCTGCACCTGCTGCAGAGCTCGGGCATTCCCGAGGGGCGCGGCCTCGGTGGCTTCCCCGTCTCCGGCCAGTGGCTGCGCTGCACCAACCCGGCGATCGTCGCGCGCCACCAGGCCAAGGTGTACGGCAAGGAGGCCGTCGGAGCGCCGCCCATGTCGGTGCCGCACCTGGACACCCGCGTGATCGACGGCAACCAGGACCTGCTGTTCGGCCCGTACGCCGGGTTCTCGCCCAAGTTCCTCAAGAGCGGCAAGATCACCGACCTCGTCCGCTCCGTGAAGCCGCACAACCTGCTGCCGATGCTCTCCGTCGGGGTGCACAACGTGAGCCTGGTCAAGTACCTGGTCACCCAGGTGCTGCAGTCGCCCAAGGCCCGCCTCAAGGCCCTCCAGACGTTCATGCCCTCCGCACGCCTGGAGGACTGGGAGCTGGTCACCGCCGGGCAGCGCGTGCAGGTCATCAAGCCGCGCGGCAAGGGTGAGCAGGGCCCCCGGGGCACCCTGCAGTTCGGCACCGAGCTGGTCACCGCGGCCGACGGTTCCGTGGCGGCGCTCCTCGGTGCCTCGCCCGGCGCCTCGACGGCGGTGCCGATCATGCTGACCCTCATCGGACGCTGCTTCCCCGACCGCGCCGACGAGTGGGCTCCGACGATCAGCGAGCTGGTGCCCAGCTACGGCCGCACGCTCGCCGACGACCCGGAGCTGCTGGCGAGCGTGCACCGCACGACCGAAGCCGACCTCGAGCTCGCCGGTGTCGGCGGGGGACGGATCAGCGCCTGAGACGGTGCTGGATCAGCCGGCGAGGCGGCGGTGCTGGATCAGCCGGCGGGGCGGCGGTGCTGGATCAGCCGGCGGGGCGGCGGTGGCTCACCACCAGGTGGACCACCAGGCCGAGCGCGTACACCCCGCCGGCGACGACGGCCAGGGTCACCGAGCGCCCGTCGTCCGGGACCACCAGCGCCGCCACGGCCACCGCACCGACGTAGGCGACGTTGAACACCGCGTCCTGCAGCGCGAAGACCTGGCCGCGGTGCGCGTCGTCGACCTCCAGCTGCATGGCGGCGTCGGCGCTGAGCTTCACCACCTGGCCGGCCGTCCCCAGCACCAGGGCGGCGAGCAGGACCGGTCCCTGCTGCAAGGTCGGCACCAGGGTGAGCTGACCGAGCACGGCCACCCCCAGGGCGGCGACGATCGCGCGGCGCTTGCCGACCCGAGCGACCAGCAGCGGGGTCAGCACGGCCGCGACCAGCAGCCCCACCGCCCCCGCGGCGACGACCTGGCCGAACCCGGCGATGCCGGCCGGCAGCAGCCCGGCGCCGGTGAACGCCGAGCGGACGAGCAGCAGCGCGAGCAGGGTGTTGATGCCGAAGGCGATGCGGTGCGCCCCGAGGGCGAGCAGCGCCGCCGCCACCCCGGGCGCACGCCACGCCGCTTGCGCGCCGTGCCACCACCCGCCCGCCACCGCCGCCAGGGCAGGGGCGCGGCGGCGCTGCACCGGCCCGGGTCCGAGCGCCTCCCGGGCGAAGCCGGCGGCCAGCAGCGCCGCCAGCAGCGAACCCACCGCGGCGACCGCCACCGTCAGCCCGGCGCCGAGGTCACCGGTACCCACGACGGCGCGCACCCCGAGTGCGCTGCCCGCGCCCACCACCGCGACCACCGCACCGGTGGTGGCGAGCGCGGCGTTCACCGTCACGATCGCGCGGGGGGTGACCACGTGCGGGAGCGCGGCCGACAGGCCCGACAGCACGAACCGGCTCACCCCGGTCACGGCCAGCGCCCCGAGGAACAGCCCCGTGTCGTGCACCCCGACGGCCAGGGCCACCGCGACGACGACGATGAGCGCCGCGCGCAGCACGTTCGCCCACAGCAGCACCTTGCGGCGGTCCCACCGGTCCAGCAGCGCGCCGGCGAACGGGCCCAGCACGGAGTACGGGAGCAGCAGCACGGCGAGTCCCGCGGCGACCGCCCCCGGTGACGCGGCCCGCTCCGGGTTGAACAGCACCGCCCCGCCCAGCGCGGCCTGGAACAACCCGTCGCCCCACTGCGCGGCGTAGCGGAGACCGACCAGGCGCCCCAGCCCGGGGTGCGCCTCGAACGAGCCGCGCACGGCCGCCCGCCTGCTCACCCGGGTGCTCACCTGCGCAGGGTACGGCCGGCCCGCCGGTGCCCCGGCGGCGGCGGAGGGAGGGGCGACCGGAGGGTGGGGGCATGATCGGGGGGTGCCCAGCGAGTCCCCGGCCGCGGTCCCCGTCGTCGAGCCCGGCTGCCTGCTGGTCTCGGGCACGACGCTGGTCGGGCCGACCTTCCGGCGCACCGTGGTCTACGTCGTCGAGCACTCCCGGACGGGGACCCTGGGGGTGGTGCTGAACCGTCCGACCGGCCGGGCGCTCGCCGAGGTGCTCGCCGGCTGGACGCCGCTGGCGGTGCGGCCCCAGGCCCTGTTCTCCGGGGGCCCGGTGTCGGCGGAGACGGCGCTGTGCCTGGGCACCGTGCGGGTCGGCGCGGCGCCCACCGGGGTCGTCCCGGGGCTGCGGCGGGTGCAGGGCCGGGTGGTGCTGGTCGACCTGGAGGTCGATCCGGCCCCGCTGTCGACCGTGCTGGACGGGGTGCGGGTGTTCAGCGGCTACGCGGGGTGGTCGGCGGGGCAGCTGGACGACGA
>JBBSUN010000098.1:0-6069 GCA_038234335.1 Mycobacteriales bacterium
AGGCGCTCACCGACGCCCAGGAAGGTTCACCCACCGCCGTCCTGGTCCTCGAGGTGGACGGGCTGCGGACCCTCGTCGACCGGGAGGGGTTCGCCGCCGGCGACAGCGTGCTGACCCAGCTCGCCCAGCGCCTCACCGCCCAGACCCCGCCCGGGGTCACCGTCGCCAGCCTCCACCCCGGAGTGTTCGCCGCGGTCGTCCCCGACGGACGCGACGCGGCCCGGATCGCCGAGAACTTCCTCGCCACGGTGGGAGCCCCCCTGGAGCTGCCCGGCGGGACCCTGACCCTGCGGGTGAGCATCGGCATCAGCACCGACCTCGCCGGCACCGTGAGCCCGCCGGCCGCGACCGGCCGTCTCGTGCAGGACGCGGAGAACGCCGCCCGGCAGGGCCACGCCGAGGGCGGCAACATTGTGGTGTTCGCCGCTCCGGAGATGCGCCGGGCCCAGCAGCGCCAGCACGAGCTGGAGGCGCACATCCGCCACGCCCTGGACTCCCAGCAGGTCGGGATGGACTTCCAGCCCGTGTTCGACCTGTCCACCGGGGTCATCGTCTCCGCCGAGGCCCTGCTGCGGCTGACCGACCCCGACGGCCGGCCCATCCCACCCCTGGAGGTCGTGGGCGCTGCGGAAGCCTCCGGTCAGATCGTCGAGCTCGGCGCCCGGGTGCTGCAGCTGGGTGCTGCCCAGGCCGCCCGGTGGCGCCACGACCACGGGATCCTGGTCCCGGTGGCGGTCAACGTGTCGGCGGTGCAGCTCACCAGGAGCACGTTCACCTCCGACGTCCTCTCCGCGCTGGAGATGGCCGGGGTTCCGTCGCACGCGTTGACCTTGGAGCTCACCGAATCGGTCCTGCTCGACAGCGGATCGGCGGGCATGGAGCAGCTGCTGGTGCTGCGCGACCACGGCGTCCACCTCGCCATCGACGACTTCGGCACCGGCTACGCGTCCTTGGTCTACCTGCGGGACCTGCCCGCCACCACCCTGAAGATCGACCGCTCCTTCGTCGAGGGCATCCCCGACGACGGGGGTGCGATGGCGATCGTTGCCGGCGTGATCGGGCTGGCCCGCAGCTTCGGCATGGCCTGCATCGCCGAGGGCATCGAGACCGACACCCAGCGGGCGTACCTGAGTGCCCACGGGGTCCTCGGGCAGGGGTTCCTGCTCGGCCGACCCACCGACGGGGCGACGGTCAGCAGGCTCATCGCCCAGCACGGCGCGCAGCCCGCGGGGGCCCCACGGGCCACCCTGTCGGTGGCCGAGGCCCGCGACGCGGCCGGGACCCGTCGGGACCGGGCGGGGACCGAGCGCGACGACGCCGGGGACGAGCGTGACGACGTCGGTGACCGCCGCGACCTCGTCGGTGACCAGCGAGACCGTCTCGCCGATCGCCGCGACCAGGCCGGGGACCGCCGCGACGAGGCCGCCGACCGCCGCGACGACCTCGCCGACACGCGGGACCGGTCCGGCACCCGACGCGACGAGGCCGCGACCCGTCGCGACCACCACGACGAGCAGTCGCAGCACGAACCCACCCCGGACGCCGCCGCCACGGTCGTGCGCCTCACCGCCGCCCGCCGCGCCGCCGCCTCCGACCGTGAACGCGCGATGTACGACCGCGAGGTCGGTGCCAGCGAACGGGCGAGCGCTCGTCGTGACCGCATCACCTCCAGGACCGACCGCGGAGCCGGGGCCAGCGAGCGCATGCAGGCCGAGCTGGATCGGAGCACCTCCTCGGCCGACCGCGAGCTGGGCGCCGGTGAGCGGGCCCGGGCCGAGGACGACCGCAGCACCTCCCAGGCTGACCGCGGTGCCGCGGCCAGGGACCGGGAGCACTCCACCCTCGACGCCCTCACCGGGGCGCACACCCGCGGGGCGGGCCTCGTGGAGCTCGCGCGCGAGATCGCACGTGCCGAGCGAACCGGTCAGGCCTTGGTCCTGGCCTACGTCGACATCGACAAGCTCGAGGTCGTCAACCACTCCGGCGGGCACGCCGCCGGCGACGACCTGCTGCGCGCCGTCGCGCACGCCCTCACCGCCCGGCTGCGCTCCTACGATCTCGTCATCCGCTACGGCGGCGACGAGTTCCTCTGCGCGGTGGCCGGCCTCAGCCTCCACGACACCGAAGCCCGGCTGATCGAGGCAAACGCTGCGCTGTCCGCTCTGCCCACCTCCGCCTCCTTCTCCGCCGGCCTGACCACGCTGAACCCAGGAGACACCCTGGAGAGCCTCATCGCCCGCGCAGACGCCGCCCTCTACCTCGAGCGCGAACGAGGTACGTAGCCATCACCATGTGAGGTGTCCCGATCGTGGGACCACGCGACTGCCCAACGAGTCTGCTCGCCTTCGGGAACCACCCCCCCGCCACCGGCGACGTCCCACAGAACCGGGCTGCGCAAGCACGACAAGGGCCGGGTTCGCGGGGCTTGTCCACCAAGCGGGTCCGCCACGCCGGTGAAAACCGGTCGTCGTGTCGCTCAGCGAGCGTCGCCGCACCCTGCTAGCAGGCGGCGCGGCTTGCGCAGCGGGCCCACTACGCGGCCATCACCGCCGAGAAGTCGGCGCACGAAATCGACGATGCTGCGGAGCACCTGCAGTGGCTCATCGTCATCGAGCAGGCCATCGAGGAGCATGGCCCCAGCTGCACTCCGACCTGCCGCCCGACTGGGCCCGCGACGACGCCGCCCTGGTGCACACCCCTCCGCGTCGACACCCCGACTGCGGCACCTGCACCGGCTCCCACCTGCCGGCGACAGCGCAAGCACCCAGGGAAAAGAATTGGACATCCGCTCCGCCAGGGTGCCGCTGGCCTCCAGGGTCACCGTGATGAGCTGCGCAGCGCAGTTCAACAGGCGGGCGCGTCCCTCGGCCTCACGCTGTGACATGAGCACCAGGGACTCGCCGTCTCGACGGGTCACCGCGACGGGGTGCTTCTCGGCCTCGGCGAACACCTCGGCCGCATGCTTGCTCAGGTCCGACGAACGTCGGGTCGCCGCGGGGAGGTATGGCGCGCCCTGAGCGAAGCACTGCGACGGTCGTCGACGCGTGAGGCCGTGATCAGCGCAGGCGTGGACGAACTGTCTCGACGGTGACGCCGAGACCGAGCTCAGCCCAGAGGTGCTCGGCGGTGACGGCGCGGGCGTCGAGCCTGCGGGCGAGGGCGAGGCACGCTCGGTCGCCCAGCGACAGCCCCCGGGCAGAGACCAGCGGGTACAGCTGCGCGGTGGTGAAGGCGTCGGTATCGGTGAAGGGCTGGACGTCGACCTGGGCCCGGAGCGAATCCAGGACGGCGTTCGGGTCCCGGTCGTTGCGCACGAGGACGGTGGCGACCTCGGCGAGGTTCACGGTGCTCATGACGGCACCGGCGGCGATGTGCTCGACGACCGTCTCGGCGCCGGGCTCACCGAAGAGCAGGGCGAGCACCGCGGAGGCGTCCAGGACCGCAGTCACACCGGACCGGTCTCACCGGTGGCGTCGCGGCGCCGATCATCACGCAGGTCGTCGACGGCGGAGTGCTCGAGGCGACCGGCGAGACCGAGCAGGGCGTGCGCAGCAGATCTCCGGCTCTGCAGTCGCACGGTGCCCCCCGCTTCCTCGGTGACGACGAGCTCGTCACCCGGGCGCATCTCCAGGCGCCGACGCAGGTCCGCGGGCAGCACCACGCGCCCGCGCTTGTCGAGGCGTGCTGTCCCACCCGGGGTGGCCATGTGGGCGAGGATACGTCTTGCCCACTTTCGGAAGCCAGTGGGTTGGACTCATTGTCCTTCTTGGGAACACGACCCCACCCGAAACGTGGGCCCCGGCGGGGCGGGTGAGCGACCAGTGCAGAACCGGTGACGAAACCAGTGTGTCGCAAACTGCCGTCGAGTTGAGTTGTGGAACAGCTTCTCCTCGTGGGTGAGCTGCAGGGGTACGCGAGAGTGTCGACTCCCGAGCAGGACGCTGCGCTGCAGCACGACGCGCTGAACGCCGCGGGGTGCTTCCGCACGTGGACCGACGCCGCCTCCGGGGCGGTCGTTGAACGCCCCGAGCTGAGCGCGGTGATGCACGCGCTGCGCCCGGGGGACTCCCTCGTCGTGTACTGCCTGGGCCGGTCGTTGCCGCACCTCATCGAAACCGTCCCAGGGCTGGCTGACCGGGGTATCGGGTTCCGTTCGCTGCAGGAGCACATCGACACCACCCCGGGGGGCGGTTGATCTTCCACATCTTCGGCTCCCTCGCGGAGGTCCTCGGCGTGAGCCGCACCAGGTTGTACGCCACCTCAGGACCCAACCTTTGGCGCGGCCCACAGCCCCTTCGCGGGTCGCCGAGGAAGAATGCGTCGGGCCAAGGACTACCGAGCGAGACGGCGTGCCGCGGACGAGGCGAACACCTACACCCGCCGAGGTCGACGCGGCTCGCACCCCAGCCGGTGGCTGGACGCGAGATCAGCTTGCTGCCCTGGGGCGTGGCCTGGCCGCCCGAGAAGGGATGGAAGGCCGCGCTGCGGGCCGGGTCAGACGACTTACGCTAGCCAGCGGACGGCAGCGCGCGCGTTGTTGCCGACGAAAGTCTGTCGTGTGAAGATTCCCGTCGCGTCACGACGGAAATTTTTGCGTTGGCCGCCGATGTTGCGCGGAGCTGGGTGCTGTGTGGCCGGTCCCCGGAGCAGCGACTGTGGATGAGCCTGAAGGGTGGCTGCGTGAGCCTGACGGCCTTCGCCGTGCTCTTCGTGGTGGTGGCGTTCGCCGCGTTCGTCCAAGGTTCCACCGGGATGGGTTTCGCGCTGGTCGCGGTACCCGTCATGGGGATCGTCCAGGCCGATCTACTACCCGTCGTGGTGCTCGCGTTGATGATCCCGCTGAACCTGTACGTGGCCAACCGCGAGCTCGAAGCGGTCGACTGGCCTGGGGCGGGCTGGATCAGCGGTGGAAGACTGGTCGGGACTGCCGGCGGGTTCGCCGTCCTGGTCGCCGTTCCCACGAGCAGCTTGAACCTGCTGATCGGAGGGTTCACCGTGCTCGCGGTGCTGCTCAGCCTCGCCGCCCCGTCCTTCGTCCCGGGCCGGAGGGCCCAGCTGTTCGCCGGGGTGGTGACCGGGGTCACCGAGACCGCGACGGGAGTAGGTGGGCCCCCTCTGGTCATGGTGTACCAGCACCGGGCGGCACCGGTCCTGCGCTCCACGGTGGCGCTGTGCTTCCTGGTGGGCGAGGTCATCTCCCTGGGCGTGCTCCTCGCCACCGGCAGGATCGTGGGGACCCAGGTCGGGGTGGCCGCGCTGCTGCTTCCTGCTGTGGGCGTCGGTGCCCTGGCCAGCCACGCCGTCCACCACCGTGTCGGAGGTCCTCGCCTCCGCTCCGGCGTGCTGATCTTCGCGCTCGTGTCCGGGATCGTCCTGTTGCTCAAGGCATGAGCGACAGCTGGTCCTGCGCCCGCCTGCACCGCCCGCTGCCCACCCCCACAGCGCCCTCGCAGCCCCACCCCCGATCAGCCGTCCGGCCAACCTGCGTGGTCAGCACTGCGGCACGGCAACCGTGAGGACGGCGTCCTGCGAAGCCTCGGTCAGGCGACGAGCTGTGTGAGGACCTCGGAGCAGTCCTGGCCCTCCTCGATCACGTGGATGACGCCGCCCACGCGGCCCTGGACCCACTTGAGGCGGGCCAGCTCGTCACCAACCCGTCGGTCTCGATCTCCACGACGGCTCCGTCCCGGTCTGGCGGGCGGTCCTGCACCGGGTGGTGGGTGAGTGGTCGTCGTTCATCGGTGGTGGGCGAGGACCTGGTGCTGGGTGGTGCCGTGCTCCCCGGTGGGGCTGAGGTGGATGGTGGCGTCGACCAGGCGGGGGACGTCGTGCAGCAGCTGGTGGTGGGCCGTGACGGCGATGGCGTGGCCGTCGAGGACGGACAGGGTGGGGTCGACGAGCAGGGCGGCTTCGGCGCGCATCCGGTGCCTGGAGTGTTCCCGGTAAAGTGGACACGGTTTAGGCCGCTATTTGGTTGATGTCCGTGTAGCCTAGTTCGTATTCTCGGGGTGTCAAGTATCCGAGTGTGGAGTGGCGCCGCTGGGTGTTGTAGTACATTTCAATCCAGTC
>JBBSUN010000099.1:0-5852 GCA_038234335.1 Mycobacteriales bacterium
CATGCTGTGCAGCGCCCACGGGTTGCTCTCGGCGAGGAACTTCCGGTTCGTCTCGTCGAGCACGTAGGCCTGGGTGACGGCCTCGTACATCCAGTCGGCCACCACCCCGGTGGTCGCGTCGTAGCCGAACAGGTAGTCCACGGTGGCCGCGAGCTCGAAGGCGCCCTTGTAGCCGTGGCGCTGCATGGAGGCGATCCAGCGCGGGTTCACCACCCGGGATCGGACGACGCGGGCCACCTCCTCGCCGAGGCTGCGGGTGCGGATGGCCTCGGGTCGGGTGGAGTCACCGATGTAGGCCTTGGGAGCCTCGCCGGTCAGCGACCGGACCATGGCGACCATGCCGCCCTGGTACTGGAAGTAGTCGTCGGAGTCGATGATGTCGTGCTCGGCGGAGTCGGTGTTCTTGGCCGCCACCGCGATCCGCTTGTAGCTGGTCTCCATGTCGGCGCGGGCCTCGGTGCCGGCGAGGCCGCGCCCGTAGGCGTAGCCACCCCACGCGGCGTACACCTCGGCGAGGTCCTTGTCGTCGCGCCAGGTGCCGGCATCCATCACCGGCAGCATCCCCGCCCCGTAGGCCCCGGCCCGCGAGCCGAAGATGCGGGTGGTGGCGCGGCGGCGGTCGCCGTGCTCGGCGAGGTCGGTCTCGACGTGCGCGCGGACGAAGTTCTGCTCGGCGGTCTCGTCGAGCTCGGCGACGAGCTGGACGGCGTCGTCGAGCATCCCGACGACGTGCGGGAAGGCGTCGCGGAAGAAGCCGGAGATCCGGACGACGACGTCGACGCGGGGGCGGCCCAGCTCGGCCAGCCCGATCGGCTCCAGACCGGACACCCGTCGGGACTGCTCGTCCCACACCGGGGTGACGCCCATCAGCGCCAGGACCTGGGCGATGTCGTCGCCGGAGGTCCGCATCGCCGAGGTGCCCCACGCCGAGAGCCCCACCGAGCGGGGGTAGGACCCGGTCTCGGACAGGTAGCGCTCCAGCAGCGAGTCGGCGAGCGCCTGCCCCGTCTCCCAGGCCAGCTGGCTGGGCACGGCACGGGGGTCGACGGCGTAGAAGTTGCGCCCGGTGGGCAGCACGTTGACCAGCCCGCGCAGCGGCGAGCCCGACGGGCCGGCGGGGATGTAGCCGCCCTCCAGCGCGTGCAGGGTGTGGGTGATCTCGTCGGTGGTCCGCGCGAGGCGGGGCACGATCTCCGTCGCGGCGAAGGTGAGCACCTGACGCACCACGTCGAGGTCCACGTCCTGCGCCAGCTCGACCGAGGCCACCACCTCGGCGACGGCGGCCGGGTCCCACTCGCGGTCCTCCAGGCCCTGGACCAGGGCCATCGCGGAGGTCTCGGCGGCGTCGGTCTCGGCGAGGCCGGTGTCGTCCAGGCCCAGGCCGAGGGCCTCGCGCAGACCGGGCTGGGCCAGGCGGCCACCCCACATCTGGCGGGCGCGCAGCATGGACAGGACCAGGTTCACCCGGGCCGGGCCCACCGGGGCGAGGCCGAGCACGTGCAGCCCGTCGCGGATCTGGGCGTCCTTGATCAGGCACAGCCAGCCGTCGACGTGCAGCAGGAACTCGTCGAACTCCGCGTCGTGCGGGCGCTCGTCGAGGCCCAGGTCGTGGTCGAGCTTGGCCGCCTCCATGAGCGTCCAGATCTGCTGGCGGATCGCGGGCAGCTTCGCCGGGTCCATGGCCGCGATCTGCTGGTGCTCGTCGAGCAGGCCCTCCAGGCGCGCGATGTCGCCGTAGCTGTCGGCCCGGGTCATCGGCGGCACGAGGTGGTCGATGATCGTCGCGTGGGCGCGGCGCTTGGCCTGCGTGCCCTCGCCCGGGTCGTTGACCAGGAACGGGTAGACCAGCGGCAGGTCGCCCAGGGCGGCGTCGGGCCCGCAGGCGGCCGAGAGCGCAGCGGCCTTGCCGGGCAGCCACTCCAGGTTGCCGTGCTTGCCCACGTGCACCACCGCGTCGGCCTTCATCTCGGTGCGCAGCCACTCGTACGCGGCCAGGTAGTGGTGGCTCGGCGGCAGGTCGGGGTCGTGGTAGATCGCGATGGGGTTCTCGCCGAAACCCCTGGGGGGCTGCACCATCACCACGACGTTGCCGCTGCGGAGGGCGGCGAGCACGATCTCGCCCTCGGGGTCGGCGGACCGGTCCACGTAGAGCTTCCCGGGGGCGTCGCCCCAGTGCTCGGTCATGGTGTCGCGCAGCTCGATCGGCAGGGTGTCGAAGTAGCGCTGGTAGCTCGCGGCGGAGATGCGCACCGGGTTGCCCTCGAGCTGCTCGGCGCTCAGCCAGTCCTCGTCCTGGCCGCCCGCGGCGATGAGGGCGTGCACCAGGGCGTCGCCGTCCTGCGCGGCCACCCCGGGCAGGGCGTCCGGGCCGTCGACGGGGCCGATGTCGTAGCCGCGCGCGCGCATGGCGGCGAGCAGGCTCACCAGGCTGGCAGGGGTGTCCAGGCCGACGGCGTTGCCGATGCGGGAGTGCTTCGTCGGGTAGGCCGAGAGCATGAGCACGACGCGCTTGTCGGCGTTGTCGATGCGGCGCAGGCGGGCGTGCTTGACGGCGATGGACGCGGCGCGGGCGGTGCGCTCGGCGTCGGGCTGGTACGTCGTCAGGCCCATCTCGTCGACCTCCTTGAAGGAGAACGGGACGGTGATGATGCGGCCGTCGAACTCGGGGATCGCCACCTGGGTGACGGTGTCCAGCGGGGTGAGGCCCTCGGGTGACTCCAGCCACTGGTGCCGGCCCCAGGTGACGCACATGGCCTGCAGGATCGGCACGTCCAGGGCGGCGAGGTCGCCGACGTCCCAGTCCTCGTCGTTGCCGCCGGCGGTGACCGCGGCCGGGGTGGAGCCGCCCGAGGCGAGCACGGTGGTGACCAGCGCGTCGCAGGTGGCGAGCTCGGCGAGCAGGGCGTCGTCGGCGGTGCGCAGCGACGCGCAGAACAACGGCTTGGCGATGCCGCCCGCGGCGTCGATGGCGTCGGCGAGGGCGTCGACGAAGATGGTGTTCCCGGAGAGCTCGTGGGCGCGGTAGTAGAGGACGGCGATGGTCGGGCGGTCGGTCTCCGTGGGGACCGGGCGCGGCCGGACGCCCCACGCGGGCGTCTCGGCGGGCGCGTCGAAGCCCTCCCCGGTGAGCAGCAGCGCGTCGGAGAGGAAGTGGTGCAGCTGGGTCAGGTTCTCCGGGCCCGACTGCGCCAGGTAGGCGTGCGCCTGGGCCGCGACCCCGCCGGGCACCGTCGACATCTCCATCATCTCGGCGTCCGGGGTCTGCTCCCCACCCAGCACGACCAGCGGCTTCCCGCAGGCGAGCACCTTGTCGATGCCGTCCCAGATCCGCGGGCCGCCCAGCAGGCGCAGCACCACCACGTCGGCCTCGCGCAGCATCCGGTCGACCTCGTCGGGGTCGTGGAAGTTCGGGTTCGCGAGCTCGTAGTCCTCCCCGCAGGTGCGCGCGCAGAGCAGGTCGGTGTCGGACGTGGAGAGCAGCAGGATCACCGCCCCAGGGTCTCACGGGTCCTACCCTGGTGCGGTGGTTCCCGATCGCTGCCCCGGTGCGCTGACGCTGCACGAGGCGGCCGACGGGCTGCTGGCCCGGGTGCGGCTGCCGGGCGGACGGGTCCGCGGGGAGGTCCTGGCCGCGCTGACCCGCCTCGGTGAGGTGGAGCTGACGTCGCGGGCGAACCTGCAGCTGCGCCGGGTGACGCCGGACGTGGCCGAGGCCGTCGCCGAGCTGGGGCTGCTGCCGTCGGCGACGCACGAGCGGGTGCGCAACATCCTCGCCTCGCCGTGGTCGCGGGCGGTTGACCCGGTGGTGGTGGCGCTCGACCGAGCGCTCTGCGCTCGAACACCGCTGTCGGCGCTGTCGGGTCGGTTCCTGTTCGCGGTCGACGACGGCAGCGGGGACGTCGCCGCGCAGCGGCCGGACGCGGTGGCGGTCGCCGGGCCCGGGGGTTGGTGGGTGGGCCCGGCCGGGGTGGTGGTCGGGTCCGACCAGGTGGTGGACGAGCTGCTGGCGGTGGCCGAGGGGCTGCTCGCGACCGGCGACGGGGCGTGGCGGGTCACGGACCTGCCCGACGGTGGTGCCGGCTTGGCCTCGACGTTGCGACGGGGGCGTCCTCGGGTGGCGCTGCCTTCCGGTGCCGGATCGCCCGAGGTGGGGACGGAGTGGGACGTGCCCGCGGCGCGGCTGAGCACGGCGGCCGCGGACGCGCTGGTGGGGCGGGAGGTGCGGGTGACGGTGCGGCGGAGCATCATCGTCCTGGGTGCAGTGGTGCGCGGAGGGGCGGTCGAGGTGCCCGGGCTGGTGCCGGCGCCGTCGCGGTGGTCGCGGGTCAGTGCCTGCACCGGCCGGCCGGGGTGCGCCAAGGCCCTCGCCGACGTGCGGGGGGATGCGGCAGTGGCCGTCGCACTGGGACGGACGACGCCGGACGGCGACCCGGGCGGGCCGGTGCACTGGAGCGGCTGCGAGCGGCGGTGCGGAAAGCCGGTGGGGGCGTTCACCGACGTGCTCGCGACGGGAGACGGGTACCGGGTCACCAGGGGGTGAGCGTGGTGGTGGGGTCCAGCGGACCGCGGCCGGCGAGCCAGGCCGTGACGCCGCGCACCTGCTCGGGTGGCAGACGGTCTGGGACGGTCGCCAGCAGCACCGGCAGGTCCCACGCCACGTACTCCGCGGGCCAGTCCGCCGGGGTGTAGCCGAGGCCGAGGTCGACGTGGTGCTGCTCCACCTCGCGCAGCCGGTGGGCGGGGCAGCCCGCGGCACCGTAGGTACCGCCCCCGCGCAGGTGACCGTTCGGCCAGCCGGCGACGGCGCAGCGGTCGAAGATCTCGTGGAGGCCGGTGACGCTGGTCTCCAGGTCGGTGACGATCTCGGCGGCGGAACGGTGGGCGCCCTCCTTGATCTCGTCCTGGCGCTGCTCCGTCAGCACGTACTTCGGCACGTCCTGACCGCGGAGCGATCCCGCCAGCCGTCGACCGTGCGCGTCGGCGTTGCGGGCCAGGTGGGTGAGGACGTGAGCGACGGTCCACCCGGGAAGCCGGCTCGGCGCGGACACCTGCTCCGGGCCCAGTGCACGAGCGGTGCGCAGCAGGCGCTCGTGGGCGGCGCGGCACAGCTCGGCCGCTCGGCGGGGATCACCCTCCAGGTCCTGCGTCACTCGTGCACCCTTGCACCCAGCTCGTCCCCAGAACTGTCAGACCACGAACGTATGTTCGCTTCATGGACGTCGACGGGGTGCTGACCGGGCTCGCGCAGCGGCGCGAGCGGGTGTGGTCGTGCTCCGACGACGACGCGGTCGAGACTGCGGTGGGGCTGACCCGGGTGGTCGCCGCGGCCCGCGCCACCTACCTGGTGGTGCTAGCCGAGGCCGCCGCCCGCGACGAGCTCACCACGGTGGCCGCGGTCGCCGGACGCACCGTGCTGTCCCGGGGGCGCGTGCTCGGTGATCTGGAGCAGGCCCGGGCGCTCGGGGTGGGTGGTCCGTTGCCGGGGGTCGGCCAGGCCCTCACCGACGGTTCCACGACCGCGGAGCACGCCGCGCTGGCCGTCCGGGCGCTGGCCTCGGTCCCGGTGCGCACGGTGCGGGAGCGGGCCCCGGAGATCGACGCCCTGCTGAGCTCCCACGCCACCACGTTCACCGCCCCGGTGTTCCGCAGGTTGGCCCGGCATCTGCTGCACACCCTGGACCCCGACCGGGCCGACCGGTTCGACCCCGACGCCCACACCCGCCGCGAGGCCCACCTCGGGATCGACTCCACCGGCATGGGTCAGCTCCGCGCCCAGCTCGACCCGCACGCCACCGCCACCCTGAAAGCGGTGCTGGACGTCCTGTCCGCCCCCGCGCCGGGCCAGGACGGGG
>JBBSUN010000100.1:0-5842 GCA_038234335.1 Mycobacteriales bacterium
AGCGGAGCCGGGACCTGCGCACACAACGCCCCCGCCTTCAGCACCCACGGCTCGAAGACCGCCGGCACCGTCCCCGACTGCAGCTGCCCCATGCCGGCCGCCGTGGCGGGCTGCTGCGCCCCCACCACCGTCGTCACCAGCCACACGATGCTCAGCACTCCACCGGCTGCACCACCCACCACACCCGCCGTGCTCAACCCAACCCCACCCCCTCTGACCGGTGCCCCTCCCCAGGGACTCGGCCTGATGACTACACCCGACCAACGACCGTTCTCGCATTGAAGTAACCCACTGTGTTCATCTGATTACTCGGTGCTAGGTGAACCGTACGCCGCCCTCACCGACCCGTCTAGGTATTGATTATCCTTTTGTGCAGGACGACTGGATGGGTAAGGGGAAGGACAGCCAAGATGCAGCCACCGGGGGTGGCCGACGACCAGGACGAGGTGCAGGTGAGCCGACGCGGAGCACGCGGCTTCAGCCCTGGCGCCCTACGCCGACGCCGCGCCGCGCTCGGCCTGACCCTGCAGCAGCTCGCCGCCCTGTCCGGGGTCGGCACCATGACCATCAGCTCGTGGGAGAACGCTCTCAAGGACCCGTCGCCAGCCAAGTTGGCGGCAGTGGCGGACGCCCTCCGGCTCCCCATCATCGATCTCATGGTGGTTCCCGAGAACGACCTTCACCTGGCCGACCTCCGGTTCCAGGTCGGCCTCACCCAAGCCTCGGTCGCCAAGCAGGTCGGCGTCAGCGTCTCCACCATCAGCGCCCTCGAGCGTGGAGCCACCGTCCCGACGCCCGCCCAGCTCCAAGCACTGGCCGACTGCTTCGGGCTGCCGCTTGACCAGCTCACCACCATCGCCACCCGCACCCGCGAGTCCTTCATGCATAGGGCCAGCGCGCTCTAGACATCGATTACCCTCTACTGCAGTGACTGACTAGTACTACTTGACTTCGGTGAACTTCCCGGCGTGTCGGGGCCAAAACGCATCTCCATCCGGATTGCTCGTGCCATGGTCCGTTCATGCCCAACGCGTACGGAGAACTGCGCACGTCGGCCCGTCAGGTTTCGGTGACGTTCCGGATGCCCGTCGAGGACCGCGAACAGCTGCGGCGGGAAGCCGCCGAGCTGGGTCTGACGCAGCAGCAGCTTTTCGAGCAGCGCATCTTGGGCGCCGCACGGCCCGTCGGCGTTCCTGGCCGACGCCGAAAGAGCCGGGTTGCCCCGGGGCAGGAGGCGCTGCCCCAGTCCGCGTGAGGAGCGCGGCCTACACGGCCGCATGACAACAACTCCACATCGCACCAGGTCAGTAGGCCCTAGAACGCCGAAAACCCGCCCCTGGCAGGGCGGGTTCCGGTTCTTGACTAGGTCCAGTGAGTGACTAGCTCGCTGGCTTGGTGCATTGCCCCGAAGGGACTTGGCTTGAGCGCCTTGTCTCAGGGTACCTCCTACCCTGAATCCGGTCCATACACGAGGGCCACCCGATCGCGTGTCGCTTCTCGCAACACGCGCCCGCCGGCCCGACGTGACCCCACTACTCCCCCGGTCTCGGTGCTGCGCCGGCCTCTGGCCCGCGCCAGCGTCGAGCCGATCTGCTGGTCGGCGCTGCCGTGCTGGTGGTCGGCCGAACGGTGGCTGACCCACGTCGCCGCGGTGTACCGGCGCGGGTATTTGCTCACCCGCCCCCAGCTGGTGGCCACCACCGGCGGTGGCGTGTCGCTGCGGGCGGTGCTGGCCGTGGCCACCGCCCACGCCCAAGCCGCCGATCACCGCAGCGGGCGCAACTCGCGCCCGCTGTTGGGGGTCTCCGGTGGCCCGGCCGGGCTCACCGCCGCGGCGGGTTTAGGCCGGCGCACCGTGACCCGGGCCCGTACATGGTTGCGGCTGGTGGGCCTGGCCACCGAGGTTCAGGGCGGACGCCACCGATCCTTCACCGAGCGCCTGGCCTCGTGGGAGCGCGGTGACACCCGACGGGGATGGTGCGCCGAGTACGCCCTGCACCCCAGTGCTCGCTTCCCCGACCCGGCACCTGTGGACAACTCCGAGCGGGTCATTGCAGGTCAGACACGGCGTGGCACCCCACCACGTAGTGGTCGTTCTTCCCCCGAGCGAAGCGCTGGGAAGGTACTCACCTCCAACAACAACCGACCAAACACACCCGCTGCGCGGGGCCAGGACGACGCTGCGCGCCGCGCTTCGACAACAGCAGGTGCGCCAGGTGAGTCGACCGCCTCCAGAAGTGCCGGGACGGCCCTGATGCTGGCCTGGCGAGCCTCCGAGACCTGCCCCAGGTGGGCCCGACGGTACGGGGCGCACCGATGGTCAGGGGCCCTCACAGCAGCCGTAGCAGCAGGGTGGACCGCCCGCGACCTCGACCAACTCCTCATCGACGTCGCCGCCACCGGGCGACCGATCCTCCCCGACCCACGCCGGCCCATCTCCTACCTGTGCCACCTCCTCGCCCGAGTCGACGTCAACGAACGACCCACCGCCCTGATCGACGCCCAAATTGCCGACGAGCTTGCCCGCCGCCAAGCCCGCACCGCCGACCAACTCGCACGCCGTGACACCGATGCCGCGGCCCGCCGGGTCGCCGTGGTGGCCCTGGTCGGGCCCGGCCGTGTCGCGGCCCTGGCCGCCACCCGCGCGGCAGCCGCAGCGGCACAACGGCGCCGTGCCGAGCAAGCCGCCGCCGACCGCGTCGCCCTGGCCGAGGAGATCGCCCACCGGCGTGGACGGTGACCGTGTCACCGGACCTTCAGCCGGACCTGGGTGACCGGGTGCTCGACGTGGCAGGTGGGGCACCACGCCCGCACGTCACCGAGGATCTGATCTTCCTGGACCTGGTCACTGGGTACCATCACCACGATCGTCTGCCCGTAACCCAGCTTGTAACCGATCACCACCATGTGCCTGTCCCCCAGTCGTTCTCGTGTTGGTCCTGGGCTGGTCCACCCAGTGTCGCCGGGGTCCGAGCACCGCAGCCCGGCCCGCTCCCTCCACGGGCCGAGTCCCCCGCCCCGGTGGCAAGACCGAAGGGACGGGGCGCCCGCAGCCGTGAGCACGGGCGCAGCGAGCCAGACCCCCAACAACGCGTCACCGTTGAGGGTTGATCGCGGTGAGGACACCCCCAGACTGAAGGCCCACTGGGGTGGGGGAAGGCGAAGATGTTCCCTACTGCCCCGGCGCAGTCGGGTCCACCTTTGGCCCTGGGAGTGACCAGCGGGGCGACCGATGGCCGGTGCGGCTGTGCCGCCGGGATCCGAACCATCGAAACCTATGATTGCGGAGCCCGCCATTGCCCAGGTCGAGGTACCCCAGCGGACGGGGAGGGCCATAGGACAGATCGTCGCCCGGTATTACACGCAATACCGCATACGTGTAATACCGGTATTGCGTAGAACTGGCGCATGGATCTGGTGGCGGTGGAGGCAACATGAGAACCGACGCCGATCACATGACCATCCTCTGCGGCGAGTGCGGACTTGAACCGGGCGAGGCGTGCAGCTTCCTCTGTCTAGGCTGGGTGACCCGGGAGGAGATCGAGGAGCACTCCCTCGACGTAAGGGTCATCGTCAGCTATCGCACTCCAGCCGGGTTTGGTGCCCGCGGTCGACGACCGCGGTGTTACGTACCACCCGCACGGCACCTGCCTCGCCGAGAGCCGATTAGTTACACGCAATACCTAAACGCACGCAATACACGCATGCATGAGCCGTGGTGACCCTGGTTTTCATGGACACCACCGTCGGCGAGCTCGCTGGTTTGCTGCAGACCCAGGCCGCAGGTACGCCGCCGCCGAGGCGTCGTGCTCTGCGGGTATCTCCTTGCAAGGCGACCACTTCCGGGCCCGGTCGCCACCCAAACCGAGGACCTGCTCAAGCTGCCCGCCGCGCAGCCCTACCGTGGCACGTGGCACCTGATGATCAACACGCAATACCCATGATGCACGCAATACCGAGAACGCACGCAATACTTGACTATGATTGAGCTGACGAAAGGAGTACCCGTGCTGACGTTGGCCGTGGTCAACCAGAAGGGTGGGGTCGGTAAGACCATCACCACCATCAACCTCGGTCGCGCCGCAGTTCGGGCAGGTTTGCGGGTGCTGCTGGTCGACGCCGACCCGCAAGGCAACCTCACCGAGCTCATCGTCAAGGAACCCATCGCCGAGGACGCCAGGGGATTAGCCGACGTGCTGACCAGGCTCACCACCGACACGGTCGTCGACGTCACCGTCGACACCGTGTGGCCTGAAGTGGACCTGGTTCCGACAGTGGGGGAGGCCCTGGGTCTGGTCCGGGACGAGCTTGTCGTCGCCGGGGCAGGCCGAGAGAAGCGGCTCGCGACCGCCCTGGGACAGGTGAACGGGTACTACGACCTCGTCCTGCTTGACTGCCCACCCAGCCTCGACCAACTCACGGTCAATGCTCTGGCTGCCGCGGACGCCGTGGTCGTGGTGACCCAATCCAAGCTGCTGAGCACGAGCGGGGTGGCGAAGCTGCTCAGCACGATCGACGTGGTCCGCGACGCCTACAACAGCCGCCTGGCCATCGGCGGCGTCATCATCAACGCCCACGAGGCCCGCACCCTGACCGGACAGTTCTGGCTCGAGGAGATCAGCGGCAACGTCGAGCACGTGCTGCAGCCGCCCGTGCCGAAGCTCGCGGTCATCAACGACGCCGCCGAGGCAGGGAAGGGCCTCGACGAGTGGGGGACCACGGAGGGCCGGGTCCTGGCCGAGATTTACGACGGCTACCTCCGTGCTCTGCGCACCAGCGGCCCCACTACTACCGCCTCGACGGAAGGAACTCCATGACCCGCCCGCAACGCCGGCCCAGTGCCCTCGCCGGGCGCAGCCCGGCCCAGCCGAGTACCCCGGCGCCCGCGACCGTCGCACCCCCGCCGCCCGGGGTCCCCGTAGAGCAGCCGACAGCAGCACCGGTAGAGCCGGCGGGTGCGACAAACGCTCGGGCCAGCACCAAGCGCATCCCGTCGGGCAAGGTCCAGTTCACCGTGTACGTGCCCACCGACACCCGGCGTGAGGCCCGCAACGCCGCCCGGCATCTCGCCGGGCGGGTTCCCGGGCTCAGCAACCTGTCCTCGCTGGTAGCCACCGCGATCGACAAGGAGGTCGCATGGCTGGCCGAGACCTACAACGGTGGGCAGCCGTTCCCGGACTCCGACGCCCCCCTCACCCCGGGCCCGTCCCCGGAGTGACCGGTGACCACCCCGACAACACGCAATACCAGCACTCGCCCGGGTCATGCGGGTATTGCGTGTCATTTCGGTAGAGCTGAGGAACGCGAGACGGCGAACGCGGGCGTGGGCCACGAGGTCGTCACTTCCAGGTGGGGCTAGTTGCTCCGTCATCCTGAAGCGAGTCCAATCGCGAAACCGCCGGCTTTGTCGCACCAGCCCTCCCGCATCCCGTAGCTCCCGCCGGCGCCGCCACGGTGGGTGGTGACGTGGGCACCACTGCAGCCGGCTGCGCCGGAACACTGGTGCCCCGACCTCCTCCGTCGGCCGGCGTAGCTCACCACCGGTGTCCGCTCGTGCCTCGCTCCCACCGGCTTCTGATCTCCCGGCCGCCCGGCTTCGCCCAGGATGGGCGCCCCAGACCGGCAAGGCCGCGATGAACCCGGCCCGTCCGGTGGGCAGACCCGGGGACGCCCACCACCAGGCGGGCCGTGTCTGGCCATTACGGTGACCTGCCCACGAGCCGCGCACCCTGTCCAGGTAACGGCCGGCGGGCCACCAGGGACCCCGCCGCAGCGACAGCACCTCGATCCCTAACAGCCGGGAACGAGCCGGCGGGGGAGTGGCCGTGTTGCAAAAACCTTC
>JBBSUN010000101.1:0-5715 GCA_038234335.1 Mycobacteriales bacterium
GACGCGGTCATGGCGCAGGGGCGCTTCGACTGCGAGCTGGTCGGGAAGATGCAGGCCGCGCTGGATGCGGGGCGGGTCTCCGGTGACGTCACGGACCTGATGCTCGCCGCCTACAACGCCGGGGCCGGGGCGGTGTACGGGGCCGGGGGGATCCCGCAGAACGGGGAGACCCCGGCCTACGTGAGCCGTATCCGCACCCTGGAGGCGAAGTACACCCAGATCGGCACCGGGCCCTCCGGCCACGGTGTCGTCCCGGGTGGGCCGTTCGCCACCAACCTCATCGACGCGGCCAGCCAGTGGCAGGGCACCCGCTACTCCTGGGGTGGTGGCAACGTCAACGGGCCCACCAAGGGCATCCGCGACGGCGGCACCGGCGACCGCTTCGGGGACTACGCCAACGCCGGGTTCGACTGCTCCGGGCTGACCCTGTACGCGGTGAACGCCGCCAGCGGCGGGACGATCGTGCTGCCGCACTCCGCGGCGGTGCAGTCCCGGATGGGGACCGCGGTGCCCGTCACGCAGATCGTGCCCGGGGACCTGCTGTTCTTCGGCAACCCGAAGGTGCACCACGTCGGCATCTACATCGGCAACGGGCAGATGGTGAACGCACCGCAGTCCGGGACGTTGGTGCGCATCGACAACCTGTCCGGCTGGCGCGGCGAGACAATGACTGCCCGGCGGTTCGGGTGATGCCCATCCGGTTGAGCGCCGCGGCCGCGGCGACGCTGCTGCTGCTGGTGGCGGGCTGCAGCACCAGCAGCGCGAGCGACGCGCCGTCGGTGACGTCGAGTGCCACGGCCACGCCGCCGGCCCCGTCCACGGCGACGCCGCCGGCACTGCAGGTGAGCGTCACCTCGAGCGCGGCCGCGCTCACCCCGACCACGGTTCTGGAGTCCACGCCGCAGCGGGTGGCCCCGACCACCGCGACCGGGGAGGGCATCGCCGCCGGGGTCGACCGCACCAGCGCGGACGCGGTGGCCACCGCGGTGCTGACCGTGTTCTTCACCGCTGACACCACCGTCGACGAGGGTCCCAACGCCGCCGCCGCCCGGGCGAGTGCGCTGCTCACCCCGGCCTACGCCGCCACGATCATGGGTAGCCCCCCGGTGATCGGGGCGGGTGCGCAGTGGCAGGGGTGGGCTGCCCGTGGGGTGCAGCTGAGCGCCGAGGTCACCGGGCTGCCCGATGACCGCCCCGCCGACACCGCCACCACCGCCTTCCGTATCGACCTGGTCACCCAGACCCCGACCACCGCGTCCGGTCAGGCCCTGGCCCCGGTCGTCGTCGTCGCCTACGTCGCGCTGCAGGCCACCCACGCGGGGTGGGCGGTGGCCAACATCGACCAGCGGTGAGCCACCACGTCCCGACCAGCACCCTCCGTTCCGCAGAGAGGACCGAGCCCATGAGCACCACCATCACCGAGCCGAGCCCGCAGGTCACCGCCCCCGAGGCCGGTGACCTGCCCGTCCGCTTCCGTGTCCCCGGGGTCACCGCACCCGAGCTGCACCGCCAGGCCGGGGTGTGGCACTGCCCGGTCCCCGCGGTGGTCGGCACCGGGGCGGAGGACCCGCACTGGTGGTGGCTCGGCGCCCACGGCGGCGCCGGGGTCTCCACCCTGACCGCGGTGGCCCCGGTGTCGGGGGACTGCATGCGGTGGTGGCCCGGCGGCGACGTGTCCCAGTCACCGAACGTCGTCCTGGTGTGCCGCACCCACACCGAGGGCCTGGAGCGGGCCAGGGACCTGCTGCGCCAGTACGCGGTGTGCGAGCTGCCCCCGGCGCTGCGGGTCCTGGGCCTGGTGACCGTCGCCGACGCCCCCGGCAAGCCGCCGGCGGAGATCCGCAACCTCATGAAGCTGGTGGCCGCCGCCGCCCCGACGTCCTGGCACCTGCCCTGGGTCGAGTCCTGGCGCGGCGCCCGCCTGCACGAGCTGCCCACCTGGAGCCCCGACACCCCGGTGGCGGCGGTGAAGGGCAAGCGGGACGCCACCCCGACGGTGCCGCCGCAGTACCTCGCCGCGGTCACCGCGATCCACGACCTCGTCCAGGCCCGGCGCACCGGGCCCACCACCCCGGCCCCAGCCGCGACGACCACGTGAGCGCACCGCGGTCCCACCACGTCCCGGGCCCCGCCCGGGTGCTCCACCGGCTCCACCCCACCCACCGCAGCTCTGGAAGGACACGACGATGAACGCGCTCTCCTCGACCACCACGGTTTTCCTGGCCCAGATCGGCCCCGGCGGGCCGGTCGCCCCTCCCGGGGCCGACAAGTTCAACACCCTCGCCTCCTGGGTCATGTGGGGCGTGGTCCTGGCCCTGGTCGTGGCCGCGATGGTCGCCGGCGGCAAGCTCGCCTTCGACAAGCAGCAGGGCCGCGGCTCCGACGGCGAGGGTCTGGCGAAGGTCGCGATCGGCGCGGTCATCGTCGCCAGCGCCGTCGCGATCGTGAACACGCTGGTCATCTGATGGCCGAGCAGGGCACGTCGGGTCGGGCACCCGAGGAAGAGGGGCGCCCGACCCGCTCGACCGCGACCCTGTTCGTCGCCGCCGTCGTCATTGGTCTCGTGCTCGTCCTGGGTGCCGTGCTGACCTACGTCTTCACCCGCGACGACACCACCGCCACCGGCACCGGCCCGACCACCAGCGTCGTTGCGGCGCCGACGTCGGTGGCGGTGGCCACCCCGGCGCAGGGCGGGTCCACCGGCCTCACCGAGGCCCCGGCCGGGACCCGCTGGGAGCTCTACCAGGGGGTGGTCCTGCCCTACTCGCCCACCGCCGGACCCAAGACGGTCGACGGTCTGGGTGTGGCCAGCGGCTACACCCACGACGCCGCGGGGGCACTGTTCGCCTCCCTCCAGATCGACACCCGCCGCTTCCTGGCACCCGATGACCTGTGGCGGAACGTGGTCGACACCCAGATCGTCGCCGGCGAGGGCCGCGACGCCTGGATCGCCTACCGGACGACCATCAACATCGCCCCGAACTCTGTGCCCAGCACCCAGCTGGCGCAGGTGGCCGGGTTCAAGGTGTCCAACTACACCGACACCGTCGCCACGATCAGCGTGGCCCGCAAGGGCACCTCGGGCGGGCTGCAGGCCGCGGACTTCACGGTGACGTGGGTCGACGGGGACTGGAAGCTCGTGCTGCTGCCCAGCGGCAGCTCGGCCACGTCCTACGTGGTCACCGACCTCGAGGGCGCCGGCTACATCCCGTGGTCAGGGGTCTGAGATGCCCGACCTGTGCACGAACCCGATCAACCCCGCCTGCACGTTCGAGCTCGCCAAGACCGTCGGCGGTGCCGCGGTCAGCAACGGCGTCAGCAACGTCGCGGCCTCGGCGTTCGACAGCATGGTCAACTCCCTCAAGGAGGGCGTGGGCAGCGCGGTCGGCATCATGATGTCGTTCTGGATGAACATCCCGATCCCGCAGATCGGTGCCGACGGCGGCTCGGTGGAGAAGATCCACTCCGCGACGCTGTACCTCACGGTCATCACCGGGGTGGTGTCGCTGTTCTTCGTCGTCGGCAAGGCCGTGCTCGCGCACAGCTCGGCGTCCTCGGAGGAGACCCGCAACGCCGCCCAGGGCCTCGTGCGGCTCGTCATCGCCTCGGTGGTGGCCGTCCCGGCGGTGGTCCTGGCGAACCAGGGGGTCGATGCCTACTCGCGGTGGCTGGTCGAGCAGGCCGCGAACGGTGACGTCGGGGCCGCGGTGGGCAAGCTCATGTCCTTCGACCTGGTGACCGGCAACGGCATCGGGTCCGGGTTCGTATTCATCATGGCGATCTTCGCCCTGATCGCCTCCATCGTGCAGGCGTTCCTCATCATCATCCGCGACGCGATGCTCATCGTCCTGGTCGGGACGCTGCCCCTGGCCGCGGCCGCCTCGATCACCGGCTCCGGACGGGAGACGTGGAACAAGGCCGTCGGGTGGCTGATCTCGTTCACCCTGTTCAAGCTGGCCGCCGGGATCATCTACGCCACCGCCCTGTACTCGGTGTCCAACGCCTCCGACGTCATGGGCCAGGTCGCCGGGGTGTTCCTGGTCATCCTCGCGGTGTTCACCCTGCCGGCGCTGATGCGGCTCATCTCCCCGCAGGTCGCGAAGGTCGGCTCCGGAGGCGGTGGGGTCGGGATGCTCGCCGCGGCCGGGACCGTGGCCACCGGCGCGGCCACCATCTCCGCCACCCGCAACAACGGCGGCGGCGGGGCCGGGGCGGCCCGGGGCGGTTCCGGCGCTGCGTCGTTCAAGGGTGAGCCGGGCGCGTCCGGGGCGACCAGCCAGGCCGGTGCCCGCCACGCCGCCGGTGCCGGTGGGAAGGCCGCGGCCGGGCCCGTCGGTGGGGCGGTGGCCGTGATGGAGAAGGCGCACGGCGCGATCACCTCCGGCGCCGAGGACGGCGCCGACGGCGGGGGCGGCGGGCAACGGGCCTGACAGCGCAGGCCCGAGCAAGCACAGACCAGCCCTGACCAGCACGAGCAAGGAGAGCGACGATGAGCACCACGCCCGGCACCGACACCACGGGACGCACCTACGGCAACTGGCGTCGGCCCCGCTCCCTGGGGTTGTACGGCCAGTCCACCGCGGTCACCTACGGCGGGATCGGGGCGCTGATCGTGGCGATGCTGCTGGTGCTCCTCATCGGCCCGGTCGTGGGGCTGGTCTTCGCCGGGGTGGCGCTGGCGTTCGCGGTGCCGCTCATGCTGCGCGTCGGCGGCCGCACCGCATACCAGGCGGTGGGGCTGCGCTGGCAGTGGGCCCGGCACCGCCGGCGCCGCGCCCACGTCTACCGCTCCGGGCCGCTGTCGTCGGTCCCGAACGGTTCACACCGTCTGCCCGGGCTGTTGGCGACCACCCACCTGTACGAGGGTGAGGACCCGTTCGGGCGGACCTTCGGGATGATCCACTCCCCGAAGGAGGGCAACTACACGGTCGTGCTGTCGGCGGAGCCGCAGGGTTCGGCGCTGGTCGGGCAGGGCCAGGTCGACACCTGGGTCGCCGCGTGGGGTCGGTGGCTCGGTGAGCTCGGCCAGACCGGGGACATCGTCGGTACCGCGGTGGTCATCGACACCTCCCCGGACTCCGGTGAGCGCCTGCGCGCGGAGGTGGCGAACCTGCTGCGTGATGACGCCCCGCCGCTGGCGCGGGAGATCCTGACCCAGACCGCGAGTGAGTACCCGACGGGGTCGGCGGTCATGTCCGCGCGCATCGCGATCACCTTCAAGGCCGGCTCCGACGAGCACCGCAACGACCCCGTGGAGATGGCCGTGGAGATCGGGACCCGGCTGCCGGAGCTGTACATGAGCCTGCGCGATGCCGGGCTGGACGCCACCCCGATGGACGGGTGGGCCGTCGCGGAGACCGTGCGGGTGGCCTACGACCCGGCCGCGCAGCAGCTCATCGACGAGGCCCGCGGGACCGGGGAGGGCTCGCAGGTGGTGTGGGCCGACGCCGGCCCGGCCGCGCACCAGGAGCAGTGGGGCTCCTACACCCACGACTCCGGGGTGTCGGTGACCTACGCGATGGAGGAAGCCCCCCGCGGCACCGTCCGGGAGCAGGTGCTGCGCCGCCTGCTCGAGCCCCACCGCGACCTCGCCCGCAAGCGCGTCACCCTCATCTACCGCCCGCATTCGGCCGGGGACGCCGCCACCATCGTCGACCGCGACTTCAAGGACGCCATCGTCGGGACCTCGGGCAAGGGCACGGTCTCCGGTGCGGC
>JBBSUN010000102.1:0-5299 GCA_038234335.1 Mycobacteriales bacterium
CGGCGTCGTTCATCAATGATGTGTCGGGGTTCGGGGCGAACACAGCGGTGGGTTCGGCGGTGCAGCGGTCGTTCGGGATCACCTCGAGCACGGTCCGCGGCACCTGGGTCCTGCAACCGGAACAGGGTGGCTACATCTACGCCTTCTCCGGAATTGTGATCGCTGATGGGTCTGACGTGACCGGTCGCCCCGGCACACTCGTGCGAAGCGACGCCGCTCTCACGATCAGAGGTGGCGCGTCACTGACCACCGATGGAGTCACATTCACCGCGGCCACCGACGAAACCCGAGGACGGGCCGATGGGACATCATTCGGTGGACCGCGCTGGCCAGGAATCACGATCAACAGAGGGGCGACAGTGTCCTTGACAAACACGGTGATTGCCTACGCAACTATTGCGTTGGCCGCGAACAACAACATTTCCCTGCAAGACGCTGCTGACGTCAAGGTAGGCGGCGGTTCCCGCTTCGTGGATAACGACTTCGACATCTTCAACATCCCGAAGGACGGCGTCGGAGGGTCTGCGGTAGACGCCGAGGGTTCGGATGCCATCCTGGTGTCGTTCCACAACCACCTGTGCGTCCCAATTGCCCCCGAGCTCACGCCGCAGCTGCTCCCTTTCCCGCGACGACTGTGGGATGTCACTGGCGGTGGTCGAACAGATTCCCCCGAATGCAAGTTCTTCCCGGGATACAAAGAACAGGAGGGCCACGTCACGAATCCGTTCAGCTAACGAATCGGACCTCCTAGGGCCCACGCCCCAGAGCATCTCTTGGCGGACTCCGGCTCGCTCACCCCGCACATTGGTGTGTGCTTCTGACGCAGGTGCGGTAGAGCGCGGCATTAGACATGTCGATTTATCGGCAGGGGTCGAGACGCCACTTCGCGCATCTTTCGTCCCCGTCGTGGGCGTGACTGAACTGCTGCGACAACCGCGGCTTCTGAGTGGGGCAGCTCGAACACCATGATCCGGAGCCTTGTGATGCCAGTATCCGTCGAGGCCTTCAGAACAGCGTTGTTCGGGAAGCCGTAGGCCGAACAGCCCTGCTACGTTTGCCTTAATGTCAGCGAATTACGGATGGGCCTGAGACTGGTCGAAGACACTAAGGAACTGGTGGCCTGGCCGACGACAAGGATCTCGGCAGCACCCGCGTGGCCCTGCCCGCGGCGGGCGCCACCCAGCGCTAACCGTCGGCGCCAAGGCACGCGTCTGAGTTTCGGCCGACGCCGCCCGCAAGCCCATCGGCCCGGTCAACGACCCGGCAAGGTGCCAAGCTGCTGACCGGCCCTCGGATAGGCGTTGAAAAAGGCCGAGTGGGGAACTGCCGGATGTGTGTCGCCGACGGCTGCGAGGCGGACTCTCCGGGTAATTCAGGATAAGCCGGCCGAAGCCTTCAGAGGTGACTGTTGAGCGGCGCGCACCAATCGGTCAGGAAGCCTAAATGTTATGGAACAGACTGTATGATATAGCATACTATTACCGCCGTAGCGCGTCTACCGGAGTCATTACTCGCGCGTGCATCGTATAAATCCTGCCACATCTGTACGGTGGCCTCGGTAACTGATTGAAGCTCCGCGTCCGGGAGGCCTTTGATCTGGTCACTAAGAGACGCCGTGAGTTGCTCAACGCTGGTCACTTTTCCATCGACTGCATCGCACGCGACGCCCAGCGCGATGTTGCGGACATCCCCTGCCGTACGTTGGTTGACGTCACGGGCAGCGTTCAGCGAAGTACGCCATAAGGGCTGAGAGTCCGCCTGCGGCGCTATTGAACGGATCGCGTCTCCGGCGACTCCGCCTTGCGCCGCCAGACGGCCAATTTGGTCTCCGTTCAGATCTAACGTCTGGCTGCTGCGGCCGAGTACAGCGGCTACTTCGTCGACCGCCTGCGGTGCGATCCGCACCTCGCTCGAGGTGCACGCAGCGAGCATCGGCAGTCCCACGCTCAACGTGATAGCAACGTGCGTCAGTCTCATCGCCACACGATGCATCGCGCGGGCGGCGGTGTCAATCATTATATCTTATTGCACTACGATCGCTGATAATTTTCTAACGGCGGTAAAAGTTCTGTTACTGACCGAGCACCGAGCGTAGTCATCGGCTACAAACCCGCAGTTCTCTGCACGTGCGGGACACCCCTGGGGCGATCCACCACACGCCAGTGCGAGCGCTCGGATGGACACCGCTATAGGCGCTCGTGACCAAGCCCAGATCCATCTCCATTCAGTACGAAAGTCGACGGAAGGCCCAGGCGACCATGCTCACCGGCCCGTAAACGACTGGATCTCGCATGCCGCTGCCCATTCCCTGCGGGAGGGTGTCGACCGGGCCTCGGTGGTCGGACGCCATCGCCGTGGCGGGTTCGGCTTACGGGACCGTCCGTTGGCTACCTTGCAGGTGCAGTGCAGGGGTTGTCGTTCCCCAGTTGTGCCATGAGCACTTCGTCGTGCTGGGTGCCGTCGTGGACCACAGCGTCTCGTCGTCGGCCCTCCTCTATGAAGCCCGTTTTGGTGAAGGCCCGCTGCGCGCGTCGGTCGTCGACCGGGGCACGCCCGAGGCCACCGGGCTTGAAGCGGCGCACCTCGCCGGCGCCGCGGACGCGCTCGAACTGGCGCTACCATCCGAAAATGCCGAACACCCCCACTGAGCGCTACTCGAACTCCACGCGCCGGTTGTTTGCGCTCGAAGCTGCTGGCTTGGCCCTCCTCGGCGTCGCATTGATCGTGTGGGCTACACACAGGACCGGACACTCTTCAGTCGCCAACGCGCTATTCGTCTCCGGCGGTGGGGTCTTCCTGATCGCAGCCGTGATGGCCATCGTGCTCGCCGTGCGGGGATCTAGCCTTCGGTAAAGGACCAGCAACGGCGGCCCAGGCCCGCACCTCGGAGGAGCTGGGGTCGAGGGTGACCCCGTCACAGCGCTGGTAGGTCACCCCGCCCACAGCGGCTACGAAGTGGTGACCGGCGGAGTCCGGGGCGACCTTGGCCGCGAAAAGACGTGAGTCCGGTGCACCGTGGTGGGCGTGCCGGAGCAGCTCCGATCCGACACCATGCCGTCGGTGCTGCTCGGCGACCTCGACCGCGCAGAGCAGGCGCCCGTCGTGCACGCGGTTGGTCGCTACGGTCACTGCCCCGACGAGGTGCCCGGCTCGCTCGGCGACCCACGTCTGCCGCCACCGCCGGCCCTCACGCCATGCCGGCCCGTGCAGCGCATGGCCCTGGTTGATCCACACAGGAGTCGCATCGGAGGCCAGCAGAGCAGCCACCTCGGTCCCGTCGCCATCCGACCAATGCCTGACCATGACAGCGTCCACCGAGAGATCGTCGCAGGACCGGTACGCGTCGACCGCTAAGCGATCCCCTGCGGGACGTCGGGCGCAGCGCGGCCAGTGGCCTCTGCCGTGGCCGTGACGGGTCCCCGTTCTGGGCTCCGGCTCGAGCGATCGTGGGACTAGGACGGGCGGCGAACCAGGTTGGAAACTGAGTCAGCCGGCCCGGGCCGCGTGGTCGTCGATCTCGCAAAAGGTGAGACTCCACGACGCACGCGTTCAGCGCCTCGTCCGAGAGGTAGCGGTCCACCGTTGCCTGGTTGATCCGGGTTGCTGGCGTTCCCTCGCCTGCTCCGCCCCGTCCCGCACACCGTGACTGGACACGTCAGAACACGGGTCACTACTGCGTGCTCACCGCCCACCCGGGTGCGGTGAATCCGCTCGTCACCAGCTGCACGGTGACCGGCTGCCCCGCCACCACGCGCACGCCGTGAGCGGCGAGGTCGGCGACGGAGAGGTCGACGACGTGGACCGACGGTCCCCAGTCCCAGGTCTCGGAGGATCCGAGCGCGACCCCGTCCACGGACACCGCCACCACGCCCGGGGCGCTGGTGCCGAGAAAGAGCTGGCTCGTCGCCGTCGCGACCACGACCGCGGTGGTGGCGCCGTTGGCGCCGGCCGTGGCCGCGCTGGTCAGCAGCGCGCCCTGCACGGGTGCGTCGGCGAGCACGTCGGGACGGGGCGGGAAGACGTAGTCCGCCCGCGGCACACCCTGGTACACCGAGAGCTGCACTGCGCCCACCCCGGAGGTCCGGGTCAGGGTGACCGTGGCCGGGCCCCCGGACGGGACCGTGCTGGCCGTGCTCCTCGGGTCAATCGTGTACGAGCCGTTGCAGCCACCGAACAGCACGCCGCCGGAGTCCCCGACCGCCGCTGACACGATCGCGGTGACGTCCAGGCAGGCCGGGACCAGGGTCACCGCGGTGCCCGTCGGGGTGAAGGTGACGCTCGTCGAGCCGCCGTCGGATTCGGCCACCCCGACGAGCCGGCCACCGTTCTGGTACTCCGGCGGGCTCGCGAGCGGGACGGCGACGGCCCGTCCGGCGACGACGCGCGGCGCGGCCGACACCGCGACGGCCGCCAGCACCGCCGCCGCAGCGAGGGTGACCGCGACGATCCGGCGGCGCCGACGGGAGGTGCGCGCGCCGAACAGGGCGGCAGGCAGACCCGCGGCGTCGGGGGCGCCCTCCGCGTGGGTGCCGAACAGCTCCGCCAACGTGTCAGGGCCGGGGTCGCCCAGGGCAGCCTCGGCCACGCGGAGGTCTCCCTCGTTGCGGACGAGCAGCGCGGCGACCTCGGCCGGTCCGCGACCCAGCCCGTGGCGCAGCACCAGCGCGGCCTGCTGCGCCCGCGGGAGCAGGGCGAGGCGGTCCCACAGGTCGCCGGCGTCGACGACGGCGCCACCGTCGACCCGCACCACCACCGGGGCCCGTGTCCGGCCGCGGCCCGCGACCCAGGCGCACGCGGTGGCCCCGACGACGTCGTCGGGGCGGGTCAGCAGGACCTCGACGACGAGGTGACGCGCGTGGTCGGGGTCCCGCGCCAGCAGGTGCGCCAGCCGCAGGGCCGCGCCGACCTGCTGCGCGTCGTCGCGGCCGTCCACCTGCGGGCCCCCGGGCACTTGCCGAGGCTAGCGCGAGCGCTGCGAGGGGACTCCCCGTCCCAATATGCCGTGGCCCGAACGCGGGTGGTGACGGGACTGCTGACCACGAAGTCCCCCCATCCCGGCGTAACGAACCGTCGTCGCGTGGTTCGGACACGCCGTCACAACGACCTCGAGCCGGCCACCGTCCAAGCGCAGCATCCGTGGTGGCCCCAGACCGCAGGCGGATCCCGCTGCGGCGACGAGGTGGGGACCACCGACTCAGGCGCGGCTGCGCAGTCTCAGACGAGCAGGCGCGGCGTGATCGGCGTCTCGACCGCTCCGTTCGGGCCGCGCTCCACCCGGTAGGCCAGTGCGTTCGGGGTC
>JBBSUN010000103.1:0-5297 GCA_038234335.1 Mycobacteriales bacterium
CCGCGGCGGGCGAGGACGTAGGCGGTGGAGCGCCCGATCCCCAGGGCGGCGCCTGCGGTCAGCAGGTCGATGGTGGCCGGTAGCGCCGCGAGTTCGGCGTGGGTGAGCTGTGCTGCGGACATGGCGAGCCCTTCACGAGGTGCGTGAAGGCTCTCCAGAAGGTCCGGTATCCCCGCATGCAGGGCGGTCCAGCGTCAGTCCCCTACGGGGAGCCAACCGTCCGCTGCGCGGGTGGGTTCGCTCGGTCCCGATGATCGGGTTTACGGCCTGCCCGAGGATGACCCCGTGGCATGAACCATGTAACACCATTGGGCCGTGGTGCGCAAGCGGCAGGCGCAACCGTGTACGTCTGTCACTGCGTGGCCCTGACCAGTGTGAACGTCGTTCACACCCCGCCTCGACTGTGTACCGCTCTATACGAGCACCGTCTAACGCGTTATACTCCAGAAATGGCACCCGACCACCTCCAGCGCGTACGCCGCGCGACCGACCACCTCGCCGCGCAGCGCGACTTCACCGACTCCACCGAGCGCGCCTGGCGCAAGGCGATCACCGACGCCCTCGCCGCCGGGGCGAGCGCCACCCTCGTCGCCGAGACCGCGGGCGTCAGCCGAGGCCGGGTCTACCAACTCCGCAACGCCGCCTCGAACCGGTGAAAGGTTCCACCTACGGCCGCTGCGGCTGCCGCGACGACGACGGCAAGCTGCTCGGCAAGCACTGCCCCGACCTCGCTGCCCGCAAGCGGGGGCACGGCACGTGGTTCTACAGCGCCGACGTCGGGCTCGTGAACGGCAAGCGGCGCCAGCAGCGCAAGGGCGGGTTCAAGACCAAGACCGAGGCTCAGGAAGCGCTCACAGCGGTGCTCAGCGCCGTGAACACCGGGGAGCACCGACACGACAACCGCCAGACCGTCGGGGAGTACCTCACGGCGTGGGTCGACCGCCGCGAGGGCACGGGAGCGATCCGGGCGAAGACCGCAGTCGGGTACCGCGCCTACGTCGTGAACGACCTCGTCCCCGCGCTCGGCGCCGTTCGCCTCAGCGACCTGCGCCCCGGGCACGTGCAAGACCTCGTATCCGGGCTCACCGCGGACGGCCGCGGTGCCCCCACCGTGCGGCGCATCCACTCCGCCCTGCGCACCGCCCTGGCCTCAGCCAAGCGCGAGCACCTCGTCACCTACAACGCGGCCGTGGACGTCGAGCTGCCCCGCGAGCACCGGGACGAGGTGCAGCCCTGGACCGGCGACGAGCTGGCCGACTTCCTGCACTCCGTGCGAGACCACCGACTCTCGGCGCTGTTCGAGGTAGCGGCGCGCACGGGCCTGCGGCGGGGTGAGGTCTGCGGTCTGCGCTGGTCCGACCTCAAGCTCGACGAAGGAGGGGTCATGACGATCCGCACCCAGCTCGTCGAGGTGAGCGGGCGGGTCGTCGAAGGCCCACCGAAGACGAAGGCGGGGCAGCGGAAGGTCGACCTGAGCCCGCACGTCGTCGCGGTGCTGCGCGCCCACCGTGCACGCCAGGCAGCCGAGCGGCTGGCGCTCGGTGCGGCGTACACCGCCACCGACCGCGTGTTCGTCAGGGAGGACGGAGCCGACCTGCGGCCGGGCTACGTCACGAAGCTGTTCAAGGATCGGGCCAGGAAGGCTGACCTGCGGCCGATCGGCCTACACACGCTCCGCCACGGGGCCGCGTCGCTCATGCTCGCCGCGGGCGTCCCGCTGCTGGTCGTATCCAAGCGCCTGGGGCACAGCTCGCTGGCAATCACCGCCGACCTGTACTCGCACCTGTTGCCCGGGGTGGGCCGTGCAGCGGCGGAGGCGACGGACGCCGGTATCCCGCTGCGCGGTGTCCACGCGTGAACCGGCGCCCCCACCTCGCCCCCACGAGCCTCCGGGGGCGGTGCTCGCTAGGCCCATCTCAGGGCTCTGACCTGCGGTTATTCGGTGGGCGCGGCAGGTCTCGAACCTGCGACCGCCTGTGTGTAAGACAGATCAGGGGTATGTCAGCCGGTATCGGCCACTGTTGCTCTCTGCCGGTACGTGCAGGTCAGCGGCGGTATCGGCGGCACCGGCGCCTCGGGTGGTGTCAGCGGATACCGGGCCGTGCTGTCGCGTTCGCCCCCACATTGCCCCCACGAGATGCACGCAGAACGGCCCCCGCTGGCGTGAGGAGCAGCGGGGGCCGGTCCGGTGGATCACCCCCGCCTCATGGCGGCAGCGGGGGCAGCTTCAGCGCGCGTACATGATGACGCGCGGGTCGGGGTCGTCGTCGTCGTACACGCCACCCACCACGCGCAGCGGTCGGGCGCTGAGGCGGCCGCTACGGGCCGCGCGATGCTCACCCGGTGTGGTGGGCTCAGGAACGGCAGGGACAGCCTCAGCGGCGATCTCAGCCCGCTTCCGGTCCCGCTCGGCCGCCTCCCGGGTGCGAACCTTCATCAGCCGCGCCCGGCTCGCGTCCAGCCCGGCCCAGAACGCCCGGTCCGCGGCGTCGTCCAGGGCACAACGGGCGCCCGGGGTGAGCGCCGCCCGGCGGCGCGCAGCGGCCACGGCAGCGGCAGCCTCAGCCGCACGGCGCTCGCGTGCCACGGTGGCCGTGATCCCCTCCCGGCGCACCAGCAACTCGACCATGATCGCCTCGACGCCGGGATCGTTCTCGGGCTCCTCGGCCCCGCTCGACCCCGGCACGATCGGCATACAGCGGTCGGACACGTACCCGCTGTCCCCGCCACGGGCACAGTCCCACCCGTGATGCCCACACCCGGCACCCCGGCGACGCCTACCCAGTAGGCGCGGCATCAGGCCACCCCGACGGTGTAGACCAGCCGGACGTTGCGCGCGTCGGTAGGGGTGGCCGACACGAGCACCGCGGGGGCGACCGGGGTGAGCCCGCGTCGCCGGGCGGTAGTCGCCACGGCCGGGAGCTGGCGGGCGACGAGCTCGGTTGGGAGCGGCAGCGACGAGTCGACCTGGACCGTGTAGTCGATCGCGAACGTGGTGGGTCCGGCGTACTGGCGCAACCCGGGGTCCGTCACCAGCTCGGCCGGGCTGGTCACGCGGCGTCCTCGGCGGGCTCGACACCCACCTCGGGCTCGGGCTCGGGCAGCGCCGGGGCGTGCTCGGCCACCTTCTCCGCCGCGACGGCCAGCGCCTCGGTGGCTACTCCAAGATACGCGTCCGGCTTGTAGTGCCCAGCGACCAGGCTCGTCGGGGCCGTGCTGAGCATGGCCAGCAGAGAGCCCGTGGTCGTGAGCTCAGCGCTGGCCGCGTGCACCTCCGCCACGGCGGTGTCGAGCCGGGCCTGCGCGGCGCGGTGTGCGACCGTGGTGACCTCGGACCACTCGTCCGCGTACTGCTGCACCGCCCCCGCCAGCAGCACGTGCGCCCGATCGGTGGCTACCCGAAATGCCTGCCACCTCGCCTCGGCCACCTTCGCCTTCTCTTCCAGGGTGGCGATGGTGCGGCGCGGCGGGGTCGTTTCGTTGAGCAGGCTGTCCGCGAGCGCCTGGGAAGCGTGGACCTCCCCGTCTCGAACGTCCTGGGCCGCACGCTGACTGGCCTGCTGGGCCTCGTCCCGCCCGGCGTGGACCCGGGCGAACGTGGCGAGCGCGGCGGACACGGCAGGCGGCATACCGGCGTCGGTGGGCAGAGAGCAGCGCGGCTGGTACGTCGAGAGCAGGGTCATGAGCGGGTCTCCTCAGGCTTGGCGTTGTGGACGAGCGCGGCGTGCAGCGAGTCGTCGGCGTCGTCGACCTCGGTCAGACCGGCGAGCTGGAGCAAGAGCAGGTCGGCGGACGAGCGCGGAACGGCGGGGTGAGCCGCGACAGGGCGGCGGCGTGAGCGAGGTGTGGTCATGGTCAGTCCTCTTTCGGCTGGCGCTGAGCGGTGCCCAGCAACTTGGTTCGGTCGCGCTCGACGGCGAGTAGGCCGTTCGCTCCGGCCAGCGCCGTGCGCTCGTCATCGCTTCGCATCAAGGTGGCGTAGACGGCAGCGAGGGCATCGAGCCTGATCTCGGTCACGCCGCGCAGGTCTTCCACTTCCATCCCTGGTAAAGCGGCAATCCCGTCCCGCAGGAGGCGAGCCGCGTAGTCGACCCGAATACCCAGAGCCGCAGCGGCCGCGGTGAGGCTGGCACCGCTCCCGACGGCCTCGACTACGCCGTCCCTGAGCTGCCGCCTGGCGGCATAGGTACCTGCTCGTGCCATGACCCCATCCTAATGGGTACGTGGTGGGTACTGCAACCCGAATACGGCTGCCGTGCAAGGCTATTCGGTGAACAACGTCCACACTGGACAGCGGCCCGGCAGCGCTCGGGCACCTGATACCCAAACAGGCAGCATGCCTCTGACCTGCGACGACACGCCGTGTGGGGGCGGCGTGGGGGCGGGCCGACCGACGGGCACCGCCCCCGGCCGACGAACGACGAGACCCGCCTCGCGGGCGTGCGCAAGGCGGGTCCCTGAACGGACGGGCTGCGAGCGGGGTCGGCGGCTGCTTCTCGTCGTGCACGAGCTCGGGTAGCCCCCAGCCACGGAGGTACGTCCGGCACGATCCCGACCCCTCCCATCGGGCACCGCTTCGGGGTCGCCAGCAGAGGGGGACGAGGGGGACCGTCCCCCTCGACCCGCTCTCCCGGGTCGAACCGTCGTCGCGGGCTCCGAACACCGCTAGGGCTCTGACCTGCACAGACGTAAGAGATAGAGATAGAACTCTCTGACTCGCGTGTAGGGCGGGAGGCACCCCGCAGGGGGACGGTCCCCCGTCCCCCTGTCCCCTTCTCGTCCACCCGAGGCGGTGCCCATCACGGGGCCACCGGCTGTGATGCCCCGGGGCCGACCGTGCCGCCGTCGTTTTCGATCACCCACCCGAGCGAAACCGCCTGTGTGAGCGCCTCCCGGAACAGGTTCCGGTCGTTGGACCGCAGCGCTTTGCGTGCGGCTCCGGCGGTCTGCACGCCTCGACCGTGGACCCCCGTGGCGAGGGTGCGTGCGATCCGCTCCACCTCCGACGTGGCCTGGCCTTGCGCGACCACGACCCGCTGAGCGGAGCGGACCACGCCGTCAGAACGCGCCTGCTCCGCCCGCTCCGCCTGCTCACGGGTGTGGGCCAGCACCGCGGTTCGGACGGCCCGGGAGGTATCCCACACGAGCCCGGCCAAGTGCCAGTCCTCGTCGTTGACCGCGCCGCGGCCGTTCAGCAGCGCGAGGGTCGCGGCCACCTTGCACCGGACGAGCCCGCCGTGCGAGTCCAGCGGGTTGCCCTCGACACCGTCGCGGGTGGCGCTGACCTGCGCCGCCCA
>JBBSUN010000104.1:0-5280 GCA_038234335.1 Mycobacteriales bacterium
GATGTAGATGAGCACAGCGAGCAGGCGCTGCCAGAGGAGGTTGCGGACCCCGTACTGGCCGTAGGCCTTGGTCACGGAGTCGATGAAGGAGGACATCGCCGAGGACCCCGCCCACAAGGAGATGAGAAAACCGACGGAGACGACTTCACCGCGACCGGTGGACAGGATGTCGGTGACGGTGGGGGCGATGATCTGGTCCACGGCGCTGCGACTGAACAGGTTGCCGCTGACAGAGATAATGCGTTGCTGCACCGTCTCGACGGTGTTGGGCCCGAACCAGCCACCGATGTAGCCGAGGCTGCCGAGCAGGCCCAGCAGCAGCGGGGGCAAGGACAGGGTCTGCCAGAACGCGGCCTGCGCCCCGCTCACCGGTGCCGGGCTCACCACCACCTTGTCGCCGACCCGCTCGACCACAGCGCTCACCCGCCCGAACGCACCGCTGCGATTACCACCATCCCTCATCCCGAAAGGATGGACCCTCCACGGTGACCAGTGCGCTTCTCGCCCAAAGCAAGACCACCCGGTCAAGGATCCTGGTCCGCCGACGGGGCTAGGGGCCGAGCTGGATGCGCCACCGCAGGGCCGGGCTGTCGGTCCCGTACGCGGCTGGCTTCGTGAAGCGTTCCACCAGGGCGCCACCGTTGGCGGTGATCACCTTCTGCGAGGCGGTGTTGTCGACGTCGGTGGTGATCTCGACGTAGGGCAAGCCCAGAGCAGGTAGCTGCGCCAACAGCTCCCGCAGTGCTGCGGTGGCGTACCCACGGCCACGGTTCCACGGGGTGACCGAGTACCCGATGTGTCCCAGCACGTGCGGCGGAAGCGCCGCAGTACCGGGCTGCCAGCGCACGTTGATCACGCCCACGAACCCGTCCTGCCACATCCACCGTTGGAACCCGGGCAAGCGGGCCACGACGGAACCGTCAGGCAACGTGATGGGCTGCCCGGAGGCGTGGGGGTCGTCCTTCCCGGCCAGGAAGGCGGCGGGATCGCCATCGATGCGCTCCAGCTCGACGCGGCTCAGGCCGGGGTCGGTCGTGCTGGGGCTCCACAACCGCTCGAGCGCGGCCCGGTAGCTCGCCAAGTGCTCAGCTGCAGGCCGTACCAGGTGCATGTCCACCATCCTGGCAATCCTGGGTCGACCGGCCCCCGCGGCCCCGGTGGTCACGTCCCTTCCCCGCTGCGCCGCCGCCGGTGCAACGCCCACTGCGGAGCAGGGTTCGCCCCATTCGTCACCAGCTCCACCAATCGCGAATCGGGTCGTACTGGCGACTACGGGACGCAACCGATCTGGTCCCGGTTGCCGAACCCGTTGCGGCGCGAGATCGAGAGGCTTGGCACGTCGGTGCGCGGTGTCCCGCTGGGGTGCGTCCAGCGGGACACCCCGGCCGTCGGCGGGTTCAGGTCGTCGTCGTGGTCAAGGTGGCGGTGCTGCTGGTGGTCGAGCGCTGTCGGTCGATGGCGCGGTAGACCGTGGAGCGGCCGACGTTGAACAGGTCGGCGACCTCGGTGGTGCTGTACTCGCCGCTGTCGATGAGGGAGACCAGGTGCGCCTCCTGGCGGCGGGTCAGCTTGGGCTGCTTGCCCTTCAGGTGGCCCTTGGCCTTGGCGACCTTCATGCCCTCTCGGGTGCGCAGCCGGATGAGGTCGGACTCGAACTCCGCGACCATCGCCAGCACGTTGAACAGCAGCCTGCCGATGGCGTCGTTGGGGTCGTAGACCGAGCCACCGAGGTTGAGGCTCACCTGCCGTGTCGTGAGCTCGTCGGCGATGGCCCGGGCGTCGGGTAGGGACCGGGCGAGGCGGTCGAGCTTGGTCACCACCAAGGTGTCGCCGGCACGGCAGGCGGCCAACGCCTCGCGGAGGCCGGGGCGTTCCCGGTTGGTGCCGGTCAGGCCGTGGTCGACGTACACCCGGTCGGGGGTGACCCCCAGGCGGGCCAGCCCGTCGCGCTGGGCGGTGAGATCTTGTTGATCGGTGGAGCAGCGGGCGTACCCGACGAGCAAGGCGTCCATGACGTACCTCCGTGCGGACCGGCCCGGAAAGGGGTCCCGGCTACCGGCGACGGCAACCGCCGCTACCGGCAACGTAGGTTGCCGGTACTGGGGTGGCAACGTAGGTTGTGCGGGGTGGAGGCGCCGCTGATCGTCGACAGTGCCCGCAAGCACGGTGTTGCCGACGACGACGTCCTCCACGCGTTCCACCACCCGGTGAGCTACGAGGACCTCGACGAGGGGTTCACGATGATCATCGGGCCGAGCCGCTCGGCTGCGCTGTTGGAGATCGGGGTCGTCGACACCGATCACGGCCCTGTCATCGTGCACGCGATGAACGCCCGCACGAAGTACACGAGGAGATGACGATGCCCAGGAGCCTGCAGGAGATCCTCGCCCACGCCGATGAGCTGGGACGCCGGTTCGAGGACCACGAGCCCGACGACGTCCGCACCGCGGCACCGCTGCGCGACGTGCGTGATGCCGTCACCGCCCGTGGCGACGCCGAGCGCAGGGTTGCTCAGGCTGTCGCTGCCGCCCGCGACGCCGGCGTGTCCTGGGCCGCGATCGCCAGCATGCTCGGCACCTCCGGCGAAGCCGCCCGCAAGCGCTACGCCGCCCACCACCCGGCGTCCGCCTGACCCACACCAACCCCAGGTGTAGGACGCGGTCGTCCCGAAGCACGATCGCTCACCGGCGAACGTTCTCCGTGCGGGTCGGGTGGGCAGGCGGCGGGGAGGCGCCGTGGGTAGAGGCGTCGACTCTGCTTGATGTCGTGGTTCCGAGTGCCGCCCTGTCCCGTCGATGACCGAGGGCGGCAGCTCGGTACGGCTGTCAGCGCCTGCCGTGCACAGCGTTGCGACGGCCTGACCTCACCTCAGGTGACGGTGGAAGAACCGGTCCCCTTCGGCTGCCTCGAACTCCGGGACGCCGGTGTGGCCGCCCATGTTGGCGTGCAGGGTCTTCTCCCTGGAGCCGAAGGCGTCGAAGAGGTCCAGGGCGCTCTGCCGGTCGTTGGATTCGTCGTCCCACTGCAGCAGGACGTGCAGCGGAACGGTGACGTGCCTGGCCTCGGCGAGGGTGCTGCGGGGAACGAAGGACCCGGCGAAGAGCAGGGCGGCCGCGATGCGCGGCTCGATGACCGCCAGCCGAACCGCGATGGCGATGACCCCTCCCGCGAACCCGACAGGCCCGCTGATCTCTGGTAGCGACACGAGGTCGTCCAGCACGGCCCGCCACTCCGGGACTGCCTTCTCGACCAGGGGGAGGATGAGCCGGTCGACGATCCCGTCGTCCACCGCCTCACCGGCCGCCAGCGTCTGCCGCAGGTCGGCGCGGGCCTGCTCGGCGGCGGCGGAACGCGGCCGGGCTCCGCTGCCGGGGAGCTCGATGGTGGCCGCGGCGAAGCCCTGCTCGGCGCAGTGCAGGGCCCGGGTCCGCAGCCGGGGATACATCGTGTCCAGCCCCCCGGGGTGACCGAGCAAAATTAACCGGGCCGGGGCGGATGCGGTCACCGGTGCGGGTGTCCACATGATGCCGGGGATCTCACCGAGGGTGAAGTGGCGTTCGAGGACGTCGTCGTCGAATGTCTGTTCGGAGGTGATGTGCATGGTCGTGCCTCTCGGGAGGGAACCGGAACGGTGCTCCCGGACGACCTACCGTCCGACCATGACTCCAACGAGGAGCACCCCTGTCGATGCGTTCACGGGTACCACCTCCTCGTTCTCCAGCACAGCCGCGTCAACCTAGCAACGCCGCCGTCCTCCGTCGACAGGTTTCAGGAGGCTCTGTGACAACCATTATCCCGAGCCCAGAGCGCCCGACCAGCAACAAGCACCAGGCGCCCGCCCTGCAGGCAATGCAGCGAGGATCTGCAGAATGTTGCGCGGTGGTGGAACCACAACGCGACGGTGGCCGCGGTCGACCGCGATTTCGGGCCCAGCGTGCGCGGCGAGGAGCTCGGGGAGGACCTCGTAGTGCTGGTCAGCGGCCACCCCGTGGGGCTGCTGCAGCGTTCGGTCATCGCCGACTACCCCGAGGACCTCGTCGAGTTCTCGAACCTCGTCGAGGTGCCGGACGGTGCCGTCGAGCTGGACTACCTGATCGCTGACCCTGCTCTGCGCGGTCGCGGCTTGGGTGCACGGATCATCGCCCACGCGGTCGACGACACGTGGGCTACCCATCCCGGCGTACCGGCCGTGCTGGTCGCCGTCGTGGCAGCGAACGCGGCATCGTGGCGTGCACTCGAGAAGGTCGGCCTCCAGCGGATCGCCGAGGGCGCGATGGCACCGGACAACCCGGCCGGCGACTCACTATCTACTGCGTGGACCGACCAAGGCGAAGGCCTCGGACTGACCCCGAGCCGGCACCGGCGACCAAGGTCAACCACCGACCGCGCGCCGCTCACCGATCGTTCAACAGCAGGGACAAGAACGAGGACGGCGGTGAGGCCCCGGCGAGTAGGCGTGTTTCCGTTGGGCCGGCGCAGATGGGGCCAGCGCTGCGCCCGTGACGCGATCGGGTTGTGGGCGACCCCAGACCGGTTTGGTCTTGCTCCCGGTTGTTCAGCGGGCCTTTCCTCGGTTGATCCACCTCGAGGGGCCGGACGTCGGGTGGTCTCAGGGTTGGCCGTTGAGACGTTCGCCGAGACCGGTGAGTCCGCGGCGGATCATCGCGCCATACCCGTCGTCGGGCAGTGCGTCGAGTGCGGCGAGCCCGGCCACGAGCTGGTCGTGTGCGGGCCTCGGGTTGCCCTGCCTGAGGTAGCCGTCACCAAGGTTGAGGTGCAGGCTCGTGGCCAAGCTCGCCGCGGCGGGGATGCCCACCGGCGTGAGGTCGGCGTCACGGACGTGGGCGAACGCGGCGAGGGCCCGCTCGTCCCACGCGACCTCCGCGTCGACGTCGTCCTCGAGGTCGGCCAAGTAGTGGGCGAGGACACACCGCTGGGCGTGGTCTGTCTCAGCGGTACCGGCCCAGCAGCGACGTAGGACGTCTCTACCCCGGGCCCGGTCACCACCAAGGGCCACCCCCACCCCGGCCTGGATGTCGTCCCACTGCGTCACAGCGACACACTCTCGGGAGCGGTCGTGCCGGGGGTCGTGTGCGGATCGGACGTGCTCACCCGGGTGTGGTGGAAGGCGCCGCCCGGCCCAGCGGACTGCCGGACACGTCGGCCCGGTCAGCCCTGCGCCTGTTGCGATGCGGCGGTGAGCTGCCCGATGCGCAGGTGGTTGCCGAACGGGTCGCGCACGCCGAAGTCGATGCCGTAGGGCTGCTCGGTCGGCTCCGA
>JBBSUN010000105.1:0-5277 GCA_038234335.1 Mycobacteriales bacterium
CGACGGCCGGTACAATTCACGCAGGCTCCACTCCGGGATCGGGTACCGAACCCCAAACGAAGCCCACAACAGCTACAACAACGACAGGTCAGCGGCCTGACGGCATGAGGACCAGTGTCCAAGAAACGCGCGGCAGATCAACCCTTGTCGATGGCTGCATCGACGTTATGTTCGCCTGCCCGGGGTGCCCGCGGCGGCGTGTGAGCTGAGGGGCCGGTTGGGGGTGATCGAGGCCCTGGACATTGGATCGGTGTGATCAGGTCACGTGGCCGTGGGGTCAGTGGCGGACAGCTGGTGGTGGCTGGGCGCTACGGGGGCAGGTAGGTCTACCGCCGCCCCCGTAGCGCGTCCACCCGTGTCCGCACCCCCCAGCGGGTCACGATCACCAGGGCCTCCCGAACAATGCTGCTGCTCATCTTCGACTCCCCCACCACACGCAGTGAAGGTGATGGGAACCTCTTCCACGCGGTAGCCGTGCTGCACGTCGCGCCAGGCGAGATCCACCTGGAAGCAGTAGCCCTGCGACGCGACCGCATCGAGGTCCATGTCGGCCAGCACGTCCCGCCGGTGATGTTCTGCAGCTTCACCCCCAGCGCGAGGCGCGAGTACAGGTTTCCGCCGCGGGAGAGCAGCTCGCGGTGGCGGGGCCAGTTCACGACCGTGCCACCGGTCACGGACCGCGACCCGAGCACGACGTCGGCTCCGTCGTCGATGCGGTTCAGGAGCCGGTGCCGCTGCCCGGGGCGTGGCTGCCGTCGGCGTCCATCTCCACCACGACGGGGTGCTCCCGCTCCAGGGCCCACCGGAAACCCGCGATGTAGGCCGCTCCGAGCCCGGTCTTCTCACTGCGGTGCAGCACGTGGACCCGCGCGTCAACCGCAGCAAGCTCGTCGGCGACGGCACCGGTGCCGTCGGGGCTGCCGTCGTCGACGACGAGCACCTGCGCCGACGCCACCGCGGCGTGCAGCCGCGCCACGATCAGCGGCAGGTTCTCCCGCTCGTCGTAGGTGGGGATGATGACCAGGACCCTGGTAGCGGCTGGCTCAAGGTGTGCGCGATCCGAGTGGGGTACTGGCTCCGTCACGAACGATCTCCTCCTCCACCGGCGACCGGGACTCCCCACCGCCACGTCCTGGACCACCGCGGGTGGGTAGCAGTGGGGCTCCGACGGCCACCACCGCGGGCGCGCTGAGCGCGACCGCTGGGGCGGGCGCGAGCAGGGGCGCCAGCGTGGTGGTGCGCAGCGGGCCGGGTCTGTGGTCCGCCTGGATCTGCGGTGGCCGGCGCCGTCGACCCACTGGCGGGGGCGGCGGTGGGGGCCTGGCGCCCGGTGCTGCCACAGCCCGTGAGCAGGCCCAGCGCGACCGGGACCGCTCCCGTCCCGCGCACGGCGCTGATCACCCGGTCACCCCCGAGCAGGAACCGAGCAGGTCGGTCTGCAGCAGCACCCGGCCCAGCGCGACCCACGCACCGCCGTAGTAGCTGGGCTCGCGGTCGTCCAGCGCCGCAGCGGCATCGAGCGCGATCGCGACGCCCCCGGCGTCGCCGACGGCGCTGTCCGCGGCCGCGGCCGCGGCGAGCACGAGCGGGTGCTGCCAGTCCACCGTGGGCGTGCCGTCCAGCTCGTACGCTCCCCGCAGGCGGTCCACCGGCTGGTCGAGCTCGCGGGCCGCGCTGGCGGCGAGCTCCCGGTCGGCCGGGTTGCAGGATTCTGCGGTCCGCAGCACCACCCGGGCCGCGTCGAAGGAGAACCGCGGTGCGGTCCCGTCCGGTGCGGCGGTGGGGCTGACCTCGCCCGAGCTGCTCACCCGCGCCCAGTCGGGCGGCAGCGGGTGCTCGGCGAGCAGCGCCTGCGTCACCGCCGTGCCCGCGGCCTGGAGCTCGGCCCACCGGGGATCGCCGGTGGCCGTGGCCAGCTCGCGGGTGGCTCCTGGTGAGAAGTAGCTCGGGTTGACCGCCCACGGTGCCGTGCGCGCCCACGTCCCCGCGGTGAGCACGAGTCCCAGCGGCGTCCGCGCCGTCTCGTGGTCGAGCACGGCCGCGGCCATGGTGCGCCCGTCCTGCGCCAGCGAAGGATCAGCGAAGCGGTCACCGGCGACCACGAGCGCACGGGCGGCGTCGAGGTCGGCGTCGGCCGCGGACTCATCATCGACGACAACACCGTCGCGCCACTGCCAGGACATCAGGCCGTCGGAACGGAGCAAGTTGGTCTTGGCCCACCCCCAGATGCTGGTGAAGCGGTTCCGGTCGCCCGCTGAGACGGCGAGCAGCATTCCGTACGCCTGACCCTCGCTGACCGTGTCGCCACCCTGGTCGCGGCGCACCACCCTGCCGTCGGGCTCGGCGTAGCTGGTGAGGAAGTGCTGCGCCGAGGCCACCGCCACCGCCTCCGAGGGACCAGGACCTGCCAGGGTGGGCGCGCGGTCCAGGACCACGACGACGGACACGGCGACGACCAGGGCGGCGCCGACCGCACCAGCGACCAGCCGGTGCGGTGCTCTCACGCCCGCACCGCCACCGTCCTGCGCCGCGCGAGGACACCACCGGCCACCGCCAGCAGGAGACCGATCCCGACGACGGGCACGGTCGAGCTGGAGGCGCTGTCCGCGGTGTGGGTGTTGATGATGTTGGTCGCGGTGCCTCCGGCGCCGGTTTCCACCCCGCCGGCGGGGGCCATGGCGGTGTTGATGCCGGTGGCGTCGACCACCGGGGTGACGGCGAAGCCGCCGCTGCTGGTGTCGGTGACGAGAAGGCTGTTGACCGACCCTGCGGTGAGGTCCACCACGGGGGCAGACGCCATGGCGGAGCTGCCGTCGGGGGCGGTGACCTTCAGCGTCCACCGCCCTTGGGGGACGTTGGCGTAGCCGCTGGCGGTGCCGTAGGCGAGTCCGCGGGCCAGCGTGGGCCCGCCGACGGCCTCGACGGTGAGGTCCTGGGCCGCGGTGGATCCCTGGATGAGGCGCACCCGGGCGACGTCGGCCGGTGGCGGGGTGAGGTCATCGGTGATCACGGACGTGGACAACGCCCCCATCCGGCCCGTGGCCAGCACGGTGTACGCCGAGCCCGCGGCGACGGTGACCTGGGCGGAGAGCATCGGGGCGGTGGACGCCGGGGTGCCTGCCGGTCGCATCGCCAACGTGTACTCGCCGGGAGCCACGGTCCGGTAGGCCGTGAGCGAGCCGTAGGGCGCCTTGGTGATGACCACCTGCTCGGTGCCGCCGAAGGGCGCCAGGTAGACGTCGACCGGGGCCACGTCGGGCGCGAGGTGTCCGAGGCGGACGAAGCCGCTGGGGTTCGCTGCTGGTGTGGCCTGCGCGGCGGCGGTCCCAGCCCCGAGGAGACCGAGGAGCAGGGCGGCCAGCACGGTCACGAGCGGGATGAGCAGGGTGCGGGCGGGGGGACGGGTCACGGGTCCTCCTGGGACGCGGTCGTGGGTGTGGTGGTCGTGGGTGTGGTGGTCGTGGGCTTCGGCGAGCCTCACGAGGGCACCACCGCGGAGTAGGTCACGAGCACGTCGTCGCCGGAGGTGGTGACCTCGGAGGGTGCGAGCGCACCCGTCTGGTTGGCGAAGAACCGCTGAACGGTGTTCCCGCCACTGAGGAGCAGCTGTCTGCGTGGTGTGCCCGCGGTGTCTTCGCCGTCCACCGCGGGTGCGCCGAGCAGCGTCACCGGCTGCTGGGCGGCGAGGGCGGCGAGGGCGGCCATGGCCCGGGAGTCGACCCGTCCCCCGGTGAGCAGGTCCCTCGTCGGGGTTTCGGCGGCGATCGCGGGGTTGGCGGCCAGCTGCGTGCCGCCCCGGCTGCGGGCCGAGGCTGCCGCCCCGCTGGTGGCGTTCACCGCGTCGATGCCCTCGGGGTGCACCTCGCGCACCTCGACCCGGGTGTTGCCCTGACCGAAGCTGGCCGCGAGCGTGCTGTTGGCGATGGCTCGGGCGACGGTGGGGGAGCCGTCGGCGGAGCGACGCATCGATTCCGTGGTGATGACCCAGCGGTAGTCCCGCCACCCGTTGGGGGCCATGTCGATGACGGCGGAGTCGGTGTCGGCCTTGTAGAACCACACGACGTTGGTGCGGTCGCGACCGGAGCGGACGAGATCCACCCACATGGCGTCGTCGACGAGCATCCGCTGTCCCTTCGGGATGTTCGCTGTCGCCCATGCCTCGCCCTGCGCCACAGGGGCGTCGAGGTTCGCCAGGGCCAGTCCGCGGAGCTGACCGGCCCAGGCAGGGGCGGCGGTGGCGACCCCGGCGCCACCGAGGAGGACCGCCACCGTGGCGGCCATCGTTGCGAGGGAGCGCCAGCGGCCGGTGCGCAGCGCCGCACGGACCGCGGCGTCGACCACCCCGGCGACGAGCAGGGCACCGAAGGGCAGCACCGCGATCACGTAGGGCACCGGTAGGTAACCGGGGCGCAGCATCATGAGCAGGAGGAACACCACTGCGGCGGCGATCGGTCGTAGCCGGCGGAGGAACAGCCCGGCAACCGCGGCGAGGACGGTGGCCACCGGCAGGACGGTGTCCAGCTGCAGCCAGGTGTTCAGGGTGCGCCGCGACAGCGACGACGGGTCGAACAGGCTGCCGCTGGACTGTCGACCACCGAGCTGGAACTCCAGCCCCCCGACCAGGCTCACCCGGTTCGGGCCGGGGAGCAGCTCGCCCTTGATCACCGCGAGCAGCACGTAACCGGCGCCCGCGAGCACGAACAGTGCGCCAGCCACGGTCAGGGCGTAGCGGCGGGTGCTGGCGGCGCTGTGCCGGAGCACGAGGTACACCAGGGCGGGCAGCAGGAGGAGATAAGTCTCCTTGGTCAGCACGGCGACGGCGAGGGCCAGACCGGCTCCGGCGGTCGCGGCCAGCCGGTTGCGTGGCGACAGCGCGAGCACGAAGGCGGCCAGCGCCCACGGGGTGGCCACGTTGTCCAGGTACACGGTGCGCTGGAACTGCACGGCGAGCGGGCTCAGCCCCATGATGAGCACAGCGGCACCCGAGCCCCACCGGGACACCCCGAGCCGGCGAGCCAGGACGTAGAGCAGCCCCGCGCTCGCGACGGCAGCGACGAGCATCGCCTCGCGCCCGGCGGCGACGGCGTTGGGTGCGCGGTTGAAGGCGTCGGTGAGCCAGGTGTAGCCCGCGATCTGGATCCAGCCGAGCGGCGGGTGGTCGTACCAGTAGGTGTAGTGCGCGAGCGAGCCGAGCTTTTCCACGGCGTAGGCCTGGGCGACGTAGGTGCCCTCGTCGTCGATGCGCTGGGGGGCGGTGACCATGCCGATGAAGCGCAC
>JBBSUN010000106.1:0-5240 GCA_038234335.1 Mycobacteriales bacterium
ATCGAACGCCGATCCTCGATCACCAAGCCTACCGCCTGAGCCTTGTACTCCTGCGTGAAATGCCGGCGAGTGGAACCCATCCTTCATACCTCCCGAACAGGGCGACCCCTACGCCGTGTCCACCAAAACGGGAACGGTCCAACCCCGGTCACCGCGGCCAGGCGGCGATCCGGACGCAGCAACACGCTGAAGTGGGTGTAGCCCAGCAACACCGTCGGTATGGCGGAGTCCACTAGGAGCGGAAGAGGAACAGGAACACCGAGGAAGCCGGGGTCGAACCCGGACCCACCCGGCACCGCCGAAACCTCGCTGATCGTCACCCTCGGCCACGCTAGAGGACGAACATGACATCCCGGCGACGAAGCTACCGCCGACCCGGACGAGAACCCGTAGCCCTCCCGCGACTCACACCCGGAGACCTGTCACAGCGACATGACCGCCTCGGACGCCGATGGTGCAATACCGTTTGTTTTAGACACATGACTCGCTACCGGTGGACGTCCATCCGTCGGTTCAGGGCTCCGGTGGCGCGCTGGTCGCAGCACGCGCTCGGGCGGTGAAGTTTCTAGCCGGCCGCGTTGGCGAGGAGGCTGGCCAACTGTTGGTCTACCGGTCGATGGAACGGGTTCTCAGGCCGAGTCCTCACCTGGCGCTGCCTGACGACGTGGACTAGCAGGACTCCGATCATCAAAAATAGTCCGGCATCTCTGCTACGATCTTACAGTGATCTTACAGCATGATGAGAACCAACCGGACGACTCCGCCGACGTCCAGGACGATCTAGTCCAGATTGCAAGATCGGCGCTCGCAGCTGGCGCCCCGCAGGCCACGCTCCTGCTTCGTCGGATGGCTCGACGCTACCGAGATAGTCGCCCGGACCTGGCGACAGCCCTGATTCGACTGCTACGTGAGACCCCGACTCGTGGTGGCGCAGTGATGACCCCGGTGGCGCAGCCGGTCGACACTGAGAGCCGCATGAACTTGGTGCGGGAGGAAGACCCCGTCGTGATGACGGTCGAGCCGGTGCTCGTCCCGGCCATTCGTCGTTCACTCATGCAGCTCGCCAGCGAGCACGCCGACCCGGGCCTGCTGCTTGCAGCCGGCCTCGGTCCGACCCGGACAGCTCTTTTCGTCGGCCCGCCTGGCGTCGGCAAGACCCTCGCCGCCCGATCGCTGGCCTACGACCTCGGGTTGCCTCTCATCATCCTGGATCTGGCATCGGTGATGAGCAGCTTGCTTGGGCGCACCGGTGAGAACATTCGACGCGTACTGGACTACGCCAAGCAACGACCCTGCGTCCTGCTGCTTGACGAACTCGATGCGGTCGCGAAGCGCCGGGACGACGTAAGCGAGGTCGGTGAGCTCAAACGGCTGGTGACCGTTCTGCTCCAGGAGATCGACACATGGCCAGAGGGTTCGTTGCTGCTCGCAGCGACGAACCACTCGGAGCTGCTGGACCCGGCAATTTGGCGCCGCTTCGAGCAGGTTATCGACTTTCCGCTGCCCGACGAGGCGGCTCTTGCGCTCGCTATGCGAGAGTATTTGCAAGACAACAGCATCGGCGACGACCTCGTGCGGTCATTTGCGGCCGTGTTTAGGGGCGCCTCCTATAGCGACCTTGAACGCGAAGTGATGCGTGCCCGTCGCATAGCCGCGGTTCAGGCACTGCCGATGACCGAGACCCTTCTGACGGTCACCCGAGAGCGGCTCGGACGACTGACCAGCGCTCAGCGCGTCAATTTTGTGGCCGACCTAGTTCAGAGGACTGGCATGTCTCAGCGCAAAGCACATGAACTGACCGGCGTGAGCCGTGACACTTTACGCAAGCACGTCGCTACGTGGCGTCAGGTGGGAACAACCAGTGTCTGACAGCACGAGGTTCTTCCTTGGCTACGGTGAACGCCTCACCAACCGCATCGCGCCGCCCGGCGGCGGCGGCGGCAGTGACCCCGCGTACAGCTTTGATGAAGCGATCTCCCGGCTCACACCCATGCTCCAAGATGTGACGGGCGTCCTGGCCGGCTTGCCGGACCTTGCGGCACCCGGCGACGAAGCTGTGGGTGTTGTGACCCTCCACCCGCAGTGGATGGCTAAGACCTCGCATCCGCAGCAGTTGCTGAACTCCTACGAGCTCCGTCAGGTGGGAAGTCGTCCGGTCGCGATTACTCCAGATAGGTGGACGCGACAGGAGGACCCGACGGAGGTCGCCAGCTCCGAGTTGTATGTCGCCGGCAGCCGGGATTCGTTCAACCGCTGGGCCCGAGACCTAGAACAATCACCCAACCGGGTCAACGCTCAGATCCGGCAGCTCGAGAATGTCCGGGCGCCTGTCGCAGCCGAGCGTGTCCGCGGCGAGTTGGGGCTCGAGTTGGACGAGGTGCTGCTTGAGGTCGTCCTGCATGCCAGCGAGGACGCCAGCGACGAGTTCATCCTGGCTGGCTTTGGAAGCTATGCCGAATCCCTAGGGGCTCGCGCGATATTCGACCGCCGACTGTATGCAGGCGGACTGTGCTTCCTACCCGTCGAGGCCACGGCAGACGTCGTGGACGATCTTGCGCTGTTCGCGTTCCTTCGCGTGGCCCGTCCGATGCCTCGGCTGCGACAGATGCCTGCGCTGGAGCGGTCCGTCTCAGCGCCCGGCCTCGCCGCAGCGGTTTTGCCCGACGAGGATGCGGTAGACCCTGACCTACGGGTTGCCGTCTTCGATGGCGGCCTCGACGCGGCCAACTGTATGGGCCGCTGGGCGACATCACACGAGGGCAGCCGCGTTGGGACACCAGCGCCCAACCTGCTGGCCCACGGACACGACGTGACCTCGGCTCTACTCTTCGGCTCGTTGGCCCCCGGCCAGCCTGCCCCACGTCCTTACGCTGTTGTTGATCATTTCCGAGTCTTGGACCAGGACGCAAGCAGCGACCCCTACGAGCTGTACGAGGTCCTGCGGCGGGTCGACGCCGTCCTTCGCACACGCCGGTACGGAATGTTCAACCTGAGCATCGGTCCGGCCTTGCCCGTCGAGGACGATGAGGTGCACCCGTGGACCGCCCTACTTGACCAGCACCTGTCGGATGGCAGCGCACTGGCCTCGCTTGCTGTCGGTAACACAGGAGGCGCGGGCGGCCCCGACTCGGAGTCACGAATTCAGGTCCCAGCCGACTGTGTGAACGGCCTGTCGATCGGGGCGGCGGACAGCGTTCGGTCGGACTGGAAGCGCGCGGGCTACAGCTCATTCGGACCGGGCCGCAGCCCCGGCGTTGTGAAGCCTGACCTCGTAGCCTTTGGTGGTGACGGGCAAGAACAATTTCTGGTGTATGACGCCCAAGCGGCACCCGATCTCGCTCAGACCTGCGGAACGTCCTTCGCGGCACCCGCGACCCTGCGCATCGCCGCCGGGCTTCGAGCACACTTCGGAGAGCGCATCAGCGCCCTCGCGCTGAAGGCGCTGCTCGTTCACGCAGCGGAACAGGGCGGACACGAAAAGCACGAGGTCGGCTGGGGACGAGTGCCCAGCGACGTGGCCGACATCGCTGTCTGCGGCGACGGCATGGTGCGGGTCATCTACCAGGGTGAGCTCACACCTAGTCAATACCTGCGCGCGCCAATCCCACTGCCGGACGACCCGCTCGTCGGCATGGTCGGAATTTCTGCCACCTTTTGCTATGCCACGCCCACAGACCCGCAGGACCCGGGCAGTTACACCAGGAGTGGGCTGGAGGTCGCCTTTCGCCCGCATGCGGAGAAATTTGCCACGGAGCAGTCCACCGTTCCCAAGACTTCGTCCTTCTTCATGAAAGGCACCGTCGGGGGCAACCTCGGGGTCAGCTTCACCTACAACTCCCAGGCCAGCACCACCGGTGGGCTCACCGGCTCCTACTACACCGGCGACAGCCTTACCGGGATCGCCGCCGGGGAGCAGCCGGCCCTGGTACGCACCGACGCCGCCGTGGACTTCAACTGGTCCACCGGGTCCCCGTACGCCCCGGCGCTGGGCAACGACACCTTCCGCACCCGCTGGGAGGGCTACCTGCAGGCCCCCACTGCCGGGGACTACCTGTTCGGTGGGGTGCGCGACGACGGGATGCGCGTCTGGGTCGACGACAACCTCGTCTACGACAAGTGGACCAACGGCGCCCAGGCCGCCACCGCGGCGGCGGACTTCACCGGCGCCACCACGGTCACCCTCGACACCGCCCCGCACAAGGTTCGCATCGAGTACCGGGAGGTCAGCGGACCGGCGTTCGTGACCCTGTACGTGCGGACCCCGGCCGGGTCGGTGCTGCCGGTGCCGGCGTCGTGGTTCACCACCACCCAGGCCGCGCTGCCCGCCGGGTGGTCGCTGTCGGCGGCGGTCGACGGCACCGGCGGGTCCTACACCCGGGCCACGGTCACCGACGGATCCGTCGCGGTCATCGACGACACCGGGGCCAGCCACTCCTACACCCGCACCAGCGACGGCGGGTTCGCCCCACCGCCGGGGGAGTACACCACCCTGACCCGCGATGGCGAGGGCAACCTGACCCTGCTCGACGCCGACGGCACCACCTCGGTGTTCGACACCACCGGCAACCTCACCCAGGTCACCGCACCGACCGATGCCCGCCACCCCGCCAACACGGTCCTGACCTACTCGAGCCCGACCGCGGGCAACCCGGTGACCCGCCTGACCCAGGTCACCGACCCCCTGTCGGGGCGCAACCTCAAGCTCGTGTACTCCGGTGACCCCCGCTGCCCCACCCCGCCGGCCGGGTTCGGGGCGGTGCCGGCGAACATGCTGTGCGCGGTGCAGATCCCCAACCCCACCGACCCCAACACCGTGGACGTCACCGAGCTCGACTACACCAACGGGTTGCTCGCCCAGGTCGCGAACCCCGGCGGGGACAACACCTTGCTCGGCTACAACGACGGGCTGCTCACCCAGGTGCGGACGTCGCTGTCCGGTGACCTGGTGGCCACCGACCCGACGAAGAACACCGAGGCGGTGAACTACCGCCTGGGCTACGACCGGGTGGATTCCACCGGGGTCCTCGCGCCGCGGGCGGTGTTCGTCGAGGCCCCCGAGCCCACCGGCACCACGGTGAGCCCGACTGCGCGCCCCCGCCACGACTACACCTACACCGCTGGGGCCACCACCATGGCCGTGGCCGGGCTGGCCCCGGCGGCCGGTTTCGCCCGCAAGGTCACCCTCGACCCGGCGGGGCGGATGCTCACCGACACCGACAGCGCCGGACTCACCACCCGCA
>JBBSUN010000107.1:0-5206 GCA_038234335.1 Mycobacteriales bacterium
ACAGCGCCCTGGGTGTGGGTCTGCAGCAGATCACCGACGACGCCGCGGCCGCCGGCCTGGGCCACGACCCCCGCGACCTCACAAGCGCCGAGCGTGGACCGGTGGCCCGAGTCGAGGGCCGCGCCGACCACTTCGTCGGCCACATCGCCGCGACCGGCGGCGGCGAGTTCACCGTGCGCCGGGCCCCCGGCGACGACGAGGACCTGGTGGTGCCCCGCTCCCAGCAGCACGAGTTGCGGGCGCTGCTGGGCCTGCGGAACAGGGTGGTGTCGGTGCTGGCGGCCGAGGCCGCGTCCGGGGAGGACACCGCGGCGCTGCGGTCGCTGCGCACCGACCTGGCCGCGGCCTACACCGCCTACGCCGGCGCGCACGGCCCGCTCAACCGGGTCGGGCAGCGACGTACCGGGCGAGTCGACCCCGACACCGGGGCGCAGCGGTTGGCGCAGGTCCGTCCCCCAGTCATGCGGCTGTTCGCGACCGACCCGTTCGCGGCCACGGTCCGCGCCCTGGAGGTCTACGACGCCCAGACCTCCACCGCGGTGCCGGCGGCGATCCTGTCGCAGCGGGTCGTGGCCCCCCGCACCCCCCGCATGGGCGCGGACACCCCTGCCGACGCCGCAGCGATCTGCCTGGACACCCACGGTGAGCTGCGCCTGCAGGAGGTGGCGCGCCTGCTCGGGGTGACCGAACCCGACGCCCGCGAGCAGCTGCGGGGCCTGGCCTTCGACGACCCGGTGAGTGGACGCCTGCTGCCGGCGGCGGAGTACCTCTCGGGCAACGTGCGGGTCCGGCTGGCGGCGGCCACCGAGGCCTCCCGTGACGCGGTCGCGGCCGGCGGTGCGGACCCGTGGGCGGGCAACGTCACCGCCCTGGCGCAGGTGATCCCCACCGACCTCGAGCCCGGCGACATCGACGCCCGCCTCGGGGCGGCGTGGATCGACGCCGACGACGTGCAGGGCTTCCTCCGCGAGACCCTGGAGGACCGCTCGGTAGTGGTCGTGCACACCGTCGGCGCCGACTGGGCGGTCACCGGTGGGCGCTCGGGGGTGCTGGCCACCGACCAGTGGGGCACCGACCGCGTCCCCGCAACCCAGCTCGCGCAGTCCCTGCTGCGCCAGGCCCCCATCCGGGTCACCGACGAGCAGCAGGACGGCGCCCGCATCTTCAACCCCACCGCCACCGCCGCCGCCCAGGAGAAAGCGGGCCTGCTGGGGGAGCGGTTCTCGGAATGGGTGTGGGAGGACCCCGCCCGCGCCCAGCGCCTGGCCCGCAACTACAACGACACGTTCAACGCGATCGCGTTGCGCCACTACGACACCGACCACATGTCGCTGCCGGGCCTCGCCTCGTCGTGGACCCCGCGGGCCCACCAGCTCTCGGCGGTGGCCCGCATGGTCGCCGAGCCCAACGTGGGGCTGTTCCACGAGGTGGGGGCAGGCAAGACCGCGGAGATGGCCATGGGGGTGATGGAGCTGCGTCGCCTCGGGCTGGTCACCAAGCCCGCGATCGTCGTCCCCAACCACATGCTCGACCAGTTCAGTGGCGAGTTCCTGCAGCTCTACCCGCAGGCGCGGGTCCTGGCCGCCGGCAGCGACGACCTCGCCGGGGACAAGCGCCGCGACTTCGTCGCCCGCGCCACCACCGGGGAGTGGGACGCGGTCATCATGACCCGCACCGCGTTCAAGCGCCTCGACGTCTCAGGCGACACCGTCCGCGCCTACCGCGACGCCGAGCTCGGCGCCCACCGCGAAGCGCTGAGCCGCCTCATCGGCACCCCCGACGGGGGGCTGACGGTGAAGCGGCTGGAGAAGCAGCTGCTCGCCCGGGAGGAGAAGCTCAAGGCGAAGCTCGACACGATCACCGACCCCGGGCTCACCTTCGAGCAGACCGGGATCGACTACCTGGTCGTCGACGAGCTGCACGACTTCAAGAACCTCGAGACCCCGTCCAACATGCGCGACGCCGCGATCGAGGGCTCCGACCGCGCCCAGGACCTGCACATGAAGGTCGGCTACCTCCGCGACCGGCACAACGGGCGGGCGATGACCGGGGCCACGGCCACCCCGATCGCCAACTCCATCACCGAGGCCTACGTGATGCAGCGCTACCTGCGCCCGGACCTGCTCGCCGATGCGGGCGTCCACGACTTCGACACCTGGGCCGCCACCTTCGGTACCACCGTCTCGGAGATGGAGATGAGCCCCGACGGCGGCTCGTGGCGGATGAAGACGCGCTTCGCGAAGTTCCGTAACGTCCCGGAGTTCCTGCGGATCTGGCACGTGGCCGCGGACGTGAAGACCGCCGAGGACCTCAACCTGCCCACCCCGGACCTCGCCGTCCGCGCCGACGGCCAGCGGGCACCGGAGACGGTCGTCATCGCCCCCAGCCAGGCGCAGCGGGAGTTCGTGACCTCACTGGGGCAGCGCGCCGAGGCTGTGCGCAACGGCAGCGTGGAGCCCACCGAGGACAACATGCTCAAGATCAGCTCCGAGGGTCGGGCCGCGGCGCTGGACCTGCGGCTGCTGCCTCACGCGATGGCCGACCTCGCCGAGGGCACCGACCCGACCCTGCTCGACGTCGACGGGCCCACCAAGCTCGACACCGCCGCCGAGCGCATCCACACCATCTGGGCGGCGAACACCGACCGCGTGTACACCGGCGCCGACGGCGTACCCCACCCACGGGCGGGGGCACTGCAGCTGGTCTTCAGCGACCTCGGCACCCCTCGTGAGGGGTTCAACGCCTACGACGAGCTGCGGGAGCTGCTCGTCGCCCGGGGCGTGCCCGCCGAGCAGGTCGCGTTCATCCACTCCGCCCGCAACGACCGCGAGAAGTCGGCGCTGTTCGACGCCGCCCGCACCGGCGCCGTTCAGGTCCTCATCGGCTCGACCGCGAAGATGGGGGTGGGCACCAACGTGCAGGCCCGGGCGGTGGCCCTGCACCACCTCGACTGCCCCTGGCGCCCGGCGGATCTGTCCCAGCGCGACGGTCGGGTCATCCGCCAGGGCAACCAGAACCCCGAGATTCAGGTGCTGCGCTACGTCACCGAGGCCACCTTCGACACCTACAGCTGGCAGACCGTCGAACGCAAAGCCCGGTTCATCGCCCAGGTGATGAAAGGGCGCCTGGACTCCCGGGAGATCGAGGACATCGGCGACGCGGCCCTGTCCTACTCGGAGGTGAAAGCCCTCGCCTCGGGTGATCCCCTGGTACTGGAGAAGGCCGAGGCCGACAACACCCTCGCCGGCCTGGAGCGGCTGCGCCGCGCCCACACCCAGTCCCAGACCAACCTGCGCTACCAGGTGCGCACCAGCAGCAGCCGCCTCGCGGCGCTGCACGCCCAGGTCCCGCCCCTGCAGGCGGCGATCACCGCCCGCACCCCCACCAAGGGTGAGCTGTTCGTGGCGACCATCGGCGGCCGCACCTACGACGAGCGGGCCGCGGCCGCCGTTGCGTTCGCCCACCTCATCACCCCCCGCCTCGCCACCCACGTCGGCCGGGTCCCGTTCCTCGCCGGCACCGTCGCCGACATCGCCGGCTTCCACGCCATCGCGACGATCGAGGACACCCGGCAGGGCAACGTCGCGTCGGTGACGTTCACCGGGTGCCCCGCCCGGGCGGTCACCTACACCGCCCGAGACCTGACCGAGCCCGGTCCCGGGCTCATCGTCCGGTTGGAGAACAGCCTGGCCGGGATGGACCGCACCCTCAGCGACGTGCACGCCGACATCGCGACCACCACCGCCGAGCTCGCCCGCGCCCAGGCCCGGGTCGGTGCACCCTTCGACAAGGCCGACCAGCTCACCGCCGCCCGCACCCGGCGCGACGAGATCGCCGAGCGCATGGCGCCAACCGCGCCCGCCGCCACGGGCCTGCCGGCGTGGGTCAGCGCGCTCGGGCCCCGGCCCGACACCGAGCCGCAGGGCCAGCAGTGGGACACCACCGTGTCCATGGTCGGGGCCTACCGGGGCCAGTACCCCGTGCCCGACACCGCGCTGCAGCAGCCCCTAGGACCGGCCCCGACCCAGGGCGGCGACCAAGCCGCGGCGTTCCTGGCCTGCTACCGGCAGTGGGCGCGCACCGTGCCCGACGCCGCCGCCCAGCAACCGCTCCCACGCAGCCTGTGCCCGACCCGCGACGTCACAACCCCGCCGCCGGGTGCGACCACGGCACGCCAAGACGGGATCAGCGACGAGCACGGCTTCGGGCACGGCACCGGCTACCTCGACCGCCAACGCCGTGACCACCGCGGCCTCACCTCCGGCTACTGACCACCAGCACAGCGATGACCACCGAGCACACCAGCGACCACCGCGGCGTCGTCGACCTCGACACCCCTCGCGAGGACCCCTGCACCGACGTCGAAGCGCTGTGCCTGTGCGCCCTCATGTGGGCCACCGCCGCCGCAGCAGCACCGGTGACCGACCTGCTCACCGCCCAGGACTTCCACGACCCCACCCACGCCGTGCTGTTCGCGCTGCTCGCCGACCAGGTCCACGCGGGTCGACCCCACGACCCGGCGACCATCGCCGCCGCCCTCACCGACACCGGGCAGGCAGGCGGACACCGCGGCGCCCAGCTCACCCGGGCACTCGCCCGGGCCACCGCGGCCGGAGCAGCACCCGAGGCGGCTGGGCACTACGCGCTCGCCGTGACCACCGCCGCATACCGGCGCGGTTTCCGCACCGCCGCCGCCGCCCTCACCCAAGGTGCGGAGCAGCTGCCCACCAACGACCTGTTCGACCAGCTGCTCACCATCGGCCGCGAGCGGCGCACCGCCACCACCCGGCTGCAGCACCTCCGCCACACCCTCGGCCACCCGCGCTGACGTCAGGCACCAGCACACCGGCGAGGACACGGTGCATCAAGAACCCAGTCAATACCCGCAACGCAGACTCACGGGGGTGATCGTCGGCCTCGACGCCGGCACCCACGTGCTGCCCCGGACAGGGCGTCGCGGTCGGTTGCGCTGCGCTTGGTCAGGCGTCGAAGCGGGTCGCCCGCTCCGGCGACGCACTGGTGTTGACCGTGTGCCGCTCGGCGCTGCAGGGCGCCCAGGTGCGCAGCCGGGCCGCGAAGCCGGGGCGCCATCGGTCGTGGAAGTTCTGGGCGTTGGCCGGGTCGGCGGTGGGGCCGACGAACGCCGCCCGCCAGGTCGCGGCGAGGGTCGCGACCTCCGCGGCGAGGCCGGGGTGCTGCAGCCAGC
>JBBSUN010000108.1:0-5178 GCA_038234335.1 Mycobacteriales bacterium
CCGGCCCGGCGAGCAGCAACCCCGGGATGAGCCCCAGGGCGTAGACCCCGAAGACCGCGGTCGCCTGCGCGTCGGACAGTCCCAAGGTCCTCCGGTACACCACGAGCAGCGGGACGAACTGGTTGGCCCCGTAGCCCACCGCGAACATCACCAGCGCCGGCCACCACCACGCCGCCATCGCCCGCCGGATGCGCTCGTCCTGCCTCACCTCGCCCTCAACCCCACGGTTCTCCACCTGCCGTGGCACGAGGTCATGTCGGCCGGAGGGCACTCAGGCGTTGGTGGGGAACCCCAGGTTCAGACCCTGCTCACCGCTGGCACGGCGGGAGGGGTCGATCCACCGGCTGGTGACGACCTTGCCGCGGGTGAAGAAGTGCACACCCTCAGTGCCGTGCGCGTGCGTGTCCCCGAACAGCGAGCTCTTCCACCCACCGAAAGAGTAGTAGGCCATCGGCACCGGGATCGGCACGTTGATGCCGACCATGCCGACCTGCACCTCGTTCTGGAACCGCCGGGCAGCGCCACCGTCGTTGGTGAAGATCGCGGTGCCGTTGCCGTAGGGGTTGGCGTTGACCAGGGCCACCGCCTCGGCGTACGTGTCCACCCGCAGCACGGACAGCACGGGACCGAAGATCTCGTCGGTGTACACGCTCATGTCCGTGCGCACGTGGTCCAGCAGCGTCGGACCGACGAAGAACCCCTCCCCGCTCGCGTCGACCTCGGCGTTGCGGCCGTCGACGACCAGCGTGGCCCCGGCCTCCTCACCCGCCGCCACGTACCCGGTGACCCGGTCGCGCGCCGCGGCGGTGACCAGTGGGCCCATGTCGCACCCGCGGCGGCCGTCCCCGGTGCGCAGGGTGCGGGTCCGCTCGGCGATCTTCGCGACCAGCACCTCGGCCACGTCGCCCACCACCACCAGCGCGGAGATGGCCATGCAGCGCTCCCCGGCGGAGCCGAAACCGGCGTTGACCGCGGCGTCGGCGGCGAGGTCGAGGTCGGCGTCGGGCAGCACCACCATGTGGTTCTTCGCCCCACCGAGGGCCTGCACCCGCTTGCCGTGGGCAGTCCCTGTCTCGTAGACGTGCCGGGCGATCGGGGTGGACCCGACGAACGACACCGAGGACACGTCCGGGTGCGTGAGCAGCCCGTCCACCGCCACCGCGTCGCCCTGCAGCACGGTGAACACCCCGTCGGGAAGCCCTGCCTCCTGCCACAGCTCCGCCATCCACAGCGCCGCCGAGGGCACCTTCTCGCTCGGCTTCAGCACCACGGTGTTGCCCGCGGCGATCGCGACGGGGAAGAACCACATCGGCACCATGGCCGGGAAGTTGAACGGGCTGATGACGGCGACGACACCGAGCGGCTGGCGCACGGAGTGCACGTCCACCCCGGTGGAGGCGTTCTCGGTGAACGAGCCCTTCAGCAGGTGCGGGATGCCGCAGGCGAGCTCGACGACCTCCTGGCCGCGGGCCACCTCGCCGGCGGCGTCGGAGAGCACCTTGCCGTGCTCGGCGGTGATGAGGGCGGCCAGCTCGGGGGCGCGGGCGTTCAGCAGCTCCCGGAACGCGAACAGCACCTGGGTGCGCCGAGCCAGGGAGGTGTCGCACCAGCTGGGGAAGGCGGCCAGTGCCGAGGCCACCGCGGCATCGACCTCCTCGCCGGTGGCGAGGGCGACCCGGGCGGTGACCTCGCCGGTAGCTGGGTCGGTGACCGGGGCGCTCCCGCCGGTCCCCTCGATGCGGGCGCCGTCGATCCAGTGCGGAACGGTGATCTCTGCCGTGTCGGTCATGGGGTGCTCCTCAGGGACGGGACAGCGGGGGCGAGACAGCGGACGGTATCGGTAGGTGCGGTGCAGGCCGCGGTGGTGGTCAGACCCGGGGGGGGCGTTCTGCGTCGGGCATGTTCCAGGGCGAGGTCGAGCACGGCGCCGGGCAGCTCGGCCGCGGTGCTCACGATGTGGCCGGGCACGGGGCCACCAGGGTCGAGGTGGTGTCCCGGGCGGCGGAGCCGCACGCAGGGCACGCCGGCCTCGAGGACTCCGCGGACGTCGCGGCCCGACGCGGCCACGTGGACGTGCGGACCGATCCGGGCGCGGGCCCGCCGGTAGAACTCCGGGGCCGGCTTGTACGCCCGCAGGTGCTCCGAGGTGACCACGAGGTCGGGGTCCACCACCGTGACAGTGATCGGCCACGGTCCCGGGTGGGACGGCCCAGCCCCGTTCGAGGCCGGCCAGAAACCGCGTCGCGCCCGCATGCGAGTCGGTGAGGGCGCTGAACACGTCGCAGGTGACGACGGGTGCGGTCACGGGCTGCCCACCTCGGGTTCGTCGTCGCCTCGGGGCAGGATCCAGGTGAGCAGCGTGACGTCCCCGACGCGACGAAGGTGGTCCGGCAGCGCCGCGGCGGCCCGGACCGGCTCGCCGGCGGCGTCGGCGATCGCGCGGTGCTGGGCCAACGACCGGGCGGGGCGAACGGGCTAGCCCAGGGACTCCTCCCGGGTCGTAGCGACCTCCGGGCCGAGCTCCGCCACCATCTGCGCCAGCACCCCGCTGTGCGCGGCCGCGGTGACGACGCCGTGAAATTCTGCGTCGCCCTGCTCGGCGCCGTCGGCCCGGGGCGCCATGGTGACCAGCGCCGTCTCGATCTGGAGCAGGTCCTCGGGGGTTCGCCGCTCGGCGTCGACCATCGCGATCTTCACCTCCAGCGCCTCGCGGTCGTCGAGGATGTTCGGCAGCCGACCTCGGCTCCCGAGCACCTCGTCGAGCGGGGCGGGCTGCATGCGCTCCGGATTCGACGTCGCCGCCGGCCACCAGGCCACTACCCGGCTGCTCTCCGCTGTACAGCGACCCACCGCCATCTTTGCCGTCAACGACTTCGCCGCCATCGACGGGCTGCTCCACACCCGGCTCGGTGGCGCCGACGTGGAGTCTCGTCGTCTCGCGCCCACCCTGGTGGTCCGTGAGTCCAGCGGGCCGCCGTTGTCCTGAACCACCCCGGCAAGGACCGCTTCCGGGTCTCGGCCAACCCGGGCCCCGTCGTCCGCCCCTGTCCCGGGCCGCTTTCGCTCCATGCCTATCGGCGGTCAGATTGGGTCAGACCTCCGCAACGCCGACCGCAGTCGTCCTGTAGCGCAAACTTGTCAGTGGAAGGTTGCCGGTCGAGGCGAAGGCCTCCAACACGACTCGCCTGCACCACGGACCTTGGCGAGTTGAGTTCGCCCGCTGGTGACACCCCGACAGTTCACGAATAGTTCACGTCGTCCCACAGGTGCGAGCAAATGCGGCTCTGACCTGGGACTATGCATTCCACATTGTGCGCGATACTGGGATTGAACCATGATCTGAGCGGAACGGCGCTTGTGGGTGTGACCAGCAGGAATGTCCTCTGACCTGCTGGTTCCTCGGACAGTATCGCGGGACCGTGGTGGACACAAGTGGACGGTTCGGTACCCTCAAGTTGCACGCAAGTTGCACGCCAACCGGCTACGGGGGTTACCAGTGAGGTTCCAGTGACGCAGTTGCACGAGACGAAACGTGCGTTCGGGAGGCTGCGCCGGCTGCCCTCCGGTCGGTGGCAGGCCGCGTACACCGGACCTGACGGGCGGGTGCACAAGGCACCCCAGACGTTCGGCGCGAAGCTGGACGCCGAGGCGTGGATGACCGACCGCCGACGCGAGATCGACCGCGAGCAGTGGTCGCCGCGGGTTGCGGCTCCGCGCAGGTCGGTGACCTTCGCCGAGTTCGCCGCCGTGTGGCTCGCGCGCACCGAGCCGGACGCGCGGCCGTTGAAGCCGAAGACCGTCGAGCACTACGCGATGTTGCTGGACCGTCACGTCCTGCCGACGTTCGGCGCGTTGCCGCTGTCCGCGATCACCCCCGGGGACGTGCACGCCTGGCACGACCCCGCACGTTGGTCGCGGGTGATGCCGAAGCGAGCGGGCCGGCCGAAGGCGCCCACACCGACGCTCACGCTGCGAGCGCACGCCTACGGGGTGCTGCGGACCGTCCTGGCGAGCGCAGTGGTCAAGGGTCACATCGTCGGGAACCCCTGCACCATCCCCGGGGCGGGGACCGCGAAGCGGGTGCACAAGGTGCGCCCGGCGTCCCTGCCGGAGGTGGAGGCGCTGACGGCCGCCATGCCGGAGCGGCTGCGGGTGCTCGTGCTGCTGTCGGCGTGGTGCGGTTTGCGGTTCGGTGAGTCCACCGAGCTGCGCCGCCATGACGTGGACCTAGCCGAGGAGCTGCTGCACGTGCGCCGCGGTGTCGTGCGGGTGGCGGGGGAGTACGTCGTCGGCACCCCCAAGTCCGAGGCCGGGGTACGCGACGTCTCGGTGCCGCCCCACCTGTTGCCGATGCTCACCGATCACCTCGCACGGTTCGTCGCCCCGGGCCGTGACGCGCTGCTGTTCCCTGCCGCCAACGACGTCGGTGCCCACCTGGCGCCCGCCTCGCTCTACCGGGCGTTCTACCCGGCCCGGGACGCTGCTGGCCGGCCCGACCTTCGCTGGCACGACCTGCGGCACACCGGGGCCGTGTTGGCGGCGTCCACGGGCGCGACGCTGGCCGAGCTCATGGCCCGGCTCGGGCACTCGACGCCGCAGGCTGCGCTGCGCTACCAGCACGCCGCCGCCGGCCGTGACCGGCAGATCGCCGCCGCGCTGTCGGCGCTGGTGGAAGTTAGGCCTTGACCAGCGAATGACACGCGTGTCATTCTTTGACCACAACCGAACACCGACGCTAGATCTTCGAGCGTGGACTCCGCTATCGACCAACTGGCGCACTGCCGGGCGGATAGGGCAAGCCGCACGGGCTGACCCGAAGTGGCCCCGGGAGAGATTGAACGGCAACGTGGGAGTGCGCAACGCCTCCCGATAGATCCCGCAATGGGTAGCCGAGCGCGACTGGACCTCAGACAGGTCGGTCGCTGCTCGGCGTTCCTGTTCTAGGGATCACGCCCATGTCCACCAGGACCCGTTCCAATCCGCGCCGGCTTGCCTCCATCTCCGAGGGAGCCGACTACTTCGACGTCTCGACCAAGACTGGAGTGTTCCCGGTAAAGTGGACACGGTTTAGGCCGCTATTTGGTTGATGTCCGTGTAGCCTAGTTCGTATTCTCGGGGTGTCAAGTATCCGAGTGTGGAGTGGCGCCGCTGGGTGTTGTAGTACATTTCAATCCAGTC
>JBBSUN010000109.1:0-5167 GCA_038234335.1 Mycobacteriales bacterium
CAAGGGGGAGGCCACGTACTGGGACGTCGGGCCGCTGCGAGACGCCGCCTGGAGCTACGAGACGCCGCTGCCGGACGCGCTGCGGGCGCAGGCGCACCTGTGCTTCGACGACTCGGTGGAGGGGCTGACCATCGAGCTGGGCTGACCGGGCCCGCCCTCAGCGGCGATGGGCTGCCCGGTGTGTCCCCGATATCGATGATTCGTCATGGCGGGCCCGACCGTCGAGGCGGAACCGGTCGGGCCTACCGCACCGAGGAGGCGGTGAGCACGAGCACCCGGGGCAGGGTTTTGACGTAGGCGTCGAGGATCGTCGCGAGGCCGGGTACGGCGTCCGGGATGCCGGCGGAGTGCAACGCCGCAGGAGTGGCAGCCACCGACCAGGGCAGCTCGAGGGCCATCTCGAGTGCGATCCGCTGGAGTGTGTCGGCGGCCGGTCGGCTCCTGAGGGCCTGCGGTGCGAGTGCCGACCAGGCCATGCCGAGCTGGCCGTCCGCGGCGAGCTGGCGCCAGATCGAGTTGACCATGGGTGTGTCCAGGGCTGCGCGGATCTGTCCGTAGAGCTCGGGGGCGGCGGCGTCCCACTGCGACGGCGCGGGGGTGTCCGGTCGGGGTGTCTGCGCTGGTGGGGTGTTGCCCGGCGCGGCCGGGGTGTCGAGCTCGCCTTGTAATGCCAGCAGCAGCCCACCGCTGAGCAGCAACATTCGGCTCAGCGGGCCGACGAACCGGGCCAGCGCTGCGCGGACGTCCGGCTGCGCCGGTGGCGTGACCATGTCCCGAACCGACGCACTGAGGTGGTCCGAGCGCTGCGTGAGCGCGTCGCTGTCCAGGACGGTGGCGCACTGCTCGAAGGCCAGCACCAGGTAGGGCGGGCACACCGCCAAGGACTTGAACAGGCTCGGCACGAACGGCATCCGCCTGAGCAGCTCGGCATAGACCCCGGCGACGACGCCGGTGGCTTCGGCCTCCTCCACCATCGGGTAGATCGCGAAACCATCGTCGAGGTTGCTGCCCATCAACGCCCACCCGCTCCGGTGGCCACCACGTGTGCCCTGCGGCCGTCGCAGGCGAGGCCACCCAGTGCACTCGGTGCGGTCCGTTCACGGCGGTGCACTCGAGCGCACTGCCGTGCCAGCAGTCCAGGTCCGTTACCTGCTGCGCGTCGTGCACCGCCGGCAGGTGGCTGAGCACCACGCCGGGCGGGTCGACCGGAGTCACCACCGACCGGTGAGGGGCGGGTGCTGCGGGGGCGGGTCTCATCGTCGGTCATGGCCTGATGTTCCTCTCAGGGTCATCAACGTCCGTCCTGCGAACGTAGCGGCCTGCCGCGGTCATCCCCTGGCGGACGAGCCGCGGTGGGTCTGCTGTGGGTGCCCGACACGGTTCGGCTTGATCGTGTCTTGGCTGGTCAGGGGTCGAGGCCGGTGAGCACCCCGGCTGTGACGGCCCCGTAGCCGAGGTGCGGGACGATGTCGGAGACCCAGGAGTCCAGGGGCCAGGTGCGGGGGTCGGCGACACCGAGGGCGGTCATCGGCCCGTTGGTACCCAGCAGCGCACCGAGGGTCGCGGTGATACTGCTGACCAGGGTGCCCGGGCGCCAGCCCAGACCACGAGCCAGGCCCAGGGCGGCGCCGACGCCGATGCCGGAGGCGATGCCGGTCAGGGCACCGAGGGAGGAGACCCGGTTGTCCCGGGTGTCACCCTCGCCGGGCACGCTCACGTGGATGACGTCGGCGAGCTTCTCGACGGTGTCCTCGGGGGTGCTGCTGGCGCCACGCCCGCGGACGGTCATGTCGAGGTAGCTGAGCAGGTTCAGGGCGGTGGTCCCGGCCGCCCCTGCCGCGGCCCCCGCGAGCAGGCCCCGCACGGCACGCACGTCAGGCCAGCCCGAGCTGGGTCATCATCCCGAGCTGGTCGGTGCTGCCCCAGCGCTCCACCAGCACCCCGTTCTCGAAGCGGCCGAGCTGCACACCGCGCATGGTGAACGCCTTTCCGGTGGCGGCGTGGCCCTGCAGCGGGCCCTGGTGGGTGCCGGTGACGGTGTAGGCAAAGGCGACGTCGTCCTCGGTGGCGGTGAGGTGCTCCACCTCGATGTGCAGGTCCGGGAACGCGGTGCGCAGCTCGGCGAACATGTCCTGGAAGCCCTGGGCGCCGGGGCCCTGGCCGGGGGCGGGGTCGTGGTCCACCTCGCCCGGCCCGACGAGGGCCACGAGCTTGTCGAGCTCACCGGCGTTCACTGCGGCCCCGAAGGCTTCCTGCGCGGCGACGTTCTGGTCCTTGCTCATGTGCGCTCCTACCGTTGGTTCCGGGTGAGACCCCTCGACGGTAGGAGCCGCACCCGCCCCCCCGCAGAACGAGTGCGCACGATCAATGTGCGCGCTACCGATTTCTTGCCGAGGTGTCTCCAGACATGTCGGGAATCAGCTGTTGTGTGCGATGTAGGTGTCAGGGTCGCGGTCGGAGTCGTCGACGTTCTTGCCGTCGGGGTGGGCGGCGTAGAAGGCGATCCACTGTTGGGCGAGCTCGGCGCGGAGCTCGCGGGGGGCGTTCTTGCGGAAGTCGGGTAGCACCTCGTCCTCCTCCTCCTTGAGGTGGTCGGAGTTCTCGGTGCGGGCGGTGCCAACGGCCACGGTATCGCGGATCTTGTTGTGGTCGTCGATGGCGTCGTCGGTCTCGTCGGTGGCCTCGGAGCTGCCGTGGGTGAGCAGAGCGGGGTAGAGGACCTCCTCCTCGCACTGGGCGTGGGTGTCCAGGCGCTGGGCCAGCGGCGCCCACACCGCGGTCAGCTCCTCGGGGGTGTGGGCGTCGTCGAGACGGGCGAAGCCGCGGCGCAGGTACTCGTGGTCGTCCATGACCAGCGAGGTCACGTCCGCAGTGGCGATGTCAGGAAGGGTCATGGCCTCGACGGTGGGCCCGCGACCATCGTCACAGCGAGCTAGGGGTTCCGCACCGGTTCGGCACCCGGCCGCCTTGGGCCGCCACCAGCCGTGGGTACGGCTCGGTTCCCGCGCCGCTCAGCGTCGGGTGTCTGGTGACACGGTCGTTGTCGATTGCCGCCTGGTGGGTGTGGGGATCAGGTGAGGTGGGTGAGTGCGACGAGGGCAGCGGCGTCGGTGATCAGCAGGATGAGTGAGGCCATCCAGGGTGGTATTCGCAGATGGGTGGTCAAGGGTGCGCGGAGCGGGTCGATGAAGTAGCCGGCGAAGGGTGCGATCCGGTCGACGGTCTGGGGTGGGCCGGGCAGGACCGGGAGCAGCACCTGCCAGACCAGCCAGAAGCCGTAGAAGCTCAGCAGGAACTGGATGAGTTGGATGGCGGTGTCGATCACGAAGTGGGCCATGTCAGTGCCGTTCCGTCTGGGCGGTGGGTCCGGCCGTCGGCCCGACCTGCCTGTCGTGGACTGGTGGTGTGCTGGGGTTGGGTGACGGGTCGGGCTCGCTGGTGAGGTGTTGCTCGGTTTTGCGGGCGGCGATGAGGACGGGGTCCCACAGGGGGGACAGGGGTGGGGCGTAGGAGAGGTCGGTGTTGATGAGGTCGGTGACGGTGGTGTTGTGCCAGAGGGCGGTCGCGAGGACGTCGATGCGTTTGGCGGCGCCTTCTTCGCCGACGATCTGGGCGCCGAGCAGCTGCCCGGTGTGGTGTTCGGCGATGAGCTTGACCCGGATGGGTTTGGTGTCGGGGTAGTAGCCGGCCCGGGTGGTGGAGTCCACGGCGACACCGATGGCGGTGTAGCCGGCGGCGTGGGCCTCGGTTTCGTTGAGCCCGGTGCGGCCGACCTCGACGTCGCAGATCTTGGTGACGGCGGTGCCGAGGATCCCGGGGAAGTGGGCGGTGCCGCCGCCGATGTTGATGCCGGCGGTGCGGCCTTCCTTGTTGGCGTAGGTGCCGAGGGCGATGGTGACGTGTCGGCGGGAGACGCGGTGGAACTTCTCGGCGCAGTCACCGGCGGCCCACACCCCCTCGGCCCTGGTGCGCATCTGCGGGTCGACCGCGATCGCCCCGGACACCCCGAGGGGGATGCCGGCGCGGGTGGCGAGGTCGGTGTCTGGTCGCACCCCGAGGCCGAGGATGACCAGCTCGGCGGGCACCGTGTCGTGGTCGGTGACGACGGCGGTGACGTGCCCGGCGTGGGTGTGGAACCCGGTCACGGTGTGCTCCAGGAGCAGGGTCATCCCCAGGCGGTGCATCGCGGTGGTCAGCAACCCGCCCATGTCGGGGTCCAGGGTCGACATGGGTGCTGGTCCCCGGTCGATGACCGTGACCTGCACACCCCACGCGCAGAGGGCTTCGGCGAGCTCCAGGCCGATGTAGCCGGCGCCGACGACGACGGCGTGGGCGGGGAGGCCGCGTCCCAGCGTGGCCCGCACGGCGAGCCCGTCGGTCAGGGTCTGCACCCCGAAGATCCCGTGGGCGTGCGCACCGGGTAGGTCCGGGCGGACAGGGACGGCCCCGGTGGCGACCATCAGCTGGTCGAAGCCCTCCCACCGGTGCGCACCGTTGTCCCGGACCCGTACCCGCACAGCCCGACGGTCCAGGTCGATCTCGGTCACCTCGTGGCCGGTGCGGGCGTCGATGGCGTGGTGGGTGAGGAACTGCTGCGGGGTGCGGGCGATCAACGCGTCCAGGTCGGGAACGAGGTTGCTGATGAAGTAGGGGATGCCGCACGCGGAGTAGGAGGTGTAGTCACCGCGCTCGAACGCGACGATCTCCAGCTCGTCGGGGCCACGTTCACGCCGGGCTGCCGACGCTGCGCTCATCCCCGCGGCGTCACCACCGACGACGACCAGCCGCTCGGTCATCAGTCACCCCCGGTGGGGGTGACCCGCTGGTACTGCCGCAGTGCCGGCTCGGTCAGGGTGAGCCGGTGGAGCTGGTCCAGCAGCGGCTGGGCCTGATCGGTGGCCGGGACGGCGTCGAGGGTGACGAAGCCGGCGTGGCCGGCGTCGAAGACCAGGGTGGGGGTGCCGAAGACCCCCATCTCGTGGGCGTGGGCGTGGTCGGCGGCCAGGGCCGCGAAGGCGGTGGGGCTGTCGAAGTGGCCGAGGCCGTGTGCGTGGCCGAACCCGACGATGTCGGTGGTGGAGAGCCGGCCGGGTTCCTCGTGCCAGGCGGTGAACATCCGCTGCCGGTACCCGTCGAGGTCCCCACCGTCGGCGAGCACCGCCATGTG
>JBBSUN010000110.1:0-5002 GCA_038234335.1 Mycobacteriales bacterium
CGGCCGTGAATTGTCAAGAACCAGCTTCACCGCATCCTCCCGGAACTCCGGGGAGAACACGCGCTTCTGTCGAGCCATTACCGCACCTCTCATCTCAGTGGACAAATCTTATCCACTGTCCGAGAACCGCGGGGCACTTCACACGGTGGTGAAGGTCGATCCGCGGGACTGGGGTGTTCGGGTCCGGTTGAGCCTGGCCGCGGTCGTGGTGCTCGCCGCGACGCTGCTGGTGGTGGCCGGTGGGGTGCTGTGGGTGTTGAGGGTGTCGTTGGAGTCCTCGGCGGATGCCGCGGCCGGTGTCCGGGTCGACCAGATCGTCGCCCAGCTGCGCACGAGTGCCCCGCGGTCTCAGGATCCTGGTCTCGTGGCCACCAGCGGGGAGACCTCGGTGGTGCAGATCCTCACTCCTGACGGTGGCGTGCTGCTGGCCTCGCCCGATGCTCCTGGCGTCCCGCTGGCCGGGCCCCTGCCGGACGGGGCGAGCTCCCTGAACGGGTCAGTGGGGGTGCCGGGCGCCCAGGGCGGGGTGTTCCGGGTGACCGCGCGTGGGGTCGGCGGCCCGGGCGGCGACCTGACGGCGGTGGTGGGGGTGGACTCCGCCGGGGTCACCGACACCGTGATGACGGTGGGCGCGGTGCTCGCGGTGGGGCTGCCGGTCGTGGTGGTGGTCGCTGCTGTGCTGACCTACGTGCTGGTCGGGTTCTCGTTGCGGTCGGTGGAGCGGATGCGGGCGCGGGTGGCCGACGTCAGCCCGGCCGAGCTGTCGCTGCGGCTGGTGGTCCCACGCCCACGCGACGAGATCTCCCGCCTCGCCACGACGTTGAACGCGATGCTGGCCCGGCTGCAGGCCGGTAGCGACGCGCAGCGCCGTTTCGTCGCCGATGCCTCCCACGAGCTGCGCAGCCCGTTGGCGACGGTCACCGCGGCCCTCGAGCTGGCCCGGGACCGGCCCGGGGTGATCGACCGTGAGCTGGTGGGCGCTCACCTGCTGCCCGAGGCGCAGCGGATGCAGCGACTGGTGGAGGACCTGCTGTTGCTGGCGAGGGCCGACGAGCAGGGCCTCGCGCTGCGGGTCGCCGATGTCGACGTCGAGGACCTGGTCCAGGCGGAGGCGGCCCGGTTGCGAGCCACCACCACCCTGGCGGTCGTGGCGCACGTCCAGGCGGTCAGGGTGCGCGGTGACGAGGGACAGCTCGCGCGGGTGGTGCGCAACCTGGCCGACAACGCCGCACGCCACGCCCATGCCCGGGTCGAGCTGTCGTGCCGGACCACCCCGTCCGGGGTGCAGCTCGTCGTCGGCGACGACGGCCCCGGTATCCCGGTGTCCGAGCGCGAGCGGGTCCTGCAACGGTTCGTCCGCCTCGACGAGGGCCGGGCACGCGCCGCCGGTGGCAGCGGACTGGGCCTGGCCATCGTCGCGGAGATCGTCGCCGCGCACCACGGCACGATCACCATCACCGACTCCGAGCTCGGCGGCGCCCGCATGGTGCTGGAGCTGCCCGGCGGCGGGCCGGGTAGATCCCCGTCGTAGTGGGGTGTCCCGCACCCGAGTCGGTGACCGTGAGCCGGACGCGTGAACGGCAGCACGTAGCACGGTGCCGGAGCGGCGGCCTCGCGATCACCGACGTGGGGTTTCGGGGTGACCGCGAAGGTCGGCCCGGTTATGGGTGGGGTCAGGTCCCGTCGCGCCAGCGGTAGCCGCGGCCCCGGAAGGTCTCGATGGTGGTGGCCCCGAACTTGCGGCGCAGGTACCCGATGTAGACCTCGACGATGTTGTCGTCACCGTCGTAGTGGGCGTCCCACACCCCGGCGAGGATCTCCGCCTTGCTCACCACCATTCCCTGGTGGCGGAGCAGGAACTCCAGCAGGCTGTACTCGCGCCGGGTCATCTCCACCTCGACTCCGGCGTGGTGCACCCGTCGACGGGCAGGGTCGAGGGTGATGTCACCGGAGGTCAGGACGGACGGCCGCGTCGGGGCGCCCCGGCGCTGCAGGGCGCGCAGCCGGGCCACCAGCACGGCGAAGCTGAACGGCTTGATGAGGTAGTCGTCCGCGCCGAGGTCGAAGGCGTCGGTCTGGTCGAACTCACCGTCCTTGGCGGTGAGCATGAGCACCGGGGTCCACACCTGCCGCTGGCGCAGCCCCTTCAGGACGTCGTAGCCGTTGAGGCGGGGAAGCATGATGTCCAGCACGATCACGTCGAAGGGGTGGTCACTGCCCAGGCGCAGACCCTGCTCCCCGTCGGTCGCGACCTCGACCACCCACCCCTCCGCGTCGAGCCCACGGCGGATCGTCTCGGCCAGGCTCACCTCGTCCTCGACCAGCAACACCCTCACCGGCAGCACCCTTTCACCTACGGAACCCACTCACCCGCGGCACGGGCTCACCCGCGGAGCAGGGCGCGTTGGCGGCGTGGCTTCCGGCGCAGGGTGTGGAGGCCTGCTCACCCGCCGAGCAGGACGCGCAGGACAGCGACGCCCAGGACGACCACCAGGATCGACAGGTCGACCGCGACCGGGCCCACCCGCACCGGCAGCCGGCGGCGCACTGGGGCCAGGACGGGTTCGGTCACCCGGTGCAGCCCGGCCCGCGCACGGGCCACCGGCTGATGGGCGCTGGCGGCGACCGGGACCACGGACACGGCCAGGTCCACCACGACGCGGGCGAGGAGCACCCACCACACGATGCTCAGCAGGAACAGCAGCACAGCGATCATTGGGGGAGTCCTCCTCTTCCTCTAGGCGTGCCTTCATGGTGCCGACGGGCCGCTGAAGCCACGCTGAACGCGAGGCCGGCTACTGGTGGCGCCGAACACTGCTGGTGTGCCAGGGACGCCTGCAGCGTTCAGGCGGGGCTCAGCGGCGTTCAGCGTGCGTACAGGTGGCCGGGGGCATGGTCGTTCTCAACGGCCTGCAGAGCGTGGGCCGGTTCGGGAAAGGACCCCCTCATGAAGCTCAACAAGCGCCTCGCCGTGTCGGCCCTGGCCGTTCTGGCCCTCGGTGGTGTCGGAGCGGGTGTCGCGAACGCCGCCACCACGAGCTCGCCGACCACGACCACCAGCGTCAACGCCCCCGCCGCCCCCGGCGACACCGACGGCGCCGACCACGCCGACGGCCCGGGTGACGTCCAGAACGGTGACCAGAGCGGCCCCGACGCCCCGGGTGCGGCCGAGACCCCGGACGCCCCGGGCGCCTGAGCCCCACCTCGCTCACCCCGTGAACCGGTGACTGCTGTCGACGGCACCGGGACCAGGGCGAGGGAGTAGTTGGTCACCGGCAGGGCCGGGCAGCGCACGCTGCCCGGCCCTGGTCGACGTTTGGCTGTCCACGCGGTGTCACGAGCCCCCCACGGCTGCGAAGCTTGGGGGAGGTTCGGTCGCGCCGGTGCGACTCCGTGAAGCGGGACGCTACGGGGCGGCAACACACCGAGGACGAGTTGGCCGAGCACCCGCATCTGCGGCCTTAGGCGCTGAGGTGGATAGCCGGTGCGTGGAAAGTCCCCTCCGCCAGGATGGGGACCTTCCGTGGGTGCGCTGTTCAGGATGAAGGAGGACGGCGTACCTGTCGCCGATCGGCATCAGGACGCGGATTCCCTCCCGGGCCTGCGTTCAGGCCCGAATCAGGCGCCCCAGCGCGTCGGGGTCGAACAGCACCGCGGTCTCCACCGGTTCGCCGTCCAGCACCATTGCCGGCGTCCCCACCTGGTTCTGCCCGCTGAACTCCTCGGCGACGGCCAGCACCCACGCCTCGTGCCGCCCGCCGCGGAGGCCCTGCTCGAAGTCGGCGTCGATGATCCCCGCGTCCCGGGCCGCCCCCAGGATTGCCTCGACCGTGATCTGGGTGCCCTCCTGCGGCTGCACCGCGAACAACCGCTGCCGCAGCGCCTCGAAGTCACCGCGCTCGGCCGCCAGGGCCAGGGCGTTGTTCGCGGGCAGGGACCCCGGCCCGATGAACGTCATCATCCGGTACTCCACCGCCACCGCACCGGCCGCCACCTCCCGCCGCACCAGGTCGCCGGAGACGTCCTCGAAACCCTTGCACGCCGGGCACTGCGGGTCCTCGTAGACCACGGCACGCCGGCGCGCCCCGGTGCTGCCCACCACCACACCACCTTGCGGTGTGTGACCCCGGGGCACGCTCGGCGCAGTCTCCTCGTCAGCCATGCCCCCATGCTGCGCCCACCACCACCGCGTGCGCTCAACGGTCAGCCCACGTCAGCACCGACCACCGTCGCCCTCGGCCCTCGGCCCTGCCACTGCTTGAGCACTACAGCGACATCACCACTACAGCGACATCACCACTGCAGCAGCACCGGCGCCGAGCGGAAGACCGGGCGGGGCCATGGACACACCACACCCCGCTCCCCCGGCTGCGCCACAGGGACGTCGTGCACAGCGACGATCCTTGACCGGGTGGCCGTGCTGTGGGGGATGAGCGCGATAGACCCCGTGGAGGGTCATCCTTGCGTGATGAGGGATGGTGGTGATCGCAGCGGTGCGTTCGGGCGGGTGAGCGCTGTGGTCGAGCGGGTCGGCGACAAGGTGGTGGTGAGCCCGCCGCCGGTGAGCGGGCACCCCACCGTGGCCGCGGTGGTGAAGCGGACGGTGGTGAAGGCCTGGGATGACAGCTTGTTCGGGGAGTCGGCCCAGGCCGCGTTCTGGCAGACCCTGTCCTTGCCCCCGCTGCTGCTGGGCCTGCTCGGCAGCCTCGGCTACATCGGTGGCTGGTTCGGGCCCAACACCGTCGAGACGGTGCAGCAGCGGATCATCTCTGTCAGCGGCAACCTGTTCAGTCGCAGCGTCGTGGACCAGATCATCGCCCCCACCGTCACCGACATTCTCTCCACCGGTCGCGGCGAAGTGGTCTCCGTCGGTTTTCTCATCTCCTTGTGGGCGGGGTCCTCGGCGATGTCCTCCTTCATCGACTCCGTGACCAAGGCCTACGGCCAGTACGGGGTCCGCAACCTCCTCTGGCAGCGCCTGCTCGCTGTGCTCATCTACATC
>JBBSUN010000111.1:0-4696 GCA_038234335.1 Mycobacteriales bacterium
CAGGCTCATCGTCGCCGAGTGCCGCAGCCGCTCCACCTCCTCGTTGGTGGAGGAGTCCTTCTCGATGTAGGTGTCGGTCTGCGGGACGTACGCCTCGGGCTGGTAGTAGTCGTAGTAGGAGACGAAGTACTCGACCGCGTTGTGCGGGAAGTAGCCGCGCAGCTCGTTGGCCAGCTGCGCGGCGAGGGTCTTGTTCGGTGCCAGCACCAGGGTCGGCCGCTGCACCCGCTCGACCAGCCACGCCGTGGTGGCCGACTTGCCGGTGCCGGTGGCGCCCAGGAGCACCACGTCCGGCTCCCCCGCTCGCAGCCGCTTCTCCAGCTCGTCGATGGCGGCGGGCTGGTCGCCGGCGGGCTCGTAGTCGCTCACCACCCGGAACTCGCCCGGCTTGCGCGGCACGTCGCTGACCGGGCGGAACTCCGAGTGCGACAGCACGCCGTGCTCGGGCTCGACACCCTCGGGGACGGGGCCGGCCAGGGTGTTCGTGCTCTGCGGCACCGTCGTCTCAACCACACCCCCAGGGTAGGCCCGACCCCTGACAACAACCGGGTGACGGACGTCCCTGCCCGACCGGGCTGTTGTGGCCCCGCCCACCCCGCGGCATCATCACCGCCATGCACACCCTCGTCGTCAGCTACCACGCCCCCGCCGACCCGGACGCCTTCGACGCCCACTACACCGACGTGCACGCCCCGCTCGCCGCCACGATCCCGGGGTTGCGCTCGTTCACCACCGGGCACTGCCGAGCGTTGGACGCCGCCGACCCGGCCTTCTACATGGTCGCCGAGCTCACGTTCGACTCGGCCGCGGACATGGCGGCCGGGATGGGGTCACCCGAGGGGAGGGCCGCCACCGACGACCTCGCCAGCTTCGCCGGTGCGGGGACCACGATGTTCCACCACGAGGTCGTCGACCGGATGTGATCGGGCACGACGGGTTGCCACCCGGCTAGGTTCACCCCCCATGGGGATGCACTCGCCGAAGGTGGAGCGCTTCGACGTCGCAGCGGGGACGAACACCGACCCCAAGGGGGTCGTCCGGCCCGTCGAGCGGTTCGCGCTGCAGCCGTGGGGGCTGTACCTGACCCGCAGCGCCGACCACGCCCGCTTCCACCACCTCGAGTCGTGGATGCTGCCCTCGCTCGGTCTGCGCATCACCGTCTTCCACTTCACCGCGGGCCACGAGCGCGACCAGGACCGGTACGTCGACCTCGGCGAGTACACCCACGACGGCGACGTGTGGCGCTCCGAGGACCACTACCTCGACCTCGTCGTGCGCACCGGGCGCGACACCGAGCTCCTCGACACCGACGAGCTGCTCGACGCGGTCGGTCAGGGGCTTCTCCCCGCCACCACCGCCGAGCTCGCGGTGCGCCGGATGACGGCCGCCGTCGACGGGATCGCGAGCCACGGCCACGACCTGGACGCCTGGCTGGTGAGCCTCGGGATGCCGGTCAGCTGGGGCCCGCCCCGCTGAGGTCCCAGCCCGTGCTCGCCGCCCACGCCAACGCACGCGGGTACGCCTCGTGGAACCACGGCTCCTTGGCCTCGGCGTAGTCCGCCACCGCGCGCGCACCCGCCGCGGCCACCTGCTTCACGGCCAGGTACTCCGCGGCCACGCCCGCCTCCGCGCGCAGCCAGGCCGGGAACAGCAGGGCGAAGCGCTGCCCGGGCGAAGCGTCCACCCGCACGTGCACGTTCGCCGCGCGGCCCGGGTCGGCGCTGACGTGCAGCCGCTTCGTCCAGCTCGCCGGGTCCGGGGCGTCGGCCTTCGGGGTGTCCTGGGTGATGGGGAGCCGCGGGAAGCCCGCGGCGACGAGGGTGTCGGCGAAGGCGTCCGCGTCGGCCAGGCTCCGCACGGTCACCTGCAGGTCGAGCACGTCCTTGGCGTCCAGCCCGGGCACCGCCGTCGAGCCCACGTGGTCGACCCGCAGGGCCCGCTCCCCCAGCAGGAGCCGCAGCCGGGCGACGAGCCGCGCCGCGCCCGCGGGCCACGTCGGGTCGGCCCGCACGAGCACGGGGGCGTTCGGGGTGCGCGCGTGCATCCGGACGTTGCGCTCGTAGGGCACCAGCCGCTCGCGCCACAGCGCGTCGACGACGGCGTCGAGCGAACCGGGGGCACCGGCGTTGTCCAGCCACACATCCGCGGCGGCCCGTCGCTGCTCGTCGGTGGCCTGGGCGGCGATCCGGGCGCGGGCGTCGGCCTCCGTCATGCCGCGAGCGGAGACGAGCCGCCGCAGGCGCTCCTCGGCGGGCGTCCCCACCACCAGCACCAGGTGGAACGCCGGGCCCATCCGGTTCTCGACGATGAGCGGGACGTCGTGCACCACCACCGCGTCGTCGGGGGCCCGCGCCACGAGCTCGGCGGTGCGGGCACCGATGCGCGGGTGCAGCGTCCGGTTCAGCGTCGCCCGGGCCTGCTCGTCGCCGAACACCCGCGCGGCCAGGGCCGGGCGGTCCAGCGCACCCTCGTCGGTGAGCACCTGCTCGCCGAACGCGGCGACGACGGCGGCCAGGCCCTCGGTGCCGGGCTCGACGACCTCGCGCGCGATGGCGTCCGCATCGAGCACCACCGCGCCGAGACCGCGCAGCCGGGCCGCCACGGTCGACTTGCCCGCACCGATGCCACCCGTCAGCCCGACCCTCAGCACGCCCGGAGTCTCGCACGGCGCGCCTGCACGACCACGACCCGTCCCGTGCGTACGGTCCGTGACGACCTCGAGCACGGAGGAAGCCCATGCCCAGCCGTTCGGCCACCCCCGGCCGTCACCGCTCGAACCGTTCACGCCTGCGCCGCGCACGCCCGGCCGACGAACGCCCCGGACTCGTGCACTGCACCGAGTTCGCCCCCGTCGCGGCCGCACTGGCCGAGCGGCGCCGCGGCTGGTGGGCCGCCCTGCTCACCCCGGCGCGGCACAGCCTCGCGGGCCTGCGGCGCCACACGGTCGTCCCCGCCCGCCGCTGGGCGCCGGTCACCGCCTGATCCGCGCTAACGACCGGCCTTCGCGAGCACCATCGCGGCGGTGCTCGCGGCGCGGGCCGGCCCGGCGTCGGGCACCGAGCCGGGGCCCAGCGTGACGGCCACGGTGTAGATCCCCGCGGCGGCGACCACGGTTCCCCCGCTCGGGTACGGGACGTACAAGCCCTGCGCCTCGCCGACGGTGACCTGCCGCGAGCCGAGACCCTGCCGCTCGGCCGCGGCGACGGTGGCGCCGACCCGGTCGTCCGCCTCGCCCGCGCTCGCGTAGCTGGTCAGGCTGATCTCGACCGGGAACGCACCCCCGACCGGGGTCCCGTAGCGGCAGGTGATCCGGCCGGTGCGGCCGATGTCGGCCTGGGCCTGGCCGAGGACGACGTCGACGGTGGACGAGAGCCGAGCGCCCAGCGCCGTGTCCAGCTCGTTGCCGGGGATCATCCGCGCACAGCTGTTCGGCAGCACGGGCGCCACCGTCGTGGCCGCCGCCGCAGCGGTGCTCGGCAACGGCACCGTCGGGATGACCACGGGTGCGGCCGCCTGCGGAGCCCGGGTGCACCCTGCGAGCACCAGCACGAGGCACAGCGGGAGGACGTGACGGGGACGTGAGCGCATGGGAGGAAAATACCGCCCGGACGCACGTCGACCCCGCCACCACACGGGTGACGGGGTCGACGGTTGCTGCTCCCGGCTCAGCGAGCCGGGCCGGGTCTCACGCGCCGCCGGAGAGCTTCTCGCGCAGGGCGGCGAGCTGGGCGTCGCTGGCGAGGGAGCCGCCGCTGGCCGCAGGGGCACCCTGGCCGGGGTCGGAGGTCTCGACGTCGTCGTGCTCGTCGCCCTCGTCGCGGTTCCCGACGCCGGTCTCGGAGGAGTAGTTCGTCTCGGACGCGGCCTCGGCCTCGTCCTTGACGGCCTTCTCGACCTGCACCTTGTGGGCGGCGTGGCGACGCTCGGCCTCGCCGTAGCGACGCTCCCAGCTCTCGCGCTGGGTGTCGAAGCCCTCGAGCCACTCGTTCGTCTCGGAGTCGAAGCCCTCCGGGAAGATGTAGTTGCCCGCGTCGTCGTAGGAGTCGGCCATGCCGTACTTGGACGGGTCGAACTCGGCCAGGTAGTCCTCGTTGGCCTGCTTCAGGCTCAGCGAGATCCGGCGACGCTCCAGGTCGATGTCGATGACCTTGACCATCACGTCGTCCCCGACCCCCACGACCTGGTCCGGCAGCTCGACGTGGCGCTCGGCCAGCTCGGAGATGTGGACCAGGCCCTCGATGCCCTCGTCCACGCGGACGAACGCACCGAACGGAACCAGCTTGGTGACCCGGCCCGGGACGACCTGGCCGATCGCGTGGGTACGCGCGAAGTGACGCCACGGATCTTCCTGGGTCGCCTTGAGCGACAGCGAGACGCGCTCGCGGTCCATGTCGACGTCGAGCACCTCGACGGTGACCTCGGTGCCGACCTCGACCACCTCGGAGGGGTGGTCGATGTGCTTCCACGACAGCTCGGAGACGTGGACGAGACCGTCGACGCCGCCGAGGTCGACGAACGCACCGAAGTTGACGATGGAGGACACGACGCCCGAACGGACCTGGCCCTTCTGGAGCTCCTTGAGGAACGTCGTGCGCACCTCGGACTGCGTCTGCTCGAGCCACGCGCGACGCGACAGGACCACGTTGTTGCGGTTCTTGTCGAGCTCGATGATCTTGGCCTCGATCTCCTTGCCGAC
>JBBSUN010000112.1:0-4666 GCA_038234335.1 Mycobacteriales bacterium
GACCACGACCCCAGGCACGTCATGGCCACGGCGACCGCGGAGTTGCCGAGGGCGTCCAGGCGGGAGAGGTCCATCGACGCGATGGGGGCGTCCCAGTCGATGGCGAAGTTGGTCTCGGCGTCGAACAGCCCCGCCAGGGGCCCGTTGACCAGCGCGGCGAGCCCGTCTGTGGCACCGCGGAGCATGTCGAGGAAGTCCTGGCGGGAGGCGAAGCGGCACTCACGCCAGAACGTGTCGGTGGGGTCGGCCAGGGCGGCGTGCAGCTGAGGGATGGTGACCGTCTTGGGTGCGGTGGTGCCGTCGGCGACGCCGATGAGCTCACGCAGCGCCTTGGTCAGGACCATGGTGTCGGTGACGCTGAGCTGGTGGCCCTGGGCGGCGACGAGGGCTTTCAGCAGCGACGTCCACTTCCCGATCAGGGAGTTCAGGGCCATCACGGCGTCGGCGGTGGCCATGGTGTGCCACACCGCCCGCAGCGGCCCCAGGTCCAGCGGGTTCAGGGTGTTGCCGAGCCCGTGCCCGATCTCGATGGGTGTGTAGCCGAGGCCGCGGACGACGGGGGAGTACTCGCCCTTGGTGTCGCCGGCGATGAGGGTCTTGACCCCGAACTCCATCATGCGCAGCAGGAACGCGACGATGGTCGTGGACTTCCCCCGGCCGGGCTCGCCGAAGAAGATCATGTTGGGGTTGGTGACGATCTCCTCGGTCGGGCTGAGCACCCACTCCACCGGGTGCACGTAGAACGCACCCCCGGACAGGGCGTCGTAGCCCATGAACGCACCGACGGCGGGAAGCCCGGAGCTGGCGAGCAGGGGGTAGAACGCGCCGAGGTCGTAGCCGGGGACCCGGTAGGTGGCCAGCGGGGCCTCCGCGGCGCACCAGCCGCGACCGCGGCTGGTCATCCCCCGGCGGGGGGCGCTGCGCCCGTGGACCCGCTCCCGGGGGGCCGGGGTGACGCTGACCCGCTCACCGACGTGGTGACCGAAGGTGCCCAGCAGCTCCGCGGCGCCGCGCCCGGCGGTCCGCTCCCGGCGGCTCACGCACCTGCTCCGAGCACGGTCACGGCAACCCAGAGCACCAGGGCCAGCACGGTCACCGACACTGCGGCGGCGATGACCACGACGAGTCCGGCGGTGCGCGGTCGGGGCACACGGTGCCCGGCCGCCCGGTGCCGCAGTGGTGCGGTCATCGTGGGTTCCTTCACGTGCTCGGTGGGCAGGACGCGACGCGGGAGCGCGGGCAGGTCGCGGGGGAGGTCGTCGAAGGGGACGCGGGCGGGGCTCACAGCTCGCCCCGCACCCGGTGCAGGCCCAGGCCGACGGGGATGCACGCGGCGACGAACGCGGCGTCCTGGACGAGGTCGAGGCGGACGGGGACGAAGGCGGAGACGATGTCGTTCTCCAGGGCGTCGGCGTGCTCGCTGACCTTCCAGTGCGCGGGCACGGTGGTGGAGACGATGACGGCGGTGCGCAGCAGGGCGTGCCCGGCGGCGACGGCGTCCTCCTGCTTGCGGGCCGAGGCCTCGGCGCGGGAGTCCTCGGACTTCGTGCCGAAGCCCTTGGAGGCCTTCAACGATCGCAGCCCGGTGGTGTGCTGGCGCTCCCGCTGGGCGATGCGCTTGGCGGCCTTGGTCCCGATGACCTCGTAGTGCACGGCCACGGCGCGCCGCTCCCCGGCGGTGCGGACCGCGAGCAGCGGGGCCAGCGCACCGAAGGCCAGGTCGAGCCCGGTCATCATCAGGGTGAACGAGACGGTGGCGTACCCGTCGTGGGCGTAGATCCGGGGGTCGGCGTTGGAGGCGTTCGTCGGCCCGGCGACCGCGAGGGGAAGTCCACCGCGCCCGGCGAGGTGGGCGCGGGTGACCCCGGCGCCGGCGGCGGGGTTGAACCCGGTGCGGATCGCCTCGGCCAGGCCTTGGCCGGTGAGCCATTGCGGTGGGTCCACCCCCATGGCGGCCAGGGGGTCGGTGAGCCCGACCAGCGCCGGGTGCAGGGCGTGCCCGCGACCGTTCACCCCGCCACCGGCGTCCTTGGCCCGCGCGTGCAGGGCTTCCTCGGGGGCGGAGACGTGCAGGAAGGCCTCGGTGACCACCGAACCACCGGCCCACCGTCGCGCCATCTGCTCGGCGGAGGTCCTCACCAGCGCCGGTACGTCGGCGACGCGGTGGGCCTCGCGCCACGCCTGGTACTTGGCGCCGTCGTCGGGGACGGTGCGCACGTAGAAGGAGAACCGGTCCACACGGCGGGAGGCCCGCAGGCTCAGGGCGAGGGCCCCCATGCTGGCACCGAGGGCGGCGCACTCGTCGTCGCTGATCATCCCGATGCCGGCGAACTTCAGCCGCGCGGTGGCCCCCCACCGGTCCTCGACGGTGTCGTGGGTCAGGCACACCCGGCCGTGCTCGCCCATCGGTGGACCGTCGGGCAGCCGGAACCGGGTCAGCACCCCGGGCAGGTCCGGGTTCTCCGGGACCACCGCGCGACCGGTGGAGGCCTGCGACTGCCAGGCCGACCACCCGGTGGCGGTGCCGGTGGTGTGCCCGGCCCAGTGGGTCAGCCACGTCACCGCCACCCGACCCCTGATGGGAACGACGACGAGCCCGACCATGGCCAGGCCCACCGGCAGCCACCCCACCGCGGCGAGGTAGCGCTCGGCTGCCATCAGCGCCAGCAGGGGCGCCGCGGCCAGGGCCACGACACCCAGCTGGGGTGCGTTGAGCCCGAAGGCCCACCCCAGCCGCTCGCGGCGAAGACTCGATCCTGCGGTCATCGACTCACTCCTGCCAGCACGGGGAAACGAAAAAGGGGCGTCACCACCGGGAGCGGGTGTTCCGTGGGTGACGCCCCTCTACGTCCGGGGACCGCGGCGTTTAGCCACCTGCCGGGCAAAGTCCGCTCAGATGACGGCGGCCGCCGCGACCTCCTCGACGCCCGCCCCGCCTGCACCGGAGCCGGCACTGGGAGCGGCGCCGCCGGGACCACCGGGACCACCGCTGGGGCCACCCTCGTTCGGCCTCGGTGGACGCCCGCTCGGGCCGCCCCCGCTGGAGGGGTCGTCGTTCTGCCCCGCCTCGCCGTGGTGCCCGACCGCTGTCGGTTCGCTCACCGCGTTGTTGGCGTTCGCGCCTGCCTCACCGACGTCGTTCTTGGTGAGGTTCGGTCCCGCTCGACCGTCGTCGCTGTCCTCACCGTCTGACCCACCCGGATTCGGGTTCGGGGTGGGGGTGGGGTTGCTGGTGTCGTCGGTGGACACCGAGTCGTAGCGGGCTTCGTTGCTGGACTCCATGGTCGCGCTCGCTTTGTCCGTGGTGGCGCCGTTGCCGCTGGAACCGTTGCCCTGGGAGCCGGTGGAGTCCTCGGCCTGGGACCAGCCGCCCTTGAAGGCGTCGGTGGCGGCGGTGGAGGTGAACGCGAACAGCTTGAACAGCGCCAGCGGCGCCCACAGCGACACGAACATCAGCGCCAGGCCGGTGATGAGCTGGGCGAGACCGGAACCGGACCCCGCGATGGCCACCCCGACCCACAGGGCCAGGGCCATGACCGGCTTGATCGCGATCGCGGCCAACGCCCAGTTGGCGGTCTTCCAGAACCAGGAGCGGGTGTTGCCCGAGAGCAGACCTGCCGCGGTGATGGGGATGACCGCGACCAGCAGGTAGATGGTGGCCGCCCGCATCACGTTCTCGAAGGCGAACCCGAGGGCGATGGGGACGACCCCGAACACACTGAGCAGGGCCAGGGCGGGGCCCTTGACGGTGTTGGCGGTGGTGTCGGAGAACCCGGTCTTGTCGAAGGCGGCGGTGAAGTTCGCCGAGGACAGGCCGTGATCGAGGATGTAGGCGGCGACGCCGTCGGCGGCGAGCAGCACCAGGGCGAACACCCCCGCCGCCGCGGCCAGGGCGATGCCGAACTGGGCTGATCCCTGCAGGGCCCGCAGCAGGCCGCGGCCACCGCTGGCGGTGACGGTGACCAGCTGGACGTAGAACAGGATTCCCGCGAGGGAACAGCCGATGCCCACCGTCACCGGCCACACCGAGGACAGCGGCCCGGCGGTGAGGTCGAGGTTGACGGTGCCGACGCTGTCGGCGAGCTGGAGCCCGATCTGCAGCAGCTGCAGGCCCGCTTGCCACAGGAACTCCGAGAAGCTGTTGAGCACACCCGACGAGGCTGAGCTCACCGCGCCGCCGACGGCGTCGGTGATACCGCCGATCACGTCGACTCCGGGGATGCCGAGCTGGGCACGAGGCATCTCAGGCATCGGGGATCACCGCCACGTACCCGGCGGTGCGGGCCTCGGTGGTGCCCGGCCAGGTGGCCGGGGCGAGGGTGGGTGCGGTGGTGGGGCTGATGCGCCACTGCCCGTCGATCCAGCGCATCGCCTGGCAGTCCCCGACCCCGAGGCGGACCGAGGCGGTGGAGGTGACGACGCTGAGCACCCCGAGCGTGCAGGGCACCACGAAGCTGCCGTCGTCGGTGCTGCCCTTGATGAGTCCCGCGCCGACCTGGTAGCTGGCGGTCAGCGCGGGCACGGCCCCGGTGTCGGGCAGTCCGCCCTTGCGCCGGGACCCGGCGGCGACGCGGGCGAGGGTGGTGGTGGCCGGATCGGGGGCACCGGGTTCGGCGATCGCGGTGTACGCGGCGGCGTAGGTGGCGGGATCCATCCCGACCATGCC
>JBBSUN010000113.1:0-4657 GCA_038234335.1 Mycobacteriales bacterium
CCGAGGCCGACGTGGGTCTTGGTGATACCCGTGGGCGTGCCGGTGAACGCGGGGGAAGCGAGCGGAGCCTTCGCGGCCAGCAGAGTGTCCGTCGCGGAATCCGCACGGTTCGCGGTGGCGGCGGTGGCGACCCCGGACAGCTTGGTGCGCTCGGCCGCGGTCAGCGCCGTGCCAGCGGCCAACTTCGCGTCCGTGATCGAGGTGTCGCCGATACGGGCCGGAGCGAGGGTGCCGGTGGTTAGCGCGGAAGCATCGTTGGTGGCCGTACCGCCCCCGGTGATGGTCGCCCAGGCTGTGGTGCTGCCGGACTTGACTAGCACCTGCCCTTCGCTGCCGCCACTCGCAAGTCGGGCGACGGGCAAGATGCCGGTGGTGAGCTGCGAGGCGTCCGTGGTGGCCGGTGCGCGCAGGAAGGTGAGCCACTGCGTCTCGGTGCCCACGTAGCCGTTGGCGACCGCCACCTGGTAGGCGGAACGCCCGTCGGCCCCGGTGGCCCCAGTGGCGCCGGTACCACCCGTGCCCCCGGTGCCACCGGGGATTGCGTTGATCGCGTTCGTGACGTAGACCTTGGTGGCGTACTGGGGGAACGGATCGGCCGAGTTGCTGGGCACCGACGCGGGGTTGTACGGGTACCAACCCCGCAACGTCCAATAGCCCTGCGCGGACGCGGGGAACGCCTTGATGGCGTTCAGGACGGAGTTGTACATGAGCACGTCGGCCACTAGGTCTCCCGGATGTCAGCTGTAGCGGTCTGTGGCTAGATGCCTGGCGTGGTGGCGCTGATCGCGGCGACGTCGGCGGCGATCTGAGCAATCAGGTCGAACAGGACATCGGTCAGGAAGTAGGAGTCCTGCACCCCAGCCTGGTTTTCGGCCATGAGTGCCACCGTCTCGGACAGGTCGTCAACGGCTTGCGCGAGTGGCCCCCGGATTGCCTCATGCCCCTCGTCGGGCATGGGCACCCGGTAGGCCGGCAGGTCAGCCATACAGTTCGTCCCGGGTGCGGATCAGGTCGTCGATCGCGGCCCGCGCGGCGGCAATACGGGCCGGGTCACGCGGGTAGGTGCGGACAACAGCGATGTAGGCGCGGGAGGCGTCGTTGATGGCCTGGTTGTACTGCTCGCGGGTCATCTGCTCGGGGGTTGGCTCGGTCATGGTTCAGACCTCCGGGGCTGCGTGGTCGCCGGGCGTGTCAAGCACGACGGCGTTGGTGACGGATGCGGTGCCCGTGTTGCCGAACGTGAACGACATCAGCGACGTGAGCACGGAGATCAACGCGGCGGTACCGGCCACGGCCAGCGCGGTGCCCCAGTCGACGTCGAGGAACGACGCCAGGCCCTGCACGGTGAGAGCGGACAGCAGGCCCTGCACGGCGGTCTTGCCGGCGCGCTCGGCCAAGTCCTGCCAGAACTGTGTGGTCACGGTGTCTCCTTCTTCCGGTTGTGCATCAGGGTGGTAACGGGCCAGTACAGGACGGCGCACAGCAGCCACGTGAGGGCCACGGCGACGATCCACACGGCGATCCCGGGGCGGGTGCCGCGGGCAAGCGCCTCGACGGCGCCGATCAGCGCGGCCAGGTTCAGTAGGGCGGTGGCCTGCCAGTGCAGCCGTTCCTGCGGGGGGAAGGTCCGCCAGCGGCGCCACTGGCAGGTGCCGGCGACGATGATCAGCGCAGCCACCACCAGGTTGTAGGTGCGCAGCAGCTCGACGATCACGCGGCGCCTCCCAGGCCGGCCGGGTACACGGGTGGTGGGGGCGGGTTCCCGGAGTCGATGTGCCAGCGCAACGCCGACACGTAGTCCAAGAGCAACCGTTCCCTGCTCTCCAGGCCGGCGATGCGGGCGAACGCGTTCGTCATGCGCGCGTCGGTCTCGGCCCGGGCCGCCGCAGTCTGAGCGCGGGCCTCGGTGCGTTCCTCCTGAATCTGGTCGATCAACGCTTGCGCGTCGGAGGACTGCGCGGCCCGCCCCGACTGGCGGGTCGACAGCCAGATGCCCAGCAGCGCGAGAGTCGCAGCGCCAAGAGTTCCCAGGAACTGCAGGTTGTCCGGGCTCACACCGGCCCCACCCTGGTCGGGGGGTTGACGCACCTACCTAGGGAGATGACGAGTCCGGCCAGTGACCCCCATGCCACCGCCGCTGTCCACGACCGGGTCCATTCGCCGTCGAAGATGCCGACGATCAGCCAGTAGGAGAAGTAGGCCCCGGCCCACAACGTGAGGACCCCGACCATCGGCCACACGTCGCGGTTGCGTTGCGGCGGGGTGAGCGCCTGCCACACCGACCAGATCCCGGCGGCGACCCACAGGGCACCCCACACGCCGATCGGACCGAGCAGGTCCAGGGCGGGTGGCAGGCTGGACTTGCTGGACAGCATGTAGCCGGCCCCCTGGGCGAGGGCGGCGACCCCGAGAACGAGGAGCCCTGTGCCCCACGGGCCGCCCGTGCCGATCCGGTGATGCCTGCGTGCGTTCGTTGGCACGACGTCCCCCTCGCCGTCGCCGGTCATGCCGCCAGGGAGCCGAGAACCTCGCGAATGACGGCCTCCACGTCGGACTTGGTGAGGTCTCCGCGGCCCGCCAGCGCGGCTACCACGGCGGGCACCAGGTTGGCGCTGATCCGGTCTCCGAGCGCGTTCACGTCGACCTTCTCGCCCTTGACTGCGGCCAGGATCTCGGCGATCCGGACGGCGTCGGCGGCGGTCTGCGTGTTGGTCGAGCGGGTGTTCCCGACGATCTCGGTCAGCGCGGTGACCACCTCGCGGCGTGCGGTGTCGTCGTACATGTCGTCCTCCAGGGTGGGGTTGCCGCCAGCGAGGACCGCGGCGGTGTCGGTGCGCATCTGGCTCATGGGCCAGCCGTTGATGTCGGTTTTGCGGGGCCCGGCCCACTCGGAGTGACCGCACACCATCTCCGGGCCGAACCCGCCGAGGTCGCAGTACGCCGCATTGATCCGGGGATAGGCCCAGCGCATCTCATCGGTCCAGTCATCGGCGCCCGCGGCCTCGGCCTCGGTGCCGAACACCGCCGAGTTGCCCGCGAGGCCCTTCCAGCCACCGGTGCCCGCGTGGTTGGCGCGGCCAGCAGCCACAACCACGGCGACCCCGCGGCGGTCCAGGTACACGTTGCACAGCGGGCCGTCCAAGCCTGGGCGCCCGTAGGTGACCACGTTCAGCGACGGGCGCGACCGGGAGCCCTTCGGCCCGGCCGTCCAGTGACAGACGGCGCCACCCGGGTTGAAAGACCCTGCCGAACGGGTTTGCCAGCCGGGCACGGTCTCCACGGTCAGGCCACGGCGGGCCAGAGCGGCGGGGAGGCCGAGGGCGTAGCTCACTGGTCGTCCTCGGGCCGATAGGGGACCGTGGTCACGGTGTCCCCGTAGGTAGCAGCAGCCAACATCCGGCCATGCTTGGACCGATCCCAGTCCAGATCGTCGCAGTCATCGGCCAACTCATCGCACGCCGGGTCCTGATCCTCCACGGCAGTCATGACGCGGACTCGTAGGTGCCGTGGATAAACAGGTTCTCACCCGACAGGAACGAGAACTGTCCCGACCGCAGCGGCACCCCAGTTCCGGCCACCGCCGGGTTACCGGTCGCCGACTTCGCCACCGCGTGATAAATGACGGACTCGCTCACCGGCAGGTACGGGGCCACGAAACTGGTGCTCCCCAGAATCACCCCGTAGCCGTTCCATGCGCGAGAGTTCGCGGCGAACGCCGTACACATGACCCGCTGCTCCCGAGCAACGGCGACCGCCGGTAGGTTAGCGAACCCGAAGTCACCGGACCCGGCGTTGGTGGTCGACCCGATCGTCAGGATGATCTGGAATGTCACGTCCCGGCCCTGCTTGGTGTACCTCCCGATCAGGGTGCCGTTCCCCAGCGCTGGGGACACCGTCGCGGCGCCCCACGACGGGGTGAACGACAACCATGCGGCCCCGCTGGACACTTTCGTGTCCAGCGCGTTCGCCAGAGCCTGCATCTGCAACGGGCCGTTAGGGGCGTCAGTTAGCGACGGATAGGGAAGGTTGGCGTTCGTAGTGGTAGGCACTCATCTCTCCTATGCGGGGGTGCCGATGATGCGGCCAATGACAACCAGCGGCTGCGTGCGGGACAGCAGAACGACATGCCCCACGGCCGGGGTGTAGTCCGACACGTAGGCCGCTGGGATCGCCGACCCACGGACAATGACGGTGACGGCAGCGTTGCCGTCCCTCGCGGCGCCGGCAACGACCGCGGTCACCGTGCCGACCAGGAACGCGGGCTCTGTGACCGCAGCCCCGAACATGCGGTCAATGAGGTCATCAAAGGGGTTCACTCGAACTCCCCGACCCGCAGCGCCCTTGTCGTGATCTGCTGCGCCCCGTCCACCGTGAGCGGGTGCACGATCTTGTCGATGACGTGGTGCTCGACAGCGCGCGGAATGTCGTAGCGCTCCTGGGGGAGCAGCGCGTCGATTGGGTCGAATACGTCCAAGGCATGGTTTCGGACCGACGACAGGGTCAACTGCCCCCCTAAGCCAGTCAGGCGGGCCAGGATGGTGCGGCCCGCGATCTGCGCTGCGGCTGCGTTGTACAGCAGCGGCGATGAGTAGTAGGCGGGCACCACCCCGAACGGGCCGGCCGCGCCCGGAAGCCCGAACGGGTCAGGGCCGGCATA
>JBBSUN010000114.1:0-4430 GCA_038234335.1 Mycobacteriales bacterium
AGCTCACGGGCGGTGTGTTCACATCTTGCGCAGCACAGCCCCTCTGACCTGGACGCGGAGCTGTTTGGTCCACGACGTCCGTACCTGCTCCATCTGCTGGAGCATCTGGTTCCCGAGGTTGTCGAGCTCGTCGGCGGTGATGTCCACCGGCGGCGGGAACAGGTCGCGTTCCTCTTCCGCGGCGTGCGCGTCGAGGGTGGTGACGAACGCCTGCCACTCGCCCTCGTAGGCGGGGTCGGTCGGGTTCGTGCGCAAGAATGCCGCGAGCCGGTCGGAGACCTGGCGGTGCTCGGCGTGGGCGACGGCCACGAGGGTGCTGGCCGCTGCGACGGCGGGGTAGAACAGGTCGTCCTCGATGCGCATGTGGATGTCGAGCTCCACCATCAGGTCGTCGACCCGCTGTTCGCGTTCGGCTGACCCTGCCGGCCTGCTGGTGATGTCCTTGCACAGCGACCGCAGGACGTTGTGGTGCTCGATGAGCACCTGTTCCGCTCTCATTCGCCTACTCCTGTCGCTGCCCGCAGAGCCGTCGGCTTACCCGGACGCACCTCGATCGTCCCCGCGCGGATCCGGGTCTGGTAGCAGGGCAGGGGCGCGGTGGCCGGGCCGCGAACGACCTGCCCGGTGACCGGGTCGAAGCGGGAACCGTGCCAGGGGCAGACGAGCTGACCCCGGTCCACCCAGCCGTCCACCATGGGTGCCCCCAGGTGCGGGCAGAACTGTCCGACGGCGAGGACGTCGTCGCCGTCGCGGAGCAGGACCAGACCCACCCCGGCCGCCTCCACCCGCTGAGGGGTGCCCGCCTCGAGAGCCGCCTCGGCCAGCAGCGGCGTCCACTCACCGCGGTCCCACCGCGGGCCGGACTGGTCGACCCCCACACCCCACCGGTACACCAGGCTGGCGCCGAGATAGCCGCTCAACGTCGTGATGGCGTAGCCCACGGCGCTGCCAGCACCACCCCGGACATGCCGACCGCGCCGGCGGTCGCACCACGACTGGACGTACAGCGCCGTCGCCACGGCGTTCAAAGCCCCGTGGACGAGCCCGACCCGCCGGGACTGCTCCTTGGTGTGCTGCCAGTCGTGCACACCTGTCGTCGCCGCGGCCAGGCTGGCGAGGATCCCGACACCGAGACTGACCCGTGCGGCCTCCCGCAGCCCCGACCGGTGCCCGGGGAGGACCGCGGCAACGTCCAGGACCACCGTCGTGGCCACCGCCCCCGTCGGCAGCGCCACCACCAGGGGGTGCAGCGGATGACCAAGCCAAGTTCCGTGCAACACGTTGCTGATGCGCTCCCCGGCACCCCCACACGCTGCCACCACAAACCCGAGAGCGTGTTCGAGGCGGTAGCTCGGACGGTCCAGCCAGCCCTGCCGGCCCAACACCGACACGACGCGGTCCCCCACGGCGCGAACCTTCTCCTCCGGGCGCCCCACCCGGGCCTTCGAGCGCAGATACGAACTCATCTCGTCATCCCTCTAGTTTCCGCACCGGAGGTGCGGCGGCGGCAGCCTCGTCACAGCTGGCCCCGCCAGGGTTGCGCAGCCCTCGACTCCATCGGCGCTTGACCCGGTGAGCCCGGTCATCGTGGTGTCTGGACGGTGGGGGTGTGGACGGCGGGGGTGTGGACGGTGGGCTGGGGGTGCAGGATCTGGTCTCGGTCTTCGGCGGAGAGCCCGCCCCACACCCCGTAGGGTTCCCGCACCGTCAGGGCGTGGGTGCGGCACTGCGGTTGGACGGGGCACCGCTGGCGCAGGGACTTCGCGACGGCGTCCCGGTGGTGGCGGGCGGTGCCCCGTTCGTAGTCGGGGTGGAAGAACACCGCTGAGTCCAGGCCCCGGCACAGACCGCGGGTCTGCCATTCCCAGTCGTCGGTGGTCGCCCCCGGTAGGCGTCGGATGTCAGCCACGGTGCGCCCACAGGACAGCTGTGGTGGCTGGTGCGGGGCAGCGGCGGTAAGCCGGTCGGCTCGGTGCGGGGCGCAGGGTCGGGAGGGACACGGGGTGTCTCCTGGTGGACCACGAGCATGGTGTGCGGCGCCCGGCGGGCGCGCAGGGCACGCGATCCGAACCCACCCCAGATGGTAGGACACCCCGCAAACCCCTGCGTCAGCGTGGGCGGGGAGTGAGGTCGGGTCGCGAGGGCGCGCGGCAAGGGGTAGTCAGCGACCAGCAACGTGGTGGGCGAGTTAGTCCTGGTCACCGGCGTGCACTTCCTGCGGTTTCGGCACCGCTCGCGGGGCCCCGTGGTCGATGCGTTCGGCACGTCTCGGCGCACGTCGAGGCTGCGCGCTAACGTGCTCCTCAATCAATTCACCTACTGGGAGGCCCGCCGTGGAGCTGCGCAGGACGATGCTCGACTGGCCGGTGCTCCGGCAGCTCAGCGGTGTCGACCCCCTCGGTCGCGGCGCGGGGTCGAAGTCCCCGAAGACGGGTGCGACCGCGAACCGCACGGTGAGCGCGGACCGCGTCGTCAAGAGCATCTGCCCGTACTGCGCGGTCGGCTGCGGGCAGGACGTCTACGTCAAGGATGAGAAGATCGTCCAGATCGAGGGCGACCCGGACAGCCCCGTCTCCCGTGGCCGGCTGTGCCCCAAGGGCTCGGCGAGCATGCAGCTGGTGACCAACCCCGGTCGCGTGACCACCGTCCGCTACCGCGCCCCGCACGCGAAGCAGTGGACCGACCTCCAGCTCGACGTGGCCATGGACATGATCGCCGACCGCGTCCTGGCGGCACGGAAGAAGGGCTGGGTCGACGAGATCGACGGTCGACCCGCCCGGCGCACCCACGGGCTCGCGAGCCTCGGCGGGGCGACGCTGGACAACGAGGAGAACTACCTCATGAAGAAGCTCTACACCGCGCTCGGTGCGGTGGAGGTGGAGAACCAGGCCCGCATTTGACACAGCTCCACCGTTCCCGGTCTGGGAACCTCGTTCGGTCGCGGCGGCGCCACCTCCTTCCTGCAGGACCTCGCCAACGCCGACTGCATCGTCATCCAGGGCTCCAACATGGCCGAGGCCCACCCGGTGGGCTTCCAGTGGGTCATGGAGGCGAAGGCCAAGGGCGCCACGATCATTCACGTGGACCCGCGGTTCACCCGCACGTCCGCGGTGGCCGACATCCACGTCCCGCTGCGCGCGGGCTCGGACATCGCGTTCCTCGGCGGGATCATCCACCACGTCCTGGACAACGAGCTCGACTTCCGCGAGTACGTGCTGGCCTACACCAACGCCGCGTCGATGGTGAGCGAGGACTACGTCGACTCCGAGGACCTCGGCGGGCTGTTCTCCGGGTGGGACCCGGAGACCCGGAAGTACGACACCACGTCGTGGAAGTACCAGCAGGGTTCGGCGAACGACGCCGGTGCCGGGGAGTCGGAGGGGACCGACGCCGACGCGCTCAGCGCGGGCGGCACGCTCAACGAGCCGAGGCAGGACCCGACGCTGACCGACCCGCGGACGGTCTACCAGGTGCTCAAGCGGCACTTCGCGCGCTACACCCCGGAGATGGTGCAGGAGGTCTGTGGCACCCCGCCGGAGATCTTCGCGCAGATCTGCGACGCGGTCACGAAGAACTCGGGCCGCGAGCGCACGACGGCGTTCGCCTACGCCGTGGGCTGGACCCACCACACGGTGGGCGTGCAGTACATCCGGACGGCCGCGATCCTGCAGACGCTGCTGGGCAACATCGGGCGACCGGGTGGCGGGATCCTCGCGCTGCGCGGGCACGCCAGCATCCAGGGCTCCACCGACATCCCGACGCTGTTCAACCTGCTGCCCGGATACCTACCGATGCCCAGCCGGACCAAGCACCAGACCCTCGACGAGTTCATCGCCGCGCAGACCACCACCGGCTTCTGGGGCAACTCGCGGGCGTACATGACGAGCCTGCTCAAGGCGTGGTGGGGCGACGCGGCGACGGCGGGCAACGACTTCGCCTACGACTACCTGCCCCGGATCGACGCCAACCACGGCACCTACGCGACGGTGCAGCGCCAGATCGACCAGGGCGGCGGCGGGTACTTCCTGGTCGGGCAGAACCCGGCGGTGGGCAGCGCCAACGCGAAGATGCAGCGCCAGGGCATGGCCAACCTGGACTGGCTCGTCGTCCGGGACCTGGTGATGATCGAGTCCGCCACGTTCTGGAAGGACGGTCCCGAGGTCGAGACCGGGGAGATGCGCACCGAGGACGTCGCCACGGAGATCTTCTTCCTGCCCGCGGCCGCGCATACCGAGAAGTCGGGGACCTTCACCAACACCCAGCGCATGCTGCAGTGGCACCACGAGGCTGTCGAGCCCCCGGGTGACGCGCGCAGCGAGCTGTGGTTCTACTACCACCTGGGCCGCATCCTCAAGGAGAAGCTGGCAGGGTCCACCGACCCGCGCGACCGGCCGCTGCTGGACCTGACCTGGGACTACCCCACCCACGGG
>JBBSUN010000115.1:0-4413 GCA_038234335.1 Mycobacteriales bacterium
GGGTTCGGCTACTGGGACGCCGGCGCGGCGATGGCCAGCAGGCCACGACGTGGCCGCCTCGGATTGGTTGCGAGGATCGTGCGCGCTTGGCTCGGGCCTGCGGTGGGGCAGTGGTTCACACGGGGCTGTTCCCTTGGCCGGGGAGCCGCCGTAGGTGCGCGGAACGGGCGACGTCGATGGTCGGTTTCGCTGCGAACAGGATGGAACCGATGAGGAACAGCCAGTCCGCGGCCAGGGTGGTGGCGGTGAAGAAGAAGAACCCGCTGCCGATGATGAAGCAGACGGCGGCGCCGAAGTCGACCAGCGTGCGGACGACCTGGTAGCGCCAGTACAGGGCGAGGTGCTGTGGGGTGAGGTCGTGCAGAACCGGGTCGAGCAGCTTCATGGGGGTGGTCAACTTTCCTCGGGCGACGCGGTGGCGTCGGTGACGACCCGGACGCGGCCACGTCTGGTGTCGGCATGGCGGGGCAGCCGTGGTGGGGGACCGGTCGAGACCTCCGGCGTGGGTGCCGCGGGGTGCGCCAGCTGGCTTGGGAGGGCCGGTCCCTGCGAGGACTGGATCCCGGGGATGTGGCTGGTTTGACTCGGGCAGGGTGCGTGCTGGGGTGGGCCTCGCCCACCCCAGCACCGGTCCTCTCGGCGTGTCAGACCTTTTCGGCTTCGTTGCCGGGGGTGGTGGGGCTCTGCCCGGTGGTCGGGGCACTGTCGGCCTGCTGGGTGCGCACCTGCTGCTCCACCTTCGCTCCGAGGTCGGCTTCGACGTTGGCCCAGTAGGCGAAGGCCTTCACGAGGATGGGTTCGCTGACCCCGTTGAGCAGGTGTCCGGCGATGTTGCCGACCAGCCGCTGTCGGGCGTCGTCGTCCATGACCTCGCGGACCAGGGTGCCGGCCTGGCCGAAGTCGTCGTCCTCGGCGTGAGCGTCGTAAGGGCTGCGCACCATGTTCTCCGCCGTCACCGGCCAGCCGGCGCCGTCCTGCAGCGAGGTGTCCGCGGTCGGCCCGTCGTAGGCACTGGGTGCGTACACCGGCAGGGCCGGGTCGTTGAACCGGTACGCCATCGACCCGTCCTTGCTGTAGGTGTGCAGCGGGGCGGTCGGGGCGTTCACGGGCAGCTGCTCGTAGTTGGTGCCGATGCGGTAGCGGTGTGCGTCGGGGTAGGACGCGGCTCGGGCCAGCAGCATCTTGTCGGGGCTGAAGGCGATACCGGGCACGGTGTTGGACGGGGCGAACGCGCTCTGCTCGATCTGGGCGTGAAAGTTGTCGGGGTTGCGGTTGAGCTCCATGGTCCCGACCTCGAGCAGTGGGTAGTCCGCGTGCGGCCACACCTTGGTCAGGTCGAAGGGGTTGAACCGGTAGCTCTCGGCGTCGGCCTCGGGCATGAGCTGAACCTTCAGCGTCCAGGAGGGAAAGTCGCCATTCGCGATGGAGCCGAACAGGTCCTGGCGGTGATGGTCCGGTGAGGTGCCGTTGAGCTCGTCGCCCTGGGCCTGGGTGAGGAACTCCGCGCCCTGGTCAGAGACGAAGTGGTACTTCACCCAGGTCCGCTCCCCGGCGGTGTTGATCCACTGGTAGGTGTGGCTGGAGTAGCCGTGCATGTGCCGCCACGAGCGGGGCAGACCACGATCGCCCATGAGCCAGGTGACCTGGTGGGCGGACTCCGGGCTCATCGTCCAGTAGTCCCACTGCATGTCGTTGCTGCGCAGACCGGAGTCGGGCAGCCGCTTCTGGGAGCGGATGAAGTCCTGGAACTTCATCGGGTCCTTCATGAAGAACACCGGGGTGTTGTTGCCGACCATGTCGTAGTTGCCCTCGTCGGTGTAGAACTTCAACGAGAACCCCCGCGGGTCGCGCTGGGTGTCCGGACCACCCGCCTCCGGGGCAACGGAGGAGAACCTGGCCAGCATGTCCGTGGTGCGCCCGGGCTGCAGGAAGTCCGCCTTGGTGAACGCAGACACGTCGCCGGTGACGGTGAACGTGCCGAACGCGCCCCCGCCCTTGGCGTGCACGACCCGCTCCGGGACCCGCTCCCGGTTGAACTGAGCCATCTTCTCCAGCAGGTACACGTCGTGCAGCACGATCGGCCCACCCGTGCCCACGGTGAGGGAGTGCTCGTCGGAGGCGACGGGGATCCCGGCGTTCGTGGTGGTGCGGGGTGTGGACTCGGGTGTGGTCATCGGTGAACCTCCGTGCTCGTCGGGATGAGGGGATTTCTTGCGGAAATGGAGAGAGCAGTGGTGCCGGTTCGGCGGTCGTGGCGCGTGAGCGACCACTGGGTGAGGGTGTGGGGGACGGTGATCGCCAGCAGCAGCGCGAGCGATGCCGCGGTCAGGGTGCCACCGCCGGCCCAGAGCATCACCGTGACCAGGGCAAGGGCTCCGAGGGTGGGCAGCGCCGCCTGCCGGGCGAGTCGGCGGCCTGCGCGCCGCACCCCGAGGCTGCTGGCCCCGGCGTCGGCCAGCTGGGTGCAGGTCTGGCGTAGGGCGTGCCAGGCGACGAAGTACACCCCGAACGCGGGCAGGGCCGGGACCAGTCCCATCAGCAGGGCCAGGGCGGTGACGGTGCCGGCGGCCCGGAGGTCGCGGCTGCGCACGGCGGTCACCAGCACCGTGGCGGTGGCCGCGGCGACCAGCGGCAGCACCGCGACCGCAACGTGGTGGACCACCGGGGCGTGGCCGCCGCTGAGGGCGTCCAGCAGTGGCGCTGTCTCCGTGGGGTGCAGCGCCAGCGGCGTCACTGCTGGAAGTCCGCCCAGGCTGAGGACGGCCGCCCAGCGGGGGCCTGGGGTGGGGGTACCGGCCCACCGGGTGACGGCCAGGTCGGCGGTGCCGAAGTGGGCGATGGTCAACCCGAGCAGCACCAGCAGGACCGGCGCCGGCGCGGCCCACCACAGGGCGAGGACCACCCCGGTCGCGGTGGCGTACCCGGCCACCAGGACCGCCAGCCCTCGGTGGCTGCGGTCGCCGCCGACCTCGAGAAGGGTGTGGCGGAGCTGGTCGACGTCCAGGGCCCCGTGCGGCAGTCCCGCGAGCAGGCCCGCCACCAGCACCCCGGCGCCCACCGGCGTGGCCAGGGCCGGGTCCAGCACCCCCAGGGCCACGAGCACCGCTGTCGCGACAAGCGCCGCCACCGGCGGCGCGGTGCGGGCGGTGCGGGCCAGGCCCGACCGCGGCGGGACGTGGCGGCCCGCCGCGGTCGGTTCCGGCCGTGACCGGACGGTGGTCACCGGCGCTCGTGCTCCCCGCCACCGGACCCGCTGACCCGCGCTCCCCCGGTCCGGGTGGCCCCGGCCAGCGCGACGCTGGGCTGGCCGGGCAGGCTCATCAGCTCCCCGGAGATCCACACCTCGGCGGGGTAGCCGTCGACGAGCCGGCCCGCCTCGGTGGCGGCGTCCTCGGCGGTGCGCAGCTTCGCGACCTTGTGGATGATCATGCCGAAACCGACCTTGGCGGCGATGTCGGCGGTGGTGAACGCGAGCTGGATGGTCGTGGCCCAGCCCGGGGAGCTGTCCCCGGCCCACAGCGGGATGAGGAACACGATCGGGTACACCCCGAACACGGCCAGCAGCAGGATCGCGGCGTTGCGCAGGCTGGTGCCCGCCTCGGCCCCGATCACGGCTCGGGTCGCGGCCACCGGGCGCAGCAGCAGCGGGTACAGGGCGACGAAGAACACCGTGGACACCGCACCCCAGATGAGCAGCTCCGCGGTGCCGGCGGAGGCCTGTCCGACCGCGAGGACCCCGAACAGGCCGGTGACGATCATGAGGAACCCGGCAGTCATCGTGGTGAGGCGCAGGTTGCGCACCTTGTCCCGGGCCACGACGCACACCGCGAGCAGCTCCACGGTCAGCAGCGGCACCGTCACCGTCCAGTCCGCGTACCGCAGGCCGGTGACGATGGTGCCCGGATCCGCGGTGTACTGGGTGCCGTCGGCGTTGGCGCTGAACTTCGTCAGCCACGTGACCAGCAGGGCCAGGTAGGCCAGGGAGGCGACCCAGCAGATGAGGGTGCTGGCCATCGCGGCCGGCCGGTACTTCCGCGACACCTCGTTGCGGGTGGCGATCCCGTAGACCCCGGCGGCGAACAGCGCGAAGAACGCCACCACCAGCCCGTACAGGATCAGCTCGTACTGCCACCGGACGAATTCCGAGGTCCCTGTGAGCTCCGTGGTGGGCCCACCCGGGCTCGCCGCGAGCAGTCGCGTTGTGATCATGATGTCTCTCTTCGCCGTCGTGTCCGGATTAGTACTGCGCGGCATTATGTTGCCGTGAGACAACTAGCCCGGGGCTTTCACGGGTGAGCTGTTGATCGAGGGTGTTGCTGGGCTGGAGGGTGCCCCTGACCTGGGAAGATAGGGCTTGCGACGGTCCTGTCTGACCACGAAGAAGGAGCACCCTCCAGGTGAAGCAGCGTAACC
>JBBSUN010000116.1:0-4260 GCA_038234335.1 Mycobacteriales bacterium
CGCAACGGTTCCACCCGGTCGCAGTCCTGGTCCAAGGAGCCGATCTTCACCGTCGCCGAGCTCGTCGCCTTCCCCCGGCGGCGGGCGATCGTGCTGTCCTCGGGCAACGAGGCCACCCTCATCCGCACCGTCCCGTGGATGGACGGCCCCCACGCCGCGCAGATCCGGGCGTCGCTGGCGGCGACCCAGCCCGTCAGCGACGCCGCCGAACGCGAGCAGCGCAGCACCGCGGTGCGGGTGGCCGCCACCCTGGCCACCGACACCACCGGTGGCAGTGCACCGGTCCGCGGCAGTGCCAACCACATGGGCGACCCTGAGCGTGTCTCGTGGCGACCCGCCCCCGGTTCGGTGACCGAGGCCCCCACGCACCCCGGTGGGCTGCTGCCGGACCCGTGGGCGGCGACCACCAACCCCTCGACCACCACCGGGGAGTATCGGCGGTGAGCGGCTTCGACCGTGTCGAACCCGAGGTCGCACCCGAGGTCGCACCCGACACCGGACCGGCCGACGAGTACCCCCCGGAGTGGGTGGGTCTGTTGCTCGACGGCCTCGCCGCCGCCCTGCGCCCGGCCACCGACCCCGACCCCGACACCGGCGACGGGGCTCCGGATGAGGAGGTCCTCGATCCGCTGTTCGCCGACCCCGAGCAGTGGGTCAACGGGTGGTTCGCCCCCATCGTCGTCCGTCAGCCCACCCAGGACTTCCTGTGGTGCGCCCAGTGGTGGGACCACGCCGAGGTCCTGACACGCATCACCGGGCTGTGGGAGACCTGGGAGGCCGCCCGCCTCGGCGGGGCCACCGCCATCAACGAGTGGATGGCCACCCAGCTCGACCACCACCTGGCGGTCATCACCGCCGCCTCCGGCCCGTTCTTCCGGTGCAAACCCGCCCACGGCGACACCCCCGGAGAGCACCACACCCCGGCAGGGCTCACCACGATCCCCGCCCCGGAGGGCTTCTTCGGGTAGTCCCCACCTCGCCCGCCACCATGAACGCGACGAAGGCCTCGACCCCTGCCAGGGGGTCGAGGCCTTCGTCATCGTCTGTCCGACGTCAGCGGCCGAGGCCGTGCTCACGCTGCCGGGCCGCCGTCATGGCGCGGCCGTTGCTGCGCCCACGCTGCTTTGCGGTCCGTGTGCCCCGTCCCAGTTCGACCCCGTAGGCCTTGCCCGCGAGGCGGGCGGGCGGGTGCCCGTCCTGCCACACACCCGGCTGAGCCGGGACCGTCTCGGCGCCGGCAGGGGGACCCGCCTCCTCGACGTCCTCGGCGTGGGCCCGCAGATCCTCGGCGCCGACGTGAAGGTTGTCCGCCCGGTCGTGGTGCGTTCCGGCGTCCCGCTCGGAGCTCACGGCATTAGCTGTGGCGTCGTGCTGCTGCTCGGAGCCCGGCTGCGCCTGGGCTGCGTCGCGGTCGGCGCCGGCCACGTCGCGGGTGTGGGCGGCCGCGGCGTCCTGCTCGCGCCGTGCGCCCTGCTCCAGGTCCTCGGCTTGGGCGCGGTCGGCGTCGGCGATCGCGCCGGCGGTCTCCATGCCGAGCCCCGCGAGTGCGGTGTTGAAGACCTCGGGACGCTCCGCCCGCGCCCGCCCGGCCTGTTCCTGCTGGCGCCACCACTGGTCCCGCACCGCGTCGGGGTCGACCCCGACCTCGCGGGCCTTGCGGTCCCACACGTCGGCGACCTCGGGGGCATGAGCACGAGCTGCCTCCGCCTTCGCCCACTCCGTCGCGACCTCCCGCGGGTCCATCCCGGTCTGCGGCGCAGGGATGCCGAGCGCGGCCATGCGCTGCTCGGCACCGAAGCGGCGGCGCGCCTCGACCTCGGCCTCCCCGGTCCGCGCGGCCTGCTCGCGCACCTGGCTCGCGTGCCGCTGGGCGGCGAGCTGGGCCAGGGCCAGTGCCGCGGCGAACACCGCCCGCACCTCCTTGCCCAGACCGGCACTGACTTCGTCAACCTCGCTCATCGAGCGCTCCTCTCGTCGTGGGTCGAACCTTGTCTCGGCGGCGCATCTCAGCGGCCCAGGTCGTCGTCGCGTCGCCGCGGAACAGGACCGGGTGCTCGCCGTGGGGGCGGCGGCGCGGAGACCGGCCGGCGGGTCACGGTGCGCCCCGCCGACTCGCGTGCGAGCTCGGTGGGGGTCTTGGCCGGCCCGCCCTGCGCGTGCCGTCCTGCGGTGGTTTCCGCACCGATGGTTGCCGCCGGTGCGGGCAGGGGGCGCGGCCCGCCGAGGGCGGTCAGCGATGCCCTCGAGTGCTCGACCGCCTCCAGCGCCGCGCGGGCCTGGGCGAGGCGTCCGGCTGCTCGCTGGGCGTCGGCGACCGCGCGGGCCAGGGCCACCAGCTGGGTCAGCAGGATGACCGTGCTCGCCGACCCGCCGCAGGACACCGCGGCCACCGTCAGCGCCGCGCGGGCCACCTGCGACAGCGACACCGCGTGGGGTGAGGCCGGCACGTGGGAGCGGGGCTCGCGCACCACGGCGCGGCCCATCGCGTGCGACGCCTTCACCAACCCCAACCCCTGCGCACCCCCGACCCGCTGCGAGAGCGCCGAGAGGACACCCGCGGTGTCCCGGGCGACCGCGGACCACGCCGCGGCGTCATGCAGCGGCACCGCACCGAGTCGGGCAGTCACCTCCTGCAGGCGGTGCGCAGCCTCGGCGAGCACCTCCGGTGACGGCGGCACCCGCCCCGGGCGATCCGTGGTCGACGCCCGACGTGCGGCAGCACGGTCGGCGGCCTGGGAGGCCGGGTCCACCGCCCGCCACTCCCCCACCGCGTCGGCGTCCGCCGCCCACCCCTCCCGCAGGGCGGGCAGGGTCAGGTCACGCCCGAGCTTGCCCCCGCCGAACCACACCAGCGCCTGCGCGGTTGCCGCGGAAGTGGGCATGGCCACCGAGTAGCCGACGACGGTGTCCCGCCCCCCGGTCGCCCACCGCGGGCGCACGACCAAGCCCTCGGCCTGCAGCAGCCCGACGAACTCCGACTCCGACCTGGCGGCGGTCGCCGAGGACCGCACCCCGCGGCGCAGCCGCTCCCGCGGCGACTCCAACCGGGACTCCCGCTGCGTCTCCACCTCCAGCCGCGACATGCCCGGGGTCCCGGTCTTGGATGCCCCCGTGACCGTCAGCCCGAAGCGCGCCTCGACCTCCCGGGCGACCTCCCGCAGGACGGTGAAGTCCGGTCGGGCGAAGTAGTGCTTGCGGCCGTCCTCGGCCACCAGGTTCGCCACCAGGTGGATGTGGTCGTTGCCCTCAGAGCTGTGCCCGTGTCGCACCGCCACCCACCGCACGCGGGCCCCCTCGCCGCCGGCGTTGAACCCCAACCGCTCCGCCGTGGTGTCCGCGATCTCCCGCCACTCGGCATCCGTCAGGTCCCGATCCGTCCCGCCCTTGCTGCTGATCGCCACGTGGTAGACGTGGCCCTGCGTGACCTCCGGGGCGAACACCCGCCGCGGGTAGTCGAGCTCGGTGGCGAGCATCGCCCGACCCACCTCGGTGTCACCCCGGTCGCCGACGAGGATGCTGTCGTAGGCGGCCACGACGTGCTGGTCGGTGTGCTCATCCGACCGACCAGGGCCGAACAGGTACTCCACCAGCCCCCGCACCCGCGAGCCCCGCGGGGCTGCCTTGCAGATCACGCGCGGTACTCGGGCACGTCGTCAACCAGACCCGACGGCACCCACCGGGCGGCCTGCTCCCGCAACGCGACCATCGTCTGCTCGGTCTCCGTGAACACCCTCCCCGCGCCCCGGGCGACCTCCCCTGTGCCCTGCAGCAACCGCAGCACCTGGTTGACGTTCTGCCCCACCCGGCGCACCTGGGCCCTCATCATCACCACCTCGTGCAGCATCATCTGGTGCTGCTCCACCACCCGGGCATCGGCCTGGCCGCCGGCCAGCCCAACGTGCGCCAGGTAGTGCGGCACCGTCATCCGTTGCGCGGACGCGCGAGCTGAGATCGTCACGAACTCCTCGTCGGTGAACACCGCATTCACCTGGTTCTGACGACCACCCAGCACCCGCCGGCGACGACGCAGCCCATGCCGCCTGCCCGCACCACCGCCGACCTCGACGGCCTCGACGGCCTCGTTGGTCTGCTCGCTCATGGCCTGCTCCCCTGCCCTCGCTCCGGCGCCCTCCGGCGCCCCGCGTAGTCCCTCGTCGTGACCCTCGGCCCAGCGCAGCGTTCACACACAGTGTGACCCCTGGCGGCCCCCCACGCCAGCACCGCAGGCCCATCACCTAGGTGATTGGATAACTTGCTCCG
>JBBSUN010000117.1:0-3784 GCA_038234335.1 Mycobacteriales bacterium
GCCCGGGCCGCCGCCCGCATCGCCTCGGTCCAGCGTGACCCGAACGTCGCCGAGACCGCCGCCGCCGACGCCGCCCGCAGCGCCCTGCAGTCCTCGGGGCTGTCGTGTGGAGCAGTCACCGTGGCGGTGGACACCGCCGGGCTGCGCAGCCCCCTCGGGCAGCCCTCCACCGTCACCGCCACCGTCTCCTGCCAGGTGCGCCTCGCCGAGCTGGCGTTCCCCGGCCTGCCGGGCGACCACACGGTCACCGCCACCTTCACCTCCCCCGTCGACCAAAGCCGGGAGAGAAGTCTTGGGTTCAGCAATACCGAAGGGCTGCAGGGGACGAACCGAAGTATGGGTACGGGCGGATGACCCTAACTGGCGTGGTGGGTCGACGAGCCGACTCCGCCGCGGTGCCGGGTGCGCTGCGGCCGGTGAACTTGGGGGCAGCCGGTTCAGTGCCCGGTTCGGTCGCGGGTGTCGGTTCGGGTGAGGTCGGGGTGGTCCACTGTCGCTGCGTAGCGGATCGAGGCGTTGGTGCTGAGCCCGAACAGGTCGGCCAGTCGCCGGACGTCGCCGTCGGTGGCGTGAATTTCGTTGAGGATGCGGTCTTCTCGCAGGGCCGCGGCCGACAGGCCCGGTCCCACCGTGAGCCAGACCCAGCGACTACCGACGGGTTCACTGCGCCCGGCGGAGCGGTAGTGCACGAACAGGTGCGGGTTGGTGGAGTGGGGCCAGCGCTGGTTGCGGTAGTCGAGGTAGGCGGTAATGCGTTCTTGCGCAGGGTCTGCCAGCACGATGATGCGGCCCTCGACGTACAGGCGCCCGTCGCGGATGTCGGTGAGCTGCAGCCGCTGCAGGGGGCCGGTGCGGAGGCCGTGGAAGGCGACCAGCGCTACGACCGCGGCTCGCGCGGGTTCGGCGCAGTGCAGGGCTTGTCGCACCAGGGCCGGATCAACGCCCAGCGGCTGACGGGATTCATGCTGGCCTGTCTTCACTCGCGCGGTGGGATCGACGAAGACCACCTTGCGCGACTTGAGCAGCCGAAAGATCGACTTCAGTCCCTGTCCGGTGGTGGAACGCGGGTTGCCGGAGGCGGGCAGCGCGTCCAGCACCTGCTCACGGGTGATCTCCCGCAGCGAGGTGTGGCCCTCGGCGGCCCAGGCTTGCAGGGTGGGCAACGCCCACCGCAGGTGCAGGTTGATGGTGGCCTCCGCGCGGGGCCGCCGCCGCGGTGCGGTGGCGCTGCCGTGCTTCATCACCTCGAACCAGGTGCGCAGCTCGCTGGTCATCGGCTCAGGCAGGCCTTCGAGGCGGCGGTTGACCCAGTCGTCTATAGCGGGGGTGCGGTCCTCGACCAGGCAGCCGAGGTCGGAGAGCACCTCGAGCACAGGCCACACGGGCAGGTCGATGCCGCTGAGCAGGGCGACGTCGCTGGCGTTGATGGCCACCTCGGCGCTGTCCTGGATGCCCAGGACGATGCGGATCCCGTGGCAGGTGTCCTGGGTCAGGCGGGTGCTCCAGCCTCGGTCGGCGGCCACCTGCCGGGCATGGGATTCCAGTGCGGCGGCGCGGACGGGGTCGGCACGCTGCGCCAGGCCGACCCGCCCGTGCGCGGCCAGGTCGCGGCGAACGGTGAACAGCACCAGCTGCTGACCCTGCGCCGGCCGCAGCATCGGGACCGGCGCTGCGGGCGGGGTCCGTCGTCGTTGGGTGGGACCGTGTCGGGCCCCCAGCGGGTGCTGCTGGAACAGGTCAGCCAGGAACAGCTGCTGCCCGTACCGGTTGGCGCCGACGACGTCGAGGGCACCGCCGGGTTCCCGCAGCATGTCGGCCTGCTTGAAACACGACCGGCAGGTGCCGGCTCGGCCCAACGAACGGGTGCGCCCGCAGCCCGGGCACGCCGCAACAGTGAAGTACGTGCGTCGCCACGACAAGCACCCCCGGCACAACCAGTCGTGCATTCGGGTGGTGCCCCAGGCATCGCAGTCGCGGCAAGCTTCGACACCAGGTCGCCCCGAGGGGTGACACCGCACGCAGATGCCGCTGGTGAAGTACCCGCCGCGCGAGCCGCACCGCAGGCACGGTGGTGGCTGCACCGGGCCGCCGGGCCAGCAGCCGAAGCAGAACGCGACACCGCGCATCGCCACCGGCTGCGTGTGGCACACCGAGCACGGCGGCTGCCGATAGGGACTCACGCCGGGGGCATCGATCGGTTGCGGCCCAGCCGCGGGGTCACCGCCACGGTGGGTGACGCGTCGCTGTCTGCACCGTCGCCGACCGCCCGCGGGCTCTGCGGGCGGCGGGCGGCGACCTCCTCGGGCTGGCGGATCAGCAGATCAGTCGGCGAGCAGTCCAGCACCGCGCACAGGACGTCGAGGTCCTCCAGCCGGATCGTCGTCGGCGTGGTGGTCCACAGCGCCGACATCTTCCCGGCGCTGACCTCCAACCCGGCCTCGGCCAGCAGCCGGCGCAGCTGCGTGGACTTCCAGATGCCACGCTCGGCGGCCTTCATGCGCAGGTTCCACAACATCTGCTCACCTCCCCGTCAGGCGGGTCGCGACCCGCTCGTTGGCCTGCACCCACGCCCGCTCGACGTGCTCGTCGTGGACGTGGATGTAGTAGGTCGTCGTCGCCAACCACGAGTGACCAAGCAGCTCCTGGATGGCCTTCAAGTCCACGCCGCGGGCATACAACGAGGACGCGCAGTAGTGACGCAGCGCATGCGGGGTCAGCTTCCCCTGCCACGCCGGCAACCACTGCGCCACCGCGGCGGCGAGGCCGCTGCGCAGGGCGTCGGTCCCGATGCGCTGGCACCGACCGGTGCGCGGGTCGCGGCGTTCACTGGGCAGCAACGGGGCGTCAGGGTCGCCCCAGTCGGGCCCGAACTGATGGCGCACGTCGCTCAGCCACCACTGCAGCAGGTCACCAACAGCGTCGATACCCGGCACCAGCCGGGTCTTCGGCCCACGCCCGTTGCTGCCCTTGCCGAAACGCACGTGCAGCTTGCCCAGCTCACCGAGGTCGGGCCGCCAGTCCCGGATGTCCAACATCGCCGTCTCGTTGATCCGCAGCCCCACACGGCGCCACAACGACGCCGCCAGGTAGTCCCGGGCCGCCGGCAGGTACTTGCGGGCCTCAGACAAAGCCTCACGCCACCGCGTGAACAGCACCTCCACGTCCTCCTGCGGGGGCGGCACCCGGCCGACGCCGTAGTCGCACTTCGCCGGCCGGTTGAACTCATCGATCGGCTGGAGGACCACCACACCGGTGAGCGCGTGAATGTCGCCCTGGTAGCGGGTCAACAAGAAGTCGAAGAACCGGGCGATCGTCCACGCCTTGTCCTTCACCGTCGCCCGGGCCTGCCTGCGCTCCACCCGCAGCCACCGCAGGTAACGGTCGGCGTCCTCCGGTCCGGCGGTCCACACCGGTCGGCCGAAAAAGCGGACGAACTCCACCACCGAAGCCCGCTCACCAGCGATCGAGGAGTCGACATGGCCAGCACCGACCATCGCCAGCGCCCACTGGTCGACCAGCTCCTGCTCGAAGTCCTCAGCCTCAGCAGCAGTGCGCACCCGCTGCCCGAAACCCAAGGACCGCACGATCGCCAGCTCGGACCCCACGCCAGTCCCCTCTCGGCGACCAACGGTCGCGATTGGCTTGAACTGTTCAGTAATCTCGACGACAGGTCAATAGCCAAGGAAGCCGCAACGGACCCCAATCCACCAGCACCTATGGCCTCTCAACGTCCACCCCACCAGCAGCGGGCTCACGACACTTCCCACACGCTCATGAGCCCCAC
>JBBSUN010000118.1:0-3570 GCA_038234335.1 Mycobacteriales bacterium
CGCCGGCGACGGCCCCACCGGAGACACCCACAGTGGACACACCGGCACCGGCCGGGAACACAACCACGCCCACCCGCGCCACCAGCCCCGACCGCCCCCGAACCCACAACCACCAACCTGACGCGGTGGATCAGGGCTCAGAACAACGCCGGCTGCCCGGCTGCCTCTAACGCTTCCCGGACCGCTTCGGGGTCCCACCCGTCGCGGACCGCGGTGCGCAGTGCTTGGGATCGTGCGGCGCGTTGCGCACGGTCGAGGCCATACCAGCGGTGTGGCCACCCTCGTCCGCCGCCGCGACCGGCCCGACCCATCTGGGCGAGGTTCTGGGCCTGGGTACCGACCTCGAGGTGCCCGCCGACGGGTTCGGCCCGCACGCACAGCGGCAGGTCGCAGACCTCATGCAGCACGAGCTGGCCCTCGTCGAGGACCAGGTGGCGGGCGAGGGCGAGGGCGTAGCGGTGAGGGCGCACGACCCGCTTGCCTCCGTTGCGGTTGAGCCAGAACCGCCCGTACCCGTCGTCGGCGATGGCCCCGACCCACAGCCAGCAGTCCCGGGGTCCGGGCCCCCGGACGACGAACCGAGTGAAGCGGGCAACCTCGGCGGCGTGCACGTCGGCATCGACGTGCAGCGCCTCCGTCGGGTGCTCTTTCCCGGACCGCACGTCCACGCTCTGCTCAGCTCGCCAGTGACGTCGGGCTCGTGCTGGGCTTCGCCGTGGTGGCCTGGACCTCGGTGGCACTGCCGACGGTCGCGGCGTTGTCGTCGCTCCTGTCGTTCGGAGTCGCTGCGGCCCGCTTCAACTTGCGGACCTCGCTCGCGTCGAGCCCGGTGAGGCTGGCGATGCGGCTCACGGACTCGTTCAGCTCGACGAGGGTGTTCACCGCGGCCGCTCGAGCTACCTCCGCTGCCGTGGCCGCGTCGGCGGCGGACTCCAGGGCGTCCTCGGCCTCGTAGTAGGCGATTACGCCGTCCTCCACCAACTTCTGGTGGTCACGCTCGTCCGCATCGAGCTTCGCCTTCGCGGCGCGCGCCCGTTCACGGGCGGACAGCTTCGTCGTGCTGGTCCTGGCCATCAGTGCTCCTCAGCTGCTCACGGTTCTCGCGGGTGGTGCGGTCCAAGGTGTCGCCGGCAATGCGGCGACGATCGGAGGCGGCAGGTGCGGGGGAGGGCACCACGCCTGCGGCGGCGAGGATGCTCAGGTCCAACGACCAAGCGACGGCCGACCGGGCGCGCCAAAGCCGTGCGGCCGAGGCGATGTGGGTGTCGGCGTCGGCGGTGCTCCACCCGTTGACCGCGCACAGGTGCGCGTGCGCCTGCGGTCCTTGCTTGGTCACCTCAGCGAAACCGAAGTGTGTGGCGCGGTGGCACCGGGTGCACAAGCACACCAACCGTCGCAACGTCTGTACGCGGCTCGCCTCGTCGTAGGACCACCGCTCGTGCGCCTCCGAGCGCAGACCGTGCGCACGTTCCGCTGCCGTCCCGCAGGCCTCACACCGCTGTCCGGTCCTGCCGACCACGAGCGTCTTCACCCGATTCCAGTCCGCGGGGCGCACGCACGTACGAACGTTGGTGAACCAGCACGAGGTCGGGATCAGGTCTACGAACAACCCGGAGCCGAACGCCCGGTCCTCCCCGGGCAGCGGATCGGGCAGCGCAGGCAGAGCCGCCCACGCCTCGAGCTGCTCGACGCGATCAGCCGGGGCGTACCACCGACGCTCGCTCTGGTCCCACCGGGCACCGAGTGACTTCGCCGTGTCCTTCTCGGCGTAGGACACGTCCAGCCACAGCCGCACCCCAGCGCGAGCCCGTGGCACCGTTCCGTCCCCCGACATGTCCAGCACGCTACCCCCACGAGCGACCCGACCCGACCTCCGAACTCTGGCGCTCCATGGCTGACGCCAGCTCGCTAGACGCCACACGAAAAGCGAAGCCATGCCTGCAGTACCCAACAGCACAACCGAGCAAAAGCCGATCCACACACCTCTTGCACTGTGGTAACAGAATAGTTACGGCTGCTACCGTCGCGTCTGTGATGTCGCTGCACAAGCTCACCGCGGGGGACGGGTACACGTACCTGACCCGGCAGGTGGCTGCCGCCGACGCCACCGAGCGGGGCACGACGAGCCTGGGGGACTACTACACCGAGAAGGGTGAGTCCCCGGGGCGGTGGATGGGCGCCGGCTTAGGGGGTTTGGCAGCCGGACCCGAGGGTGTCGGGGTGGCCGTGGCCGGTACCCAGGTCTCCGAGGACCAGATGCTGGCGCTGTTCGGGGAGGGCCGTCACCCCGACGCCTCGGCCATCGAGGCGGCGATGATCGCCGAGGGTGCGCACCCGTCGGAGGCGTTGGGCATCACCCGCCTCGGCAACCCCTACCTGAGGTTCGAGGGCTCCACCCCGTACCGGCAGGCGGTGGCGCAGCGGTTCGTGGCTGTCAACGTCGCCCAGGGCGCCAAGGGGGACGCGCCGATCGCGGAGGACGTGCGGGCCACCCTCCGCACGGCCGTCGGGCGGGAGATGTTCGCCGCCGAGTTCGGGCGACCACCCGCCGACGAGCGTGAGCTGACCGGGTTCATCGCCCGCGGCTCCCGGCAGGCCACCACCGCTGTCGCCGGCTACGACCTGACCTTCTCCCCGGTGAAGTCCGCCTCCGCCCTGTGGGCCACCGCCCCGAGGGAGATCGCCACCCAGATCGAGGCCGCCCATCAGGCTGCGGTCGACGACGCCGTGGAGTGGCTGGAGCAGCACGCGGCTTTCACCCGCCTGGGTGCCGGTGGGGCACGCCAGGTCGACACCCAGGGCCTCATCGGAGCCAAGTTCACCCACCGCGACTCCCGTGCCGGGGACCCCGACCTGCACACCCACGTCGCGATCAGCAACAAGGTGCAGACCGCGGACGGACGGTGGCTGGCCCTGGACGGTCGGGTCCTGCACAAGGCCGCCGTGGCCGCCTCCGAGCGGTACAACACCCGCCTGGAAGCCCAGCTCGTGGCCCGGCTCGGGGTGCGGTTCGCCGAGCGTGAGAGCGACGGAACCGGCAAGCGCGCCATCCGGGAGATCGTCGGGGTCGACCCCGCTCTGAACACCGCCTGGTCGTCGCGGCGGGCCGGTATCGAGGTCCGCCGCGCCGAGCTGGTCACCGCGTTCCAGGCTCGGCACGGGCGGGCACCGTCGGCGGTGGAAACATTAGCGCTGTCCCAGCAGGCGACACTGGAGACGAGGGCCGCGAAGCACGAGCCCCGCTCGCACGCCGAGCAGCGTCAGCAGTGGCGCACCGAGGCCCTCACCGTGCTCGGCGGTGAGCATGCGCTGGCCGCGATGGTGCACCAGTCGGTGCCCGGCACCCGCCCGCAGGTGAGCACCCAGGTCACCGGGGAGTGGGTGGCGACCATCGCCGACCGGGTGCTGCTGACGGTGTCGCAGGCCCGCGCCACCTGGCAGGCCGACCACGTCCGAGCCGAAGCGGAGCGGGCCGCTCGGACGGCCGGGGTGACCCTGGCCGACGTCGATGAGGCCGTGGACGCCGTGGTGGCCGCAGCGCTGGCCCCGGGGTCCTCGGTGCGGCTCAGC
>JBBSUN010000119.1:0-3476 GCA_038234335.1 Mycobacteriales bacterium
ATGCTGCGGCACCACTTCTCCAGGGCCTCGAGGCGGTCGATCTGGCGGTTGGCGATGGCGTTGGTGCCCAGCAGCCACGGCACGGCCACCACGGCGACAGCGGCCCCGATGCCCACCACCACCCACCCGGTGAACGCCCACACGAGAGCGAGCACGACCACGGCGGTGATCGCACGCCGTCGGGTCGGGCGCAGCCCGGCCTGCTCAACCCCGGGCTGGGCGAGCATCCGGTCCACGCGGCGGGAGATCCGCCCACCGAAGACCCCCGAGCTCGCACCCCACCCCTTCCACAGGGCGATGACGGCCACCACCGCGGCCGCGAGGGCGCCGCCGCCGACGGCCAGGACCAGCAGGCGCAACGTGTCGCTCATCCGGCCTGCCCCAGGTCCAGCTCGCCGGCCCACCCGTCGCCGTCGTACATCGACGTCAGGTCGAAACCGATCCGGTCGAACGGGGTCCGCAGCTGCACCCCGCCCTCGGCCGAGCGGACCCCCCGCGGGTCCAGTGATCCCTTCGCGGGTTCGAAGATCATGTTGAGGTCCACCGACCGGCCGTCGTTGGAGACCCCGACGACCTCGGCGATGTGGGAGCAGAACCGGGCCTGCCCGCCGCCGATGTGGGAGTGGTCGAAGTGCTCGAGCTGCACGATGTAGTTGACGCCCTCCGCGGCCATCCCCGTCATGTACTCCGGACCCATCTGCGGGGCGGCTTCCATCGCTGCGTGCACGAGCCGGTTCACCGCCCGGCGGGGATTCGTGGCGTGCAGCGTCGCCATCGACCCCGGCAGGCCGGCGTTGGCGCCCTTGAGGAACGCGTACGCCTCCGGACCTCTCACCTCGCCGTAGATCGCCAGCTCCACCGAGTGCCGCAGCACCGGCGGCAGCAGGGTCGCCAGCTCGACCTGACCGATGGCCCTGCCGTGGGCGTCCTTCTCCGTCGAGCCCAGCCGGGCCTCCACCGGGATCAGCAGCGGGGGTGCGTCCGGGCGGGTGTGCAGGTTCAGCTCGTACTCGGTCTCCAGCGTCGCCACCCGCACGTAGGGGTCGATGGCCCGCGACAGTGCCCGCAGGAACGTCGTCTTCCCGCACTTGGGCACACCGCTGATGAGGATCGTCTGCTGCGCCTGCACGCACGAGATGAGGAACCGCCGCATCGCGGGGGTGATCATCCCCATCTGCACCAAGGTGTCGAGGGTGACGTCCATGTACTGGTGCTTGCGGATGCTCACCACCGGCACCGGGGTCACCCCGCACAACGCCGACAACCTCGACCCGTCGGGCAGGTTCATGTCCAGGATCGGGTTGGCGTCGGAGAACGGCCGCTCCCGGGACCCGTGGTAGGCGGCGAGGAACTGGACCTGCGCGAGCAGGTCCTCCGGCGTCTCGGCGATCGGAGGGTGCTCCCGGATGAGCCCGTCGGCCATCCGCAGCAGCACCTTCTCCGCACCCTTGATGTAGATGTCCTCCACCCCGGTGATGTCCAGCAGGGCCTGCAGCCGGCCCACCCCGTCGATCGCGTTGTGCACCGCCTTCTCCAGCGCCACCTCCGCGTCGACGTTCAGCGGCGGCACCCCCTGCTCGCCGCGGCGGCGGGCGAGCGCGGCCAGCTCGGTCTGCACCAGCGCCTGCGTCAGCTGCCGGCGGTCCGCGGGCCCCATCTGCGGGCGCACCGCCCTCTCGTACGCGACGTTGACGGCGTCGCGGATCTCCTTGACCAGGGCCTGGTCGATCCTGCTGCCGAACGCCCCCGGACGGTCGGGGATGGTCGCGCTCATGCGTCGCCTTCTCTCGGTGGCACCGGGCGAAGCCGGCGGGAGGTGCGGGGCATGACGTTCAGCCCTGCAACCGCGGCCTGCTCGGGCGGCAGCGGTGCGCCGGCCGCGGCCTGTGGCCGGGGCTGGCCCAGCGCAGTGGGCGGCCGGCGCAGCAGCGGGGCCCTGGATCCGAGACCCCGGCGCTGCTGGGCGACCTGGCCGGCGGCCCGGACCACGGTGTTCACGCTGCGCAGCAGTGGGGTGCGCTCCACGTGGCGTGGGGCAGGTGCCCCGTCGGAGAACATCGTGGCCGTCTTGGTGTCCAAGGCCAGCTCCCCCAGGACGTGCACGCCCAGGCGGCGGCTGATGTCCGTTGAGGAGAACGGCCCGTCGCCGACCACCAACAGGTCGACCCCGGCGTTGCCGGGGTTGGCACGGTTCAGGTCCTCCCGGATCAGCGGCAGGACGCGCTCGGCCCTGCGCAACGCCCGCGTCTGGGTGCGGACCACCAGCAGCAGCAGGTCGCACGCCCGCAGCAGCGGGGCCGCGTGATACGGCATCCCCCACCGGCCGAGGTCGACCACCACGTCGCGGTGGGAGACCGCGCACAGCCCCGCAGCGAGATCGGACCAGGACACAGCACCCACCTGGGTGGGGTCGCCGAACCCGACGACCACCGGGGTCCCGAACGGCATCGTCTGCATCTGGGAGTCCAGGACCTGTGGGAGACGGTCGTGCCGGCCCAGCCGCGCCAGCTCGAGGACGTTGCTCAGCGACGCGTCGACCATCCCGCCGCCCGCGGCGGCGACGTCGCCCCCACTGGGGTCGGCGTCGATGACCACCACCGGCGCAGGCCACACCGAGCCCATCGCCAACGCCGTCGTGGTCACCCCCGGGGAGCCCCCGGCCGAGAGGAGTCCGATCAGCATGGGTTCAGCCCCTCGGCAGCAGCACGAGCGCGGCCTGCCCGACCGCGGACAGGCGGGCCACCGCGTCGGCGTCCGCGTCGGACACCGTCACCGCCACCACCGTGGTGCCATCGGCGGCCTGCCCGGAGATCGAGAACACCGTCGCCGCGATCGAGGACGGCAGGCCCTTGGGATCGGCCACCGTGGTGCCCGGGGTCGTCTGCACGGCCACGATCCGCACCGCGTCTCCCGTCACGAGCTCCGCCGCCGGGAGGAACGCCGCCTTGACGCCCACCGCGACGATCGAGCTGCCCTCGGCGGGCTTGACCTCCGGGGCGGTGGCCCCGGTGGGCAGCAGCTGCCCGGCCTGCAGGTCCGTGGTGGCGACCTGGCCGATCACCGAGTCACGCTGCGCCCAACCCAGGGCGTTGATGCCCCCGTCGGTGGGCACCGACATCTCCACGAGGTCGGTGGCGGTGATCTGCTCGCCGTAGCGGACCGCGGCGGACAGGCCCACCACCGACTCCGTCTGGGAGAAGTACACCCAGGCCGCCGGGGTCCCCACGGCGAACAACGCGACCAGGGCCCCCGCGAGGGCCAGACGCCCGTTGCGGCGCTGCCGCCGCGGCGGCGCCAACGTCGAGGAAGGGGCCCGCGCTGGACCACCCCCCGGGGCACCGGTGTGGCGGGGCATCTCCGTGGTGGACATCAGCTACCTCCAGTGATGACGGCCTGCAGCTCGCCGACCTCGAGGTCGGTTGCCGCCGTGAGGGGCAGCTCCTGGCCGCCGGTCTGACCGCCCCCGGTCCAGGTGA
>JBBSUN010000120.1:0-3433 GCA_038234335.1 Mycobacteriales bacterium
GATGAGCAGCCCCCCACGGTGGGGCAGGTGCAGCAGGTGCTGGCGGCGGTCGACGCCGCACCGGGGCGGGTGTTCCAGCACTGCCTGCGGGGGATCGGCCGGGACCTGACCATGTCGGGCTGCTACCAGGTCAGCACGGGTCACCAGGTCGAGCAGGTCCTCGCCGAGGCGACCGCGCACGCCCCCCGCTGGGAGCTCGACCAGGACCGCGACCCTGTCACCGGTGAGCCGGTGCAGTTCCAGCTGCTGCGGTGCTTCGCTGCCGACCTGGCCTCATGACGAGCACGACCACCCCGGGGCTCGGCCCCTCGACCGAGGGTGGTGACCTGCTGACGGTGCCACACCCCGAGAACCGAGAGGCCGCTGCGCAGTCGGGAGGTCGGGGTCGTGGTGCCGGGCGCCTGGTGATGGGGTCGGTGATCGCCCTGCTGCTGGCGTTCCTGGCGGTGCCGATGGTGTCGCTGTTCTTCTACGCGGACCCGGTGACGCTGGTGCGGAAGCTGGGGGGGCCGCTGGCGGGGCAGGCGTTGGGGCTGAGTCTGGGGACCACCGCCGCGTCACTGGTCCTCGCCGTGGCCACCGGCACACCCCTGGCGTACTGGCTGGCCAAGCACAGCTTCCCGGGGAAACGGGTCATCGAGCTGGGGCTGCAGCTGACGATCGTGTTGCCGGCCTCGGTGGCCGGGTTGGGGCTGCTGCTGGTCTTCGGGCGCAGTGGGCTGCTCGGGGTGGCGTTGAGCTACGGCGGCATCCAGATCCCGTTCACCGCGTTGGCGGTGGTCCTGGCCCAGACCTACACCGCCGTCGCCCTGTACGTGTCCTCGGCGCGGTTGGGGTTCGAGGCGGTCGACGACGAGCTCATCGCCGCCTCCCGCACCCTGGGGGTGCCGATGTCGCGGACGTTCTTCCGGATTGTGCTGCCCCTGGCCGGGCCGGCGGTGCTGACGGGGATGGCCCTGGGATGGGCGCGGGCGTTGGGGGAGTTCGGCGCCACCCTCGTCTTCGCTGGCAACCTGCCCGGCACCACCCAGACACTGCCCCTGGCGATCTACGTGGCGTTGGAGTCCGACCTCACCACCGCCGTGGCCGTGGCGGTCCTGCTCCTCGGGGTGGCCGTGGTGCCCCTGGTCGGGGTGCAGTACGCCGGGTACCGGCTGACCCGTGGTCGGCGCCGGCACCTCGTCTCCACCACGCCGGGGGTGGCCCAGTGACTCTCCAGGCACGGCTGCAGGTTGGGCGCCGGGACTTCGCCGTCGAGGTCGACCTGACCACCGCCACCGAGACCCTGGTGGTGGTGGGCCCGTCGGGGTGCGGCAAGACCACCGTCCTGCGGACCCTTGCTGGGCTGATCACCCCCACCGCGGGGCGGATCACCCTGGGCGAGCACGTCCTGTTCGACGCCGCGCGCGGCATCAACGTGCCCCCCGAGGCGCGCCGGATCGGTGTCGTCTTCCAGCACTACGCTCTGTTCCCCCACCTCGACGTGGCCGACAACGTCGCCTACGGCCTGTCCCGCATGCCCAAACCTGAGCGGGAGCGCAGGATCGGCGCCGCCCTGGACCGGGTCCGCATAACCCACCTGGCCGGGGCACGGCCCTCCGAGCTGTCCGGTGGGGAACAGCAACGTGTCGCCGTGGCCCGGGCGCTGATCACCGAACCCCGCCTGCTGCTGCTGGATGAACCCCTCTCCGCCCTCGACGTGGACAACCGGGCCAACCTGCGCCGCGAGCTGGGCCTGCTGCTGCACCAGCTGGCGATCCCCACCGTCGTCGTCACCCACGACCTCGCCGACGCCGACGCCCTCGCCGACCGCATCGCGGTGATGGACCGCGGGCAGATCGTGCAGACCGGGACACCCCAGGACGTCATCGACCACCCCGTCAACGCCTACGTCGCCCAGTTCACCGGGGCCAACGTCATCCCCCAGTCCCTGCTCGACCCCCACGTCGACCCCGACGCGGTCGTCGCGGTGGACCCGGCCGCGATCACCCTGGACCACAACCCGGTGACCGCGCACAGCTGGGCGACCACCGTGACCAGCCTGCAGCACCGCGGGAACACCCTCCGCGTCGGTCTCACCACCCCACCCGGTGCGGTGGCCGACGTTCCCGCATCCGCCACCGACTCCGCTGCCGGTGGCCTCACCGGGCTCGCGATCGGCGACACCATCACCGCACACGCCGATCCGGACAGGATCCGCCCGCTGCTCACCACCGCCACCGCCACCGCCGGGGACCCCGCCCACACAACGATCACCCCCACCCGACGCCGCCGCAGCGCCGCACCGTCCACGAACGGGCTGCACCGGGTCGTGGCGGTCGCCGCCGGTGTCCTGACCACCCTGACCGTGGTCGCCGCGGTCCTGCCTCCCCCGTCCACCACGAACACAGCGAGCACCGCTGCGGGGAGCGGGGAGCTGACCGCGTTCGTGGCCGCCAACGCCACCGAGGTCTTCAACAAGGCCATCGAGATGTTCGACGCCGCACACCCCGGGGTGACCGTCAGACCGTCCTACACCGGCACCCAGATCCTGCTCACCCAGCTGGAACAGGGTGCCTCCGCCGACCTGTTCCTCTCCGCCGACAAGTCACACGCCGACCAGGCCGTCACCGACGGGCTCATCTCCAGCTACGACCCGGTCAGCACCAACAGCGAGGTCATCGTCGTCCCCCGGAGCAACCCCGCCGGTATCAGCAGCCTCCAGGACCTCGCCACCAAACCGTCCAAGCTGATCATCGGGGTGCCCACCGTCCCCATCGGCATCTACAGCCGCAAGATCTTCGACAACGCCGCCGCACAGTACGGGCCCAACTTCGCCCAACAGGCGTTGGCCCACGTGGTCTCCACCGAGACCGACGTCAAGCAGATCCTGCACAAGGTTGCCCTGAACGAAGCCGACGCCGGCATCGTCTACCGCACCGACGTCACCCCCGACGTCGCCGACCAGGTCACCGTCATCGACGTACCGAGACCCGACCAAGTCATCTCGACCAACTACATCGCCGTCCCCACCCACGCCCCGAACCCCGCCCTGGCCCAGCAGCTCCACGACTACCTGCTCTCCCCCGAAGGACAAGCCGTCTTCGCCAGCTTCAAATACCAACCACCGGCCACCCCCGCACCACCCGACACCACCACGCCATCACCAACCACCACACCGGCACCTCCAACGAAATAGGCGGTCTTGTCAACCTCGGCGGGGACTGCCCCACCACAGCGTGTCGGGCCAGAAGCTCACCTCGTCGGACAATCCCGGCCAGTGAAGCCGCACGCCGGTCGATGACCGGTAGCCGAACCCCACCCGACACAGCCGAATCTGGGGGTGGTGGCGCAGCAGCGCTTATCCCGTATGCCCTGTCCGGATGCGTGACCGGTGACGGGGCGGCGAATGAGACGCACCTGCGCCTCCTCTGCGCGGGGTTGGCACCGTCAC
>JBBSUN010000121.1:0-3331 GCA_038234335.1 Mycobacteriales bacterium
CCTCCGGCGGCGGTGGTCCCACCCTCGAGCACCGCGACCACGTCCACGTCTCCGTGCACGGCAACACCGGCACCGACACCGGTACCGACACCGGGTCGGTCAGCACCGCCGGGTGGTCACTTCCCCTGGACCCCGGTGCCTACGTCCTGACCAGCGGCTACGGCCCCCGCGTGTCGCCCACCGGCGGCTCCGGCACCTTCCACGCCGGGCTCGACTTCGCCGCGCCCACCGGCACCACCATCCGGGCCGCCGCCGACGGTGTCGTCACCTACGCCGGGTTCAATAAGGGCGGCTTCGGCAACCTCGTCATCATCGCCACCGCCCCCAACGTGCTCACCTACTACGCACACCAGAGCTCGCTGGCCGTGGCCACCGGCGCCCAGGTCACCGCCGGGCAGGTCATCGGGGCCGTGGGCACCACCGGCGACTCCACCGGCCCCCACCTGCACTTCGAGGTCCGCATCGACGGCAAGACCACCGACCCCCTGCCCTACCTGCGCCAGCAGGGCCTGGACCCCGGGAGCCTGGGTGGTCGCAGCTGAACCCCCTTCACCCACCGCCGGCGCGGAACGCGACCGTCGAGATCCCGGGGTTGCGGCAGCCGCTGCCCGTGTTGGCGAGGACCGGCACCGGCCACCACCCCGCCACCGTCCGCGAGGAGCACACCCTGATGACCAGCAACGCCTGGAGCCCGTCCAGCAACACCGCGACCCTGCCCCGCACCAGCGCCGAGGACAAGCGGCTCTACACCGCCCTCGCCGGCATGGCCGCCTTCGTCGCCCTGGTGGCCGGGGCGGCGTGGTTGGCCCTGGCGGTGGTGTCGGTGACCCGCGGGGGGCCGTTCGTGGTTCCGGCCGCGGATCTGGTGCCCACCGCGCAGGCGCACCCCGTGGCCGTCGCCGTCCTGAGCACCGTCGGTCTGACGCTGGTCTCCGCGCCGCTGGCGCTCGGGGCGGGGTGGGCGGTGAAGCACTTCTCCCCCACCCTGCCCGGGCACGCCACCGGCAAGGAGATCAGGGCCGAGCTGTCCGAGCAGCGGGCGCGGGCCACCGCGGTGTGGACCCGCCCCGGCCTCAGCGCCGCCCAGCGCAAGGCCTGCCCGGTCACCGACGTCGCGGTCCCCCTGCACGCCGACGAGCACCGCCGCCCGCTGTGGCTGCCCCTGGAGAACCCATCGGGGGTCATCGCCCCCACCCAGTCCGGGAAGTCCCGCCGCGACCTCATCCACAAGATCCTCGCCGCCCCCGGCGGGATGCTCGTCTCCACCACCAAGCCGGAGCTGTTCCTGTGGACGGCGATGACCGCACACCGCCGCAGGGTCCCGGTGCTGCTGTTCGACGTCACCGGCTCCATCGACTGGCCCGCCCAGGTGCGGTGGTCACCGGTCACCGGCTGCGAGGACCCCACCCAGGCGATGCGCCGGGCCAAGGCGCTCGTCGACGCCGCCGCGGTCGACCTCGGCAAGCAGTCCGGCGGCAACGAGAAGACCTTCCGCACCCGCGCCTACGGGGTCATCCGCTCCTACCTGGTGGCCGCGGCCATCTCCGAGTCCGGGGTCGGCACCCTGGTCGATTGGTCCTCCTCCCTCGACGACGAGCCGGTGCTGATCCTCGCCGACCGCTTCCCCCAGCTCTCCCGAAACCTGCGCTCGGAGATGACGATGGTCGCCGAGACCCGCGACGCGGTGTGGATGAGCGTCCGAAAGGCCCTGGAGCCGTTCCTGACCGACCGCATCCAGGCGCTGTGCACCCCGGAGCCGGGCACCGGCTTCGACGCCGAGGCCTTCATTCGCTCCGGCGGGGCGCTGTACCTCATCGCTGGGGAGGAGACCGCCGCCGACGTCGCCCCCGTCCTCACCGCCCTGGTCGACCACGTCATCACCACCGCCCGCGACCTCGCCAACCTCAGCGACCACGAACGCCTCGACCCGGTCTTCAGCGTGATCCTCGACGAGCTGCCCACCGCCACCCCCGTGCCGTCGCTGCCCGCCACGTGCGCGGACTCCGCCGGGCGCGGCGTGCTCATCCACTGGGCCGCCCAGTCCCGTGCCCAGCTCGAGGAGATCTACGGCCCCGGCGGCGCCCGCTCCCTCGTGGAGAACACCACCGCCCTCGTCGTGTTCGGGGGTATCAAGGACGACCACACCCTGGGGTGGCTGTCCAAGCTGTGCGGCGACTACGACGTCGTCCGCACCTCCCGCTCCAACAGCGGCCGCGGCGGCGGGAAGTCCTCCACCACCACCTCCCTGCAGCGGGTCGCGAAGTACCAGCCCGCCGACATCCGGGAGATCCCCCGCGACCGGGCCCTGATCATCTTCCGGCACCTGTCGCCGATCCTGGCGCGTACCACCGACGTCGCCGCCCGCCCCGACGCCGCCGCCCTCAACGCCGACCGCACCCGCATCCGCGACGGCGCCACCCTCGTCGACCACCACGGCTACCCGCTGCCCACCCCTACACCGGCCGTGACCCGCATCGAGGACGCCACGGCAGCGGACACCGCGTCCGAACGCCCCGGCGCCGACGCCGACGCCGAGCGGCCGCGCCCTGATGTCACCGCAGCCCAGCTCAAACCCGATCGCAGCACCCCCACCGGGACCCGACCTGCACTGGATCCCGCCGCCCGCGCCTCGCTCGACGCGCTGATCGGTGACGACGCCGACCACCGCATGTGGGAGGAGGACCCCGCCCCGGAGCCGGAGCTCGCACCGCAACCGAACGGGCACCCCGACCTCGAGGTGCCGCTTGTAGGCGGTGTCCCGGACGCCGAGGTCATCGCATTGCACAGTCGTGATCGGCGACCGCGGTGAGCAACGACGACGGGCCCATCTCCAACGATCGGTACCCTGCCGCCGACGGCCCCGACGAGGTCGAGCAGGCGGCGCCGCCCGCGGCCGTTGACCAGATCGGGAGGATGACCGTGGACGAGCTCGGCGCGGCGGTCCTGAAGCTGCTCGGGGACATGGAAGAGCTCACCGAGCACGTCGCCGAGCTCGATACCGCGGTGTCGGCGTTGACCACCAAGGCCAAGGCGGACAAGGACGCCCCCGCGGAGTGGGCGTTGTACCCCGTCCCGCAGACCCACGAACACCCACCGGTCACGCTGCAGCTGTGGGTGGAGTTCTACAACTCCACCTACGTCACCACGACCCAGAGCGTCGGTGAGGACCACAACCGGGCCATCCCCGGGTGCTGGCTGCAGCACCCCGGCCTCGCCGCGGAGGTCGCGACCCTCGCCGCGACCTGGCGGGCGGCGTTCGTCGGCCCCACCGCCGACCCGGCCAACGCCCAGAACTTCCACGACCGATGGCGCCCCGGCTTCGCGGCCCGGC
>JBBSUN010000122.1:0-3222 GCA_038234335.1 Mycobacteriales bacterium
CCCACTGCCTACCCGAGCTCAACCACCGGGACCTCCCACTGCAGCTCGTGGTGCGACCACCTCGCGGCACCGAGCTGTCCTGCCAACACCGGGTTCAGGAAGGTGGAGACCAGGGTGTTCGCCGCAGCGAAGGTGCGGTGCCGGTCGCAATGGGGGACCCCCGCCGCGGCGGTCGTGTAGGCGCCAGCCCACTGCGGTGGGCAGCTCCAGCCAGCGATGGGCGGCAACGCGCGGTGCCGGCGTTCGGCCTCGATGGCACGGTGCAGCTCCGCGGAGTCCACGTCGTGGGTGCAGGCGAACACGACGAGGTCAACAAGGTCACGGGAACGACTGGAGGGCCGGCCAGCACCGTAGGACTGCATGGTGGCGCACACCTTGTCGGCGATGTGGTCGACAACGGGGTATAGCCGGCGGACCGGGGAGGTGATCCCGGGCATCGAGACCACGGGCCTCGGGGTGTGCAGGTCCGGGTCAGTGGTGAGCACGGTGCCCACCACGACGTCGACCTTGAACGGTTCCAAGGACCGGACACCGATGTACGGAGTGACCCTCACCTTGGCGCTGCTGCTGGACAGTCGCAGTGGTACGACGAGCTCCGCCGTGAAGCGAACGTGGTCGTCGAGGTCGGTAACCGCCGCGGCGACGATCTCCCGGACGGCCGCGTCGAGCTGCCCGGTAGTGCGGTTGAGATCGACGTCGCTGCTGTGGCGGGCGTCGTGGACGCGGGCCAGCAAGGCGATGCCACCCTTGAGGACCCACACCTCGGGGGCGTAGGTGAAGACACGGTCAAGGAACCGGTCATAGAGGAACCGTCGCTGCAGCTGCTGCACCCGGGTAGGAGCGGTGGACTTGATGCGGTCGGTCAGCGCAGCCCACATCCGGTCGGGCCGCTCGTAGCCGGTCGGGTGCGCAACAGGGCCGGGGCCGGTCGTCACGACGTCGCTCGGCGGGCGGCCGCACGCTGCGCCTGAACTGCAGGAGTGTCCAGCCGCGCCTGAGCAGCGCGCATAGTCACGCCCACGTCCGGAGGAACCTGAACGAGCTGGGCAACGTCGATCCGCGGCAGCAGCTGGGCGACATCGATCTGCGGCAGCAGCTGGGCGACATCGATCTGCGGCAGCAGCTGGGCGACGTCGGTCTGCGGGAGCAGCTTCATCGGCAGAACCTTGTCGAGGATGTTCGTCAGGTTGGCGGTCAGTGCGGTACGCACCACCTCGTTGACCTGGTCCATGATGCCCTGGCTCATCATCTCGGCCAGGTATCTGGAGGTCGTGGTGCCGGCCCGTCGTGCGCCGGCGGCGATCGCGTCCGCTTCGACCTCGTGTGTGACGTCGCCGAGGTCGAGCAGGTGGGCGAGGGTGGCGGCGCCGTCGCCGCGGGGCAGGCTGAAGCGGGCGGCGAACGGGGCCAGGCGGGGAGCGAGGGCGGCGACGTCGATCAGGCCGGCGCGGACGGCGTCGGCGAGGACCGCCGCGACGTGCTCCCCGTCGTGGTGGGTGGTGAGCAGGTCGAGCACGGTGCGGGCGGGCGTCGTGACCGGCAGACCGCGGTGGATGGTGACGTCGTCGGTGGCCAGGCTGCAGCGGTGCAGGCGCAGCTCGGGACGCCGGGTCTGCTTGCGGATAGACAGGGTGAACTCGTGGCGGTCGGCGAGAAGATCACCGTGCCCGTACAGGTGCGCGGCAGAGGCGTGAGAGACCACCGCGGTGGCAGTGGGGCCGAAGAGGCGATCGGCGGCCAGGCGAGCGGGATCCAGGGCGAGCCAGGCAGCTCGGAGATCGAGCAGGTCGTCCGCGGCGAAAGCCCGCAGCGCGTAGACGCCATGACTCAGGCGAACGAGGACGTCGGCGGCGACGAGGCGGTTGAGCTGCGTACGGCTGACGCCCGCCGTCTGAGCGTGGCAGGTCGTCACCAGACCCCACTGGGCGCCAGCAAGCTCAGCGAGCCCCCTTTCCGCAGTCCTGCTGTTCATACTGCGATTGTTGCACAACGAGCGTTGCGAACGTAGTAGCAACCGTAGGTAACCTGGTGCGTTTGCAGTAACTGATCCGGCACGGGGGGTGCATTCGCATCTGACGTCCACCCCCAGCTTGACGACAGAATTACGCAGGCCGGGCAGCGCTGCGTCCTGTCAGTGCTCGGGACAGATGAGTTCGGGGGCTGTGGTCCACCCCGCCGCGATGAGCCGCCGCCGGACCGGGTGGGCCACCGACCCGGCCGTGCTGTCCTCGGCCAGCACCCCGGTGATGATGGGCCCGTCCCCGCAGCGGGTGCACTCCACGTCCACCACCCGCCCCCTCGGGTGGCACGCCCGGCAGTGCCGGCCCTCCACCACCGCTCCCGGGGTTGCGGGGTCAGGGTGCAGCCACCGCACCGCGAGGTCCGCCCGCATCTGGGCGGCCTCCTCCCGCGTCGCCGGTTCGAGCCCGCACGACGGGCACGCCCGCGCCGATCGCTCCCCCCCACCCGGTGCGACCGAGACCGCCACCGGGGGCAGGGCCGGTGACGGTGTCGGTGCGGGCCTGGTGGGCCCGGTGGTGTTGAGGTGGCGGTACAGGGTGGTGCGGCTGACCCCGAGCACGTCGGCGACCTCGGTCAGCGGGGTGCCGGCGGTGACCATGCGGGCGGCCTGCTTCGTCTTCGCCGCCGTCATCACCGTCGGCCTGCCCCCGACCCGACCACGGCGGCGGGCCGCCGCCAGCCCGGCCATCGTGCGTTCCCGGATGAGGTCACGCTCGAACTCCGCCAACGACGCGAACACGTGGAACACCAACCTCCCGCCGGGGGTGGTGGTGTCGATCGCCTCCTGCAACGACCGGAACCTCACCCCCCCGATCGGCCAACCCCCGGACGGTCTCGATGAGGTGCGGCAACGACCGACCCAAACGGTCCAGGCGCCACACCACCAGGGTGTCCCCCGGCCGCAACGCGTCCATCAGGCTCGCGAGCTCGGGCCGGTCGGTGAGCGCACCGGAGGCGGTGTCGGTCCAGGACCGGAAGCACCCCGCGGCGCTGAGCGCGTCGTGCTGCAACGCAGCGTCCTGCTCGAGGGTGGAGACCCTCGCGTACCCCAGCAGCTCACCCACGAGGACACACTGTTCCACAACTCAAAACCAAGCCGATCCGCGACACAGGGGTTTCGGGCACCAGTTCTGCACCCACCACTCCCCCGGCCGGCTGGGGGGCGTGTTTCGGGTGGGGGCGTGTTCCAGAACCGACCGA
>JBBSUN010000123.1:0-3190 GCA_038234335.1 Mycobacteriales bacterium
GCCGACGTCGTGCTTGCCCGCCTCGGCGACGGCGTCGCGGATCTCGTTGTGGTCACCGATCGCGTCGTCGGTCTCCTCGTCGGAGCTGCTCTGGTTGCCGTGCGCCAGCAACGCCGGGTAGAAGGTCTCCTCCTCGCACTGGGCGTGGGTCTCCAGCCGCTGGGCCAGCGGGTCCCACACCGCGCTCAGCTCCTCGACGGTGCGGGCGTCGTCCAGCGCCGCGAACTGCCTCCGCAGCCACTCGTGGTCGTCCATGATCAACGAGCAGGCGTCGGCGGTGGTCTCGGGCACGGACCTCAGAAGTCATTCCACGAGCCTAGAATCCGTTGTCGCTGCGATCCCGTCACGGCGCCCTTCGAGCGGGCGTCCGCGCTGGCTCGGTGGCACCCGGCCGCGGCGAGCCACTGCCGAGCCGACCACGGACCTGGCGGGCACCGACCTGGGCGAGGGTTCAGGGGCTCCCGGGCGCGCTCGAGCCCACCGCCTCCGCGATGGAGGTGAACCCGGCGTCCCGGACCCGCCGGGCCAGGCCACGGTGGACGTTCCGGGCCCACAGCGGGCCGCCGTAGACGAACCCGGTGTAGCCCTGCACCAGGCTCGCACCGGCGGTGATCCGCTCCCAGGCGTCGTCCGCTGTCTCGATGCCGCCCACCGACACCAGCACCAGCGCGGTGCCCACCCGGGCCCGCAGCCGCCGCAGCACGGCCAGCGAGCGGTCGGCCACCGGGGCACCGGAGAGCCCTCCGGCACCGATCTCGTCGACCCCCGGGCTCCGCAGCCCGGCCCGGGACACGGTCGTGTTGGTCGCGACGATCCCGGCCAGGCCCAGCTCCAGGGCGAGGTCGGCGACGGCGTCCACGTCGGAGTCGGAGAGGTCGGGGGCGATCTTCACCAGCACCGGCACGTCCACCACCGCGAGCACCGCCACCAGCAGCGGGCGCAGCGCGGCCACCGCCTGCAGGTCACGCAGCCCCGGGGTGTTCGGCGAGCTCACGTTCACCACGAGCCAGTCGGCCAGCGGGGCCAGCAGGGTCGCGCTGGCGACGTAGTCGGCAGCCGCACCGTCGGGCTCCACGACCTTGGTCTTGCCGATGTTCGCGGCCACCGGGAGCCGGGAGCGTCGGCGTCGCAACCGGTCCGCGGCCGCGCCGGCCCCGTGGTTGTTGAAGCCCATGCGGTTGACCAGGGCCCGGTCGGCGGGGAGCCGGAACATCCGGGGCACGGGGTTGCCGGGCTGGGCGTGCGCGGTGACCGTGCCGATCTCGACGTGGCCGAAACCCAGTGCGCCCCAGGCCTCCAGCCCGGTGGCGTCCTTGTCGAACCCGGCGGCCAGGCCCAGCGGCGCCGTCATCTCGACCCCCAGGACGCGGCTGGCCAGGACCGGGTCGTCCACCGTCAGCAGGCGGGTCAGCAGCAGGCGCAGCGGCGTCATCGCCCCCGCGAGCCGGATGAGCCGGAAGCCCCAGTGGTGCGCGGTCTCCGGCGGGACCCGGCGCAGCACCAGGGCGAACAGCGCGCGGTAGATCACGTCGACGGTCCGGGCAGCGGACGGGTGCTGCGGCGCCGCCGCAGCACCACCCGACGGGTGCCGTCGGCGTACAGGCGCACCCGGGAGAGCTCCCAGCCGCCGTACTCGGCCTGGATGGACAGCTGCAGCGACGCCGTCAGCCGGGTCATCTCCGGCGGCAGCCGCAGCGGCTGGTACTCGTAGTCGTCGGCGGAGAAGACCTTCGGCTCGGGAACACGGCTCGCCTTCGTCTCGGGAACACGGCTCGCCTGCGTCTGGGGAACACGGCTCACCGGCTGACCTCCGAGGGGACGATCCGCTGGACCCCGCCGCCGGTGGCCGAGGACACCAGCACCGCGCCCGTGCGGGTGTCCACGGCGACGGAGTCGGGCTGGACCACCGTGGCGAAGCGGTACCGCTCGACCGGCTCGCCGCCGCGCACGTCGTACCCCACCACCTGGTTGGTCTCGGTCAGGGTGACCCAGACCAGGTTCGTCGCGGGGTCGAAGGCCAACGCGTACGGGGCCCCGGGGACCGGGAAGCGCTGGCGCAGGATCAGCGGGTCGCCGGAGTAGGCCAGCAGCTCGCCGTCGCGGGTGTTGGTGACGAGCAGGCGGCCGTAGGCGTCGGCGACGGCGTTGGTCGCACCGTTGCCGGCCTGCAGGGCGAGACCCAGGCGACCGTCGGCGGGCTTCAGCGTCGCCACGAGGCTGGCGCGCCGGTCGAGCCCGAGCAGGGCGCCCCCGGCCTCCACGAGGGCGTCGACCTGCACGAAGCCCGTCACCGTCTGCACCACCTCACCGCTCGGGGAGAGGATGTCGACGGTGCCGTCGGACAGGCCGGCGGCGAGGGTGCCGTCGCTGCGGGCCAGGACGGCGGTGACGTCACCGTCGACGGGGATGCGGGTGAGGTCCCCGGTGGCCGTGTCCACCCGCAGGACCGCCCCGGTGGTGGCGACCAGGACGCTGCCGCCCGAACCGGACAGCACCACCTGGGCGGGCACCGACGGCAGGACGACGGTGCGCGGGGCGGCCGCGAGGTCGTCGGCGTCGAGCAGCAGCAGCGCCTGGGGCGTCGCCAGCACGAGCGTGCGGGTGCTCGGGTCGAGCACGGTGGCGCTGACGTCGGCCGACACCGCTGTGACGCTGCCGACGGGGTCGGAGGTGGCCGGCGCCTCGGCGGCCACGGCCGGGGTCACCGTGGCCAGGGACGAGCCGCTGGTGGAGCCACCCGCGCAGCCGGTGAGGAGCAGCACCGCGCTCAGGCCGACCACCAGCGTGCTCAGGGTGCGTGTCCTCCGACTGGTCGTCACGGTGCCCCATCGTCCACCACCACCGCCGAGCAGCGCGCGCTCACCCCGTGCTGACGTCGTCCAGGGCGGCGCGGATGGCGGCCGGGAGCACCAGCGCCTCCACGGCCAGGATGCCAGCGACCTGGGCCGCGTCACGGCCCCCGACGACCGCGCTGGCCACCCCGGGACGGTCGCGCACCCAGGCCAGGGCCACCGCGAGCGGTGAGGTGCCGAGCCCGTCGGCCGCGGTGACCACGGCCTCCACCACCCGGTTGGCGTGGGCGGTGCGGTGGCCCTCGAGGGCGGCGGCCAGGTGCGGGCTCGCCCCCCGCGAGTCCGCCGGGGTGCCGGAGCGGTACTTCCCGGTGAGCACGCCCCGGGCCAGCGGCACC
>JBBSUN010000124.1:0-2993 GCA_038234335.1 Mycobacteriales bacterium
ACGACCGGGTTCGGGGCCAGGCGCAGCAAGGCGTCGTACAGCCCGACCACCTGCACCCAGTCGGTGTGCTCGCTGCTCGGGGCCTCGGCGTGGACCGCCGCGATCGCGGCCTGCAGGGCATACGGCCCCGCCGGCCCGGTGATCAGCGCCTCGACCACGAGCGCAGCCCCCTCGGCGACCGACGCCCGGTCCCACCGGGACCGGTCCTGCTCGGCGAGCGGCACGAGCGCGCCTGCGGCGTCCGTGCGGGCGGCGCGGCGGCTGTCCTGCAGGAGCATGAGGGCGAGGAGCGCGGTGGTCTCAGTCGAGGACGGCAGGTGCCCGTGCAGCAGTCGAGTCAGCCGGATCGCCTCGGTGGTGAGCTCCGGGCGCAGCAGCTCGTCACCCTCGCTGGCCGACCATCCCTCGTTGAACATCAGGTACAGCGCCTGGTGAACGACCGGCACCCGCGCCGCCAGCTCGGTTGGGCCCGGCAGGGTGAAGTGACCACCCGCCGCACGGATGGTGGCCTTGGCGCGGGAGATGCGCTGCCCGGCCGTCGCCTCCGGGACCAGCAGCGCTCGGGCGACCGCCGCGGTGCTCAGCCCGCTGACTGCCCGCAGTGTGAGGGCGAGCTGCGAGACCGCCGAAAGCGAGGGGTGGCAGCACAGCACCAGCAGGGCCAGCCCGTCATCGCCCCGCTCGGGCGCGTCGGCGGCCGGTGCGAACAACCTCGTGTGCTGCGCGACGGCCACCTCCCGCCGCTCCCGGGCCGCGGTGGCCCGCAGGTCGTCGACCAGCCGGCGTGTCGCTACCGTCCGCAGCCACGCACGCGGCTGCTCTGGCAGACCATCGGTGCTCCAGGCGGCGTGCGCGGCGACGACCGCTTCCTGGACGGCGTCCTCGCAGCGAGCAAAGTCGCCGTGCCGGCGGACCAGCGCGCCGAGGACCTGCGGCGCGAGCTCGCGCAGCAGGTCCTCGACGAGCACGCTCACGCGTCCGGGGCACCGGGCGTCATCAGCGGCCACACCTCGACACCACCGGCAGGCAGGTACCGGAGGCAGGGGTAGTCCCGGGCGATTTCCAGCGCCCGCGCCTCGTCACGCACCTCCAGGATGGAGAACGAACCGACGTGCTCTTTGGCCTCCAGGTAGGGCCCGTCGGTCACGACCGGCACACCGCCGGTGCTGCGGACCGCCCGCGGCACCGCGTCAATCCCTTGCGCGAGCACCAGCTCACCGGACTCCTGCAGCGCGGCGTTGAACGCGTCGACCTCGCCGACCATCGCAGCGAAGTCCACCGCCGGGTCGCCCCAGATCTGCTCGTTGCCGTAGACCAGCATCAAGTACTTCACACCAACTCCTCATCCGCGGCGTCTCCAGTAGGCGCCGTCACCCCTAGGTCGGAACCGGGGGCCGTACTTCGACAAGCGCGCTGCGCAGATCCTCCCAACCGGGCAGAAACCCCCCCGCCGGCATGTGGATCAAGGTGGCTCACGACTGACCGAAATCGGGGACGGTCACCGTGCCGTCTTCGGCAAGGGCGAAGCCGGGGTTGTGCGCGACCTCCCACGCGTGCCCATCAGGATCGGTGAACACCCCGGCGTAGCCGCCGTAGAACGTCGCCGTCGCTTCCCGTGTCACCACCGCACCGGCCTGAACAGCCGTGTCCATCACGTGGTCGACCTCGCTGCGACTGCCGACGTTGTGGGCCAGCGCGATCCCGCCGCTACCGGTCGACCACCGATCTGTTAGCCCGCAGTCCGCCGCCAGCTGCTCCCGCCCCCACAAAACCAGCACGAGCCCACCAGCCTGGAAGAACACCGTGCGCTCAACTTCCTGGCCGCGCCAGCCCAGCCGTTCGTAGAAAGCCCGGGCCCGCACAACGTCGTCAACCCCCAGGGTCACCAAGCTGATCCGCTGCTCCACACACCGAGCGTAAAGCGATCCGATCATCAAGCGGACCTACAGCGCCGTCGAAGAACTCGAGCGAAGCGCCTGTACCGCTAACGGATCGGCGGATCCTGGCGGTCATCGCAACAGGAGTGGTCCGATCTTCTCGATCGGTTTGGCGAAACCTAGTCGTTTCCGGGGTCGGTCGTTGAGCTCGGCGGCGACGGTGTCGAGGTGCTCAGCGGTGTGGACCGACAGGTCGGTGCCCTTGGCGAAGTACTGACGCAGCAAGCCGTTGGTGTTCTCGTTGGTGCCGCGCTGCCAGGGGCTGTGGGGGTCGCAGAAGTAGACGTCGATGTCGGTGGCCATCGCGACGCTCTTCCAGTCGCCCGGTTGTTCAGCGGGCCTTGCCTCGGTTGATTCACCTCGAGGGGCCGGACGTCGGGTGGTGTCAGGGTTGGCCGTCGAGACGTTCGCCGAGACCGGTCAGTCCGCGGCGGATCATCGCGCCGTACCCGTCGTCGGGCAGTGCGTCGAGTGCGGCGAGCCCGGCCACGAGCTGGTCGTGTGCGGGCCTCGGGTTGCCCTGCCTGAGGTAGCCGTCACCGAGGTTGAGGTGCAGGCTCGGGGCCAAGCTCGCCGCGGCGGGGATGCCCACCGGCTTGAGGTCGGCGTCACGGACGTGGGCGAACGCGGCGATGGCCCGCTCGTCCCACGCGACCTCCGCGTCGACGTCGTCCTCGAGGTCGGCCAGGTAGTGGGCGAGGACGCACCGCTGGGCGTGGTCCGACTCAGCGGTACCGGCCCAGCAGCGACGTAGGACGTCTCTACCCCGGGCCCGGTCACCACCGAGGGCCACCCCCACCCCGGCCTGGATGTCGTCCCACTGCGTCACAGCGACACACTCTAGGGAGCGGTCGCGCCGGGGGTCGTGTGCGGATCGGACGTGCTTACCCGAGTGCGGTGGAAGGCGCCGCCCGACCCAGCGGACTGCCGGACACGTCGGCCCGGTCAGCCCTGCGCCTGTTGCGATGCGGCGGTGAGCTGCCCGATGCGCAGGTGGTTGCCGAACGGGTCGCGCACGCCGAAGTCGATGCCGTAGGGCTGCTCGGTCGGCTCCGA
>JBBSUN010000125.1:0-2882 GCA_038234335.1 Mycobacteriales bacterium
GGGTGTCGGCCGAGGCCGGCAGCGTCGCCACACCCACCCCCGCGGCCCTGGGCCTGGGTGACATCAAGCTCGCCGTCGGGCTCGGGGTGGTGCTGGGCTGGACCTCGCTGACGGCGCTGACCGGGGCGCTGTTCCTCACCGCCGCGGGGCACCTGGTGTGGCTCATCGGGGTGTCCCTGACCCGGCGTGCCGGGTACTCCCGTGGCATGACCGCGACCGCACTGGGCCCCTGGATGGTCCTGGGCGCGACCACCGCCCTGGTGCTGTCGCTTCCGCTGCGCTGACCGTCCCCCAGCACGCTGGGCACCCCGCTGACCTGCGGGGTACACAACCCCGCGAGCCCCCGCGCAACCCCTTCCTGGGTGTCGAGGACGGCATACACAATGCCCCCGGCGTGCCGGTGGTGGTCGCCGTGAACACCGCCCCGTAGGTCGCTGACCTGCGGGGTATCGCTTCGCGGGCGGGTTCTGGGACCTGACAGAGGTCACCGGGCCGGTGCCAACTCCCGCGAGAGGCGGAAAGTTTCTGGTCAGGTTCGGAGGATGCACGAAAGCGTGCACGCGGACCAGTACGGGCACCTCAGAACGTGAGGGCATCACCGATGCCTCACCGCCTGGGAGCCCCACATGTCCGTCGACCCGCTGCACGCCTTCGCCACCGACCTCGACCGCCTCATCGCCTCCGGCACCGCCGACCAGGCGCTGCCGCAGTGGCAGAACTTGGCCCCGAGGCTGACCCGGTTCGCCAGCGTTTCCGCACTCGTCTGCGAGCTGGACCGGGCCGAGCGGGCCGTCGACCACGACGCCGCCGACGAGGTGCTGCACGCCCTGCTGCTCGTCGCCGGCAGCGGCGGGAACGCCTCCCGGGTGGCGGCCACCCTGGTGGCGGCACGGATGGTGCCCGCGGCCGGGGTGGTGGTCGGTCAGCTGCTGTCGGCGACCCGCAGGTGTGGTCGCCCGCTGAGCGTGGCCGATGCCCGCCTCACCGTCGCCGGCTGCCTGTGGGAGCGGGTGCGGTCCTACCCGCTGACCCGCACCAGTCGCGTCGCCGGCAACCTGCGCGCCGAGCTGGTCCGGCACGCCTTGCTGGCCGAGGACGTGCACCCTCGCTGCACCGGCCGCGCCACCCCGGTGGACCCGATCGTGCTCACCGAGGTGCTGGCCGACACCGACCCCGGCCAGCAGGCCTCGGAGGAGCTGCTGCGAGTGCTGTCGTGGGCGGTGGCCGAGCACGTGCTCAGCCGCGCCCAGTCCGACCTGCTGCTGGCCCGCTGGGCCGACGGCAGCACGCCGGTGGCCACCCGCGTCCTCGGAGAGCGGATGGGCCTCGCGCAGCGCACCGTCGCCCACCGCTGCGCCCGCGCCGAGCAGCTGCTGGCCGACGCCGTGCGCGCGGGCTGAGAACTCCTGCACGGGCGGATGGCTAAACGGTGCACCCGGTGGACGTAGTGCGGTGTCCCCGAGGAAGGAGCCACCGATGTCCCACCCGCTGCCCATCCAGCTCGACGACGCCGAGGAGGTCGTCGCCCTGGCCCGGATCCGGGTGCAGTGCCTGGCCGACGCGCTCATGGAGGACCCGATCAGCCGCGCCACCTACACCGAGCTCACCGCCTACCTCGAGGGCCCGGGATGGCGTGCCTGCGACGCACTCGACGTGCTGGGGTCGATGACCACCGGCCAGGTCCGAGACCGCATCGCCGAGGTCCTGGCCTGCACCACCCACGCCCCGCGGCGGGCGTCGTGACGGAGTCCGGGACGCAGACCCGGGCGCCGCGGGCCGGCGGCTCGTACCTGCAGCAGCTGCTGGAGGCCTCCGCCGGTAGGACCGCGGCCGAGGCGGCGCCCACCGCGGCCCACCGACCTGCGCCTGCTGTCGAGACGACGGTGGCACCGACAACGGTGCCGATGGTGGGAGATCCCGACGACGCCGCGGTGGTGGCCGCGGCCACTGCCACCGCGAACCGGCGATCCGGGCCTCGGACCACCGGAGACGAGACCGGGGTGAGCACCGCGGGGTGCCTGGCCGCGTGCGCCGACACCGCCCCCGACCCAACCTCGGCCCGCCCCGCGGACTGGACCCGGTTCGGGACCGTGGTGCCGGTGCTGGGCGGCGGCCCCGGAGCCGGGGCGTCGGTGCTCGCGGTGGTCCTGGCCGACGCCCTCGCCGCCCTGGGACTGCGGGTGCTCCTCGTCGACGCCGCCGACCCCCTGCGCTCAGGGCTCGCCCTGGCCGCCGGCACCGACGGCCCGGCCACCACCGGCCCCCACCCCGGGGTGTGCATCCGCCACGCCCACCGCGGTCCCATCGAGGTGTCCCGGCTGGAGTTCTCCGGCCTCCCGGTGCGCTCGGTCGGGATGGTCCCGGCCCCCGCGTTCTTCTCCCCCGGCACCGGTGCGGACAGCGACCGGGTGGACGTCACCGTGGTCGACGTCGGCTGGGACGCCTGGACCGTGGCCGGGCTGCCCCTGCACGGTCCCGGTGGCTGGCTCCGGAGCGGCGCGACCGCCCCAAGACCCGTGCTGGCCGTCCGTCCCACCGCACCTGGTGTGCGTGCCGCGGAGACCCTGCTGGGCCGTCTGGCGCCCTGGCAGGGCCATGGCGTGACGTCGGTGGCGGCCGCGGTGCTGACCGGGTGCCGCAAGCCCAGCGCCGCGATGACCGCCGCGGCCGGGCACCACCTCGAGCCGCTGCTGGAGCAGGCGGTGTGCCTGCCCCACGACGCCGGTGTGGCCGAGCGTGGGGTCACCAACACCGAGACCCCGGCCCGCCTGCAGCGCGCGCTGACCCCGCTGCTGAGCGCCCTCGGGCTGCTCGGCTCCCCGACCGCCCCGACCTCCCGGTCGGCGGCTGCACGCCTGCTGCGGCGCCCGTCGCAGCGCCAC
>JBBSUN010000126.1:0-2845 GCA_038234335.1 Mycobacteriales bacterium
AATGAGCCAGGTCCGCCAGGGGCTCAGCGACGTCAGCGTCCCGACACTGCTCGTCTACGGCGACGCCGACCAAGTGGTCGACAAGGCCAACGGACCGTTCGTCCTAGAGAACATCGGGTCGACCGACAAGCGCCTGCTGGCCCTGCCCGACTCCTCGCACGAGGTGACCCTGGACGTGGACCGCGAGCGCGTCATGGTGGAGGTGTACGACTTCATCCGCGCTCACAGCAACGCGTAGCCGGGGGCTGTACCTGCTGGCCGCTGCGATGAACAGCCCTGACAACGCAGCACACGGGGCGTCCCCGCGCAGGTCACCCACTCATCGGAGTGCGCGCGTGGAGCAGTACGCCGGCAGGATCACCGGGCTCGAGGCGGGCAATAGCCAACTGGAGCTGGAGCTGGCCAACTGACGGTCGACCGACGGGCGGTCCGCTGGCCGGGGTCAGCTCATCGCGGCCGGGCGCAGATCGGCGATCACCGCGGCGTGGTCGCTGATCGGGAACCACCGGCTCACGAGGGAGCCGCCATCGGCTGCGTCGGTGGCGATGAAGTCGACGTCCTCGGCGCACGGGTGACGGGCCGATGGCGAGTCGGCCAGGGTCAGCGGCGTCGGGCCTAGCCACGCGCGCAGGTCGACGCGGGTCGTGTTGAAGTCACCGAGCAGAATCCGTGGCTGCGTGCGGGCGCACAACGCGGTGACCACTTGGGCGAGCTGCCGCCGCCGCTCCGGGCCCCCGAGGTGGGTCGCGGCGACCGCGACATCGCAGCCCGCGACGATGACCCGGGCCACGATCGCGTTGCGCGGCTCCCGGACCACGTCCAGCTCCCGGCGCCCCAACCGCAGGCGCAGGTAATCGTGCGGCAGAGCCACAGTGATGGCCTCGCTGATGCGCCCCTTCACGAGCAGCGCGTTGCCGTACTGGCCGACCGGATTGATGCCGGCCAACACGGTCGATCGCATGGTCGGGGCGAAGTAGACGCCGGTGTAGTCCGTCCCCGCGGCTCGCCGAACCAGGTCCGCGAACCGGGACCGCCACACGCGCCGGTCGACTTCCTGCAACGCCAGGATGTCCGCGTCCAGCGCGGCGCAAGCCGCTGCCACCTGAGCCGGATCCCCGACGTAGCCGCTGGCGGTCGCGCCGTGTTTGAGGTTGAACGTCGCCACCCGCATGGTTGCCCCCCGCCGACCCGCGCCGTCCCCGACACACGCGGGACCCTCCCGTGATGAGATCATCGCGCGGGCCGCGCCATGAGGAGACGGCGCCAGTTCGACTTGCTCTTTCGGGGTCGGCCGCTGCACCAGGTTCCAGCCAAGATGTGTTTGCGTGCGCCCTCAACGATCGGAGCACGGCTCCAGGAGACCATCCGTGACCGGTGTCGGTGGAGTCGGGTTGTTCGACGGTCCGGCTTTACGTCAGCTGGTGGCCGGTGGTGCTGTCGACGTGGTCGGGGATGGCCCCGACGTGGCGGTTTCCCGTGGTCGAGGTACCCGATGGCTCGAACATCAGGATCGACCCGCCGGAGGACGAGGGCTTGTGCTCGGTGCCCTTGGGCACGACGAAGGTGTCGCCCTCCACGAGGCTGACCGTGCTCTCCTGTCCCTCCGCGTTGCGAAGAGCGACGTCGAAGCGTCCACCGAGGACCAGGAAGAACTCGTCGGTGTCCTCGTGGACGTGCCAGACGTGCTCACCCAGGGTGTGGGCAACCCGGACGTCGTAGTCGTTCATCGTGGCCACGATGCGGGGGCTGTAGACATCGTCGAACGAGGCCAGCGCCTCCGTCAGGTTGATGGGCGTGATGTTCATGCCCTCGATCCTCGCTGGGCCAGGTTGGACCTGGCAACGTGGCCGTGGGGGGACAGGCCCATCCGCAGCTCGTCGCCGGGGCCGGTGTCCTGGTGCAGCAGTCCGTCGCGGACCAGGCGTTGGCACAGCCTGCTCGCCGAGGGGTTGCTGGCGCTGGTCGCCTCGGCGACCGCGGTGACGCTGAGCCCCTCGGGGAGGGTAGCGATCACCGTCAGGGTTCGTACCTGAGTAGGACTCAACGGGGGCTGAACGGCTACCCCCGCCCGGAGAGTCGCACTGAGGCAGACCCTCATGAGCCTCAGCAGCGCCTCGTCGACCCCATCGACGCGGGGCTCAGCGTCGTTCAGCCTGCGTACAGGTAGGCGCGGGCAGGGTGAGTCCTATCGGCCCGCAAAGCGTGGGCCGGATCGGGAAAGGACCCCTGTCATGAAGCTCAACAAGCGCATCGCTGTGGCGGCACTGGGCGTGCTGGCCGTGGGTGGCATCGGGGCGGGCGTGGCGAACGCCGCCACCACGCCGGCCGCACCGACCACGAGCACGAGCGTCACCGACACCGCCACCCCCGGCGACACCGACGCCGCCGACCACGCCGACGGCCCGGGTGACGTCCAGAACGGTGACCAGAGCGGCCCCGACGCCCCGGGTGCGGTCGAGACCCCGGACGCCCCGGGCGCCTGACCGTCACACGTCACTCACCCGGGTAAGTCACACGGGTGGTCACCACGAGGGCCGGGCAGCGGATGCTGCCCGGCCCTCGCCGTCGTAGGGCCGTCACCCTTGACACACTTGGGTGCGCCGCTGCACGGCGGCAGCCGTGCGGGAGCGGCGGTGTCCCGGGGCCCGTGGGGGCGTCGTGGTGGTGCCTGAACCGGGGTCTGGAACGCGGGTGGGGAGCACACTGATCTGCCCTGCGGTTCTCGGACACTGGTTCTGAATCCGTCAGGCCGCTGACCTGCTGTTGTCGAAGCTGTCGTGGACTTCGTTTGGGGTTCGGTACCCGATCCCGGAGTGGAGCCTGCGGGAATTGTAGCGACCGTCGA
>JBBSUN010000127.1:0-2839 GCA_038234335.1 Mycobacteriales bacterium
GGGCGCGGTCGTGGCCGCGACGAACCCGGCGATCCGACCGGCCAGCGGGCCGCTGCGGCCGATCCAGCTGCGGCGCAGCGCCGTCGGGGCGACCGGCAGGGCCTGCACGGCCGCGGCGATGCCCGCGGCCGGGCCGTAGACGGTCAGGATCCAGGTGCCCACGCTCATCGGGGAGGTCACCTTGGCCACTCGGAGCATGTGGTGGAAGCGCGAGGGCTTGCCCAGGTCGTGGACCAGGGCTGCGAAGCTCACCGCGATGGCGCCGATCGCGGTCCACCGCATGGGGGTGCGCAGGGCAGTGTTGCCCTGCAGGTCCGCCCCCGCCGCGAGCAGGGAGGAACCGCCCGCGAGCCCGCCGAGGAACAGGTACACCGGGATGTCCACCTCCCACGGGGAGGCCTTGACGATCGGTCGACCGTAGTAGGAGGTGAACTCGGCTTCGGGGACCATGAGCTGCTCGCCGCGACCGCCTTTGCGCCGACCACCGCCCCGGCGACGCGGCGCGTCCCGGGCGGGCACGTCGCGCATCGCGGGCTCGGACGGCTCACGGGTCGCCCTGGTGTCCTCGCTCACCGTCGGCTCCCGAGGAACGCCACCGCGGCACCGGCGAGCATGGTGCCCGCGGCCATGGCCGCCCGGCCCCACATCGCGGGCAGCGCCTTGGTCGTCACCACCGGGTCCGGGGGGAGGCCGTAGACCTCGGGCTTGTCGAGCAGCAGGAAGAAGGCTCCCGCACCCCCGATCCCGTCGGCCGGGTCGTGGCCGTAGAGCTGGGCGTCGACCACCCCGGCCTCCACGAGCTCGGCCACCCGGACGTCGGCGCGCTGGCGCAGCTCGTCGAGGTCACCGAACTGGATGGACTGGGTGGGGCAGGCCTTGGCGCACGCGGGTTCCATGCCCTCGCCGAGCCGGTCGTAGCAGAGGGTGCACTTCTGGGCGACGCCGACGGCGTGGTCGTTCTTCGGCCCCTCGCGGCGCTCGATGACCCCGTACGGGCACGCGGGCACGCAGTAGCCGCAGCCGTTGCAGATGTCGTCCTGCACCACCACGGTGCCGAACTCGGTGCGGAACAGCGCACCGGTGGGGCACACGTCCAGGCAGGCCGCGTGGGTGCAGTGCTTGCAGACGTCGGACTCCATCAGCCAGCGGAACGGCACGCTGGAGTCCTCGCCACCCGCACCGGGCAGGGTCGGCAGCGGCATGCCCAGGTCCACCGCGGCGGGCGGCGGAGAAGGGTCACCCTGCCCCCCGGCAAGGGCGAGCACGTCGAGATCGGCGTGGGTGTCGGCCGTGCTGTGCAGCACCCCGGACTCCTGGGTCCCGAAGGACTTGGGCTGCTCGATGAACGCCACGTGGCGCCACGTGGAGGCACCCAGGCCGACCGAGTTGTCGTAGCTCATCCCGGTCAGCGACATCCCGTCCTCGGGGACGGCGTTCCACTCCTTGCACGCCACCTCGCAGGCCTTGCAGCCGATGCAGATGGAGGTGTCGGTGAAGAAGCCCTTGCGCGCGGGCGGATCGACCCAGCCGGCGTCGCGCGCCGGGTCGACCGGCCCGTAGAAGCTGTTGCGGTCCATCAGATCCCCATCCCGGTCTCGGGCGTGATGCCGGCGCGGTCGCGGTAGGCCTGCACGTAGGTCAGCAGGGCCGGCCCCCGGGGGCGCCGGCCGGGCTGCACGTCGCAGGCCGCGGCCTTCGTGGCGTGGATGTGCACGTTCGGGTCGAGCACCGCCGACAGCAGCTCGTTCGCCCCGTCGCCGGTGGTGAGCCCGTTGGATCCCCAGTGGTACGGCAGACCCACCTGGTGCAGCGGCTTGCCACCCACGGTGAGCGGACTCATCCGCTCGGTGACCATCACCCGTGCCTCGATGGCCGTGCGCGCGGTGACGATCGTCGCCCAGCCCAGGTGCTCCAGACCCCGCTCCGCAGCCAGCTCGGGGCTGACCTCGCAGAAGAACTCCGGCTGCAGCTCGGACAGGAAGGGCAGCGTCCGGCTCATCCCGCCAGCCGTGTGGTGCTCGGTGAGCCGGTAGGTGGTGAACACGAACGGGAAGATCTCGCTGCCCGGCTCGTCCCCGCTGGGCTGGTACGGGTTGTCCGGACGGCTGAACAACTCCCGCATCGGGTTGGCCTGCTGGGCGTTGAGCGCGTTGCGGACCGGGGACTCAGCGGGCTCGTAGTGCGTGGGCAAAGGGCCGTCCCCGATCCCGCTGGGCACGTAGAGCCAGGCCTTCCCATCGGCCTGCATGATGAACGGCTCGTCGCCGGCGATCGCGGCCTGCGCGGTCGCGCCCGCAGGAGGACGGTAGTCCGGCCGCTTGGTCACCTCGAAGTCCGGCACGTCATGACCCACCCAGCGGCCGGCCCCGTCCTCGCCGGCGTTCTCGTCCCACCACACGTAGGCCTTGCGCTCGCTCCACGGCTTGCCCTCGGGGTCGGCCGACGCACGGTTGTACAGGGTCCGCCGGTTCGCCGGCCACGCCCAGCCCCACTCGGCGGCCACCCAGTCCTGCTCGGAGCCCGGCTTGCGCCGAGCCGCCTGGTTGACCCCGTCGGCGTAGACCCCGGTGTAGATCCAACAGCCGGCGCTGGTCGACCCGTCCGCCTCCAGCTCGGTGTACGAGCTCAACGGAGCGCCGTCCGCACCGGTGCCGTTGACCTCGGCCAGCACCGCCTCCGCCGACGGCTCAGCGAGGCGCCCGTGGGTGGGGTAGTCCCAGGTCAGGTCCAGCAGCGGCCGGTCGCGCGGGTCGGTGGACCCTGCCAGCTTCTCCTTGAGGATGCGGCCCAGGTGGTAGTAGAACCACAGCTCGCTGCGCGCGTCACCCGGGGGCTCGAC
>JBBSUN010000128.1:0-2817 GCA_038234335.1 Mycobacteriales bacterium
CAAGGGGGAGGCCACGTACTGGGACGTCGGGCCGCTGCGAGACGCCGCCTGGAGCTACGAGACGCCGCTGCCGGACGCGCTGCGGGCGCAGGCGCACCTGTGCTTCGACGACTCGGTGGAGGGGCTGACCATCGAGCTGGGTTGACCGTGCCTGCCGTCAGCAGCGATGCGGGCTCACCGCGCTGAGGAGGAGGTGGGCACGAGGACCCGGGGCAGGGTCGTGGCGTCGGCGTCGGCGTCGGGGATCGCCGCGAGGCCGGGCGCTGCGTCCGGGATGCTCCCCGCCACCGCGACCGTCATCGCGGTGGTGGCCTTCGGACGCCACCTCGGCGCGGTCGCCTCGTCCAGCACGGCGCTGGCACTGTGGGTCGTGGCCGGAGTGACAGCCCCGGCAAGCCCCTCGACCCCGATCCCGTCGCGTGCCCGCACTGCCGCACGGAGCGGGCGCCGACCGACCGGCGCGGTCCTGGCCGCTCCGGCCGCGGTCGGGGCGGTCGCCTGCTGGGTGGCTGCCCCCACCGACGACCGGCTACGCCCATCGTCACGTCCGCAACCACGATGACCACCCACACCACACCGGAGACCCTCATGCCTGCCACCGACCGTTCCCCTGCCGCGTCGGGTTGCTCGTGCTGCGCCCCTGACGCGGCTGACGCCATGGCCCCGCCCCTGGTGACCGAGGGCCCCGGTTCGAGGCCTTCAGCCTCCGCCGGGTACGGCCCGGCGTGCGTGGACGCCGGGCGGTGCGGGTGCGGGTGCGGGCAGGTCGGGCCGACGGCGGGACCCGCCGGCCAGACGGAACGGCACTGACATGGCCCAGTTCGCGATCGACCTCGCCATCGAGCTGGCCCAGCTGCTGCTGAGCTTCTACGGCTTCTGGCTGGTCTGGCAGGTGCTGCTCCCGGTCCTGCCCGGCCCACCCCGGACCGCCGACCGGATCGCTCCCTTCGCCGGCTACTTCATCGACCCGCTCCGCGCACCCTTGACCACCCATCTCCGGCTACCACCCTGGATCGCCTCACTCATCCTGCTGCTCGCCGATGCCGCTGCCCTCGTCGCACTCACCCACCTCACCTGATCGGCACACCGACCAGGCGGGATCCCCGACGACCGTCCACCCGACACCGGGGGAGGTGCCCCGGTGGTCTGCTCCGCCCCGCCGTTCGCGGTGGACGAGAAGTACTCCGCCACCGTCCGGGCGCTCGAGGTGGAGGTGCCCGGGCCCGGGACGTCGACCCCCCAGTCGTCGCGGCCGGCGGGGTGGGGCCGGTTTGCGTGTTCCTGCACGGCAACCCCACGTCGAGCTACCTGTGGCGCAACGTCATCGGTGTCGTCGCCCCGCATGCCCGTTGCGTGGCCCCGGACCTGGTGGGGATGGGTGAGAGCGGGGGGTCCTCGACGGGGTCCTACCGCTTCGTCGACCACGCCGAGCACCTCGATGCGTGGTTCGACGCGGTGCTCCCGGAGGGGCCGGTGGTGCTGGTCATCCACGACTGGCGGTCGGCGTTGGGATTCCACTGGGCGCACCGCCACCCTGAGCGGGTGGTGGGAATACTGTTCACCGAGGCGATCGTGACCCCGGTGAGTTGGGCGGACTGGCCGGCCGCGGCGACGGGCATCTTCAAGGCCATGCGGTCGGAGGTGGGGGAGCGGCTGGTGCTGGAGGACAACGTGTTCGTGGAGCGGATCTTGCCCGCCAGCGTGCTGCGCGAGCTCGGGGAGGCGGAGATGGCCGTCTACCGGCGCCGGTTCGTCGAGGCCGGTGAGTCGCGTCGGCCGACGTTGACCTGGCCGCGGGAGATCCCCATCGAGGGCACACCGGCCGATGTCCACGACATCGTGGCGGCCTACGCCCAGTGGCTGGGGACCCACCCCGGGCTGCCGAAGACGTTCGTCAACGCGGAGCCGGGGTCGATCCTGGTCGGCCGCCAGCGCGAGGTCGCCCGGTCCTGGCCCGACCTGGTCGAGGTGACTGTGCCCGGGAGCCACTTCGTCCCGGAGGACTCACCGGCCGAGATCGGCGAGGCGGTGCTGGGGTTGCTGCGCCGGTTGTGAGGCGGCAGCGGCCCCCCGGGGTGCTGCTCACACCGACCCCGTCAGGGGCCGCACTGCGGGGTCCCCGGCGGGGGGACCACCGTGGTGTGGGGGTGTCAGGTACCGCCGGCCGGGGCGGTGCCCCGTGATGTGCTCGGTGATGTGGCTGATGTCGTGGCGGGGTGGCGTCGGCCTTGCACAGCGAGCAGCGCGCTGGTCAGGGCGGCGAGCAGGGTGAGCAGGAGCAGGCCGGTGGGGTAGCCCAGGTGCGGCCCGGCCAGGGCGAGCAGGTAGGGCAGGGCGAGTCCGGAGTAGGCGAGGGAGTAGAAGACGGCGACGAGGCCGCCGAGCTCGTGGGTGGGGGCGAGGTGCTCGACCTCCCGCAGGCCGCAGATGATGGCTATGCCGTAGCCGGCACCGAGCAGGACGGCGGCGCCGGTCACGGCGACCACGCCGGGGTGGGCGGTCGCGGCCGCGGCGGCGAGGCAGCCGGCGGTGATCACGGCGAGGGCAACGGCGGAGGCGTCGGCGGTGCCACGGGTCACCGCGGCGTTCTGCAGCCGGTGCGCGAGGGGTTGCGCGGCGATGCCGGCGGCCAGCGCGGCGGCGGCGAGCACCCCGGGGAAGGCCACGTTCAGGCCCGCGACGGGCCCGGTGGCGTGGGCGGGCAGCGTGGTGAACACCAGGGTGACGCTGCCGAAGACCCAGGGGCCCAGTGGGACCACGACCCTGGTGAAGCGTCGGGTGCGGGCCGCGCCGGGAAGCAGACGACGGGCCGGAGCC
>JBBSUN010000129.1:0-2767 GCA_038234335.1 Mycobacteriales bacterium
CCTGGACCCGCCACACGAGGGCGGTGGTGAGCTCGTCGGTCCGCACCGGGCTCGCGGCGCCGTCGGCTGCCGAGTGGAGCAGCTCAGCGGCGGTGGACAGCACGTCGGGTGCGGTCCAGCCAGAGCGGGTGGCGTCGTCGACGGCGGCGACCAGCGCCGGCCAGGCGGGGTCAGCGAAGACCCGTTGGGCCAAGCTGTCGCCGAGCACCACGGTCAGGGCCGGGGTCCAGTCCGGCCGCAAGGTCTGGGCGGGGTTGACCGCGGCGGACTCCAGTACCGCGGGGGCCAGGTGCTCCGACAGGCGCCACCACAAGGCGGCTGCGGGCAGCTCGTCGGGCAGCGGGCGCTGCCCGACGGCGGCGACGGTGAGGGCACCGATGTCGATGCCCGCGCGCTCCGCGGCCGCCATCCGGTCGGCGAGGACCGGCCAGTACGGGTCGGTGAGGACCCGGGCTTCCAGGGTCCTCACCAGAGGTGCCCACCGGGCGCCCGCACTGTTCGGGTCGCCGAGCACCGCCGCCGCCCGGTCGGCGAGGCGACCCTGCTCACGTCGCTCGGCGACCCGAAAGGCATCGGGTCCGGTCGGTCGGCGATCGGCGTCCTCAACTCCGGTCGCGGCCCGCCACACCGCGAGGTCGGCGAGCAGTGCGGGGTTCTGGCCGACCAGGGGGCGGGCCCACACCGGCGCGGTGGTGGGGGTGAGCGCGCCGGCGGTGGCAGCGACCTGCTCAGTGGTGGTGCTGACCTGGTCGCGGCGGGCGCGCAGGTAGGGACCCCACGTGGGATCGGTGACCAGACCAGCGGGGATGGCCGGCAGCCAGGGCAACGGTCCGCGGCTCGCGGAGTGCCGCCCCGTCGTGTCCAGGCGCCAGTCCAGGACCGCGGCGGGGTCAACGGCGGAGCCCAGCTCGCGACCTGCGGCTGCCGCCTGCAGAGCGCGGGTGGGGTCTACTCCGTGCAGGCTGAGCACGGCGAGGTGCGCTTGCAGCGTCGGGTAGGCCGGCGCCCGGGTGAGACCAGGATGCACACGCTCAGCGGCATCGTCGATGCCCTGCATCGAGTCGGCACCCACGACGGCGAGCGCGGCGACGCCGAGTGCGTCGTCGTAGGCACCCACAGCGTGGCCCAGGACCTGCACCGGGTCGGCCAACGTGCGGGCGGTGGTCGCCGCCGACTGCTGGGACCCGTCGTAGCCGACCATCCTGGTGAGCACGTCGACGGCGGTCGGCGGTGCCAGGACCTCGGGGGTGATCTGGCTGTGCGGGTCACCGTCGCCGACGGTGGCCACGTACAGGTGGTTGTGGGTGCGCCCCCGGGTCATAGCGACGTAGAGCAGCTGGCGGGACTCCTCCCCGGTGGCCACAGTGTGCGCGGCGTCGGCGGTGAGGCCTTGGGCGGAGTGGATGGTGCGGGCGTAGCCCAGGTCGACGTGGGTGGCGACGTAGTCCGCCGGCAGGGTGATGACCCGGCTGGTGGCGATGTGCTGCACGCGCAGCGACCCGTCGCCGCGGACCTCCTGGATGGTCCAACGGTCCCCGTTGCGGACCCAGTCGTTCGTGGTGAGGGCGAGGCGGCGGTCGTTTCGGCGGGTGGTGACGAGGTCACCGGCGCTCGCGGTGGCCCCGTCCCGCAGGGCCACCGCCCAGCCGAGCGGGGTGGTCTGGGCGTGGAGGCGGTCGGTGCGGGCACGCACGTTCAGCGCTGCCACGGCGTCGCGGGTGGGCGCGAGCATGACCGCGTCCAGGCCAGCGGCGCGGTCGGTGGCCCATGCCCGGTAGGCCCCGTCAATGACGGTGGCCGGGTCACCGACGTGGACCCGGTCGTTGTCGAGGTAGAAGCCGATGCCGGCGGTGTCGCCGGTGCGCATCGCCAGCGACGCGGAGCCCTCGACGGGGTTGGTGAAGCGCACGACGTGGGAGAGGGTGACCGCCCCGCAGGTCTCGGCGATGTCGCGGACGACGCCTCCGGCGGCGACCGAGGCGAGCTGCTGGTCATCGCCCACGAGGCGGACGCTGCCGCCGCGGCGCAGGACGAAGTCGACGGCGGTGTCCAGGGCGCCGGTGGCGGCCATCCCCGCCTCGTCGACCACGACCAGGGTGCCCGGGCCGATGTCGGCGACCCACCGGGGGACCCGCACCGCGGTGTCGGCGTTGGCGGGGTCCTGCATCTCGGTGATGGAGTGCACGAGCTTGTCGAGGGTGTCGGTGGGGGCAGCGAGGTCGTCACGCAGGACGGCCGCCGCGGCAGAGGTGGGGGCGAGCCCGAGGACGGTGCCACCGTCCTCGGACCAGGCGCGGGCCAGGACGCTCAACGCGGTGGTCTTGCCGGTCCCGGCCGGGGCCAGCGCCACCTGCACCCGGGCCCCGGAGGTCGCGAGCTCGCGGACCAGGGCGACCTGCCCGGGGTTGAGCTGGCGGCCGTTGGCGGTCGATTCGAGCAGGGCCATGTCGACCGCGGTGGTGCTGGCGCGGTGGCCGTCGGTGCGGTGAGCTGCGGTCAGCAGCCGGGCCTCGGCGTCGATGACGGCCTGGTTGGTGAACAGCTGGGTTCGGGCCACGGTGTACACCGACGCACCATCGGTGCGGCGCAGCGCCTGCGGCTCCGCCACACCGACGTCGGTGGCCCTGCTGAGCCGCACCGAGGACCCCGGGGCCAGCGCTGCGGCCACCACGGCGTCCACGGCCTCATCGACGTCGGCCAGGGTCACCCCGGCCGTCCGAGCGGCCCGCTCCGCTTCGGCTCGGACGTGGTCGGCCTGCCAGGTGGC
>JBBSUN010000130.1:0-2742 GCA_038234335.1 Mycobacteriales bacterium
CGGTGAGGAACAGCGCCCCGGTCAGCGCCGTCAGCGAGGTCCAGCCCAGCACCACCCCGAGCCCGACGGCGAGCTTGATGTCACCCAGGCCCAGGGCCGCGGGGGTGGGTGTGGCGACGCTGCCGGCCTCGGCCGACACCCTGTTCCCGGTGGGGGCGAGCAGCGCGAACAGCAGCAGGGCACCGGCGTAGCCGGCGCCGCTGAGCACCGCCCGACCGGCCCCGTCGCCGACCCCGGTGCCCTGCAACGCGACGACGGCCACGACGCTGGTCCCGGCCAGGGCGTAGGTCAGCTCGTCGGGCAGGCGGAGCTCGCGGGCGTCGGTGTAGGCGGCGGGCACCCCCAGGCACAGCAGCAGCACGGCGGGCACGTATCCCGGGGCCCACACCGCGGCCGCGGTGACGCCGGCGGTGACCGCCACGGCCCCGACGGCGACCTGTCGGCGCGTGCTGTGCAGCCACTGGTGGACGAGGGCGGGCAGGGGCGGGGCGGGCAGGGGTGAGCGAGCCCGGGGAGTCTCCGCGACCAGGGCAGCCAGCAGGTACACCGCGACCGCCGCCAGGGCCGTCCACCCCACCGGTCCGAGGGCGGGCAGCACTAGGACGCGGCCCGGGCCGGGCGGGCCTGGGGGGCCAGCAGCTCCCGGAGCAGGGCGATGGAGTCGGCCTCCATCTCCACCCCGAGACGGTCGAGCTCGGTGCGCAGCCGGCGGGCGGCGGCGCGGATGCCGTCGGCGTTGCGGCACGCGTACTCGGCGCGGAACAGGTCCCGGAACAGGGCCTCGTTCGCCCGGTCCACCCCCAGACCGGTCAGCGCGGCGGCGCGGGCCTTGCGGGCGTCGGTGTCCAGGTGACGCACCGACGCGGTGTGCGCGACGTCGGCGATGCGGTTGACCCATTCCTGCCGCTCCGCGGCGAACGTGTCGTAGCGGTCCAGCGGCACCCCGCTGAGGGGGTCACCGCCGACCAGGGCGAGGGCGGCGTCGAGCAGGTGCACGCCCGCCGGACCTTCCCGCAGGCCGCGGTCGGCCAGGCGCGCGAACACCGCCCAGGACGTCTCGACCGCCGGTGCCATCCGGTACCCACCGGAGGGGGAGGCGCGGAGCACGAAGTCCGCGCCGGCGGCGTCGGCCCCCAACCAGGACCGGGCCTGTGACAGCCGCGCCCGGCACGTGTTGTCCGCCCACGGCGCCCCACGCGGACCCTGCTCGCCCATGATGTCCGCGATCTGCACCCGGCTCAGACCCGGGCGCAACGCCATCAGCACCACCAGCTCCAGGACCCGCTCCGGGCTCTCCCCGGTGTACTGCCCGACCCCGGCGACCTCGGGGACCGGGCGCAGCACGTGCACCAGCGGCGCACCGGGGCTCATCGGCAGCAGCGACGCCACCTCCGCCTGCTGCGCCACGGTCGGACCCGCCTCGACAGTGTCGACGTCTGGGGCGGCCGCGGCCGCCAGCGTCACCAGATGGGTGGGCTCAGGGGGGATCAGGGCGGCGTCCGGGCCCTCCACGAGCTCGGCGGTGTCGGTGGCAGTGACGTCGGCGACCAACGCGTTGCGGGCGGTGCGGGTCAGTCGCTGCAGCTCGACGGTGGCTCCAAGCACGGGCACCGTCGTGGTCCCCGAGGTGGGGACGGTGATGACCCACTCCCCGGGCATCCGGTGTCCGCCGGTGGTGTCGGGGGCCGCGGTGATGACCGCGGCCAGGTTGGCGTTGGCCCCGGCCTGGGCGATGGCGTGCAGCCGGGCCTGCTGCTCGGCGGTGACCGGGGTGGCGGTGAGCAGGACCTCGGGGATCCACACCTGCTCGGCGACGTGCCGGACCCGGGCCGCGACCGCGCCGGCGGCGTCCTCGTCGGCCAGGGCGGCGAGGATCTCGGCGTGGTGGCGTTCCATCCGGTCCAGGACCTCATCGACGGTGCCGGCGTGCCGCAACCGTCCGCGGGACAGGTGGGCCACGACGTCGGTGGGCAGCCCGACGAGGGTCACCTCGAGGTGGTCGGCCCAGTCTGCACCCGCCAGCTCGATGGCCATCGCCGACAGCACGTCCACCACGTCCTCGGGGTCCCCGTCCAGGGTCATCGCCCCGGCCCGCTCGAGGTCGATGAGGATGTTCTCCCCGGCCGCGGTGTGCCCGATCGTCACCAGGGTGGGGAAGGGCGCGACGACGGTGCGGTCGTGCTCAACGGTGTCGGTGCGGTCCAGCAGCCACAGGGTCGGGCCCGGTCCTGCGACGAAGGGGCTCGAGGGGGCGGTGGGCTCGGCGAGCACCAGCATGATCATGCCGTCGCCGATGACCGCCCCCAGCACATCGGGCACCGGGCCGCCGCCCGAGCGGGCCGACCAGGTGCGCAGAGCGGCGTCGAGCAGCTGCACCGTCGCAGGGTCCTCCGTGGTCCGCAACGCCAGCTCCGTCGGGCTGAAGCCGTCCTGGGAGGCGAACCGCTGGCCGGGGCGGCGGCGGCGGCGGGCGAGCATCCGGCGCGTCCCGAGACCGGCCAGGACCCCGGCGGCGAGGAGACCGCCCACGGCGGAGAGCTCGTCCAGACGGCTCCACCCGGCGCTGACCTCCGCGTCGGACACCGGGGTCGCCGCCGGGGCCGCGTCCTGGACGCTGCCGGGCGCGACCGACGGTGCCGCCTGGGCCGATGGTGTCGCCTCGGCCGCGGGGGCCGCGGTGGAGGGGGCCGCAGTGGAGGGGGTGGGGGTGTCCACCGACGGTGCAGGCACGGTGCTGGGCGC
>JBBSUN010000131.1:0-2725 GCA_038234335.1 Mycobacteriales bacterium
CGGGTGTGGTCCTCGGCTCGCTGGCTTGTGTGAGAACTCCCATCGAAACCCACGGACCACATCCGTCACCCACGCCACACCGGCCACACCGAGACGAATCCGCAGGTCACAGCCCTACACGCCGACTTTGCCGGGGCCCTGAGGTCCCCCGCCAGCGACCATCCGCAAAGTTCGGGCAACACGCACCCGGGCACTCGGTAGGAGTTGGACGTTCACGGCCCAGGCGGTCACGGTCAGATTCTTCTTACTCGGTGGGGTTCTGTCATGCCCACGGTGCTCGCATCCCCCGATCGGGCACTCAATCGAATGCCGTCGGCCACGCCTCCAGCGACCGTGGATGGCACTACCCGGGCAGGAACCATGGTTGCTACGACTCCGTGGCCCATCACGGCCGTGGCTGCAACGCTGGTGGCGCGCGCGGTCGGTCTGCGAACGTTGCAGGGAGGTTGATCGTCCTCGTTACCCAGGCCAAACCCGACCTGATGACCTCCGGGGCGGCGGCCGCACCGGCGTTACCGTCCCGGTCGCCGAACGCGGTGCGTTCGGCGGGCCCAAGCCGGCCAGTCAGCACCGTCCCGCGAAAGCTCCTCGAATGGTCACGCAAGTAGACCGAACGGAATCAGGCGCAGTACCTTTGTATTAACAAACGAATGGGCATGCATTCGATGTCGAACTCAATATTCGCGGCGGTTTCGTCTGCGGACCTGCGCGTGTTGGCAGACGGGGTCACCACCGCCCACTGCTCCCGATGCCGGCCCTCGAGGTAGACGCGGTAACCGCTGAAGATCCGCCGAGCGACTCTCGTCCGTAGCTCGCCGGGGGCCGCGGGCTCCGCGGCGACGGGCGCGTCGAGGATGCACATATCCTCCCACGCCCGCTGGTCATGGTCCTCCTCTGCTGTGCAAACGCCGCACGCCCGGAGGTGCGGGGTCATCCCTGGGTGGTATCCCCATGCGTGGCCGCAAGTTGGGCACGCCTCATCGAGCACGGCCCCAGGCTAATCGCGTCCATCTCACCGAACCCGACGTAGACAGCCGATCCTGCCCGGAGCCTCCCGGGCGCCACCGTCCCCGCCAGCCCAACCGCCCTCGCGCAGTCTCAGGTCCCTCGGTGGTGCCGGCGCGGACGTTCTGCAGGGGATCGCTCGCCGGTCGCGGTCAGTCGGTAGCTTGGCGACCCCCCGCTGTAGCCAGAGCATCGACGTACTGGTCCCGTCGAAACGTGAACGGACCGAGCTCGGCGAGGTCCCACGAGCGGTGCCCGGTGCGGAACTTCGTCCACGAGACCTGGCTCTCGACAACGGCAACGCTCGCAGTCAACGGCCAACACTCCGTCTCACCGCACTGGCAGCCCAGCAGGCAGCTGTCACCGTCCTCGAACCACGACTGCGGTTCGTCGTTGAGGAACCAGGAGGCCCAGTGCGGTGAATCATCGATGGTGAGCCCCCCGTAGGAGCCCGCCAGACGACGTTCACCGTCCACGGCCGCAGCCCCCAGCTCGGTGCGCCGTGCAAGCTCGATCAACGACGTCCCGTTGACGTACGGGATCACGACGGTGCTGCGCCCAGCCTGCTGGTCCGGGCCCACCCGGAACTCGACGACATCCACGCCTGCAAGTTTTCACCACCGCGCAAACGGGTTGCGCCGCGACTGCTCGCCGATCACTGACCGGCGAACGAGCCGCACCGGTGCCCACCGGTCGTCCCGTATTAACTGCGGACGCGCTTGGCCTCGGTCCGTCCCGGTCAGTCAGCTCCGCCGGATGGTGAGCATGTAGCAGCCGTGGACGGCGTTGCGGGTGTGGAGGAACGCCACCGCTGGATCCGCGAGCAGTCGTTCAGCTGCAGCGACGTGGTCATCCCCGGCTTCCACCAGGTCCCCGCCGATGATGGATCCACCCTCGTCGTGTGAACGCTGGACCTGACGTCGCAGTAACCAGTCCGGCGGGTACTCCGCGGAGCTGGGGCCGGTGCACCCATCGGCGTGCAGGAAGACCGGCCCGGTCTCGGCGTACGGCCCCCGGGGACCCGGCGGCGCCACGGATACCAGTGCCACCCGCTCACCCGGGCGGCTGTCTCGCAGGCAGCAGCGCAACGGAGCGCCGCCCTCTGTGTGTCGTGGCGGGGTGGCGTCGGCCTTGCGCAACGAGCAGCGCGCTGGTCAGGGCGGCGAGCAGGGTGAGCAGGAGCAGGCCGGTGGGGTAGCCCAGGTGCGGGCCGGCCAGGGCGAGCAGGTACGGGATGGCGAGTCCGGAGTAGGCCAGGGAGTAGAAGACGGCGACGAGGCTGCCGAGCTCGTGGGTGGGGGCGAGGTGCTCGACCTCCCGCAGGCCGCAGCTGATGGCTATGCCGTAGCCGGCACCGAGCAGGACGGCGGCGCCGGTCACGGCGACCACGCCGGGGTGGGCGGTCGCGGCCGCGGCGGCGAGGCAGCCGGCGGTGATCACGGCGAGGGCCACGGCGGAGGCGTCGGCGGTGCCGCGGTTGAGCGAGGCGTTCTGCAGTCGGTGCGCGAGGGGTTGCGCGGCGATGCCGGCGGCCAGCGCGGCGGCGGCGAGCACCCCGGGGAAGGCCACGTTCAGGCCTGCGACGGGCCCGGTGGCGTGGGCGGGCAGCGTGGTGAACACCAGGGTGACGCTGCCGAAGACCCAGGGGCCCAGTGGGACCACGACCCTGGTGAAGCGTCGGGTGCGGGCCGCGCCGGGAAGCAGACGACGGGCCGGAGCC
>JBBSUN010000132.1:0-2621 GCA_038234335.1 Mycobacteriales bacterium
CCGGCCCGGCGAGCAGCAACCCCGGGATGAGCCCCAGGGCGTAGACCCCGAAGACCGCGGTCGCCTGCGCGTCGGACAGTCCCAAGGTCCTCCGGTACACCACGAGCAGCGGGACGAACTGGTTGGCCCCGTAGCCCACCGTGAACATCACCAGCGCCGGCCACCACCACGCGGCGGCCCCCCCGCGGCTACGGACGGGGGCGGTGTCCCCGGTGACCGTGTCGCTCACGTGATCGCCCTCCTCCTCGCGTGCTGGGTCAACCGGGGTGGTGGTGCCGACACGACGGATCGCCCCGGGGGATCGTCACGATGGACGGACGTCCGCAGGCTAGGTCGTCGGCTGGGAGTCAACCGTCCACACCGGCGGGGTGGCCGGTTGCGGCGGATGGCGCTGTTCGGGCCTGGATGGAGTCCAGGGCCAGGTCCACCGCTGTCCGCAGGGGGGCCACCGAGCCGGTGGCCTGGGCGAGGAGCAGGCCACCCTGTACCGCCGCCAGCAGCCCCAGGCCCAACGCCTGCGGGTCGGCGTCCGGGTCGAGAGCGCTGTGGCTGCGCATGGTCTCCAGTCCGGCGGCCAGCAGGCCCTGCCACCGGGCGAACCCAGCGGTCAGGGCCGCCCGGGCGACCGGGTCGCTGTCGGTGAGCTCGCTGGCCAACCGGCCGAGGGGGCAACCACGGGCGTCGCGTTCGTTGAGGGTGATCAGCCGGTCACGCCAGCGCCGCAGGCCCGCCATGGAGGTGGCCTCGCCCAGCTCGGGCTGCTGCGCGGTGAGCACCTGATCCACCTGCAGCTCGATCACCGCACGCACCAACGCCGACTTGTCGGTGAAGTAGTGGTAGAGCTGCGACTTGCTGGTGGTCGTCGCCGCTCGCACGTCGTCCAGGCTGGTCCCGGTCACCCCGTGCTCGTGGATCAGGGTCGCGGCCGCGGCCACGATCCGATCTCGCGTCGCGCGTCCCCGCTCGGTCAGCACGGTCGCGGCAGGCACGTGTCCCACCCTACGGCGTAGTGGACTTGACAGTCCACACAGGGCGGGTCAGGCTGGACCCATCAGTCCATTTCTGGTCCGCCCTACGTCAGGAAAGCCATGCCCCGCCTTGAGAACGGCCAGAGTTTCCCGTCCCTGCAGGTGCAGCAGGTCGGCGGTGGAACGGTGTCGCTGCCGGAGGGGCTGGCGGGGTCCTTCGGTGTCGTCCTGATCTACCGGGGGGCGTGGTGCCCGTACTGCAACGCGCAGCTGTCGGCCTTCCGGCGGGCCAGCGACAGCCTGGCCGAGGCCGGGATGAAAGTCGTGGCCCTGTCCGTCGACGACGAGCAGACCTCGGCGGCCCTGGTGGACAAGCTGCGCCTGGGCTTCCCCGTCGGGCACAGCGCGGACGCCGACCAGGTCGCGGACCAGCTCGGCTGCTACGTCAACGACGAGCCGCACTACCTGCAGTCCACGGGTTTCGTGCTTGCCCCCGACGGCACCGTGGTCACCGCCGTCTACTCCTCCGGTGCCGTCGGACGGCTGACGCCGGAGGACGTCGTCGGGCTCGTCACCTACATCAAGGACCACGCCTGAGCGCAGCCAGGACCCCCGACTCCGCCGCGCCCGACGCGGACCCCGCAACCGTCTCACCGTCTTCGTGCCCGCCACTGTTTCGCTGTGTCACTTGAAGGAGAACTCATGGATCTGCACGACCGCTCGATCCTGCTCACCGGCGCCGGCAGCGGCATCGGCCGCGCTCTCGCGCTACAGCTCGCCGAGCACGCACCTCGGCTGACCCTGGTTGGTCGACGGACCGAGCCGCTGGAGGAGGTCGCCGCGGTGGTGCGCGAGCGTGGTGGTCAGGCCCTGGTGGTGCAGGCAGACCTGACCGCGGCTGGTGCCCCCTCCGTTGTTGTCGCGGCCGCGCAGGAGCAGTTCGGTGGGATCGACGTCCTGGTCAACAACGCCGGCAACGTCCGTGCCGGTCGGCTCGAGGCCGTCCAGGAGTCGGAGGTCCTCGCCCAGGTCGCCCTGAACCTGAGCGCCCCGATCCTGTTGACCCGCGCCGCCCTGCCCGCCCTGCGCGCCTCGGGCAACGGGCTCGTCGTCAACGTCTCCTCGGGCATCGCCCTCATCGGCATGCCGTTCTACACCACCTACGCCGCCACCAAGGCGGGCATCGCCCACTTCGGGGAGGCGCTGCGCCGTGAGCTGTTCGGCGAAGGCATCCACGTGCTCAACGTCTTCCCCGGCGCCACCAGCACCCCCATGATGGAGACGTCGAAGGCCGGGACCGAGCACGGCTTCGACTACGAGAGCCCCGATGACGTTGCCGCCGCCACCCTCGCCGGCATCATCGACGGCAGCCTCACCGTGGTCCGCGGCGGCGAGACCCGCACCCAGATGATCACCCTCAACCGCACCGACCCCGGTGCCGTCGACGAGCTCCTCAACAGCCGCAAGGCCGAGCTCGAGCAGGCCGTCGCCGACCACTCGAGCCTGTAGCAGGGCCCCGAGAGGCCCCCTGCCGAGGGTTGCAGGTCTACCTCCATCGCGGACAGCCGGGGTGGGGTGGAGCGGGGGGGGCACAGCCACCCGCCACCGCTGGGTGTTTGGCGGCCCCCCACGCCCCCCACACCGCGGCCCCGA
>JBBSUN010000133.1:0-2616 GCA_038234335.1 Mycobacteriales bacterium
GACGACGACGAGGTCGGTGAGCACCAGCGACCAGCGGCGCCCGGCCTCCACGGAGAACGCGGCCACGGTGACCACCGTCCAGGCGGCCACGACGCCGACCAGCACCCAGCTCAGCACCGGGTGCGGGTAGCGGGAGACGTACACGAGCTGCACACCCAGCACGAAGGCCAGCGTGGCGAGGCGGAAGACGACCGCACCCCGCCACATCGGGGTCACCGGGTCGACCGGGCGCGCCGGTGCGCCCGGGGTCCCGGACCGGAGGAGCTGCGTCGCCGCCACGGGACCATCCTGCACCGGGTCGACGGCCGACCGGGCCGCTTCGCACGACAGCGCCGACGGCACGGCTGCTTCGCGTGCGAGGGGGCGGGTCGTGGGTGATGCTGCCCCGATGACGACACCGACCTCCCCGAGTCCCGCCTCCCGGGCCGGGCAGCTGGCCCTGGTCACCGGGGCCAGCCGCGGCATCGGCGCGGTGGTGGCCCGCGGGCTCGCCCGGCGCGGGGCCACCGTGCTCTGCCTGGCCCGGGGGTCCGCCGCGCTCACCGAGCAGGTCGACACCCTGGTCGACGAGGGGCTGGACGCAGTGGCGCTGCCCTGCGACCTCGCCGACGAGGCGGACCTGGACGGCCTGGGGGCGCGGCTCGGGGAGGTCGGGGAGGTCGACGTGCTGGTGCACTGCGCCGCGGTGATGAGCGAGCGCACGGCCAAGACGCTGCGCACCACGCCCCAGGAGTGGCGGCGGGTCATGTCGGTCGACCTGGACGCGGCGTTCCGCCTGACCGCCACGGTGGGTCCGGGGATGGCGGAACGGCGACGGGGCCGGATCGTGCACTACAGCGCCTGCCTGGGTCGCATGTCGGGCCCGGGCAACGCGGGCGGGCTGGCCCCGTACCGGATCGCCAAGGCCGGGGTCAACGCGATGGTGCGCAACCTCAGCCACGAGCTGGGCCACGGCCGCCGCGGTGTGCTCGTCGACGCCGTGTGTCCCGGTCACTGCCGCACCGGGATGGGGGGCGAGGACGCCCCGCGCTCGCCGGAGGAGGGCGCCGACACCGGTCTGTGGCTGGCTGAGCGCGAACCGCTCGAGCTCGACGGCACGCCCGTGACCACCGGCATCCTCTGGGAGGACCGCACCCCCGTGCCGTGGTGAGCACCCGCGCTCAGGCCGGGGCGGGGGTCGGGCCCTCCGGCGCACCTCCCTCGGCCTCGTCCTCCCCGTCCCCGGGCAGGGCGGCACCGGGATCGTTCGGGTCGATCGTCGCGGGGTGCGCGTCGGGCCCCTCGGCGAGGGAGTGCACCGCCGAGTTGAGCACCGCGACGAGCGGCACGGCGAGCAGGGCGCCGATGACCCCGGCGACGACGAGCCCGACGGCGATCGCGAGGACCACGGCCAGCGGGTGCAGCTGCACGGCACGGCCCAGCAGCAGCGGCTGCAGCACGTGCGCCTCCAGCTGCTGGACCCCGATGATGATGCCCAGCACGATGAGGGCGACCACGAAGCCCTGCGTCACCAGGGCCACGGCGACCGCGACCAGGCCGCTGATGAACGCGCCGATGATCGGCACGAACGCGCCGAGGAACACCAGGGCCGCCAGCGGCAGGGCCAGCGACACCTGCAGCACCGCGAGGCCCACCCCGATGCCGATGGCGTCCACCGCCGCCACGGCCACCGTGGCTCGGACGTAGCCGACGAGCGAGGCGAAGCCCCGGTTGCCGGCGGTGTGGACCTCGGTGCGCACCGTCGAGGGCACGAACCGCAGGAGGAACGACCAGATCCGGGCCCCGTCGTAGACGAGGAAGATCGTGGTGAACAGGGCGATCGCGGCTCCGGAGACGAAGTGCCCGAACGACGTGGCCGTGTTGAGCGCCCCCGAGGTGATGGCATCGCGGTTGTTGCTCAGGCCGTCGGTGACCGAGGTGAACGCCCCGTCGATCTGGCTCTGCTCGAGGTTCAGGGGGCCGTCGACGAGGTAGCGCTGCACCTGGTCGACGCTGCGCGAGACCTCGTCGGTGAGGTCGGAGAGCCCGTTGATGAACGCCCGCACCACGAAGGTGAGCACGGCGGCCACGACCGCGATGCCCCCGACCAGCGCGATGGCCGTCGCCGGGCCCCGGGCCACGTGGTGGCGCTGCATCCAGCTCACCAGCGGGGTCAGCAGCGCGGCGAGCAGCAGCGACACCGCGACCGGGATCGCCACCTCGCTGAGCTGCGCCAGCAGGTACACCAGCGCCGCCGCGGCCACGAGCACGAGCAGCAGCCGCCACGACCACGCCGCAGCCACCCGCACGCCCCAGCTGACGGAGTCGGCCGCCGTGGCGGTGGTGGTGCGGCGGGGGCTCGGCCCGGACGTGGCGTCGTTCACCGCCAGACCGTACCGAGGCGGCCCTCAGGCGTTGGTTCGTGAGCGGGTGAGGCGGACGGCGAGCGTGATCGCGACGGCGACCCACACCACGAGCAGGGCCACGCCGAGGCCCGCCGGGTAGTTCCGGTCGAGCAGGCTGGGGTTGCTCGGCTGGGCGCCGCCGCGGAGCAGGACCGGGCCGGCGACCGCGAGCAGGGCCAGGGTGGCGAGGACCCCGTACAGCAGGGGTGTGCGGACCCGGGTGGGGACCACC
>JBBSUN010000134.1:0-2543 GCA_038234335.1 Mycobacteriales bacterium
CTGACGTGGTGCTCCGGCGGACGGTCCGGCGGGGGGCGAGGTCGATGTGGACGACGTCGGTGCGGCGGCGACGGGTCATGAGGACCAGGCCGAGGGCGAGGCCCAGGACGCCGACAACCATGAGGACGATCCCGATGGTGGCGAGGTCGAGACCGCTGACGGTGACAGTGACGCCGAACTTGAGGATCGCCCCGAGGGCGATGAGCAGGAGGCTTGCACCGATCGTCATGTCTGGACCTGTTTTCGGGTGGTGGGGTCCGCGTTGCGAGCTCGCGGGGTGGTGGTGAGGACGGTGTGGATCGACCTGTTCCTGAGGACCGGATCGGCGCTTCGGGGCGCCATCTTGAGGCCCCGCGCAGAGACCCCGGGCGTGGCCGCGACCTCGGCGGTCCGGTAGCCACGGCATGGTTCCTCAGGACGCGGTTACCTCCACCCTGGTGCAGGGTGGGCACGGACGGCCCGGGCCGCGGTGATGGCTGGTCGTCGGAGCACCAGCCACCCGAGGCTGGTGACGGCGGCACCCAGGAGCAGGCCGGCGATGACGTCGGCAGGGCAGTGAGCCCCGACGTAGACGCGGCTGACGGCCACGGGCAGCGCGGCTGCGTGCCGCAGCAGCCGCGGCGCACCGTCGGGGTGGGGGCGCTCACGAGCTCACGCGGTCCGGGTGCAGCACGGCCGCGATGGCCGCCACGGCGTCGCCGTTGGTGGGGCTGGGCGTCAGCTCCCCGGAGCCGAGCCGGATGAAGCAGGCGGCCTTCACCGCGCGCATCTGGGCGGTGATCGGGCTCGACTGCAGGAACGCGATCTTCTGCGCGTAGCTGGGGGTGCCGTAATCGTTGACGATGATGCAGTCGGGGTCGGAGCTGACCACCTGCTCCCACGAGACGGTGGTCCACGTCCGCTTGAGGTCATGGAACACGTTGCGGCCCCCGGCGAGGGAGATCAACGCGCCCGGCATGGCCAGGCCGGGCGAGATGAACGGGGCCCGAGTCGCCGGAGTCGTAGACAAACACCGATTTCGCCGTGGCGCCGGTGACCTCACTCTGGTCCTTGGTGACCTGCGCCTTCATGGTCCCCACCGGGAGAGGGTGTGGATGCTGAGCTGCGCGAGCGAGGCGCAGCCGACCCGCTCCAGCGCCTGCGCCACCGCGTTGCGGTCGGTGGCGGCGTCACGGCGCAACCCCCGCTGGCCGAGCCCCAATCTGCCTACGAACTGTGGAAGTCCGGCCAGGCCGGTATCGAGAATGTGAACCTGATCTATCCAGGCGAGATCCTGCGGCTCCGCCGAGTTCAGTGTCTTGCAGCAGACCCGGGCAGCCACCACGATGCCGGGATCTGTCGCTGTTGCGATGATGCGGGCAAGCGCAGTTGACCCACGTCTCGGGCCGTCGGCGCACACCGGGTAGGGGGCGGGGTGCCCAGGTAGGAGAACACCGGACCAGCCGCCTTGCTACCGATGGATCCCCTTTGATTGCTCCCCGCGGGCCAGCAGGCGGGCGGTGGGCGCGGGCAGTGGCACAGCGGCCTCGGGGGGGGTGAGGTGGTCTCAGGCGTAGTGGGTGAGGATGCCACGGGTGGCCAGGAACAGACCCACCACGAGCACCAGCACAGCCGTGAGCACCGGGAGCGCGGCGGTCAGCGCCTCCACGCGGGCACCGAGTCGGGCGCCCCGCCCCGGCCCGGCGTCGATGGCGGTGTCGAGCCGGTGGCGCACCCGGACGAGCAGCAGACCGACCGCGGTCAGGGTGGCGGCCATCCCGAGCCCGTAGGCAAGAACCAGCCCGATGCCGAACACGGTCCGCCCGAGAGCGATTGACGCGGCGAGCACGACGGTCGCCGAGGGGCTCGGCACCAGGCCACCGGCGATCCCCATGCCCACCAGGCCCCGTCGGGTGTAGCCGGGGTCGTCATGCCCGTGCCCGTGTCCGTGTCCGTGCCCGTGGCCGTGGCCGTGGCCGTGGCCGTGGCCGGTCGGTGCGGCGGGATTCACGGTCGCGGTGTCCACCTTCCCCCCACCGGCCACCCCGACCAGGGCGAGCTCGGCCCGCACCGCCGCGGCCCGTTCCCGGCGTGTCCGCACCGCGGTGACCAGCAGCCCGAGACCGATCGCGGCGACGAGCAGCCCACTGATCACCCCGAGCCAGCGCAGCAGCTGCTCGCCGGCGAACTGGGCGCCCACTGTGATGAGCGTGCCCACCACCAGCACCCCGAGGGTGTGGGTCAGGGTGACCGTGGCCCCGACGGTGAGTGCATCGCGGCGCGAGCCGCGCTTGCCCGCCAGGTACGCGGCCATCACCGTCTTGCCGTGGCCGGGCAGCACCGCGTGTCCCGCCCCCAGCAGCAGCGACAGCACCACCGCGAGCAGGCCCACCACCGGAGTGAGGGTGCCGCCGACGACCTTCTCGAGGTAGCCGTCAGCCCGGGCGACCGCGGCGGTGAACGGGTCACCGGATCCGCCCGGTGCGGCGAAGGAGGAGAACGTGCTGCCCGAGCCCGGTGCGGTGGAGACCGTGACCGACTCCACCTGCAGCGGGGAGGCGAGC
>JBBSUN010000135.1:0-2514 GCA_038234335.1 Mycobacteriales bacterium
CACCGTCATGGTGGTGGCGTCCGCGGTGGCGGTGGCCGTGGGGTGGTCGAGGACCCCGGTCGCGTAGCCGGCAGCAACCGATTGCGCGTGGGCCTGGGCGGCGGAGGGGTCGACGGTGCCGTAGGAGCGGCCGAGGTCGACTCCGGCGCGGGCGGCGGTGAGCGCGAGGTCGCGGCCGTAGAACCACAGGCCGACCTGGATCAGGGTCAGGATCACGACCAGCACCGATCCGTAGAGGATCGCGTAGGTCACCCCGGTGGCACCACCGCGCTCCCCCCCGCCGGCCCAGAGTCGTCGCATCTCAGCCCCACACGCCCAGGTGGCTGGCGACGAAAACAACGACCGCCAGCACGATCACCACGAACGAGACGCCAGCCATGAGCATGTGGAACTCGGCGCCACTCAAGGCACCGCGCTCGGGGTCGCTGCTCAGTGAGTCGAGCCGGGCCCGGGCGGCGGCCGGGGTGAGGTTCGTCCGGTCGACCAGCGTCGTGATCGTGTGCATGGTGGCCTCCTGGTCTCGCGCGTGCCGCGGTGAAGAGGTGCTGTCCGGGTGGTGGGGCCGTAGCCCGCACCACCCGGAACCTGGGGTGCTCAGCCCAGGACGCCCATCCTGGTGGCGACGAACGCGGCGACGGCGAGGCCGATGACCCCGGCGGCGGCGGCACCGATCCCGATGTGGAAGCCCTCGTCGACGTTGCGGCCGCCCCCGAACTCGGGCTCGCCGGCCAGGGAGTCGAGCCTGGCCTGCGCGTCGACCGCGGCGAGGTTCGCCCGGTCGACCAGGTTCGTGATCATCTTCATGGTGCTCTCCTTCGTGGGTCGTGCTCTTGGGGTGGTGCGCCCCGCGCCCGGGTGGGGCGAGGAGTTGGTGGGCTCAGGTGGCGCCGAGCGGGTCTCTACGTGCACGCCGGCGGCGCGTGAGCCATGTCATCCGCCCAAAAGCTGGCTGATGAGGGGGTAGCCGATGTAGACCACGAGCAGCCCGACCAGTGCCGTGGAGGGCACGTTCATCTTCCCGCTGGCCTTGTTCTGCTCGGTGCGCTGCTCGGTCTGGATCTGGGTGGTGAGGCTGTCGGCGCGCTCGATGAGCGTGGACACCACCGCGGCACCGTCCGCGCCGGCGCCGGCCGCGACCTCGGCGAGGTCGGTGAGCTCCTCGACGTCGACTTCCTCACCGAACCGCTTGAGCCCGGTCCAGGGTTGTTCGCCGCTGCGGCGGGACAGCTCGAGTTGGGAGCGCAGGCGCCCGAAGGCCCACGAACTGGTGGCCAGCGTCGTGGGTCGGGTCAGGGCGGAGACGACACCGGCCCCGGACTGGCCGAGCAGCGCGACCTGGCGCAGGTAGGACACCGTCGCGTGGCGCATCTCCTCCCGTGCCCGCCCGGCGCGGGAGGCCACGGAGGTGCCGGCGGAGCGGAAGCCCAGCGCGGCGCCGAGCAGGGTGCCCACGGTCGGGACCAGGGCGGGCAGGCCGAGACCCAGGATGGTGCTGAGCACGGCCAGGACCGGGCCGAACAGGGCCGCGAACTGCACCGCCGTCGTCAACCGTGAGACGAGGAACCGCTCGCTGCTCCAGCCGATGACCTGAAGGTCGGCCGCCGGGACCGTCCCGGGCAGGGCCAGGGCCAGCGCCAGCCACTGGGCGTCCAGGCGGGCCCGCCAGCCGTGGTGGGCCGTCGTGGCCGCCAGGAGGCGGGCACCGCCCTTGCGCTCGTCGAGCCGGTCCAGGGCGTCGTCCAGGCGCATCGGGGCGGCCGGGGTGTACGCCGACACCAAGGCCACCACGCCGAGGCCGCCGACTGCGCCGATCAGGGGCAGCACGAACAGGGGGTTGGTCACTTCTGCTGTCCTCCCACGAGGAAGCGGGGGGCCTTGGTGCCCAGGGCCAGGCGCCGCATCTGCAGCAGCAGCCCGGCGGCGACGGCGAGGATGACCAGCAGCACCAGCTGGCCGGTGATCGTGGTGTAGGCGGCGGAGATGACCGGGACGAAGCTGCCGCCGCCGATGGCCACCCCCAGCAGGATCAGCAGCGTCTTCATCTCCTGGCGGGGTTCGGCCCGCTCGGACTCCACCTCGTCGCGGGAGCGCACCTCACGGCCGATGGTGGCCGCCAGGCGGCGCAGCACGTCGACCACGCCCTGGCCCTGACGGTCCAGGGCCAGCATGAGGGCGGCGGCGACGTCGTCACCGGTGGCGTCGTCGAGGTCGTCGGCGAAGGCCTGCAGGGCCGCGGAGTACCCCCACTCCATGCTCGCCATCCGCGTCGCCAGGGCCGCCACCTCGGGGCGAATCTCCTCGGGGGCGCTCAGGGCGGACTCCCGGATGGTCTGCACCAGCCCGGTGGCGCCGGACCCGGCGAGGCGGTCGGCTATGCTGCGGCACCACTTCTCCAGGGCCTCGAGGCGGTCGATCTGGCGGTTGGCGATGGCGTTGGTGCCCAGCAGCCACGGCACGGCCACCACGGCGACAGCGGCCCCGATGCCCACCACCACCCACCCGGTGAACGCCCAC
>JBBSUN010000136.1:0-2429 GCA_038234335.1 Mycobacteriales bacterium
CCGACGACGCCGCGGTCGCGGTGGCGCACGGCCAGCTCGGCGATCTCCCGCGACCGCGCCGCGTGGCGCATGGCCGTCACGAGCACCCCGACCCGGATCGCGCGGCCGGCGTCCCGGGCGGCGGCGCACCCCTGCTCGAAGCCCTCGACGACGGCCTCGACGACCTCGTCGAGACTGAGCCCACCGTCGGTGTGCTGCTCGGGGGCGAAGCGGGACTCGGCGTACACGACGCCGTCGGCGGCCAGGTCCTGCGCGCACTCGCTGGCCACCCGGACCAGCGCCTCCCGGGTCTGCATGACCCCGACGGTGTGGGCGAAGGTCTCCAGGTAGCGGACCAGCGATCCGGAGTCGGCCGACTCGCGGAACCAGCGGGCCAGACCCTCGGTGGTGTCGGCCGGGAGCTCGGTGTACCCGGTCTGCCGGGCCAGGTCCAGCACGGTCTCCGGGCGCAGCCCGCCGTCGAGGTGGTCGTGCAGCAGCACCTTGGGCGCACGTCGGATCGAGGTCAGGTCCAGGGGCGCAGTCATCGCTCCACGGTAACGGGGCCGGTTGGTACCGGGCAGACTTCCCCCCGTGATGACGACCACCGTCGCCGACCTCCGGACCCGCCTCGCCGCCCGCCCCCTGGTGCTCGACGGCGGCCTCTCCACGGCCCTGGAGGAGGACGGTGCCGACCTCACCGACGCCCTGTGGACCGCGCGCGTGCTGCTGGACGCGCCGCAGCGGGTGCGCGCGGTGCACGAGCGCTCCTTCCGGGCCGGTGCCGACGTGGCCACCACCGCCACCTACCAGGCGTCCGTGCCCAGCCTCGTCGCCGCCGGGCTGTCGGTGGCGGAGGCCGTGGAGCTGCTGGAACGGGGGGTGCGGGTGGCCCGGGCGGCTGCGGAGACGGTCGCGGCCGACACCGGACGCTCGCTGCTCGTCGCCGCGTCGGTGGGCCCGTACGGCGCGGTGCTGGCCGACGGATCGGAGTACCGCGGCCGGTACGGGCTCAGCGCGGCGCGGCTGCGCGAGTTCCACCGGCCCCGCCTGGAGCTGCTCGCCGCTGCGGGTGCGGACCTGCTCGCCGTGGAGACGATCCCGGACGCCGACGAGGCCGCGGTGCTGGTGGAGCTGCTCGACGAGCTGGGACTCCCGGCGTGGCTGTCCTACAGCGTCGTCGGTGCGCGCACCCGGGCCGGGCAGCCCCTGGAGGAGGCGTTCGCGGTGGCGGCCGGGCGCCGCTCGCTGGTCGCCGTCGGGGTGAACTGCTCAGCACCGGAGGACGTCCTCGGCGCCGTGACCACGGCCGCCGCGACCACCGGGCTGGCCGGCGTCGCCTACCCCAACCGGGGGGAGGGCTGGGACTCCCGCACGAGGCGGTGGACCGGCGGCGGCGCCTTCGACCCCGCGCTCGCGCCGGCCTGGGTGGCGGCCGGGGCGCGGCTGGTGGGTGGCTGCTGCCGGGTGGGCAGCGACGACGTCCGGCGCCTCGCCCAGCAGCTGGCGCCCGCGCCGTGATCTCGGCACGACCGGTGGCGAGCTGGTGCGGGGAGGGTCGGCGAGGGCGCCGGGGCAGCTGACGTCGCCAGGGGCGGTGGGATGCGCCGTCCTGGACGCACTGCTGAGCTGACCAGTCCCACGCCGCCCGGGCCCACCCCACGCCTCGAGAGTGCGACCCGCGCAGTCGCGAGACGCCGGCCTGCTGAGGTGACGGTGCCGGTCCTGGACGCCCGGCCGACGTCAGCGCCCGTCGGGCGCCCACTCGACGACGACGCCGTCCTGCACGGGTACGACGATCGCCGTGCACGCACGCTCGCAGACCGCGGTGCAGTCCCCATCCCGAACGGCGGCATCCCCGCCGGTGTCGCGCCGAGTCCTGGTGTCCCCCCGGGCCGATCCTCCGGGACGGCGGTGCAGCAGCAGCTGCAGGTGGAGGCGCTCGTCCAGCCCGTCGGCGGTGGTCACGGGCGTCAAGCCGGGCGCGGCGGTGATGGTGGTGGTGGTGGTGGTGGTGAACCTGGACCAGGTCGCGCACACGGTGGCTGCGGACGAGCCCGATGGCGCGCTCGACGTGACCGTCGACGCCGGTGGCAGCGCCTCGTCCACGGCACCGGCGCAACCCGGCACGTACCCGTTCCACTGCGTCCACCGCGGGAACACGAACGGCACGCTGGTCGTCGCACGAGCCGTGCACAGCAGGTTTTCCCCTGTCCCCGGACCTGACGGTGTCTCGGTGTCCCACCCGCCGGGCGCGGAGGGTGAACTTTTGCGCGGTGGGCGCCGAAGGATGAGCGAGGCGGTGCGCATCCGCACTCGTCGGGTGGACCAGAGAAGGAGCTCTTCGATGAGGAAGTCCCTGAAGATGTTGGCGCCGGTGGCGGCGATCGGTGTGATCGGTCTGCTGCCGGGGGTGGCGTCGGCGCAGACCGCGGGTACGTCGTACCAGG
>JBBSUN010000137.1:0-2400 GCA_038234335.1 Mycobacteriales bacterium
AGCTCACGGGCGGTGTGTTCACATCTTGCGCAGCACAGCCCCTCTGACCTGGACGCGGAGCTGTTTGGTCCACGACGTCCGTACCTGCTCCATCTGCTGGAGCATCTGGTTCCCGAGGTTGTCGAGCTCGTCGGCGGTGATCTCCACCGGCGGCGGGAACAGGTCGCGTTCCTCTTCCGCGGCGTGCGCGTCGAGGGTGGTGACGAACGCCTGCCACTCGCCTTCGTAGGCGGGGTCGGTCGGGTTGGTGCGCAAGAATCCTGCGAGTCGGTCGGAGACCTGGCGGTGCTCGGCGTGGGCGACCGCTACGAGGGTGCTGGCCGCTGCGACGGCGGGGTAGAACAGGTCGTCCTCGATGCGCATGTGGATGTCGAGCTCCACCATCAGGTCGTCGACCCGCTGTTCGCGTTCGGCTGACCCTGCTGGCCTGCTGGTGATGTCCTTGCACAGCGCCCGCAGGACGTTGTGGTGCTCGATGAGCACCTGTTCCGCTCTCATTCGCCTACTCCTGTCGCTGCCCGCAGAGCCGTCGGCTTTCCCGGACGCACCTCGATCGTCCCGGCGCGGATCCGGGTCTGGTAGCAGGGCAGGGGCGCGGTGGCCGGCCCGCGAACGACCTGCCCGGTGACCGGGTCGAAGCGGGAACCGTGCCAGGGGCAGACGAGCTGACCCCGGTCCACCCAGCCATCCACCATGGGTGCCCCCAGGTGCGGGCAGAACTGTCCGACGGCGAGGACGCCGTCACCGTCGCGGAGCAGGACCAGACCCACCCCGGCCGCCTCCACCCGCTGAGGGGTGCCCGCCTGCAGAGCCGCCTCGGCCAGCAGCGGCGTCCACTCACCGCGGTCCCACCGCGGGCCGGACTGGTCGACCCCCACACCCCACCGGTAGACCAGGCTAGCGCCGAGATAGCCGCTCAACGTCGTGATGGCGTAGCCCACGGCGCTGCCAGCACCACCCCGGACATGCCGACCGCGCCGGCGATCGCACCACGACTGGACGTACAGCGCCGTCGCCGCGGTGTTCAAAGCCCCGTGGACGAGCCCGATCCGCCGGGACTGCTCCTTGGTGTGCTGCCAGTCGTGCACGCCCGTCGTTGCTGCAGCCAGGCTGGCGAGGATCCCGACACCGAGACTGACCCGTGCGGCCTCCCGCAGCCCCGACTGATGCCCCGGGAGGACCGCGGCGACGTCCAGGACCACCGTGGTGGTCACCGCCCCCGTCGGCAGCGCCACCACGAGGGGGTGCAGCGGGTGACCAAGCCAGGTGCCGTGCAACACGTTGCTGATGCGCTCCCCGGCACCCCCACACGCTGCTAACGCGAACCCGAGAGCGTGTTCGAGGCGGTAGCTCGGACGGTCCAGCCAGCTCTGTCGGCCCAGCATCGACACGACGCGGTCCCCCACGGCGCGAACCTTCTCCTCCGGGCGCCCCACCCGGGCCTTCGAGCGCAGGTGCGAACTCATCTCGTCATCCCTCTAGTTTCCGCAGCGGAGGTGCTGCGGCAGCCTAATCGCAGCTGGCCCCGCCATGGTTGCGCAGCCCTCGACTCCATCGGCGCTCGACGCGGTGAGCCCGGTCATCGTGGTGCCTGGACGTCCGGGGGATCGGTGGCGGTGGGCGAGGTGTCCTGCCCGCATGAGCTCCTCAGGGGTGCGGGGGCCAGGGCACGGTGCGTTGCCAGGTCCAGCCTGGCCCAGCGAGGATCGGGGACATGAGCATCAAGCCCATCAACCTGACGGAGGCGTTGGCCTCGTTCGACGATGTCTACAGCCCCCGCATCGTGGCCACGATGAACGACTACGACGTCCGCGTCGCCCACACCCTCGGTGAGCACATCTGGCACGTCCACGAAGACACCGACGAGTTCTTCCTGGTCCTCGGTGGCCAGTTCGACGTCGCCATTCGCAACGCGGAAGGACAGGAAAGCACGATCCGCCTCGTGGAGGGCGACACCTTCGTCGTGCCCAAGGGCACCGAGCACAAGCCCTCGTCTTCCGGTGGGTCGATCCTGATGTTCGAGCGATCGGGCACCTCGACCACAGGTGAGGGCCACGTCGGAGACATCCCCGACCACGTCGACAGCACCACCGGCCACCAGCTGACGTGAGAACAGGCCGCCATCGAACAACCCAACCCGGTGTCCTGCGTGACGGTTGGCGGTGGCGCCCCATCGGCTGGTTGCGGTAGTCGTTGCCCGACGGGCGCGTACCGGTTCGAGGGGTGGACGAGGCCGATTCGTCTCCTGGGCACACGCCCTGGCCCCGTCCCCGTTGTTGTTGATCAGTCAACTGCGGTCGGGCGTCCGGCCGTGTCGGCACCCACCGCCATCGCAGGACAGGTAATGCCTGAACTACAACTCCACGTCCTACTTCCTTGGTAGTGGGACGTCGCCCAGGC
>JBBSUN010000138.1:0-2286 GCA_038234335.1 Mycobacteriales bacterium
CACCGAACCCCACCCGACACAGCCGGATCTGGCAGTCGCTGCGCAGTAGCGCGTATCCCGTATGCCCTGTCCGGAGGTCGTCCCGGTGACGGGGCGTGCTGCGGCACAGAGGGGTGTCGCATTTCAGGGAACGAGGGCACTCACCGTTGCGAGCGATGCCGCAGGTGCCTCGATCGGGGCGGGGCGGCCCCTTCCCGCCCTAGCGTGGACTTCCGATCACGTTCGGAATAGGGTGGGTGCATGACCATGGCGTACCTGCCCGCAGCGACGCGGCGTTCCTCGGACCTGAGCAAGCACGCGGCCGAGGTGTTCGCCGAGGCCGAGGACCACCCCGTGACGGTGACCCGGCGAGACGGTGAGTCGCTGGTGCTCATGTCCCAGCGCGAGGCCGAGGGACGTGCCCGCCTGTTGAACTTCGCCGCGCAGCTCATCACGGTGACCCTGGAGGACGGCGGCACCCTGGCCGAGCGGATGTCCAAGCCCTTCCCCTGGATGCTCGCGTTGTCCCCGACGAACCGGGCCACCTGCGCCCAAGAGCTCGTCGACGCCGCACGCGCGTCCTTCGCCACCGACCAGCCGCACCTGGCGATCGCGGAGCTGACGTCGTGGAAGGAGACGGCGGTCGCCATCGCGGCCGGGCTGCGCAGCGTGGACGTCGACTGGCTCGACGGCGGCGACGTCGTGGCGCGCCCGTAGGCGTGGCAGGCAAGCGGGGTGAGCTCGTACCGCGCCCACCCAGGAAGGTTGAGTACGAGATCCGCTTCGGTACCGCCAGTGCACAGAAGGGCTGGCAGGACCTCCTCGCCACCACCCGCAACCAGATGGTCGACGTGTGGGACTTCCTGACCCGTACCCCCGACGAGACGACGCCGACCAACTACCGGCTCAAGGGCGAGCTGGGCAGCATGCAACGCGGTGGGGTCACCCACCAGCGTTGGCAGCACAAACCCACCGAACGAGGAACCGCCCGGATCTGGTTCTACATCGAAGGCCACGTCGTGCACCTGGAGCAGGTGCACACCAGCCACCCCCACGAGACGAAGTAGCCGCACGGCCGTCGGCCGGCTCGTGCCGGCCAGCACCAAGCCCGTCACCGCCCTCCCCTGACAACCACGAGCCCCCTCCCCGCAGCCATTGACCCAGCGCCGACCAGCCCCTCAATTGCGCAACAGGCTGTTGCGCAACGTCCGGGCCGTCCTCAGTGCTCGGGGCAGACCAGCTCGGGCGCCGTCACCCAGCCGGCAGCCACCAACCACCGCCTCGCCGGGTAGGCCACCGACCCGGGGGTGCTGTCCTGGGCGAGGGTTCCGGTGATGATCGGTCCATCCCCGCACCGGGTGCACTCCACGTTGACCACCGCACCCCTCGGGTGGCACGCCCGGCAGTGCCGGGCCTCCACCACCGCACCGGAGACACCGGGGTCGGGGTGCAGCCAGTGGACCGCGAGGTCGGCCCGCAGCGCGGCCGCCTCCTCCCGGGTGCCCGGCTCGAGCCCACACGACGGGCACGCCCGCGCCGACCGAACGGAGCCGGCCGCCGGTGTCGTGGCCAGCGGCGGCGCCGGCACCGGCGTGGGTACAGCTGCCGACTTCACCGCGGGTTGGGTCTTGAGATGCCGGTACAGGGTCGTCCGACTGACACCGAGGACCTCCGCGACCTCCGTCAGCGGGGTCCCGGCGGTGACCATCCGCTGGGCCTGTTTCGTCTTGACCGCGGTCATCACCGTGGGCCGGCCCCCGACCCGACCCCGCCGGCGTGCGGCGGCGAGCCCGGCCATCGTTCGCTCGCGGATGAGGTCCCGCTCGAATTCAGCGAGGGAGGCGAACACGTGGAACACCAACCGGCCCCCCGGGGTGGTGGTGTCGATGGCCTCCTGCAGCGACCGGAACCCGACACCCCGCTCCGCCAACCCCCGCACGGTCTCGATGAGGTGCGGCAGCGACCTGCCGAGGCGGTCCAGGCGCCACACCACCAAGGTGTCCCCCGGGCGCAGCGCGTCCGTCACCGCGCCGAGCTCGGGTCGGTCGGTGAGCGCACCGGAGGCAGTGTCGGTCCACGACCGGAAGCACCCCGCGGCGCTGAGCGCGTCGTGCTGCAGCGCAGCGTCCTGCTCGAGGGTGGAGACCCTCGCGTACCCCAGCAGCTCACCCACGAGGACGCACTGTTCCACAACCCGTCACAACGGCGTACTGCGACACACGGGTTTCGGGCACCAGTTCTGCACCCACCACTCCCCCGGACTACCGGAGGACCGATTCGGGTGGGGGCGTGTTCCAGAACCGATCG
>JBBSUN010000139.1:0-2228 GCA_038234335.1 Mycobacteriales bacterium
GGCCGACGAAGTGGTCGGCGCGGCCCTCGACTCGGGCCACCGGTCCACGCTCGGCGCTTGTGAGGTCGCGGGGGTCGTGGCCCAGGCCGGCGGCCGCGGCGTCGTCGGTGATCTGCTGCAGACCCACACCCAGGGCGCTGTGCCAGCGCTTGTCCGCGGTCACGGTGACCTCACCGCTGGCGTAGCGGCCGGTGTCGAAGCCCAACGTGCCCAGGACGTGCTCGGGGTGGTCGAGGAAGTAGGAGTTGACGTTCGCGGTGCCCACCCCGAAGTCGACGGGAACGGAGATCTCCCAGCCCGGTCCGGGACCGGGTTCGGTGCCGTCGCGGCGACGCAGGACGAGCAGGTCGGTGACGACGTCGGTGCCGGCGGTGCGCTGGTGGGCGCCGTTCGGCAGGCGCAGCGCCCCGAGGAGCACCGCCTGCTCGGCGATCAGCCGGCGGGCCGCGGGGTTCTGCGCGTCCATGGTGTAGCGGCTGGTCAGGACCATGACCGTGCCCCCCGGGCGGGTCAGGGTCAGTGACTTCGAGATGAAGTGGTTGTGCATGGCCAGGCCGGCCTGGTTGTGCACCGGGTCGTGCAGCACGACGTTGGCGAAGGGCACGTTGCCGATGACGGCATCGAAGCTGCCCTCGGGCATCCGGGTGTCGGCGAAGGACTCCGTACGGATCTCCGCGTTAGGGTACAGGTGGGTGGCGATCGCCGCGGTGGTGGGGTCCAGCTCCACCCCGACCAGGCCCGCCGACCACAGCGGGGTTGGGGCCAAGCCGAGGAAGGTCCCCGAGCCGCACCCCGGCTCGAGGACCCGGCCGTCGACGAAGCCCAGCCCGTGCAGGGATGACCACATCGTGGAGACGATCGCGGGATCGGTGTAGTGCGCGTTGATGGTGGTCCTCGATGCCGCCGACCACTGCTGCTCGCTCAGCAGGGACCGCAGCTCGGTGCGGGCGTCGGCCCACGTGGGGTCGCTGTCGTCGAAGACCTTGGGCACCGCCCCCCAGGAGGACCACCCGGCCAGGGTCTGCTGCTGCGCCTTCGTCGCGGGCGCAGCCCCGTCCTGCAGCTCGGCCAGGGTCCGCAGCGCCGCCAGGTTGGCCTGGACCCGGGCCCGGGGACCCGACGGCACCGACGGCTCCGACCGGTGCGGGTGCCACGTCAACGCGTGCCCCGGGTGGTCAGGGTCGACCCGGCCGGCGTCCGCTGCGGGCACCCCGCTGGCCGCCTGGATCAGGGTCAGCGCCCGCTGGACGCGGTCCCGCGCCGCCAACTCACCCGGCGCGGACCCGGTGGCGGACCGAGCACCGCCTTCGTCCTGGTCGTGGTCCTGGTTCTCGTCTTCGGTGGCGCCGTCTGCGGGGTCGTGGTCGGGCTCGCCGAACAGGCCCCCACCGAACAGGTCCGTGGTGGGGTCGAGAACCCCACCGGATCTGCTCAGCGGTGCGGGGTCATCTCCGCCTGCAGCTCCCGGTCCAGCTGCTCGATCAACAGCGCGTTCTCCCGTGCCAGCTCCCGGGTTGTCTGAAGCAGCTGCTGGCCCCGCTCGGAGATCTCCTCCTCGTCGTCCTCCGGCGGGTTGCTGTAGAGCAGGTCGGTCAAGGCGAGCTCCTGCGCCTGGGCCCGCGCCATCCGCAGCCGCCCCACGTGCTGCAGGTAGGTCTCCCCCAGCGGCGCCGTCCCGGCGATCCGGTCCTCGCCCTGCTGCACCTGCTCCTCGATCTGCGCGCCCAGGTCCCGGAAGAAGTCCTCCGTCTCCAGCGGGGTCCCCATCGCTTCCATGGCCAGCGGGCGGTGCTCGGTGAAGTAGCGGCGCACCATCTCGGTGTAGATCACGCTCATCGGTCTCTCCTGTCTGTGTCCCGGTTGCCGGGGACCCGGCAACCTGCTGCTCGTGCTCGACCTGCTCGGCGGCACCGACGAGGTCGGCGGTGCCGCCGTCGGCTCCCCAGAGGAAGTCCAGCGACATCTGCTGGTCGTCGTTACTGGGGGTCGGTCGGCCTCGACGGGCCATGCGGGGCTCCTTGCTGTCCGGGACTCCGCACTACGTCCCGCGAGCACCCCGCTTAGCCACCCCCTCGCGTCCATGGGCACTAGGGCGTGTCTCCAATGCTCTTGAGCCAGGTGATGACGGCGTGCAGGACGGCGGCGGCCCGGTAGTTGGTGGCGTGCTTGTCATACCGGGTGGCCAGGCCGCGCCACTGCTTCATCAGCGAGTAGGACCGCTCGACGAC
>JBBSUN010000140.1:0-2033 GCA_038234335.1 Mycobacteriales bacterium
CGTTGGGGGCGGTGGCGATGATGACGAGGTTGCCGAAGCCGCCCTGGTTGAACCCGGCGTAGGTGACGACACCGTCGGCGGCGGCCCGGATGGTGGTGCCGGTGGGCGCGGCGAAGTCGAGCCCGGCGTGGAAGGTGCCGGCGCCGCCGGTGGGCGACACGCGGGGGCCGTAGCCGCTGGTCAGGACGTAGGCACCGGGGTCCAGGGGAAGTGACCACCCGGCGGCGCTGACCGACCCGGTGTCGGTACCGGTGTCGGTGCCGGTGTTGCCGTGCACGGAGACGTGGACGTGGTCGCGGTGCTCGAGGGTGGGACCACCGCCGCCGGAGGAGTGCGTGTAGGGCGCCCACCCGGCCTCGGGGTTGTCCGCGGTCCAGATCCGGGCGTTCCAGATGACGTAGGTGACACCGAGGGCGGCGGCGTGCTCGGTGACCCAGGTGGCGACCGCGGTGCCGTGGGTGCGACCGGTGGGGGTGTCCCAGCCGGCGATCATCGTGTCGACCGCACGCCCGGCGGGATGGTCGGAGGTGGGGTTGTTGCGGCGCCCGCCCACCCCGAGGTAGGTGTGGTCGCCGAAGTTCTGCTGCACGCAGCGCAGCACCCGCAGGGCGTCGGGGGTGAGCCCGTCCTCCACGGGGAGCTCGGTAGCCGGGCAGCGCGTCCCGGATCCGCTGGTGCAGGGCGCGGAGGCCAGCAGGGCCCCGGCCCCGGCCAGGCGGGTGTGGAGCTGTCGGGCCAGGGCCTCGTCGTCGGCGTACGCGTCGGGGAACTGGGACTGCTGCACTCTCTGGGCGGCGACGGTGACGGGCATCTGCTCCCAGCCGGGGATCCGCAGCAGCGCCTCGTAGAACTTCCTCGCCGCGGTGGGGGGGTTCATCAGCTCCGCCACGGTGCCCCAGGTGGGGAACTGCTGCTGGAAGGCGTTGACGCTGCCGTGGTTGCGGCCGACCGCGTCGTGGGGGTAGCCCAGCGACAGCACGACGTCACGCTGCTCGGGGCGCAGTCGCGGGTCGGTGCCGTCGTTGGCGTAGTTCTGGAAGCGGGACTCCTGGTGGGCGACGGACAGGGCCACGACGATGCCCCGGTCGGGGACCTGCAGCTGCTCCCCGACGGCGACGATGATCGCCGCGGAGTCCATCTGGGCGGGGGTGAGGTCACCGACCTGCGCCCCGGTGGTGGCGCCGGTAGCGGCCAGGGTGGTCCCCGACCCGCCGGTGCAGGAGGTGGACGCCTCGGCGGTGGAGGCAACGAACAGCCCCACCCCCAGCAGCACGACCGTCAGCGGTCCCATCAGCACGACGGTGACGACGGCGGCGATGATCGCCGTGCTGCGTGGGGTGGTCTGGGCGTCCACGGCTCAGACCCCGAGGTCCGCACTCGCTGCGGGTGGCACCGCGGGGCCGCCGGGCGGGCTCGGGCTGGAGGTGGGTGTGGTGTCGGTGCGGAGCTGGGCGTTGGTGTCGAACAGCGCCTTCTCCGCCGCGGGTCGCAGGGTCTGCACCTTGAACGAGCGGTCCTGGATCTTCCACAGGGCGCGGCCCTTGCGTCCGTTGGCCCAACCCATCACCTCGGCCTGCTCCTCCGGGCGCAGCCGCAGCTCCTTCGCGAGCTCTTCCCCGACGCGGGTGGTCTGCCCGAGCAGCACCCGGGTGCCGATGAGGCCGAGGAACTCCTTGGCGATCGCGACGTCCTTGGAGCCGGAGTCGCCGACGGCGGCGAGGTCGCCGGGCTTGTGCATGGCCAGCAACTCGATCTTCTGCTGCGAGCGGGACAGCCGCAGGTCCGCATCCAGGGTCTCGATCATCGCGGTGCCCAGGCGCATCTGCCGCCACACCTCGTCGCGGACGACGATGCGGATCTCCCCGGAGCGGCGCAGGTCCGCCGCCGAGGACGACCACGACCCCAGGCACGTCATGGCCACGGCGACCGCGGAGTTGCCGAGGGCGTCCAGGCGGGAGAGGTCCATCGACGCGATGGGGGCGTCCCAGTCGATGGCGAAGTTGGTCTCGGCGTCGAACAGCCCCGCCAGGGGC
>JBBSUN010000141.1:0-1816 GCA_038234335.1 Mycobacteriales bacterium
CGCCGACGGGTTCGCCCTCGGCGCCTGGGCGAAACGACGCCGGCAGTCCGAGGTCGACGGGGAGCTCCGCCCGGAGTGGGCGGTCACCCTGCAGGCCCTGCCCGGTTGGTACTGGACACGCACGGGCACCGGGCGGTTCGCGTGGGAACCCGGCGCCGCCCGGCTGCACGCCTGGGTCGCCGAGCGCGGCACCGCCGTGGTCCCCGACGACACCGTCTACAACGATTTCCCGCTGAGCGCGTGGATCCACGCGGTGCGTCGTCGGCGCATCCAGGGGACCCTGACCGCCACCCAGCTGGGCGAGCTCGACGCCCTGCCCGGCTTCACTTGGGGGGTGCTCGACACACGCTTCGCCCAGGGCCTGGCGCTGCTGCGTGAGCACCACGAGGCCACCGGGTCAGCGAGCCCCAACCAGTTCCTGATCCACCCCTCGGGGTTCACCCTCGGCGCGTGGGTCTCCCGGGTGCGCACCCTGTACCGGGCCGGGACGCTGGCACCCCAGCGGGTCACCGAGCTGGAGGCCGTCCCCGGGTGGCAGTGGAACCCCATGGCCGAGCAGTGGACCGCCCGCCTCCAGCTGGTGCGCGCCTGCGCCCTGGCCCACGGCGGCCTCCAGGCCATCCCCCGCCACAGCCAGATCGATGGCATCGCCGTCAGCGCCTGGATCACCCGGCAACGGGCCCGCGCACGCGCCGGGCACCTCAGCACCCACGAAACCGGGCAGCTGGAATCCATCCCCGGCTGGCAGCAGCACGGACCCGGCCAGCGCTGACCGCAGCACCGACCACCGACAAGCCCGCCGCCGGGTCCCTCGGAGTCACCACCCTGCCCGGACGTCCAAACCAAAACCGGTGTGCCGAAACCTCGGGCGTTTTGGGGCGCTTCTGCGTGGCTCCTGCACCGAGGCGCTAGTGATCGCGCAGTTGACCGCGGCTGGCGGTTACGGCTGAACACGGCACCTGATCCTGCCCCGTGAGGCCCGGGGAGTCGGCGGCCCGCTACGGGGTGCTTGGCCGGATCGCCAGGCCGCGGACACCCGGACCGCCAGCTGTCGCTGAACGGGTCGGGGCTGCGCACCAGAGTCCCAGGTGTGAACACCTCGTCGCTGCGATCTCCGATCTGTGTTGCTTGTCGCTCGCCGCACCTGTTCGGCCCACCAGGTGCCCCAGCTGGGGGACGCGAGGGTCGCCGGGCTCGGCGGGGACGGATCTCGTTGCGCCTTCGAAACCTCTCCGGACAGTGCTCAGGGGCTTCGGCTTCGTACTTAAGGAGCTTCCCGTGATGACCCACTCGCCCGCCCCGCAATCGGAGATCGGCGACCCATGCCGGGTCGTGGTGTGCCCAGCGCGCGAACGCGCCGTCCAGGCGGTCGAGAGAGGTTCGTGGTGATGAGCAGCGGTGCTGCACGCGCGGCCGAGGTGGCAGGCCCAGGAACCGGTCTCGTTGTCGGGCAAGCCCTGGGCGGGTGGGCCGCCGTCGCAGGCATCGTGGTCGCCGTCGTGCTTGTCGTCGCCCGCGTCGGGGTCGTGGGGCTGGGCTTCTGGATCGCGATGTCTTGCCCGCCGGAGCGACAACAGGCCGCGATGAAGGTGCTCAAGGTCCTGCAGCACCGCCACCGCGACCAGAGGACCGCACCACCACCGTCCACCTGACGCAGCCCGGTCAGGCCGGGTGACTCGAAACCAGGACACCCCGCGGGCAGCTCGACGCTGCAGAGGGCGCCGCCCGCGACACGGGGTGGGGTCGCGGACAGCGCCGCAACCACGGTAAGCCACAAGATCAGTCCGTGTTCTTCAGCCTCGTCCACAACTTCAGC
>JBBSUN010000142.1:0-1799 GCA_038234335.1 Mycobacteriales bacterium
GACCAGCAGTACCCGATGGAGCACGCCTTCCGCGGCCCGGCCAAGATCACCGACCGTTTCGGCGGCGTGGACCCGGAGGCCATCGCCGACGCCGACCCCGCCGAGTTCGCGACGATGTGCGCCACCACCCCGGCTGTGCACCGCTACCCCGGCTCGATGGCCACCAAGATCCAGGCTGTGGCCCGCATCGTGGTCGCCGACTACGCCGGGCACGCCGAGCGGATCTGGACCGAGGCCGCCGACGGTGCGGACCTGGTGCGGCGCATCGAGGCGCTGCCCGGGTTCGGCAAGCAGAAGGCCAGGATCTTCACCGCGCTGGTCGCCAAGCAGCTCGACGTCGGCCCGGCCGGGTGGGAGCAGGCCGTGGGCGACTACGCCCTTGACGGGTACCGCTCCGTGGCCGACGTGGTGGACGCGGCGTCGTTGGTCAAGGTGCGCGAGTTCAAGCAGGCGGCGAAGAAGGCCGCGAAGCGCTGAGACACAGCACCAGCACGGTGGGCACCAGCAGCGCCCCGGAAGAGGATCCGTTCCCGGCCGCTTGTCCGGACGGGGCTTGCGGGACGCCCGGTTGTTGACGGGCACCCCGACCCGTCGCATTCCCGGTTGAGGTTCGGCCATCGGGGACTCCCACTTGGTCCGCGGTAGGCGGTCCTCGAACGCTGTGTTGGGAGGTCGGGGTGGGCTCGGAGCGCTCGCCAACTCGTCTTGGTACGGCGGCCACGGGACGAGCCCGCGCTTTGATGCTGGGTCGCTCGCCCCTGTTCCTTCCTGCCTGTCGGGGGTCCGGACACTCTTCGATGGAACCTGGCGGGTCACTGGCGCGTGTTAGTGGTGTGCGCACCGTGCCGGAAGGAGCTGAGGACGACGTAGCGGCGCTGTACGCGCGGTGTTTTCCCCGGCTAGTCGGTCTGCTGGTGTCGATCGGTGGCTCACCGAGTGACGCCGAGGAAGTCGCGCAGGACGCGTACGTCAAGGTGCTGATGCGCTGGGAGACAGTCCGGGGCTAGGACGATCCCGAGGCGTGGGTACGTGCGGTGGCGGTGCGGCTGCTCATCAGCCGCCACCGCCGGTCCGTGGTGGCGACCCTGGGTGTACGGCACCTCGCCGACCGGATGCGGCAGCAGCAGGACGCGAGCCCACGTGAGGACGCGGTCACGGTCGCCGTGGCGATGCGAGCGCTACCCGTCGCGCAGCGAGCGGTGGTGATCCTGCACTACGTCGTGGACTTGCCGCTGGAGCAGATCGCGGACGAGCTTCAGGTGCCCGTCGGAACGGTCAAATCCCGCTTGTCCCGCGGCCGCGCTGCACTCGCCCCATTGCTTCGTGAAACCGAGGAGGCCAACGACCATGGCTGAGCTGAGAGATGCATTGACGAGCTACGTCGACGAACACACACCGACCGTGCTGCCACCGTTCAGCGACGTCGGAGCCCGTCTGCGGCGCCGGTCGCGTCGCCGCGCCGCCGCACTGTCCCTTGGTGCCGTCGCCGTGGCCACAGTGGTCAGTGCGGGGATCGTTGCCTCGGGTGCTGACACACCCGGAACGGTCGTCGCGAAGGCCCCGATCGCAGCCCGACGACGAACCGGTCGCCGCAGGCCAACACAGATCCCGAGCCGACGGCCGCACCCAGTACAAGAACGGGACCGGTCCTCGACAGCCCTAGCCCGGGGCTTTCACGGGTGAGCTGTTGATCGAGGGTGTTGCTGGGCTGGAGGGTGCCCCTGACCTGGGAAGATAGGGCTTGCGACGGTCCTGTCTGACCACGAAGAAGGAGCACCCTCCAGGTGAAGCAGCGTAAC
>JBBSUN010000143.1:0-1753 GCA_038234335.1 Mycobacteriales bacterium
AGCAGGTCGTCGGCACGAGCATGTACTCGTGGGGCACCTTGCGCGGGTGCGCCTTGGCGTCGTACTCGACGTGGTGATCCCAGTCGGACACCGGCGGGTAGTTGCGCAGCCGCTCGTGGGAGCGCTCACCGGGAAGGCGGCGCGGGGTGACCGAGGTGTCGGCTTCGCGCTCGGTCTCAGACGTCATGGACGGATCCCTTCGGAACCTCGGATGCTGGCGGGTCTGGTCACGACAGCGGGACGTCTTGACCCGCGCGGACGAAGACGCTCTCGTAGGCCAGGAGCGCGGGTTGGACGAGGAGCCCGCCGAGGGCCAGCAGGGCCACCGCCGCCCCCGCCCAGGTGGCGGCGCCGAGCAGGGTCGCGACCACGACCGGCAGGACCCCGCCGAACCAGAACAGTCTGGAGTAGCGGCCCGAGCTGACGATGTGGGCGGCGACGCTCGCGTGCCGGGTGCGATGCTTCCCGGCGTACTCCAGCGCGAGCAGCAGCAGGTGCAGCAGGGAGGCGATGACGAAGCAGCCAGCAAGCAGGGTCCACCCGGAGGGCTGGAGCCCGGCAACCAGCCCTGCCACAGCCAGGGCGCCACTGCCCACCATCACGGCCTGCACGAGCAGGTGCCAGAACAGCAGTGGTGACTGCCACAGGTCGCGACCCTCGGCCTGTCCGAAGAGGAACGCCGTGTAGCCGGCCATCAGCGCACTGGCGGGGAGCGCCAGCCAGGCGAGCACGTTCAGCGCCCAGCCCACATCGAGGACGACAGCCAGGAGCCAGAGCACGGCACCGCCGGTGAAGAGGGTCAGGGCATAGGCCCCGAGCACGAGCCAGGAGGTCCAGTTCGACTTCGAGAAGATGTAGAGGAACCGCTCGGGGCGCTTGAGATCCCACACGAGCAGCGCCCCGGTGGTCGCGGCCCCGAAGAGCCCCAGGACGGGAGCGACGTAGTCGCCCACCGGGCCCAGTCCGATGCCCAGGATGTGTGCCAGACCGGCGAGGGCCATGGCGCCGGCACCGACTCCCTTGGTCCACAGGTACGTCGTCACCTTCCAGCCCCACGGCGGAGGGTGTGCGGTGTTCAGCGTCGTCCTGGGGTGGGTGGCCGCGTCGTCGGGGAGGTCACCGGCGGTCTCACGCCGATGGGGATCGGGTGTGGCCCAGATGTAGGTGTCGTCGACGGGGGCGGCCAGCGGATCCAGAACCGCACGGTCGGCACCGAGGTAGAAGACATTGGGCCCGGTGTTCTGCTCGGGGGAGCGGACCATGGTCTCGTGGGTGCTGACCAGCTGGGCGATCCCGCTGGTCGCATCGTCGAGGTCGCCGACCCAGATCGAATGGGTGGGGCACACGACCACGCACGCGGGTTCGAGGTCCTGGTCGACGCGGTGGGCGCACAGGTTGCACTTGGCGGCGGTGTGGGTGTCGTCGTCGATGTAGATGGCGTCGTAGGGGCAGGCTTGCATGCAGCTCTTGCAGCCGATGCAGCGGTCCTTGTCGAAGTCGACGATGCCGTCCTCGCGCTTGAACAACGCCTCGGTAGGACAGATCTTCACGCAGGGTGCGTCGGTGCAGTGGTTGCACCGCATGACACCGAAGGACCTGGTCGTGTCCGGGAACGAGCCGCTGTCGACGTACTTGACCCAGGTCCGGAACTGACCGACCGGTACGTCGTGCTCGGTCTTGCAGGCGACGGTGCAGGCATGGCACCCGATACAGGTGCGTTGGTCGATCGCGAACCCGTAGCGCATCGGTTCAG
>JBBSUN010000144.1:0-1727 GCA_038234335.1 Mycobacteriales bacterium
CGCCGGGGCCTGTTCACCCGGGCACTCTGGATCCGCGGCCGTTACACGGCGGTTGATGTGCAGCTGTCACCCGTAGGGACAACTGCCGAAGATTATCAGCGCGGGCGCCAGTCTCCCAATCAGCGGCTGCCTCGCTACGAGAGATCCCGCCGGTGAGACCCACCTGACCGTGAGGGCGGCGGCTCCTCCTGGGACTCGGGCGCCGACTCGTCGTGGTGGGTGACGTACTTGCCCACGTAGGGGGTCGGCTCCCCAGGCTCCAGTGTCTCAGTTGCCTGCGCGTCCGGAGCCGGGTACGCGTCGCAAGCCGGCCCGGCATCCACATCCGCCTCGGAGGCGGGAGCCGTCTCGGCATCCGGAGCCACCTCAGGATCTGGCTCCGCGGTCGCAGCGGCTGCGGGCTTGCGGTCCAACGTGATCTCCGGGAAGTCGGACGCCCGCTTCATGACGAACCCGCCCTCCGGGACCACTCCCGCCTCACCGCGTGCGCGTGGCTGCTGCTCGGGCTCGGCTGCGGCCGTCTTCGCAGCCTGGGCAGAGCGCCATGCCAGGCTCGCGAGCAGGGCAGCAATCCATCCCCACCTGACGCCGGACACCGCTCCGCCGTCGAACCCGTGCGGCCCGCCATGGTTCATCGCGAACGGGATGAGCACCGCCAGTGCCGTGGCGACGACCAGCACCATCCACGTCGACAGGAAGACCGGCACCACTGACGAGCCGGGTGTGCTCGCGCGCACCGCCCACCAGGTGCCCAGGAAGCCGACCACCAGCAGTCCCAGGGCGCCCACGACTGCCCCGGAAGTCAGGCCGCCGCCCGCGTTCAACGACGAACCCACCTGGCCGACGAACCCGAGCAGGATCAGCACCACCAGCATCGACACGGCTGCCACCGCGGCCGCGATCCAGGCCGGGCGGCTACGCAGGGAGTCCATGGGCGAAACCTTAAGGCGAGAGCGGCTCTCGCGCAGGCATCTGGTGTGACAGGCTCGCCCCAAATGTCCATCCACGACGAGCACCCCTTCCTGCCGCCCGACGACGAACGCGACCCGCTCCGGCGTTTCCGGGGTCGGATGCCGGCGCCCGTGACGTTGTGGGCAACCGGTGCCGGACGGGGGCGCGTGGGCCTCACCGTCTCCTCGGCGCTGGTCGCCGAGGGTGACCCGCCGGTCCTGCTCGGGCTGGTCGACGAGGACTCGGCCTTCTGGGACCAGCAGCCCGAGATGTTCACCGTCGCCCTGGCGGCACCGGGCCAGGAGTACCTCGCTGACGTCTTCGCCGGCACGATGCCGGCACCGGGGGGGCCCTTCACTCTCGGCGCCTGGGAACAGACCGCATGGGGGCCGGTGCCGGAGGGCAACGCCGGCTGGCTCGGCGTACGCCGGACCACCGGAGAGCCCAGGCATGCGGGTTGGGCGGTCGTGGTCGAAGGGGTCGTCGAGCACGTCGAGCTCGGTGGCGCCGACGCTCTGGCCCACGTCCGCGGGCGCTACCGCGACCTCCGGCGCTGACCGACCCGGGCGCGGTTGCCTCAGCCGAACAGCAGCACGCCACCCAGCCCGGTCGTGGCCACGACGACCGTGGCCGCCGCGGCAAGGAGGAACGGCTTGGGCCCGACCCGCCGCATGCTAGCCACCCGGACCCCGCACCCGAGTGCGAACATGGCGGCCGCCAGGAGCGCGGTCTGGGTCAGCTTCACGATCTCCTGGACCTGCTCCGGCACGAACCCG
>JBBSUN010000145.1:0-1574 GCA_038234335.1 Mycobacteriales bacterium
AGCTGCTGGACGTGACCATGGGTGAACGAGCGCAGGAACGTGCCCAACGTCGACGGTGCCCGGACCCCGGTGAACAACCGGCCCATCCCACCGTGACGCAGCACGTCGGTGTCGTCGATGCAGTCCGCCCCCGCGAGCATCGCCGCGACCACGCTGGTCGTCTTCATCACCACGTTCGCACTCGGCACCGTCACACCACCCAGCAGCCCGGGCAACCCAGCCGACTGCGCCAACCGCAGCACCGGCACCAGACCCGCCACCGACACCAGGTTCGAATCATCGAACACCGGACGAACCATGTGGGAAGGTTTCACCTACGAGGTGCCTCTCGTGAGCTGGTGGATCTCGACGTCGCAATCGACATCTTCCCAGGTCACGAAGGCACCTCGTGCTACGCCACGCTCACCCCACCAACCAACGACGGTGGATCAGGGCTCAGGTCGGGCGGGTTCCGGTGTGGTCGGCGAGAAAGGTCCGGGCGAGGTCGTGGAGCTTGGTGTTGGTGTTCTGGGAGTGGGTGCGCAGCAGGTTGGTGATCGGCCGCGTAGCGGTAGTAATGGTTGAGCACTTGCACCTGAGACCAGGTTCTATGGCGGACACCGGTGAACCCGATCACCGACATGGGCTGCTCGGTGAGCTCGACGACCTGGTAGCCGAACCCGTGTCGTCCCCGTGCTGGAGCCACTCTGTCAACCGGGCCTGGCTGGCCAGGAGGTCGCGGTCAGGGCCGGACGGGTTGTTGATGTCGGTCCGCGGGTCGGAGTGGATGGTGTGCACGACCTCGCGGCCACCCTGCCGGCGGACTCGCTCATCGCTGCATCAGCCGCACCACGCCGGCGGCGGGTCTCTGACACCGGTCCACACCGACGACCGTCCGCCACGAGGACGGCACGCACTAGGTGGGCTGAGGCCGTTCAGCGGGCGGGTTGCTCCGCCGGGTCGCTCGAGCGCACCGGGCGCCCCGCGTCGACCCGGGCCCGCTGGGGCACCACCGTGTACTTCGGATCGCGGGCCGAGGCCTGCCCGCCGTAGAAGATGCCGAACCGGGTCAGGGCCGAACCAGCCAGCAGCGACGCCCCGGCCAGCACGGACACGGCCCGGTTGCGGTGTCCGGCGACCGCCAGGACCGCTCCGGTGGCGGTGCACGCCTTGGCCGCGCGGATCATCGTCCCGGGCCTGCCGGTGTGCAGGGGCTCGGCGGAGAGCCCCATCTGCTTCTCCATGTACTCGGACACGGCGAGCTCGACCACGGCACCGCCCACGGCCAGGCGTCGGGCCGGGCCGGACGCGGACAGCGGGGCCAGCGCGATCCCCGCCCCGCCCGCCGCTGCGCTCGCGCTGCCCACGAACACGAACGGCAGCTGGAGGTGGCTGTCGTGCCAGGTCGGGGTGGCGGTGTCGGAGAGCAGGACCGCTGTGTACGCCGCGACGGCGGGCGCGGTCGTGGCCGCGACGAACCCGGCGATCCGACCGGCCAGCGGGCCGCTGCGGCCGATCCAGCTGCGGCGCAGCGCCGTCGGGGCGACCGGCAGGGCCTGCACGGCCGCGGCGATGCCCGCGGCCGGGCCGTAGAC